>CAJUSG010000018.1 GCA_910589085.1 uncultured Oscillospiraceae bacterium | reverse complement strand
CGGGCCAGAAGCCCTGGTCCTTCTGCATGGAGGCGAAGTGGGTGGAGCCGGAGTCAAACCAGCCGTCCAGGGTGTCCTCCTCCTTGGTGAACCCGGACTTGGAGCCGCAGTGGGGGCAGGCAAATTCTTTGGGGAGGATATCCGCCGCATCCATCTCATACCAGGCGTTGGAGCCCTTTTCGCCGAAGAGGGCGGACACGGCGGCAATGGTCTCGTCGGTGCAGATGGGCTTGCCGCAGTCCCCGCAGTAGAACACCGGGATGGGCAGGCCCCACCGGCGCTGACGGCTGATGCACCAGTCGGCCCGCTCCTGAATCATGGACTTCATCCGGTCGATGCCCCAGCCGGGGACCCAGCGCACGTCCTCGCAGGCGGCGACGGCCGCGTCCTTAAAGGACTCCACCGAGCAGAACCACTGGGGGGTGGCCCGGAAGATGATGGGCTTCTTGCACCGCCAGCAGTGGGGGTAGGAGTGGACGATGTCCTCAGAGGCGAACAGGGCTCCGCTCTCCTTCATGTCGGCCAGGATGACGGGGTTGCTCTCCTCGGTTTTCATGCCGGCGTACTTGCCGGCGTAGTCGGTGTGCCGGCCCCGGTCGTCCACGGGGACCACCATCTCGATCTTGTACCGCTTGCAGGTCTCGTAGTCGTCCGCGCCGAAGCCGGGGGCGGTGTGGACGCAGCCGGTGCCCGAGTCCATGGTGACATACTCGGCGGTCACAAGACGGCTGGTCTTGTCCAGGAAGGGGTGGTTGGCCTCCATGTTCTCAAAGAAGCTGCCGGGGTGGGTCTCCAGAATCTTATAGTTCTCCACGCCGCCCACCTTCATGACCTTCTCCACCAGGGCCTCAGCCAGGATATACTGTTCTCCGTTGTCCGCCTGGACGATGGCGTAGCTCTCCCTGGGGTGGAGGGCGATGGCCAGGTTGCCCGGCAGGGTCCAGATGGTGGTGGTCCAGATCAGGAAAAAGAGGTTTGCGGGGGCCAGGTGGGTCAGCTTGGCGTTGTCCATCAACATGGGGAACTTCACATAGACGGTGGTCACCGGGTCGTCCTGATACTCGATCTCCGCCTCGGCCAGGGCGGTCTCGTCGTGGGGGCACCAGTACACCGGCTTGAGACCCTTATAGATATAGCCGTTCTTGTACATGGCCCCGAAAATTTTCACTTCCTCCGCCTCAAAGGAGGGGGACATGGTGAGGTAGGGGTTCTCCCAGTCGCCGATGACGCCCATGCGCTTGAAGCCCTCCCGCTGCACGTCCACATAGTGCTGGGCGAACTCATGGCAGGCGGTGCGGAACTCGGGCACCGACATGGCCTTGCGGTTGAGTTTGTTCTGCTTGATGATGGCGCTCTCAATGGGCATACCGTGGTTGTCCCAGCCGGGGATATAGGGGGTGAGGTAGCCCCGCATGGCGGCGGTGCGGGTGATGAAGTCCTTGATGGACTTGTTCAGGGCGTGACCCATGTGCAGGGCGCCGTTGGAGAAGGGAGGGCCGTCGTGGAGGGAGTACAGGGGCTTGCCCTCATTCTTTTTCAGCAGCTCGTGGTAGAGGTCCATGTCCTCCCAGCGCTTGAGCATGTCGGGCTCCCGGGCGGGCAGGCCCGCCCGCATGGGGAAGTCGGTCTTGGGCAGATTGATGGTCTTGTTGTAGTCCATTTTGTATTACTCCTTTAATTTATTTCAAATTGTATTCTCAATAATCCGCAATCAGCTTGCGGCAAGCCTGGCAGAGATAGGCCGGGATTCCCCGGGGATTGACAGACAATTTACTAATTACGATTTTCCGCTCGTTGGAACTGAAGGTAGAAAGATAATCCATAATATTATCCTCTCCCTCTGGAAACCAGCGTATTTGGGGGCCGCCAGCGGTCATCCATCCCTTTTCCATCTCGTTTCCGCAGCTTGGGCAGTTCATCCCGGGCTCCCTCCTTAAAAGTAATAATCCCGTCGCCAGCGGTCCCCGTGCAGACTGTCGCAGGACACCTCGTCAATGTGCCACTCCTCCGCCTCGCGCTTGAGGACAAAGCGATATTTTTGAAAATAGCCATAGCATTGGGCGCCGTGCCCGCCGCGTTTCGCATCCTCCACCAGATAGCGCACATCCGGGTCGGACAGGTCAAAGGGCACGCTGTCCTCATCGGGGACCAGCTGCGCCACCGCCTTTCCGGCGCTTTTCATGGTGACAGACAGTGTACAGCCGGTATTTACGCAGTTGAATGAGGAGGGAAAGTGATCCGCGTGGAGACAGTCCCGCCGCTGGGTAATCAGTTTTTGGGTGCAGTGGGGGTCCAGCAGGGCGGCGAAGCGGAGCTTTCTCTCCTCTTTCCAGTCCTGGACGTCGGTAAATTCCCTGCGCACACCGCCCTTAAACTCGACAACCTGCCCCTTTTTGCACAGGCGGGTGTACTGCGCAAAACTCTTATTCTCCATGGCCGCCAGCTCCCGCAGCAGGGATGTCAGCGCCTGGGCGGCCTCCTCAGCCGCAGGGTGGAATTTCTCGGGGGTGTCAACAACTTGAATAGAGACCGAATCCATTTTTGACCGCTCCTTTCCCAAAATAAAAACGCCTCTGTCCCTGTAAAGAGACAAAGGCGCAAACCTCTGCGGTACCACTCTTTTTGCCGGGGCGCAAGGGCCCGGCCGCTCAAAAGCTGCCCGGTAACGGGGGCGTCCGGAGGGGCTTACTGTGGTTCAGCCCTCAGCTCCAAGGTGATTTTCGCCGCTCCCTCCCGTCCGCCTTTCACCAAACGGCGGCTCTCTTTGCGTCTTGAGAGCGGGTACTTGTCCTTTTCCGCGCATTTTTCGTATGTGTTCCGTATTCTATCCGGTTTTTGCGGGGTTGTCAAGGGGTCAGCGGTCAATTTTCCGCAGAATTTCCTGAAACCAGTCCGGCAGGGGGCACTCCAGCTCCACGGTCTCCCCGGAGGCGGGGTGGACGAACCGCAGCCGCCGGGCGTGGAGGCACTGGCCGGCCAGACCGGGGACGGGCTTTTTGGCCCCGTACACCGTGTCCCCCAGGAGCGGGTGGCCGATGGAGGCCAGATGGACCCGGATCTGATGGGTGCGGCCCGTCTCCAGGCGGCACTCCACATGGGTATAGCCGGGATACCGGGCCAGGACCGACCAGTGGGTCACCGCCTCCCGGCCGTTTCTGCGGTCGATGGCCATTTTTTTCCGGTCCACCGGGTGCCGTCCGATGGGGGCGTTCACCGTGCCCCTCTCCTCTGGCAGGCCCCCGAGGGCCACCGCCTCGTAGGTCCGGGCCAGACTGTGGTCCTGGAGCTGGGCGGCCAGAGCCAGGTGGGCCCGGTCGTTCTTGGCGGCGATAATCAGTCCGGAGGTGTCCCGGTCGATGCGGTGGACGATACCCGGGCGCAGCTCTCCGTTGATTCCGGACAGTGAATTTTTGCAGTGATACAACAGGGCGTTGACCAGGGTGCCGTCCGGGTGGCCCGGCGCGGGGTGGACCACCAGCCCCACCGGCTTGTTGACCACAATCACATCCCCGTCCTCATAGATCACATCCAGGGGGATGTTCTGGGGCAGCACGGCGATGGGCTGCGGGTCGGGGAGGAGCACCTCCAGCACCTGGCCGGGGGCGGGGCGGTCGTTTTTTCGCACCGATCTGCCGTCCAGCGTGACGGCCCCCCGCTCCAGCAGCCTCTGAGCCCCGGAGCGGGTCAGGCCGGGGACCAGCCGGCACAGCAGGGAGTCGGCCCGTTCGCCCGCCCGGTCAGCGGTCAGCGTCAGCGCTGCCATGACCGCCCTCCTCCCGGGGCTCCAGCTTGTCCATCAGGAACATGTAGTAGATTCCGGCGGCGATGCCCCCCACCACCACACAGATGTCCGCCACATTGAACACGGCGAAGTGCATAAACAGCACATTGAACATGTCCACCACAAAGCCCCGAAAGGCCCGGTCGATGAGGTTGCCCACCGCCCCAGCCAGCAGCAGTGTGAGGGTGAGCTTCCCCAGGGGGTGCTTGAACAGCCCCCTCCACAGGGCCAGGGCCAGGGCCAGAGACATGACCAGCGACACCAGAGCCAGGGCCCAGGTGTGCTCCGAGAAGATGGAGAAGGCCGCCCCGGTGTTGGTTACATAGGTGAGCTCCACGATATAGGGGATAAAGGGGACGTGTCCCCCCAGAGGAATTTTGGTCATCACCAGGTATTTTACAAGCTGGTCCACAGCCACCAGGGCCGCGGCAATAGCTGCATAGATCATGGATGCATTCTCCTTTTCACAGCCGGTTCTTTTTCAGCAGGCGGATATCGTCGCCAAAGAACTCCAGCGTGTGGTACTCCCCGTCCAGGCGGGAGGCGATCTGAGGGGCGTAGCGCTGGGCCACCTCCCCGATGGACAGGTTGGAGGAGATCACGGTGTGCCTCTCTCCCACCAGCCGGGTGTTGATGACCTCGTAGAGGGCGGACTGGGTAAACTGGGTGGTCAGCTCGCTGCCCAGGTCGTCCAGGATCAGCAGGTCGCAGTTGAGATAGCGCCGGGTCTCGTCCCGGGCATCCAGGCCGTCCCGGCTGTCCCGGAGGAATTTTCGGGCCTCGAACTGGCTGAAAATATTCACCGCCGTATCATAGACCACCGAAAAGCCGCTTTCCGATACAGCCCGGGCGATGCAGGCGGACAGGAAGGTCTTGCCCAGCCCCGGCGCGCCGGAGAGGAGCAGGTTTTTGATGGCGACGCGGCCAAATTTGGTGGCGTAATTCCAGCAAATATTAAAGTTCTGCTCCATATTCTCCCGGGGGGAGATTCCCTGGCCCGGATAGATGGACTGACTGTAGTAATCAATGCGGAATGTGTCGAAGGACTGCTCTCCCAGGTTCAGCAGCTTGGAGAGCTCCCTGATCTGCTCCTGAGCGCACAGCTGCTTCAGGCAGCGGCACATTTTGGCCCCCTGCCAGCCTGTGTCCCGGCACAGGGGACAGGCTGGCCTGTCATCCAGCGCGTCCTCGGGCAGGCCCAGCCCTCCCAGCAGGACGGCCCGCTCCTGCTGAAGCTCCTGATTCTCCCTCCGCACCGACTGAACGGCGGCCACCGGGTCCCCGCCCTGGCGGAGGGCGGCGGCCACCAGTCCGGCCATGGTGCCCCGAAGCCGGCGGTCCAGCTGTTCCAGCCGGGGCTCCCTTTCATAGGCCTCCAGGCGCAGGCGGTCGGTCCGTTCCCGGCGTTGGCGGGACTGGTCCTCCAGCCGCTGGGAGGCCCGGCGCAGCACATTGGCGTCATAGGGCATGTCAATTCCCCTCCTGTTTCATCTGTTCCATCAGGCGGCGGGTGCGCTCCACGTTCTCCCGGGCCCGCCGCTCCTGGTCGGCAGAGGGAGGGGGCGTCTTCTGAGGCGGGCCGCCCGCCCGGACGGGCCGGGGGTCCCGGTCTCCTGCCTGGATGGCGGCGGCGGTGTGCAGCCCCTTCTCGTGCCAGCGGCGGAGGATCCCGTTCATATAGCTCCAGTCCATGGACTGCTTCTTCAGCACCGTCCGCTCGTAGGCCATACGGATGGCCCCGTCGTCGAAGCCCATGTCGTCCCAGGCGGCGATGTAGGTTTTTTCCCGTTCCACCAGCGGCCGGGCGGGGATGTCCAGCAGGCGGAGCACCTCCGCCTCCCGGCCCCTCAGCCGGGTGAGGCGGGCGATGTACTCCTCCGCCCGCTCCATGGTGTCCACCCCACGGCGGGCCCAAATAAAGCCCTCCTTGCGAATCTGGGACAGAAAGGGCTTGCGCCCGGGGCCGTACTTGCGCGTAATCTCCTCGGTGCACCAGCTTACCAGCATGAGGATTACCTCGGCGGGGATGGCCAGATGGTCGTACAGGGTATACAGGTTCTTCAGGTCGGCGGTGGACAGCCGTTTGCCCAGCCGCCGCTCCACCTCGCCCACCAGGGCGGAGAAGGTGGAGGCCTGATCGGCCAGGGCCTGGGAGATGTCCGCGGTGGAGTAGTCCGGCGGGGGCGGTTCGGGCGCGGGGGGCTCGGGGGGGAGGGGCAGCTGGTCCGGCGCCAGCCCCTGGGCGCGGAGCTGGTCCAGGGCGCTCTGAAGGCGCTCGGGGGACCACTTCAGGCCGTCCGCTCCCCCACGGCGCAGCAGATGGATATACAGAAGAGCGGCGTCACCGCTGTCCAGCTTCAGCAGCCGGTCTGCCGCCTGGGCGGTCATGGCCAGGATCTCACCGGGAAGAAATGTCTGGGTCAAGGCGGTTCCCCCTCTCCTCAAAAATAGCCTGTCTCTCTATTCTACAACAAAATTGTCCTGCCGTCTATCCCCTATTGAATAGATGGCAGGACAGAAAAAGGCGGGCAGGCTATCTGATAAAATTGATTTACTATTGCACACTTCAGCCGAGACAGCTTAAAACGGCCCAGGCGGAGCCGTTTTCACGGTTGGAGGGGGCGACCCGGAGGGCGGCGGCCTGGACGGCAGGGGAGGCGTTGCCCATAGCGATGGGGACGCCCACAGCCCGCAGGGCCGCCAGATCGTTGTCGCTGTCTCCCACGGCGGCGCACTGCTCCAGCGGGATGCCGTACAGCGTGGCGATGAGGGCGAGGGCCCGGCCCTTGTCCACCCCGGCGCCCACCACCTCAAAGTCCCGGGGGCCGGAGGAGGTGAGGGTCAGTCCCTCCAGGGCGGCCAGCTCCTCCAGGGGAAAGGCGTCGGGGCTGCCCTCCCCGTGGATCTTGGTCAGAGGCAGGCCCTGCTCCGCCAGATAGGCGAGGGGGTCCTCCGCCAGCTCCGCATTGTCATGGAAGAGGGGATAGGGGTAGCTCTCAAGCAGGGCGGCCCGGGAGAAGGGGTCCACGACAATCCGCTCCCCCGCGAAGATCATCAGGGCAATGTTGCGGTTCAGACACAGCTCCAGGGTCCGCCGGGCGGCGGACTTCGGGATATCCCACCGGCGGAGCAGCTGACCAGAGGCGCAGTCGGCCACCGCCGCGCCGCCCAGGATGGAGACGAGGGTGTCGCAGCAGGCCTCCCGGACGTAGGAAAACGCCTCCGGCGCGGGCCGCCCGGTGTTGATGACCACCCGCACACCCGCCGCCCTGGCCTCGGCAATGGCCGATTTTGCCGCAGGGGTAACCTGCCCGCCGGGGTCCAGGAGGGTGCCGTCCAGGTCAAGAGAAATCAATTTTACCATGATATATCACATCTCCATATCGCAGCAGGGGTGGCCTTGACTGTCCACCGCTGTCGTATCTCCGGTGGGTATCACACGGGCGGATGATATTCGCCCCTACAAAATATTCGGTTACAGAATCAGCCCCCCGATCTGATACACCAGCAGAGACATGACATAAGCGCAGCCCATCTGCCAGGCGATGGAGAACCAGGCCCATTTGCGGCTCTGCATCTCCTTGAAGAGGGTGGACACCGCCGCCACACAGGGGACATACAGCAAAATGAACACCAGCATAGAGAAGGCGGATAGGGGGCTAAAGCCCGCCATGGCGGCGGCCACCTCACCGCCGGCGGCGGTGAGAGAGAAGCCGTAGAACATGGACAGGGAGGAGACCACCATCTCCTTGGCGATCAGGCCGGTGAGCAGGGCCACCGCCGCCTGCCAGAACCCGAAGCCGCAGGGGGCGAAGAGGGGAGCCAGCACATTGCCCAGGGCCCCCAGCATACTGTGGGTGGGGTCGTCCACCATACGCAGGGAGAAGTCGAAGGACTGCAGCAGCCAGAGGACCATGGACATTAGTAAAATCAATGTACCGGCCTTGACAAGAAATCCCTTTACCTTTTGCCACACATGGGTGAGCATATTGCCGACGGACGGCAGGCGGTAGGGGGGCAGCTCCAGCACAAAGGGGGCGGGCTCCCCGGCGAAGAGGGTCCTTTTGAAGAACAGGCCGGAGGCGATGCCCACAATCATCCCGATGATGTACAGCCCGAAGACCACCATCCCCGCCCAGGGGCCAAAGAAGGCGGCGGAGATCAGGCCGTAGACGGGCAGCTTGGCGGAGCAGGACATGAAGGGCACCAGCAGGATGGTCATCCGCCGGTCCTTCTCGTTCTCCATAGTCCGGGCCCCCATAATGGCGGGCACCGAGCAGCCAAAGCCCATAAGCATGGGGATGAAGGCCTTGCCGCTCAGTCCAAACCGGCGCAGGGCCCGGTCCATGATGAAGGCCGCCCGGGACATGTAGCCCGAATCCTCCAGGAAGGACAGGAAGAGAAACAGCAGGGCGATCTGGGGCAGGAAGGTGAGCACGCCCCCCACCCCGGCGATGATGCCGTCACACACCAGGGAGATGAGGACATGGGACACCCCGGCCCCGGCCAGGGTGGGGGCCAGCCACTGGGACAGGGCGTCCATCCCCGCCCCCACCCCGTCGGACAGCCAGGAGCCGAAGGGTCCGAAGGTGACCACAAACATCACCAGCATGGTACACAGGAACAGGGGGATGGCCAGCACCCGGTGGGTGACCACCCGGTCAATTTTTTCGCTGAAGGTGAGCTCCCCGGGCACGCCGCCCCGGACCACAGAGGCCCCCACCACCTTCTGGATGTACTGGTAGCGGCTGTCGGCGATGAGGGTCTCCCGGTCGCCCAGGTCGCTGGAGTTCTCATACTCCGCCACCAGGGCCTCCAGTCTTGTTCTGATGTCCGGGGGGAGTTCCAGCGCTTTCTCCACAATGGCGTCCCCCTCCAGCAGCTTGATGGAGGCCCAGTGGGCCGGGAGGTTGGCCCCGTAGGCGTAGTCGTGGAGCAGCTCGCCCATGCGGTGGTGGATGTCGTGGGTGTAGTCGTCGTAGAGGTCGTCCGGCTCGATGGTCACCCCCAGGTGCATCTGCCGGTGGGCGGTGTGCATCAGCTCCTCGATGCCCTCGCCGGTGCGGGCGGTGATGGGGATTACCGGCACCCCCAGCTCCTTGGACAGCCGGGCCACATCAATCTTATCTCCCCGCTTTTCCACCTCGTCCATAAAGTTCAGGGCCAGCACGGTGGGCCGCTCCAGCTCCAGCAGCTGGACGGTGAGGTACAGGTTGCGCTCCAGATTGGTGGCATCCACAATGTCGATGACGCAGTCGGGCCCCTCGCCGATGATGAAGTCCCGGGCCACAATCTCCTCCATGGAGTAGGGGGACAGGGAGTAGATGCCGGGCAGGTCCACCACCGTCACCGTCCGGTCGCCGATGTGGGCGGTGCCCTCCTTCTTCTCCACCGTGACGCCGGGCCAGTTGCCCACATACTGGTTGGAGCCGGTGAGGGCGTTGAACAGAGTGGTCTTACCGCAGTTGGGGTTGCCCGCCAGGGCGATGCGCATGGTGTGCCTGTCGTGGGCGGCGGGGTCATAGCGGCCGCTGTGCTCGGCCAGCTCGTGCTCGTGGGCCTTCAGCTGGCGGCGGGCTGTCTCCGGGTCCCGGCGGGTCATGGCCGCCCGGGCCGCGCCAGAGCTCCTGGGCCGGGGCTGGCCCATGACAATCTGGCCGGCGTCCGCCTTCCGCAGGGACAGCTCATAGCCTCGGAGGGACACCTCGATAGGGTCCCCCAGGGGGGCGATTTTGGTCACCCTCACCTCGGTTCCCGGGGTGAGCCCCATGTCCACCAGACGGCGCTTTACCGTCCCCGATTTGTTGGCGATGGACAGTATGGTTCCGCTCTGGCCAGGTGTCAGGTCCTCCAGTGTCCGATGGTCCATAGATACCCCTCCCAAAAAGAAAGTTAGCTATACCTTACTTGCTCCCGGATATTGTATCCCATAGCGACAGGATTTTCAAGAGGTTTTCTTCCTTCGGGATGGGAAATGGGTAAAATTTCCTGTCCGCAGGACCGCGCCGCTGCCTTGGAGCTGCGGACTGGGGCCGCTCTTCCCTTCGGCGGCGGCCCCGGCCTGAAGGATGAGCCGGCCCTGTACTTGTGGATCTTGAAAAATACTATTGTAAAAATTTCCCGAATTATGTATAATATTGACGATGGAAATGGCGGCTGCGCCATGGATATACCAGTACCCTGCTTCTGAATTTTAATGAAGAAAAAAGGTGTTGCTATGTCGGAGAAAATTGTAAAGGATTACCAGATCATATCTGTCAATCAGCTGGTCAAAGCGGTGAGGGAGGGGAGAAGCAATTCGGAGAGGTTCTGCTTCATTATTGGGTCCGGAGCATCGGTATCATCCGGGATCCCCACAGGCGCGGGCCTGGAGGCCCAGTGGATGAAGGAGATGGAGGAATCGCCGGGGCTGGACGAGATCGGTGAGGTCGCAAAGACGCTGGAGGAGCACCTGGAGTATAAATTTGAGGAAATAAGAGAGGCCTGGGAGGAGACGAAAAAATCCGGAACGCCCCTGCCAAGCGACTACTATTTTGACCTGTATAAGCTCCGGTTTTTCCCCAATCACAGAAATGGCTACCACTATCTTGAAAAAATTATGGCCAACAGGAACCCGGGATTTGGCTACCACCTCTGGCCCTGATGCTGACGGATGGGAGCGGGAGCAATCTTGTCATAACCACAAATTTTGACAGCCTGATCGAGGACGCCCTGTTTTTTTATACGGATGACAAGCCGCTGGTGATAAACCATGAGCTGCTGGTCGAGTATGCGGGGGACCCGAATATCAAACGGCCCATTATCGCCAAGGTGCACCGCGGTATTTTTTTCGACCCGTTGAATCAGCCGGAGGAGACCAACGGCCTGAAGGGGATATGGCGGGATGTGCTGGCCTCGGTCTTTCAGAGCTACACACCCATTGTAATCGGCTACGGCGGCGGCGATAACAGCCTGATGAATTTCCTGGAAGACAGCGAGCTCAAGATGAAAAATGGAATATACTGGTGCTATTTTGAAAAGTATGGTCTGCCCAGCGAAAAGATACAGAGGCTTATTAAAGATAAAAATGGATACCTTGTCCGCACCGCGGGCTTTGATGCCACTATGCTGGCCTTTGGAAACGCTCTGTTTCCGGATAAGATCGGCGTTCATGAGGCGGAGGAGTATTTGAACCGGCGGACCAGCGAGCAGATTGCCAACTATGAGAAAGAATATAAGCGGCTGACCGAACAGGAGCACTTGAATACGGAGAAGAACGCCGCCGGCCCGATCAACGAGAGTGAAAATGAGTTTAAACAGGAAATTGAAAAGATAATGGAACGAATGGCTACTACGGAAAAGGAGCGCAAAGAACGCAATCGTATGACAGCGTGGGACTATAACCGGGAGGGAGAGCGGTGTTATAGCTTAAAGCAATATAAGGAGGCGGTTGAAAATTACACACAGGCAATTCAGCTGCAGTCAAATACTGCCCTATTTTATAACAACCGTGGATGTGCGTATGGTGGTTTGGGGGAGTATGATAAGGCGATCTCTGACTACAACAAAGCGATTGAGTTGGATTCATTCAATTCAACTGCCTATCATAATCGTGGATATACTTATAATAATTTGAAAGAATATGAAAAAGCAATTTCTGATTATGGCAAGGCTATTGAATTGAGCCCAAACAATGCGACTGCTTATAATAATCGCGGGAGTATATATATTGTTTTGGGAAGAACGGATGAAGCAATCTCAGATTTAAATAAAGCGATTGAATTAAAGCCGGAAGTTGCCAACCCATATAAACATCTTGGGGATATTTGTAAAGATCAAGGCGAATATACAAAATCAATTCAGTTTGCTTCAAAAGCTATTGAACTGAACTCAGAATACAAAGATGCCTATTTGTTACGGGCAGAAGTTTACCGCTTATTGGGCGAAACAAAAAAAGCGGCAGCGGATGAAGAGATGGCGAAAAAATTATAATTGAGAAATTGAACAATAAGCACAGTCTCTGGGAAATCTGTAACCAGGATATCGCGTCTACCAAAAGTCTACCAAAAAGGCCCTCAATTCTCTGCGGCGCAGGGGATTGGGGGCCTTCCACATTTTAGGACATCTACCAAATGTCTACCAATTTTACTTTTTTACGCCAAAAGCGGCGTTTTTCTAGGGTTCCTCCAGCTTTCCGCAACTTCCGCACCCCACGCAAGGGGCGTAACACGGACGTGACGGGAACAAAAGATTCAAAAATCTCGAAAAATTTGGGCAAAACGATGAAAATTGTTTCTAAAAAGTTAAATCCTCCGCCTCTGCGGAAGGTCTACCGAAGGAAACAGCTTTCCACGTTCCGCCCAACCGGCCCCTCTCAGGCCGAAAGGGCCGCTCGACTGAAGGAGCGGCGGATGGATGGGCGAGGACCCGGAAAGCCAGAATGGGTCAAACGCGCAGGGAATACTTTGTGTATTCCCGAGCAGTTTGGCACAGAGATGGCGCACCGGGGACCGGCCAGCCGCCGCTGATTCGAAGGAGAGTGGACCCAACCAATTTTAAAGGAGGAAATCCAATGAGAAACCTGAAGCGGGCTCTCAGCCTGACCCTGGCCTCTGTCATGCTGCTTGGCATGATGGTCGTCGGCGCCGGCGCTGCGAGCTACCCCGATGTTGACGAAAAGGACAACATCGAGGCCATTGAGGTTCTGCAGGCCGTCAAAGTCATGGTTGGCGACGAAAAGGGCAACTTCGGCCCCGATCAGCCTGTGAACCGCGCCCAGATGGCCGTGGTCATGGCCCTTCTGCTGGACCTGGACTACGACTACTACGAGGGCACCAACCCCTTTAAGGACGTGCCCGCCTGGGCCGCCCCCTACGTGGCCGCCTGCTATGCCAACGGCATTGTCTCCGGCTACGACGCCTACACCTACGGCTCCGGTGACCCTGTCACCGCCGTGCAGGCCGCTTCTATGATGATGCGTGCCCTGGGCTACTTCAAGTACCCCAGCGACTACAGCAACAACGGCGGCTTCGAGCTGGCCACCGTGAAGCAGGCCAGCAAGATTGATCTGTTCCGTCAGATCAACGCCAACGCCAAGGACCCCCTGACCCGTAACCAGGTGGCCCAGCTGGCGCTGAACGCCCTGAAGACCCCCATCGTGGAGGCCGAGGACAAGACCTTCAACCTGGTTGACGGCAACGGCAACCTGGTGGTCACCGGCGGTCAGGTGAACTACGTGGTCACCGCCTCCAATCAGGCTTTTGCCCGCGCTATCGACGACGCTGAGAGCAACGGCAACGCCCTGAACGGCGTGAACGGCTTCATCATTGAGCTGGGCGAGAAGCTGTACAACGGCGATCTGAAGCTGAACAACGACGCCACCGACCCCTTCGGCCGCCCCTCCCGCTACTGGGAGTTTGACGGCAAGGAGATCGGCACCTATGCCAAGAAGGAGATGCTCAAGGAGGAGTACACCGTTGAGGTCACCGGCAAGGCCCTCTACGACCTGATTGGCAAGGCTACCATCGACGACACCAAGTACTGGGACTTCAACCTGTACGTGGACGGCGTGAGCCTGGACGACAGCGACGCTGAGGCTATGCTGTCCAGCTCCGACAACGCCTTCGACGGCTACTTCACCCGCGGCGAGCTGGCCAACAACAACAAGGCCGGCATCGGCGCCACCGGCAAGGGCGTGCTGACCCAGGTGTTTGTGGACTCCGACAAGAAGGAAGTTTCCATTGTCATCATCAACACCTACCTGGCCAAGGCCCAGAGCGACTACAAGGAGAAGACCGACGAGGTCTCCCTGAACGTCTACAAGATGGCCAACAAGGGCACTTCCACCGATCCCGTCTATGTGAAGTTCAACACCCCCGGCTCCAGCAACATCGACGTGGAGGACAAGGTTGTCCTGAAGGCCCTGGGCGAGGACTTCACCCTGGCCAAGGACGCCAAGGAGAACGACCTGTTCCTGGTCACCGTGGCTGAGGGCGAGATCCAGACCATCGCCGACGCCGAGATCCTCTCCGAGGTCACCCTGAACGCCTTCAAGCGCGGCTCCTGGGTTGAGTCTGACAACGAGCAGTATGACTACGCCTCCACCGCCGAGTATGATGTTGAGGTCCTGGACCGCTACACCAGCATCGACGGCAAGGAGAACCTGAAGGACCGCAAGTACAATGTGATCCTGGACAAGAACGGCTATCTGGTCGGCCTGGAGCTGGTTGAGGACGTGAAGAATTACGTCTTCGTGGCCGGCATCGACGCTGACAAGAGCAACCTGAAGAACCAGACCGCCGAGGCCAATCTGATCTTCATGGACGGCACCCGCGAGACCGCCAAGGTCGACATGGACAAGAGCACGAGCGCCCCTGTGAAGCTGGATGACAACAGCGCCTACGACACCACCAAGGGTCTGCTGTATGGCAGGGATGATGAGACCGGTGGCTACGCCCTGCTGAATACCTGGTGCACCTACACCGTCAACGCCAATGGCGTGTACACCCTGACTGAGGTGGCCGCTGAGATTGACGACGGCACCGGCACCACCGCCAAGACCAAGATCAAGACCGCCCAGTATCACGACAATAGTGTTGCGGTGGACGGCAAAAAGATCAACACCAAGAACACCGCCCTGGCCGGCGCCCTCTCCGGGTCCTACGCCAAGGTCTACGGCAACGACAACTCCGTGTATCTCACCGCCAAGCTGGACTATGTCCGCTATGACGGCACCAACTACGCCGCCGTGATTTCCTCCGCTGACAACGTGGTGACCAACATCGACAAGGCCGATATCACCATTGAGAACAGCGCCACTGTCGCGGCCAAGGATAAGTTCAAGAACCTGACTGGTATGGGTGCAACCACCGCCGCCGGCGGCGTGTACACCCTGTACAACGACAAGGGCTATGTCATTGCCGCCATGGTGGTTGGTAAGGACGCCGGCGCTACCAGCAACCTGGTTTACGTCCACACCGACGACGTGGAGCGCGAGCGCTACAACCCCAAGACCGGCCGCGCCACCACCGACGGCGACTGGACCTGGGTCCGCAAGGTCATCTTTGAGGGCGAGGAGATCGAGCTCACTGAGACCGGCGACAACCTGCAGTATATCAACGCTTCTGCCATGGTGAAGGGCAGCTGGTACAAGGTCACCTTCAACGCCAACAACGAAGTGATTTCCTCCGCCAGCGTGTTCGGCAACAAGGCCGACATGGTGGTCGGTCCCGGTGTCAACGAAACTGTTCCCGCCACTAAGGCTGAGGCCATCTACCGCGCCGTTGACATCAACCCCTCCATCAACGAGTACGATACCGTGGTGTTCCAGCGTGTGTATGTTGGCACCTCCAACGATGTGGCTCAGTACGTTGTGCGGCCCTCCCTGGTCGGCAACACCCTGTATGTGGAGACCAAGAACGACACCGGCGTCCGCGTTGCTGAGGACGTGAAGACCGTTCTGATCCAGACCAAGGCCAACAAGGGAGAGACTACCTACTACACCACCAGCACCCAGCTGAAGAACATCATCGACGACCTGAACGACAATGGGGAAGGCTACAAGTTCCAGATGAACCTGGTTATCCTCAAGGGCGCTGTCCGCTATGTGGTCATCCGCGATGACATTAAAGACGGCTATAAGCCCAGCGAGCCCACCGGCAGCGTGAAGGTCTCCTTCTTCGACACCCAGTACCCCGTCACCGGCGACAACCGCTATGACTTCTATGTCAACGGCAAGCTCGTGACCAGCTTCGACGAGACCGTCCCCGGCGAGAAGTCCTTCAAGGTCGCCGCTAACGACGCTATCCGCGTCCTGGCCCGCGGCAACAAGAACTTCGGCTCCGCCAACGGCGAGGTCAAGGTGGATACCGCCAGCAAGATCACCGGTAACGTGATCGCCAACGGCACCATCCTGGAGTTCAAGGCCACCACTAGCCTCACCCTGGCTGACGGCATCGCCGCCACTGGCTCCTCCGGCAGCTCCGCGATTGACTCCAACATCACTGTGAAGGTCAACTACGTTGACGCAACAAGCAACAAAACCGTGGCCACTCCCACTGTGACCAATGCTCACATTGTCACTGCGGATGATAAGGGGACCCCGGGTGTTGAGCCCTACAAGTCCTCCACTGCTGTTGCTGGCGACCTGTATATCGCCTTCACCAAGCCCACCGGCATGTCCTACACTGCGACCAGCACCACGCTGAACGCTGTGGTTGGTGGTAAGGATTATCCCGGCATCACCAACACTACTGTCGCTGACAGCGGCATCGTGATTGTTGGAAACAGCGATGTGCCTGCCGCTATCGGCGCTGGCGCTGAGACCACCATTGAGATCACCATTCCTGTGGCTGCTACCGCTAAGACCGTCGAGGTCAAGCTGCCCACCGGCTACACTGGACCCATCTACACTGCTGACGCTACCACCGAGACCCTGGACGACACTACTGGCGCTGCGCTGGAGGTGAAGTTCGGCGGCGCTGACAAGGACAACTTCCTCAAGGTCGACGTGGAGTACAAGATCACTGGTCTGGCTGGCGGCGAGAAGACCGGCACCCTGACTGCTCAGGCTGTTGCCAACGACGGCACCGTGACCATCACCAGCCTGACTGGTGTCGCTACCGAGAAGGCCGATCCCGCTGCCGACAAGGTCGTCATCGAGATCACCAAGGTTACCGGCAACACCGTGAAGGGCAAGGTTGATGTCTCCGCTGTGACCGACGTTGTGCCCAGCAACAGTGAGACGACAATCAACGCAACTGCTGGACATGGTAAGGGCGTTGAGCTGGATCTGACCACTGCGGTGAGTGGCTTCACTATGGCTACCAACGTCAAGTCCGCCGTTGTTGAGTACGAGCTGGTTGGCGTGACCGCCAAGGCGGGCAACGATGCCGGCCTGACCGGTACTGCCAAACTGGACGCTGCCAACGGTCTGGTTATCCAGAAGACTGACAAGACCGGTAACGCTGCTACGGCTACCTTCATCGTCGATGGCGACGAGGCCGTGGTCGTGAAGATCACCAAGGTGACTGAGGTCACTCTGGACAAGAGCAAGGCGCTCTTCACCGTTGCCAGCAGTACCATTGGTGGGGCTAAGGTCACCGCTGTTGCTGCCAAGGAAGACATCGTTCTGGTGAACCAGAATGGCAAGTGGGTCAACAAGGCTGATGCGACCCTGACTGTCACTCTGGACAAGACCTGCGATCCTACGACCACCATGGTATACCTCAAGTTTGCCAACGGAGAGTGTGTGGAGAAGTCCGTTGCTGGAGCCACCGCTTCTGTGGAAGTGAGTATTGCGACTGGCGAGCTGAATGTTTCCAGCTTCATGGGTCCCATTGTGGTAATCGCTTCCGATAAGGCCTCCGCTTAAGTTTCTTTCGGGTAACACCAAACCCCCGGGCTTCGGCCCGGGGGTGCTTTTGTTGGAAAACAGTTAAATGTTCAGTCTCCGCCGCAGCTCCTTCACCCGGTCCCGGCCGATGGGCAGGGGGGTGGCGGAGCCCTTTACCCGCAGGGCGAAGCTGCTGTTATTCCAGGGGAAGATATCCTGGATATATTTCAGCTGGACCAGGCAGGTCTTATGGATTCGGTAAAAGCCCTGGCCATCCAGGCGGCTCTCGTACTCGGACATGGTGGAGTTATCGGCGTACCGCTCCCCGGACAGGGTGTGAACCAGGCAGCCCCGGCCGGAGCCGTCGGTCTCGATATAGGTGACGTCTCCCACGTCCAGAAGGATGGTGTGCCGGTTGCTGCTGATGGCCAGCCGGCTCTGGCTCTGGGCGGGGGCGGGCGGAGCGGTTTGACTGCACTGCTCCAGAACCTGACGGATGCGGGCGGGGTCAAAGGGCTTGAGGATATAGTTGTCCACCCCCAGCTCGAAGGCGGTCACCGCGTACTCCGAGTACGCGGTGGCGAAGATGATCTTCGCCGCGGGCATGAGCCGCCGTGCCAGCGAGGCCACGGTGGTGCCCTCCATGTCCCCCAGGTGGATATCAATAAACAGGATATCGAAGTGCTCCCGCTCCAGCAGGGCCATAGCCTGGGCTCCGTTGCCCGCCTCCAGGATTTCCGCCTGGGGGAGCCGCTGGCGAATCTGGTGGATCAGCTCCACCCGGGAATATTTTTCGTCGTCGATTACCGCGATGCGCATAGCTGGTCCCTCCTCTGTGTGGAAGCCGGCGCCTGTTCAGGGGGCGTCAGGGGGATGGAAAAGGAGACGGTGGAGCCGCTGTCGGTGCTGTCGATGGCAAAGGGGCACTGGTCGCCGTAGATAGTCCGCAGCCGCTTCCGGACGTTGAACAGGCCGGAATAGGTGGGGTCGTTGGGGTCCTGGAGCCTGGCCAGCACCTCGGCCGGGAAGCCCCGGCCCTGGTCGGACACCTGGATGTAGGCCCGCTCGCCGTCCTGCCGGATCCGGATATGGACCCGCCGGTCGTCCACCGCCACAAAGCCGTGGCGCACCGCGTTCTCCACAATGGGCTGGAGGATCAGCGGGGGCAGCCGCAGCCGCGTCAAATCGCCGGGCAGCTCCCTGGTGACATGGATGGCGTCCTCAAACCGGGCCTCGGTGAGGAAGAGATAGTTGTCCACATTGGACAGCTCCTGCTCCAGGGTGACGAAGGGCTCGTTGATGGACAGGGTCTGACGGAAGTAGTTGGCCAGCACCAGGATGGTCTCCCGTGCCCGGTTGGGGTCGGTGAGGCACAGGGCGGAGATAGTGTTCAGGGCGTTGAAGAGAAAATGGGGGTTGATCTGTGACTGGAGGGCCCGCAGCTCGGCCTGCTGCCTCAGCTCCACCTGGTGCTGCCGCTCCAGCAGCTCGAGGAGCAGGCTGCGGTTCATCCGGTCCATCACAGCGCTGAATACCACCAGCCCCAGGGAGTTCACAGCAATTTTGGGAATGAGGATGGCCTTCTCCAGGGCCACCGCATCCGCGAAGGGCCGGGCCACGGCCAGGATGATGACGCACTGGATCAGCTCCGCCGCCACAGTCAGCCCCACCAGGGCCAGGTGCCGCCGGCTCTTCAGTCCGGAGAACCAGCGATGATACACCGCGCCCAGTATCCCGAAGGAGAGGGTGCCCAGCCCGCAGGCCAGGGAGGTAAAGCCGCCGGGGTTGTAAAAATACCGGTGCAGGCCGCTGACCACTCCGGCGAATATCCCGGTGAGTGGGCCGCCCACCAATCCGGCGGCCAGGGTGCTGATGGTCCGGGTGTTGACGATGGCACCCTGAAAGCTCAGCCCTGTGTAGGTGCTGGCGATGGACAGCAGCCCGAATACCAGCCCCAGCAGCAGCTGGTTGGGGACAGAGCGGTCCTGCTGCTTCAGAATGGCCCGCAGGGGCCGCAGCTCCGTTAGAACGGCGGCGGCCACCAGAAGCAACCCCGCGTTGGTCAGCAGATAGATGGGCAGATTGTCCTGAATCACGGCAAACACCTCCCAGAATAAACTTTTATATAAGATAAGTGTAACACGACTTCTCTCCCTTTGCAAGCCGCCTGCCCTCCTTCTCACGCTTGACTTATCAATTTAGTGGTCAAGGGCTCTGTCCTTGCCTGCCCTTACCGGCCCCTGCCGTATTTTGATCCCGTTTTATCCCCTTGCAGGATAGGCAGGGGTAGAACCTCTGCCCTGCATGATGTATTAGGAGGATATTTCCAGAGGCTCTCCAAATTTACGAGACAGGCCCCCTCCGTTCCCCCCGGATTTTTTACCGTTCTCCCCTGGTTTTCTACCGTACTCCCCAATTGTATTGACTGTTTCCGAAAAAAAGGATAAACTATCAGCCGCAGAGGGTGAGGTTTCCCCCTCGGCCTTGCAGTTTTTCACAACTTTCCCAGCGAAATCTACAGGCTATTTGTCAAGAAAGGATGAACAGAATGAAGAAGATTCTTGCACTGACCCTCGCGCTCGCCATGTCCCTGTCTCTGGCCTCCTGCGGCAGCAACGAAAAGCCCGGCAACAGCGCCGCCAGCAATCCCCCCTCCTCCGCCTCCCAGGCCGGCGGCTCCGGCAGCGCCGGCGGCGAGGTGAAGGGCCTGACTGACGCCGAGCGCTCCAAGGAGTTCGTCACCGTGGGCACCGGTCCCACCTCCGGCATCTACTTCCCCATCGGCGGCGCCTTTGCCGAGGCCCTGAAGGCCTACGGCTACCAGACCTCCGCCGAGGCCACCAACGCCACCGGCGCCAACATCCAGCTGATGCTGGACCAGGACGCTGAGATTGCCATCGCCATGCAGGACGCCGTGATGCAGGCCTACACCGCCACCGGCGCCTACGAGGGCCAGGAGGCCGCCACCGGTCTGCGCGCCCTGATGCGCCTGTGGCCCAACTACGTCCAGCTGGTCACCACCGCCGACACCGGCATCAAGTCCGTGAACGACCTGAAGGGCAAGCGCGTGGGCGTGGGCGCCCCCAACTCTGGCGTGGAGATCAACGCCCGCATGGTGCTGGACGCCTATGGCATCACCTATGACGACATCACCCCCGACTACCTGGCCTACAGCGAGGCCATTGACAACATGAAGAATGGTCAGTGCGACGCCGTGTTTGTCACCTCCGGCCTGCCCAACGCCACCGTGATGGAGCTTGGCACCCAGTACGACATGGTGGTGGTGCCCATCGACGGCGAGGGCCGCGACAAGCTGGTCAGCGACTACCCCTACTACGCCAAGTCCGTCATCCCCGCCGGCACCTACAACAACACCGAGGATGTGGAGGGCGTTTTCGTCTACAACATCATGCTGGTCCGGGAGGACCTGTCCGACGCCATGGTCTATGATATGCTGGAGGGCATCTTTGCCAATATCAGCACCATCAAGGCCTCTCACAATGCGGCCGACAAGAACATCGACATCACCTTCGGCGTGGACGACATCCAGCTGCCCCTGCACCCCGGCGCCGAGGCCTTCTGGAAGGACAAAGGCTACATCAAGTAATAGCTTTCCCACTGTATCCGCAAGGGCGGCACGGCGGCGGATGACCGCCGCCGTGCCGCCGTGTCTGTTTTGGAGCGAGAAATGAAGCGTTGTACCGCCTGCCTGCTGCCGGGGGCCGCGGCCCTGGCAGTGCTGGGCATTTTCCTGTGGTGGGGGCTCTTTGCCCCTGCCGGAACCGTTTTCCAGCTCTACGACCGCGAAAACGAGGCGGTGGTGCTGGAGGTCCCCGCGGGCCCCGGCGACCAGTTTCGCCTTGAAATCGAACATTCCTTTGAACACATCCCCTGGCTTGAGTTCTACACCGTTCTGCCTGACGGCAGCTTCAACCTGGACAAGATCGCGGTGGCCGGCTACGGCGCGGGCATCCCCGCCGAGATGGACGTACCCACCCGCATCGAGGACGGGATGGTGTGGATGGAGGAGATCAACAGCGTGTTCCCCGAGCTGAAATGGCTCACCTCCGACACCTATATGAAGGGCCTTGAACTCAACGGGGAGGAGATATTTGATTTCCGGACCCTGCCCAACGCCAGCCGGATCCGGGGATCCATCATTGAGAGAAGGGGGCATTTCTTCTATGGCTGATACCGAACGCGACCTCAACGTCGAAACCGCCGACGCCGCGCCCATTGACGCGGCCAAAGGCGCGGAGATTATGGAAAAGTATGAAAAAGAGTCCCGCACCCGCAATTTTTCCTTCAAACCCCTGGTGAAAGCCGGCTACCTCCTGTGCCTGTTCTTCACCCTGTACCACCTGGTCTTTGCCTCGGGCATGATGACCACCCAGAATATCAAGCACCACGCCATCCACGTGGGTCTGGTGCTGGTTCTGGGCTTCCTCTACTACCCGGCCTACAAGAAGGCCAGCCGCAAAAAGGTGGCCTGGTATGACTGGATCTGCATTGTCCTGTCCGCCGCGATGCCCTGCTACGTGTTCTACCGCTACATGGACTGGACCTCCACCGGCTTCCGGCCCACCAGCCTGGATATCATCATGGGCACCCTGCTCATTCTGCTGGTGATGGAGTGCTCCCGGCGGATCAGCGGCCCGGCCCTCACCATTTTGTCGGCCATCTTCCTGATCTATGGCATGTACGGCCGGTACTTCCCCAGCGTTTTCCAGCACCGGGGCTACACCTGGACCCGGATGGTCCAGTACCTGACCTGTGACATCTCCGGTATCTACGGCAGCTCTGTCAAGGTGTCGGCCACCTTTATCGTGCTGTTTATCATCTTCGGTGAGGTGATGAACAAGTGCGGCATGGGTCAGTTCTTCAACGACATCGCCAACTCCCTGGCCGGCCACACCAAGGGCGGCCCCGCCAAGGTGGCGGTGCTGGCCTCCGGCTTCCTGGGGTCCATCAACGGCTCCGCCGTGGCCAATGTGGTCACCACCGGCACCTTTACCATCCCCCTGATGAAGAAGACGGGCTACTCCAAGGAGTTTGCCGGGGCCGTGGAGGCCACCGCCTCGGTGGGCGGACAGCTGCTGCCCCCCATCATGGGCGCCGCCGCCTTCGTCATGGCCGAGACTCTGGGGGTGCAGTACCCGGTCATCATCAAGGCCGCCGTCCTGCCCGCCCTGATCTACTACCTGGGCATCATCCTCCAGGTGCAGATGCGGGCCACCAAGGACCACCTACACGGCATCCCCAAGGACCAGCTGCCCCGAATCGGTGAGGTGATGCGCCAACGTGGCCACCTGCTCATCCCCATCGTCTTCCTGCTGTACATGCTGATCTGGAGCGGCAAGACGGTCATCGTGGCCGCCTTCTGGACCATTATTGTCACCATCGTGGTGGCCCAGCTGCGGCCCATCAGCCGCATGTCCCTGAAGGATATCTGCGACGCCTTCGTCACCGGCGCCAAGTCCACCGTCTCGGTGGCCATCGCCTGCGCCTGCGTGGGCATCATCGTGGGCGTGTGCGCCCAGACGGGCTTCGCCCTCAGCGTGGCCTCCGCCATCGTCAGCATCGGCCGCAACGCCGTGCCCGACAGCCCAGCCATCAGCCTGTTCCTCACGCTGCTGTTCACCATGGTCACCTGCATGATTTTGGGCATGGGCCTGCCCTCCATCCCCTCCTACCTGATTACCGCCACCATCGCGGCCCCCGCCCTGGTGGAGCTTGGGGTGCCCGATATCGCCGCCCATATGTTCTGCTTCTACTTCGCCATGTTCGCCAACCTGACGCCCCCCGTGGCCCTGGCCTCCTTCGCGGCGGCGGGCCTGTCCGGCGGCAACCCCATGAAGACAGGCGTGGCCTCGGTGAAGCTGGCCCTGGCCGGATTCATCATCCCCTACATGTTCGTCTACAACCAGAAGCTGATGCTGGAGAATGTGGGGCTTCTGGACGGCATCCAGGTGGTGGTCACCTCCTGCGTGGGCGTGCTGCTCATCGCCGCAGCCGTGGAGGGCTATCTGCGCGGGAGGCTGAATGTCCTTATGCGGCTGATCTCCTTCGGGGCGGCCGTCCTCCTGATCGACAGCCAGCCGGTAACCGATATTATCGGCGTTGCCTGCCTGGTGCTGATCCTGGCCGCCCAGATGTTTATCTTCCACCGCAGCGACCGCTCCAATACGGCTTCGGCTTAAACGCGAGGGGGTTGGAATATTCGCCCCTTCCCGCCATAGCAGTCCTGCTCCTCGGAGCTCCTGCCGCGTCCCTTTCCGGAGAAAGGGGCGCGGCGGTTTTTTCGCTGTATGGGAAGGTATATGGAGGATGCGGCTTGCTCTTTTTGCGGGTCAGGCGTAAAATGTAAGAAATCTGTAAGAGAAAACCCACTGACTTTGTAAGAAACCTTTGATATCCTGATGTCAGCGAACGAGGAAGGAGCGGACCTGATGAGCCAAGAGACCATACTGGTGGTAGACGACGACAAGGAGATTGTGGGGGCCATAGCCGCCGCGCTGGAGAAGGAGGGCTGGCGTGTTCTCCGGGCCTACGACGGCATGGAGGCGCTGGACAGGGCGGTCGATCCCGACCTGCGGCTGATCCTCATGGATGTGATGATGCCCCGGCTGGACGGCCTGTCCGCCGTGCTGCGCATCCGGGAGCGGCGGAACCTGCCGGTGATCGTGCTGTCGGCCAAGAGCGAGGAGAGCGACAAGGTGCTGGGGCTGTCCATGGGGGCGGACGACTACGTGACCAAGCCCTTCAGTATGCAGGAGCTGGTGGCGCGGGTGCGCAGCCAGCTGCGGCGGTATACCCGGCTGGGGGACGTAAACGCCACCCCCGACGGCACGGTTGTCAACGGCCGCCTGGCCTACGACCCGGCCAACCGGGTCCTCACCGCCGACGGCGAGACGGTAAAGCTCACCAACATCGAGACGGGCATTGTCGATCTGCTCATGCGCAATCTGGGCCGGGTGTTCCCCGCGGAGGAGATCTACCGCCGGGTATGGGGGGAGGAGGCATGGTCCTCCGAGGGCACGGTAATGGTCCATATCCGGCGCATCCGGGAAAAAATTGAGCTCAATCCTCGTGAGCCAGACTATTTAAAGGTGGTGTGGGGCATTGGATACAAAATGGAAAAAAAGTAAGGCGATTTTAGGCTTTGTGGCCTTCCTGCTGGGGGTTTCTCTGCTTCTGGAGGGGGGGCTGTACTTCGGCACAGCGATGACCGCCTCGGGCAGCCGGCGGTGGATCTCCGACAGCTTCGCCTCCGACTGGCGGGACACAACGGAGTTTCGCGGCTTTGTCTCCTCCCGGCTGGAGCGGCTGATTACCATGGGGGCCGGGGGCTGGGCCTACGGCTATTACGGCTACAGCGCGGACGACGGAAACGGCCCGGTACCTTCCACCGGCGCGGAGCGGTGGGCCAAAGGCATCCATGAAAAAATGAAGGAGGACAAAAACGTCCTCTACACCGTGGCGAAGGAAGGAGAAGCCCTTTACAGCAACAGCGACACGCTGACCGCCTCTACCACAGCGGCCCAGCTGCCCGAGGGCTACGGCTTTCTCCTGCAATTCGACGGGGAGAAGGTCCGGGCCTGGAAGGATGGCAGTGAGCTGGACCTCTACGGCGACGGCTACTACCGCTTTGACGAGCGGGAGGACAGCTATCAGTGGTATGTCCCCGGATACAAGAACTTCACGGTGGACGAGGCGGGGTCCAAGGTGAAGGTGACCATGGCGGTCATCAGCAGCCCGCAAATTTTTATCAAGGGCAATTATGGCAGCACCGGCTCAGACCAGTACAATACGCTGTACTATATCAAACAGGGGCTGGACCAGTGGCGAGAGCGGATCATTCAGGAGGCTGTCCGGACGGGTGTGGGCGCTGGGGTGTTCCTGGTGTATATCCTCCTGGGTCAGGATAAGAAGCGGGCGGACATGGCCCTGGCCCGGGGGACGGGGAAGGTTTGGTTTGAGGTCAAGGTATTAGCCGCTCTGCTGCTGGTGTTCTTCTGCCTCCCCCGCCCGGAGTATTTTGGGGATATCTGGCAGGAGCTGACCTACGCCTACAGCGATACGCCGGTGGCTGAGGCCGTCCCCGGCGACCTCTATATCAATGGCGACATCATGGCGGAGCTGGAACAGAATGGGATCAGCTATGAGGAGTGGCTGACGGAGAATGGTTTTTATGACAGCTACAATGTTCCCCTCGTGGAGCAGACCGCCAGCATCGGCACAGCGGTGACCATTCTGTCGGAGAACGGCGGCTGGTTATTCCAGGAGTACCTCCGGGAGCTGGCCGACCACACGCCGGGCCTGCTTGCGGTGTTCTGGGGGCTGTATCTGCTGATTTTCAATGACTGGCGGTATAATAAGCGGCCCTGGAGACGGGGCGTAATCGCCATGCTGGCCGCCTGGGGGCTGGACCTGCCCCTCCAGAGGCGGCTGAGCCGGGTGTGCGGCATCACCGCGATGACGCTCCTCCTGCTGGGGGCGGTCAACCTGAATATGCTGGTCTATGAGACCAGCTACCGGGGCGGCGTGCCTCTGGAGGCCGTCTGGGCTATTGTCACCCCCGCTGCCCTGCTGCTCCTGGTATGCGCGGTCCTGATCTGGCGGATGCAGCGGCTGTGGACCGACTTCGGGGCGGTGGCCGGTCAGGCCGCGGCCGTTCGGGCGGGCGAGCTGGAAGGGGAAATAGCCTTACAGGAAAACAGCGACCTGGCCGGGCTGGCCGACGACCTGAACCACATCCGTCAGGGCCTGCACCAGGCGGTGGAGGAGCGTACCCGCAGCGAGCGGATGAAGGTGGAGCTGGTGACCAATGTGTCCCACGACCTGAAGACCCCGCTGACCTCCATCATCAGCTACACCGAGCTGCTCTCCCAGGAGCCCCTGGAGCCCCCGGCCAGCGAGTATGTCCAGATCATGGGGGAGAAGGCCCAGCGGCTCAAGGCCATGGTACAGGATGTATTTGAGGTGAGCAAGGCGGCCTCGGGACAACTCCCGGTTAAATTGGAGCGGCTTGATTACGCCCGGTTATTGCGCCAGACCCTGGCCGACATGGCTCAGGCCATCGACAACAGCGGGCTTACCCTGCGGACCGCCATCCCCGAGGGGGAGGTGCCCATCACCGCCGACAGCGACCGGCTGTACCGGGTCTTCCAGAACCTGATCGGCAACGCCCTGAAGTACTCCCTGCCCGGCTCCCGGGTCTACCTGAGCCTGACGGTGGAGGGGGGCCAGGCCAGCGCCGGCGTGCGCAACACCTCCGCCGCCGAGCTGAAACCCGGGGCGGACTACACCGCCCGCTTCGTCCGGGGGGACGAGAGCCGCACCGACGGCGGCTCCGGCCTGGGGCTGTCCATCGCGGAGTCCTTCACCAGGGCCTGCGGTGGCAGTCTGACAATCTCCACCGAGGCCGACCTGTTCACCGCCGTGGTGACCTTCCCCCTCGCCGAATAAAGAGCGCCCGGCACAGGCCGGGAAGGAACAGCAAAGCTCCCCCGGCCCGTGCCGGGGGAGCTTGATTACACTCCTTTGTATTTCTTCCGGGTGGCGATGCCCCCTCGGATGTGGCGCTCCGCCTTGTTCTGCTCCAGCACCTCTTTTACCTGGAGATAGAGCGTCCGGTTGAAGGTGGGCAGACGCTCGGCCAGATCTTTGTGCACCGAGCTCTTGCTGATTCCAAACTTTTGTGCCGCGGCCCGCACCGTGGTCCGGTTCTCCAGGATGTAGAGCGCCAGACGCTCGGCCCGTTCCTCCATATTCCCTTTCAAAGCACAACACTCCCCGACTCTCAGGAGGCCCCGGCTCATTCCCCCGCGGATGGGGGCCGGCTCCTCCTTTGCTGTTCCATCCTATGCGGCCTGCGGAGGAGATATGAGCGTTTTTCCTCCCAGGTCATAGACTGGGAAAAGGGGTGAGCGCAATGGGAAATCTTCTGGATTACCTGGCCTGGAGGGGGGACCTGTCTCTGGAGCATGTCCCCTTCGGCGCGGTGGACGCCCTGGTGCTGTCCGCCCTGGCCTATGTCCACTTCGACGGTCTGGCGCCCTCCGGGCCCGAGCCGCCCGTCCCTCTCGGGCAGACGGCGGAGCGGTATCTGGCCCTGCCCGCCGGGCGGCGGGGCCGCTGCCGGTGTGAGTGTGATCTGGAGCTCCTCCGGGCTCTGACGGCCGCTCCCCGTTTCGCCGCCATGGGGCTGACCTGCTGTGCCGACCGCTTTGTCCCCAAGGAGGAGACCCAGTTTGCCGCCCTCACGGTCCTGCCCGGGGACGGCTCCGCCTTTCTGGCCTTCCGGGGGACTGACGGCACCCTGGTGGGCTGGAAGGAGGACTTTAATCTGAGCTTTTTGGACCTGGTTCCCGCCCAACTGGCGGCTGCGGACTATGTTCAGGATTTTGCCCGGGGCTTTTCCGGTCCCCTTTGGCTGGGGGGACACTCCAAGGGGGGCAATCTGGCGGTTACCGGGGCGGCCCTGTGCCCGGCGAAGGTCCGGGACCGGCTCCGGGCGGTGTACTCCTTCGACGGCCCCGGCTTCAACCCCTATCTGCTGGCCCGGCCGGGGTATCAGGAGCTGCGCACCAGAATCCGCAGCTTTGTCCCAAAATCCTCGGTGGTGGGCCTGCTGCTTACCCACGAGGAGCCCCACACCGTGGTGGACAGCGACCAGAAGGGGCTGTTTCAGCACGACCTGTACTCCTGGCAGGTGCTGGGGGGCGACTTTGTCCGGCTGGAGGAGGTGGACGCCGGCAGCAGAATGATCGACCGCGCCCTGAAGGACTGGCTGGCGGGGCTGACCAACGACCAGCGGGAGACGGTGGCGGATACGCTGTATGAGCTGCTGTCCTCGGGAGATGCCAGGACGGTGAAGGAGGCGCTGGAGCCCGCCAATCTGGCCGCCGCCCTGCGCTCCGTCAGGGATGCCGACCCCAAGGACCTGCTCACCGTCGCCTCGTCCCTGGCCCGGCTGGCCGGCTCCGCCCTGCGCGCCCTGTAGATGTGGTGAGAGGACCGGACACAAGAGCGTCCGGTCCTCTCTGCTGAGATGGTGGGTTATTCTGTCCCTTCCCCAGCCGGGCCGCCCAGGGCCAGGCGGTAGTAGTCGCAATCCAGAATGGTGGCGGAGAAGGCCACCCGGTTCTGCACCTCGGCCACCAGCCCGGCCACCTCCTCCAGGTCGGGCTCCCCTCCGTCCCAGCGGGTGAACTGGTCCAGCACGGAGTTGTAATAGCCATCTCCGCAGATAAAGCTGTAGTTGGCGAAGATGACCAGCTCGTCGCTGCCCGACAGGATATCGGAGCCCATAATGAGCCGGGAGTCGTAGTCCAGGCCGAAGAGGTTGGACAGGGTGGGCATAATGTCCAGGCTGGAACAGTATTTGTCCACCTTGACGGCGGTGCCCTCCATTTCGCCGCTCCAGAGGATCAGGGTGTTTTTAAAGATCTCAAACACCGGGTCCACCTGGTGGCCGAAGAGCTCGCTGTACTGCTCGTCGGTGAGGCCGTAGGGGTAGTGGTCAGCGGACAGGACAATCACGGTGTCCTTCAGCTTGCCCGCCTCCTCCAGCTGGCTGACCAGGCTGTTCAAGGCCAGCTCCAGCTCCATCTGGCAGGCCAGATAACCCCGTACCTCCTCGCTGTAGGGCAGGTCGGCCACGGCATCCCAGTGGCGCCGGGTCATGGCGTTGCTCTCCCGGGTGTAGTTCAAATGGCCGCTGACGGTGAGGCAGTAGACCATAAACCGCTCCTCGTCCACGAACATGGGGACAATCTGCTCCATCATCTCCAGGTCGGAGGGGGGCCAGACCTCCTCCAGCTCCAGGCCCTGGCCCAGGGCGTAGTACTCAAAGCCCATATTGGGGTGGGATTTGTCCCGGTCATAGTAGCTATAGAGGTAGTCGTGGAAGGCGAGGGTGCGGTAGCCCTTCTGGTGGAGCTGGTTGCCCAGGGCGAAGGGCATGTAATTCTCCGAGGACAGAGAGTAGCTCCATACCCCGGATTTGGGGATGAGGCCGGTGGTGGTGACATACTCCCCGTCGGAGGTGGACACCCCCCACAGAGGGGTATAGAAATGGTCGAAGACGAAACCCTGGTGGGACAGCTTCCACAGGGTGGGGGTGCGCTGGGGGTCCATGGCCAGGGTGGAAAAGCCCTCCGCCACAATCCAGATCAGATTTTTTCCCTCAAAGTAACCGGTCCACAGATTCTCCGGAGTGGGCGTCCGCTGAGAGAACCACTGATGGGCGCTTTTCAGCCCCTCGTCCTCCTCGTTGGCGATCAGGGTCTCGAAGTCGATGGGAAGGGTGTGGAAGCCAGGGATGGCCTCCGGTGTGGGGCGGGGACTGTCGGGGACTGTTGGCTCCAGATCGGGGGGCGCCTTGTCGGGAGCCGGCTCCGCGCTGGCGTCGGGGGCGTCGGGCTCAATGCCGAAGAGGACCCGGCGCAGCTCCAGCTGGGTCTGGGTGAACACGCCGAAATTCTGCACCTCCAGCTCGGGGGTGGCGGTGCGGTAGTAGATGTACCGCAGGGAGAGCACCCCGCCGCCGCACAGCAGCACAAGGCCCATGGAGAGCAGCTGGATGGCGGCGGCCACAGCCGCCATCCGGATGCGCTGCCCCTTGGCCAGCGCATCATTGGGGATCAGCCGCTCCCGGAACCACAGAGCCAGCAGGGTGGGCACCATCATTGTCAGAATGGGGAGCCAGTTGGCCAGCACGTTGCCCACCGCCATCTCGCCGAAGGATTGGGCCACCATGGCCATCTTTGTCAGGGAGAAGACGGTGAGAAAGGCCTTGAACAGGTGGTAGTAGACCACTTGGGTGCCCACCCAGACAGACACCAGCCCGGTGCACAGCGGCAGCAGCACCCGCCCGAGCCGGACAGGGGTTCCGCCGCACAGCAGGCCCAGCAGTATGGCGAGGGGCATGGTGAACAGAAAGGTAAATATCGCGCCCTCCACCGTAAGGGTGTGGAAGCAGTACAGCTTTAAAAACAGCTCCTCCAGGTAGACGGCCGCCAGCATAAACAGGGCCGGGAGCGCCAGCCGCCGCCACCTCGTCCATAGAGAGACGAGAGCGGCTTTTTCATTGCCCAAAGAGATCACCTCCACCTGCGCCCGCATCTGTATATTGGGCTATTTTACTGTATCCCCGCCCCCTTGTCAACGGCGGGCGCTTTAATAGTACTGTGCACTAAAGCGAAAAAATACCAAGAGGAAAACCATATTTTGTACAGATGCACCAAGGAATTTTCTTGAAAAAAGTGGGGTAATCTGGTATGATAACTCTGCTTCACAATTTATTCATAAACTCCCGCCTGAGGGCGGCGGAGAAAGGGGGGGACGGGCCATGTCCCAGCGCAGCGAGAAGGCTATAGAGGGGCTGATAAAGGCCTGTGCCGCCTATTACGACATTGAGGAAATCCACGACGGCACACCCCTGAAGGCCCTGTGCGCCTACCACATGCGGGACAGCCAGTATGTGCTGGTGAAGAAGGCGGAGCTGTGGGCGGCGGAGAATCACGAGTATCTCTACCTCTGGGACGCCGAACAGTTGGACACCGCCCTGGTGGAGGAAATGTTCCGGCGGACCCTGGCCGACGGCGAGCCCCGGGTGCGCCCCCACAGCCAGCATATGTATACCTATTTGACCGCCGTGGCGCTGTACGACAGCGCCCAACCGGACGCTTTGGAGCGGCTGAAGAAGCTGAAAAAGCGCCGGGAATTTAAGCTATCGCTCCATGGATGGATGGAGTTTCGAATAGCCGCGGTGGACCTGTCCACCGGCGAAATCACCGTCAACCGGGCCGGGAAAGCCCTGGCGAAGGACCTGAAACGGCTGATGGCGCGCATGTTTCCTGCATAATTTTATATAGGAGAGGAGAAAACCCAATGAATGCAATGTTAGTTGTTCTTATTGGCTGTGCCATCCTGGTCGTAGGCTATATCTTCTACGGCGGCTGGCTTGCCAAGCAGTGGGGCGTGGACGACGCCAAGACCACCCCAGCTCATGAGCTGGAGGATGGCATGGACTACGTCCCTGCCAAAGCCCCTGTCCTGATGGGACACCATTTTTCCTCCATCGCCGGCGCCGGCCCCATCAACGGCCCCATCCAGGCGGCCGTCTTCGGCTGGGTGCCCGTGGTGCTGTGGGTCCTGATCGGCGGTATCTTCTTCGGAGCCGTCCATGACTACGGCGCCCTGTTCGCCTCCATCCGCCACAAGGGCCAGTCCCTGGGCGAGGTGGTGGCCGTCAACATCGGCGAGCGGGCCAAGAAGCTCTTCCTGCTCTTTTCCTACCTGACCCTGGTGCTGGTGGTGGCCGCCTTCGCCTCCATCGTGGCCGGCACCTTCGACGGCTTCCCCAAGGATAAGGCGGGCAACGTGATCGAGGCCTCCGCCAACACCAACGCTTCTGTGGCTATGATCTCCATTCTGTTCATCGTCATGGCCATCATCTTCGGCATCCTGGTCTACCGCCGGGGCGCGCCCCTGTCCGTGGCCACCGTGGCCGGCGTGATCGGCATTATCATCTGCCTGGTCATCGGCCTGAACTTCCACCCCATCTATCTGTCCAACACCGCCTGGATGTGGATCATCGCCGTTTACATCCTCATCGCCTCGGTGGCTCCGGTGTGGATTCTGCTCCAGCCCCGTGACTACCTGTCCTCCTTCCTGCTCTACGGCATGATGGTCATCGCCGCCGTGGGCGTGATCGGCGCGGGCCTCACCGGCGCGGACGCCGCTCACAATGATATGCCCGCCTTCACCGGCTGGGTTGATACCATCAGCGCCTCCTCCCTGGGCACCATGTTCCCCGCCCTGTTCGTCACCATCGCCTGCGGCGCCATCTCCGGCTTCCACTCCCTGGTGGGCTCCGGCACCACCGCCAAGCAGCTGGACCACGAGCGGGACGCCAAGCCCATCGCCTACGGCGGTATGCTCATCGAGTGCGCCCTGGCCCTGATCTCCCTGGCCGCCGTCTCCTTCATCTGGCAGGAGTACCTGGCCGGCGACATCCGCGTTCCCACCCAGGTCTTTGCCACCGGCATCTCCCGGATGGTAGCCTCCATCCCCGGCCTGGAGGCCACCCAGACCACCGTTGCCTCCCTGCTGGTCCTCACCGTGTCCGCCTTCTGCCTCACCTCTCTGGACACCGCCACCCGTCTGGCCCGGTACATGTTCCAGGAGTTCTGGCTCAAGCCCGGCGAGACCTATAAGGATGTCACCGGCTTCAAGGCTGTCCTGTGCAACCCCCTGGTGGCCACCGCCATCACCGTGGTGCTGGGCGTCGGCCTGGGCATGACCGGCTACAGCAAGATCTGGCCCCTGTTCGGCGCCGCCAACCAGCTGCTGGCCGCTCTGGCCCTGCTCACCGTCTGCGCCTGGCTGGGCAACATCGGCCGGAACAACAAGATGTTCTACATCCCCATGGGCTTTATGCTCATTGTCACCCTGACCTCCCTGTTCCAGACCGTCACCGCCCGCATCGGCATGATTACAAGCAGCAACCCCGAGGTGCTGGCCAAGGTGGACTGGGGCACCTACGCACAGGCCATCCTGGGTGCGCTGCTGTTCGTCCTGGCCATCGTGCTGGCCGTGGAGGGCTGCATGACCATCTTCTTCAAGAAGAACAAGAAAGCCTAAAATTCCCTGTTCCATCCAAACAGAGCAAAAAGCGGGTCCGAAATATCGGGCCCGCTTTCTGATTGCCTGGGGAGGGGATTTGTGGTAGAATACAGAAGCCCATAATTGACGCAGAAATGAATGTCATGTAGGGCAAGGGCTCTGCCCTTGCTTATTTCAAAGGCAATAATCGTTTTCGGCAAGGGCAGAGCCCTTGCCCTACATCACGAACCCTGGGAGGCCACACCTATGAAAACCAGCAAGTCCCTGTCCGTTCTTCTATCCGTTCTGACCGCCCTGGTGGTGCTGACGGGCTCCATCGCCGTGCCCCTGCTGTGCCGCCCTTTCTACTACGCCCACATCGGCCCCATGGGGCTGGAGGACTGGGGCCTCAGCCGGGAGGAGATTGAGACCGCCTATGACGAGATGATGGATTTCTGTCTGGGCAGGCGGGAGGAGTTCTCCGCCGGGGTGCTGGCCTTCTCCCAGTCGGGGGCGGACCACTTTGCCGACGTGCGGGGGCTGTTTCTCCTGGACCTGCGGGTGCTGATGGCGGCGCTGGTCCTCCTGCTGGGGACGCTGGCCCTCTGCAAAATGAAAAGGGTGCGCCCCCACCGGTTCCTGGGCCGAGGTCCCGGGCTGTGGGCGGCGGCGGGGCTGGGAGCCGCCTTTTTGACGGTGGGCGGGCTGGCCGCCCTGGATTTCGACCGGGCCTTTGTCATCTTTCACAGGGTTTTCTTCCCCGGCAAGGACAACTGGATTTTTGACTGGCAGACCGACCCCATCATTCTCTTTCTGCCCCAGGACTTCTTCCGCAACTGTGCCATTTTAATCCTGGTCCTGCTGCTGGTGTGGTGCGGAGCCCTCATTGCCGCCGATGTTTGGGCAAAAAAGGGCGGTCGGTGAGGATGAATTTTGTGCAGAACGACAAAAACGCGGGAGCGGAGAAGTTTTTCTTGCGTCTGGCCGGACTTTCTGCTATAGTATACCTTCGAGAAAAGGAGGGGTGTGTCATGTCTATGGGTCTGTGCTGTATTGACCGGGCGCTGATGAGCCCCTCTGTTTCTGTTTCCCGTTGACAATCATTTTTTGATTGTCTTTTTTTTATGTCCGTTTGTACGCAAGAGAAGGGAGAAATGAAAATGAACAACAATGAACCCATCCGCGACGCCCGGCAGCTGGGCCTGCCCAAGATGCTGATTCTGGGCCTTCAGCACATGTTCGCCATGTTTGGGGCCACCGTGCTGGTGCCCATTCTGGTCCGGGGCTACGGCCTGCCCCTGTCCATCCAGACCACCCTGTTCTTTGCCGGTGTCGGTACACTGTTTTTCCATGTGTGCACCAAATTCAAGGTGCCCGCCTTCCTGGGCTCCTCCTTCGCCTATCTGGGCGGCTTCGCCGCTGTGGCCGAGCTGGACTCGGGCATCTACGCCGGCATGTCCGGGGAGGAGAAGCTGCCCTACGCCCTGGGGGGCATTGTGGTGGCCGGTCTGCTGTATCTGGCCCTGGCCGGGCTCATCAAGGCGGTGGGCGTCCACAAGGTGATGCGCTTCCTGCCTCCGGTGGTCACCGGCCCCATTATCATCCTCATCGGCCTGTCCCTGGCCCCCAGCGCCATCAACAACGCCTCCAGCAACTGGTGGCTGGCCCTGCTGTCTATGGCTGTCATTGTGGCGGCCAATATCTGGGGCAAGGGAATGATTAAGATTATCCCCATCCTCCTGGGCGTGCTGGTGCCCTATGGGGTGGCTCTGGTGACCAACCAGGTGGACTTTTCCGCGGTGGCCGCCGAGAAGCTGGTGGGCCTGCAGCCCTTTGTTCTGGCCAAGTTTGACCTGACCGCCATTCTGGTGATGGCCCCCATCGCCCTGGCCGCCATGATGGAGCACATCGGCGATATGTCGGCCATCTCCGCCACCGTGGAGGAGAACTTTATCGAGGACCCCGGCCTGCACCGCACCCTCATCGGTGACGGCATCGCCACCTCCCTGGCGGGCATGTTCGGCGGCCCCGCCAACACCACCTATGGCGAGAACACCGGCGTGCTGGAGCTGTCCCGGGTCTTTGACCCCAAGGTGGTCCGGCTGGCCGCCCTCTATGCGGTGGTGCTGTCCTTCTCCCCCAAGTTTGCCGCCGTCATCAACTCCATCCCCACCGCCATCATCGGGGGCGTGTCCTTCATCCTCTACGGCATGATCTCCGCCATCGGCGTGCGCAACGTGGTGGAGAACCGGGTGGACTTTACCAACTCACGGAACCTCATTATCGCCGCCGTCATCATGGTGTGCGGCCTGGGCTTCAAAATCTGGGGCTTCAGCAATGAGTTCTCCGGCCTGACCTTCAACGTGGGAGGGACCTCCATCACCCTCACCTCTCTGGCCATCGCCGCCATTGCCGGTATCGCCCTCAACGCCATCCTCCCCGGCAAAGACTACCAGTTCGGCTCCGATGTGACCCAGGGCCGCTCCGGCGACTTCGGCCGGTATTGATCTGTTTATCGAAACGATGAAAGCCTGATGTACTCCGGATGAAAAATTCATTAAATAAAGCTAAAGCCTCTTGCGCCCCGAGGAAAAATCAGCTAGAATAGGGACAGCAGACGGGAAACCGTAATTTAAGGAGGTTACAACTATGGATTTGAAGAGCACGTTTGAAAATCTGAAGGACAGAGCGACTGAGATGGCCCAGGCAGGTGTGGCCCAGTCCAAGCGGCTGGCCGAGATTGCCAAGCTGAAGACCGCCAATATGGCCGAGGAAGACGCCATCAAGAAGGCCTATATTGAGATCGGCAAGCTCTACTACGCCGAGCAGGGCGCCTCTCCCGACGGGGCTTTCGTCGCCGCCTGCGAGAGGATTACCGCCTCCAAGGCGGCCATTGAGACCAACAACGAGCGCATCGCGGAGCTGAAGCAGCCCGGTGATCCCGAGCCCGAGGCAGAGCTTGAGGCCGCTGCCGAGACTGCGGAGGAGGCGGTGGAGGCCGCCGCCGAGGCCGTGGCCGACGTGGTGGAGACTATCGCTGAGGAAGACAAGCAGGACTGAATTTTGTGAGGCAGGCTGCCCATCCGGGCAGCCTCCTTTCGTATGATTGCCCCCCATTCCGGGCAAACTGTGGCCGGGAGGGGAGCTTTATGGAACAATTTGAGCAATATTACCGCCTGCCCCAGGACGTGGTGGGCCACGACGCCGCCCTGCTGTCCTACTGGGACACCATGCCCGCCAGGGCCCAGCTGCGGCTGCTGGAGAGTACCATCACTGTGTCCACCCTGGGGGAGCTTAAAATGCTGGCCGAGGAGTTTGGCCATGCAAATTCCTAGGGCCGCCTTTGGCGGCCCGCTTAAAACAGCAGCAGGGAGGGTTCAAAATGTATTTTCCCGATGATATGACATTCCAATACTTCTTTTTTAATACATATCCAGGTTATTTTTTACAGGCGCTGCCCATTGCGTTGTGTGCCGGGATAATTTATGCGGTCCGACGAAGGAGAAAAACGGGGCTGTCCTCTGTTACGAATGTGATCCTGCCCTCTCTCTTTGTGTGCTATATCACCGGACTGTTATGCCTGACGCTGTTTGAATACATCATGGGACAAGCATACTATTTCCTTTTTTACCACGGGGCAAGCGGAAGAAGTTGGACCTGGTTCAGGTTTGAGTATGATCTTGTTCCTGACTTTTTCCAACACTTTGGCTCGGAAAATCTGGGAAATATTGTGATGTATCTCCCCTTTGGGATTCTCTATCCGCTGTTCCGAAAGGGCAGCGGATGGAAGCGAACAGTAACCGCAGGCGTGGCCGTTTCAGTAATCATCGAACTCTTACAGCCGATTTTTGGCAGAAGCTTTGATATCAACGACATCATTTTAAACGCTATGGGCGTTGTTATTTCCACAGCGGTATTTTATTTGTGTCAGACGATGGTCAGGAAGAAACATTGATTTTATTATTTCAAATATATAAGGAGTGTATGTAATGCTGTTTCTATGGTACCCTAAATGCACCACCTGCCAGAAGGCCAAAAAATTCCTGGACGAGCGCGGCGCGGACTACACCCCGCGGCACATCAAGGAGGAGAATCCCACCGCCGATGAGCTGCGGACCTGGTGGAAGGCCAGCGGGATGCCGCTGAAGAAATTTTTTAACACCTCCGGCATTCAGTATCGGGAGCTGGGCCTGAAGGACAAGCTACCCGCCATGAGCGAGGAGGAGCAGCTGGAGCTGCTGGCCTCCGACGGTATGCTGGTCAAGCGGCCCATCCTGGTGGGGGAGGGCTTTGTGCTCACCGGCTTCCGTCAGGGCGAGTGGGAAGAAAAAATGTAAAATTCCCCATTTTTCTGTAAAATCCCCATCCAGATTCCGCCAAACCCGGTGCTGACGGCGTCGGGCGAGGGCGCGCTGGAAATGGTGGTATTCCTCCCCACGGTTGAAGGGGGAAAACTCCGGCCATAATGAGAGGGCGGACGGGTCTCAGGTCCGTCCGCTCTTTTTTTTATTATGGCAAGGGGGTGGAATTGTGGAACAAGAAAAAAAGAAGGGTCCGGGGGTGTTTGGGCTGATCGTTCTGGCGGCGGCGGTCTGTCTCTCCCTGGTTCTGTCAGGGGAACGCCCCCGGACCCAGTCTGTGGCGGCCATGGCCGCGCTGGAGGCGCCCCAGCAGACAGCCGTCCAGCCCGCCCGGAGCCCGGTGGGCCGCAAGGTGATTCCGCTGGGCAAGGCGGTGGGCATCAAGCTGTTTTCAGACGGTGTGCTGGTGGTGGGCCTGTCCCCGGTGGAGACGGAGGGGGGCGCCTCCTACCCCGGCCGGGACTGCGGCCTGAAAACCGGCGACGTGATTACCCACATCAACGGCGGCGAAGTGGATACCATTGAGGAGGTTCAGGCCCTGGTGGCAAAGGCGGAGGACGAGCCCCTTACGATCCAGGCCGTCCGGGGACAGCGGCAGCTCCAGCTGACGGCGGCCCCGGTGGAGAACAGTCAGGGGGTCTGGCAGCTGGGGGTGTGGCTCCGGGACTCCATGGCCGGCATCGGCACCATGACCTTCTATGACCCGGACAGCGGCGTGTTCGGGGCACTGGGCCACGGCATCAATGACGTGGACACCGCCATGCTCATGCCGCTGGAGTCGGGCAGCATTATGCCCGCCAGCGTGTCTGAGGTGAAGCGGGGGGCCAGCGGCGCCCCCGGCGAGCTCCATGGACAGTTTGACCTGACCCGGGATCTGGGTACTCTGTACGCCAACACCGACCTGGGGGTCTTTGGCCAGATGTCCCGGGAGCTGGTGGGCAGCGCGGTGCAGCCGGTGGAGGTAGCCGCCCGGGAGCAGGTGACCACCGGGCCAGCCACCATACTGTCCAATATCCGGGGGGACCAGGTGGAGGAATTTTCCATTGAGATTACCCACCTGTACCCCGAAGGGGACGGCACCCGGAGCATGATGGTGGAGGTTACCGACCCGGCCCTGCTGGAGGCCACCGGCGGTATTGTTCAGGGGATGGTAGTGAGTTATAATAGGGACAACACAGGAAACCCTTGATTTGCAAGGCTTTCTGGTGCCTACCCTAAATTCCGTTGACCAGGAAAACAGGGCGGAACGTCAAGCGCAGGCGTTCAACGGCTAATTTCGCCGGTATAGACATTTTGCTTCCGGGGCAGAGTACGTCTAATACATAACAGAAAGAGGTGACAAATATGGCAGGGGTGCAGCTTATTGCTGCACCCCTGCAAGTAATGAAAATCAGGCCCCGATAGATTTTATCAAGCAAGTTACTGCAAGGAGAATTGTATATGTCAGACTATCAACTTGAAATCAAACAAGTCGTGGATTATCCACGCTGCCGCATCTACCGAGAATTTGTTCAAACCCTGATCGCTGACCGGAGCATCCGAACCAACGGAGGCTCCGGTCTTTTTTATTATACCGTCCTCTGCTCCTACGCCAACTTCCGAACCTCGTACCGCCGGCTGGACGGCATCACCTACACTGTCTACCCCGGCGAGTGGGTCTGCCGGGTCAGTGAGCTGGCAGCTTGTTTTCGTGTCCGGTTCCAGCATAAGGCTCTGTCCATCCTGAAGGTCCTCCAGGACCGGCAGCTTATCACCTTCACTCAGTTGGGACACGGCCATCTGGTCAAGTACAACATCAAGGGCTGGCGCAAGCATAACACGGTGCTGGACTACAACTGCCCCTGCCAAAAGGAAAGCGGCTTCTTCTTTATGCCCATCGCCGTTGCTACAGAACTGATTAGCTATGGCAAGGCGTCTGAGATGGATGTGGTGCTGGATTTGTGGCTCTCCGCCATCTATAAGGACAACCAAGTACGTGGTTCTGAGGTTGGCCCGGTGGTCTATCTCCGCAACGGTACAGGCAATCCGCTATTGAATTACTCCGATCTGGCCCAGCGGTGGGGCCTTTCCCGTTCCACGGTTGGACGGCTGCTGAAAAAGCTGGCTGACTTGGAGTACCTTACGCTCATGTCCTTCCCAGGCCGGACTGGCAGCGTGATTTATCTGAACAGCTATCTGTCTACCATGTTCCAGGTGTCTGATGTTATGGTGGACAAGGACGAGGTTGCGATGTCTC
>CAJUSG010000017.1 GCA_910589085.1 uncultured Oscillospiraceae bacterium | reverse complement strand
ATCTTTCTCTCTGCGTTTTATACTATGTTCTGTGTGCTCTTGTTAAGCGTTGCTACATCACTTGAATCAATCATATTTCCTCATAACCTGCAAGAGATTGAATCAGATTGCTTTGGATGTCTGGCAAACGGGTATTATCAAAGTTCCCTTGGTTGTACTTCACTAAAATCAGTTCAATTACCTGATAGCGTTCAAATACTTGGAGCAAGATGCTTTAGGGGTTGCACATCGCTTGAATTAATTCATATACCTGATAATATCCAGAAAATTGGCGAACAGGCATTTTCAAATACGCCGAAACTGAAAATGGTAGAATTACCCGCTTCATACATTGAGTCCGTTACTTTTCGCGATTTTGGAATGATGGCCGCACAATATGATGATGAAATTGGGAATATCAACTCTCCATGGTTTAAAAGTAAATTCGAAGAACTACGCAAACAAGAATTCGAAGCAAATCAGCGGAAAAACAGCGGCTGCTATATTGCCACCGACGTTTACGGTTCCTACGACTGTCCCCAAGTGTGGACGCTGCGGCGCTATCGCGACGATACACTGGCTGAAACATGGTATGGCCGGGCGTTTATCCGAGCCTACTATGCTATCAGCCCCATATTGGTCAAGTGGTTTGGGCATACTTCGTGGTTTAAGAAGCTGTGGAGGGGGAAACTTGACTGTATGGTATTTCGCTTGAATTCCAAAGGAGTAGAAGATACACCTTACCAAGATAGGGTTTGGTAAGATCCGTAATGTACATTCTGCCGCAAATCCATCCCGAAGGGCGCACTTCTATACATGGTCTGCGGCCATGTATCGTGCGCTCTGCGAGGCTGCGGCCCTGACAACCGAGTGTCAGAGCCGTTTGCGTCGCTGCGCTCCGGACAAGGGGCTACCGCCCCTTGCGCCGCTTCGCGGCTATCCCCCTATAAACCTGACCGTTTATCGAAAGACAAACGGTCTAAATTTTTGTCAAAAAAGAAAGGAGACGATCACCACGAAAAAATCACGTGAAGAATTGGAAAAGGAGTATGCCGAGGCCACCGCTAAGTTGGAGCAGTACCAGCACCAAGTCCAGCGGCTGGAAAACCGCTATCACGATTATCAGGAGAGCAAGCGCAAAAAGCGGAATCACCGACTTATCACCCGTGGCGCAGATGTGGAAAGTGTTGCCCCGGAGGTGCGCGGCATGAGCCAATCAGCTTTCCGAAAGCTGGCGGAGCAAATCTTTTCCCTGCCGGAAGTCTCCGCTCTGGTCAGGCGCATGATTGACCAGCAGGAGGGCGGATAATTGGCCTTGTTTCATCTCCACGTCACCCAGGTCCGGCGGAGCGCGGGGCAGTCTGTTGTCACGTCCGCCGCCTACCGCGCCGGAGAGAAACTTTACAGCGAATATTACGGTGAGGTCAGCGACTACACCCACAAGGGCGGCGTGGTCTGCACAGATATTCTCCTGCCGCCCCAGGCCCCCGCCGAATACAAAGACCGCGCTATCCTCTGGAACGCCGTAGAGAAGGCCGAGCGCGGCAAAAAAGCCCAGCTTGCATATAGCTTTGACATTGCCTTGCAAAACGAGTTTTCTCTGAAGGAAAACATCGCTCTTGCAAGGCAATTTGTATCTGAGCAGATTGTCAGCCGGGGCATGGTTGCCGACCTTGCCGTCCATTTGCCGGACAAAAAAGATGGCGGTATTCAGAATCCGCATTTTCATATTCTCTGTCCTATCCGGCCTATAGAGGAAAGCGGCAAATGGGGCTTTAAGCAGAGGCGTGTCTACCGTCTGGACGAGAACGGGAACCGCATCATGGGCGAGGACGGCAAGGCCTTCTTTGACGCTGTTCCCACCACCGACTGGGGAAGCCCGGAGACACTGGAACATTGGCGGGAGGTGTGGGCCGCTATGGTCAACGCCAAGTTTGAGGAAAAGGGACTAACGTGCCGCATCGACCACCGCTCCTATGAGCGACAGGGCCTTGATCTGCTGCCCACTGTCCATGAAGGTGTGGCCGTCCACCAGATGGAGGCCAAGGGCATCACCACCGACAAAGGCGATTGGAACCGCTGGGTAAAAGCGGCCCGGAAAATGCTGGGCGATCTTCGGAAGAAAATCTCTGGCCTGACCGACTGGATTAAAGCCGTAAAGGACGAGTTGAGCAAGCCCCAAGCCCCAACCCCTGCTGCCCTGCTGACTGGCTACTATGAGGGCAGGAACACCGGAGCGTGGAGCCACAATGCCCGGATTGGAAATCTCAAAAGTTTTGCCGAGATGGTCAATTATCTGACGGAGAATGATCTGCTTATCTTGGAAGATTTAGAGGCCCGCCTCGTTCTCCGTAACGAGCAGACGGAGGCCGTCAACGATTCTCTGAAAGCTATGTCGGCCCGGAAGAAGGAGGTAGAGGATTTGCTTCATTTGGTTGACTTCTACCAGGAAACCAAACCCATCTACGACAAGTGGAAAGCCATCAAGTGGAAGGGCCAGCGGGAGAAATTCGAGTTGGAGCATGAGGGCGAGCTGCGGACATTCCGCATGGCCCGCCGGAAGCTGGACAAGCACTGTTCCCCAGAGGATAAAATCCCCGTCCAGGCGTGGCGGCAGGAGTTGGCGGAGATACAGCGGAACTATCCCGCTGAGTATGAGCGGTACAAGCCTCTGTGTGACGATCTGAAAAAGCTGCGGCAGGTGAAAAGCTGTGTGGACACCGCCATGCGTCAGCAGGAGCAGACAAAGCAGAAACGGCGGGAGGCAGAGCATGACCGCTGATATTATCCTTTTTAACGTGGCGGAAAAATTTTCCGCCACGTTAAAACAGTAGGTAAACCGCATTTTGCGGCTCACCAAATCAAACTGCGCTGGGCGCAGTTTGACTTTAGCAGCTCTGGTGGTGGTCAAAATGTCCGCCACCTCCCTGAGAAATCAAAGGCGAAATGCGCCTTTGATTTTGCGTATGCTGATACAGTCAATTTCAAGATTGCATTTTGCAATCTTGAAACCAGAACGAAAACTTTTCGTTCTGGTCTGCGTCAGAATGCCGCCGACCACCGGGCCGCATTAACGTCACCGCCAAAATTTCAATCAGATTTGCATTTTGCAATTCTGATCGTATCGTCAGGTGCATTTTGCACCCTACGCTGTATCCACAAAATCAGAAGTGCAAAATGCACTTCTGATTCCATACAACAATTTTGAAGATTTGAAAGGAGGGCCTATATGACCAATGACGCTTTGAAAATCAACGAAAACGGACATATCCATGTGAAAAATATTTCAGCCTATTGGATTCCCAAACTGACCACCGCAGAGGTAATCGCCGGAACGCTCTACACGGTCACGGGCAACTATGAGGGGACCGAGAGCTTTCTGCGCAAGCTGGAGCGTATTACCGCTAAAAATTTTGCCGAAAAGCTGGAGGATTCTGAATGACAAACGCCCCTGCCTCTGCTATAATGAAGTCAACCAATCCTGTACTGACAGTTGCTCCCTTGAAGGAGGATACAGAAATGTTTGGAGCAACGAATAAAATCACCGCCCTCTACTGCCGGCTGTCTCAAGAGGATGAGCGGTCAGGGGAATCCTTGTCGATTGAGAATCAAAAGGCCATCTTACTCCAATACGTTAAAGACCACCATTTTCCAAACCCGGTGTTTTTTGTGGATGACGGCGTAAGCGGCGTGACCTATGACCGCCCCGGATTTCAAGCAATGCTGGCGGAAATTGAAGCGGGCCACGTGGCTGTCGCCATTACGAAAGATCTCTCCCGGCTGGGCCGGAACTCCGCATTGACCGGGCTCTACACCAACTTTACCTTCCCGCAGAACGGCGTTCGGGTTATTGCCATCAACGACAACTATGATACCATTGACCCCAACAGCGTAAACAATGATTTTGCCGGGATAAAGAACTGGTTCAACGAATTTTATGCCAGGGATACCAGTCGCAAAATCCGGGCCGTTCAGAAAGCGAAGGGGGAACGGGGTGTACCGCTGACGGTCAATGTCCCTTATGGCTACGTGAAGGACCCGGAGAATCCAAGACGCTGGCTGATTGACCCGGAGGCCGCTCAGGTAGTACAGCGCATTTTCAAGATGTGCATGGAGGGGCGAGGCCCCCAGCAAATTGCCAATCAGCTCCGGGCCGACAAGGTGTTGACTCCAACCGCCTACAAAAAGCAGCAGGGCCGCAGCACTCCGAACCCGGCCCCGGAAAATCCCTATGGCTGGGGTGACAGCTCAGTTGTCAAAATTCTGGAACGCCGGGAGTACACGGGCTGTACGATCAACTTCAAGACCTACTCCAACTCCATCTGGGACAAGAAGCAGAGGGAAAATCCGGTAGAGAAGCAGGCGATTTTCCCTGGTACCCACGAGCGCATCATTGAAGATGACATGTTTGAGAAGGTTCAGGTGATCCGTCAGCAAAGACACCGCATGACCCGCACTGGCAGAAGCAGTATCTTTTCTGGGCTGGTCTACTGCGCCGACTGCGGTTCCAAGATGCAGTACGGTTCTTCCAACAACGGCGACTTCGACCAGGATTTCTTTGACTGTTCCCTTCACAAGAAGAACAGGGAGAAATGCGGCGGACACTTCATCCGGGTGAAGGTCTTGGAACGCATGGTTTTGAAGCATATCCAACTGGTGACGGGTTACATTCTGCGATACGAAGCCCACTTCCGTATGATCATGGAACAGCATATGAAGCTGGAAAGCGCCGAAAAAATTTTGACCAGCAGGAAGAAACTCAACCGGGACGAAAAACGTATTGCCGAGCTAAAGCGGCTGTTCATCAAGATTTATGAAGACAACGCCAGCGGACGCCTGAGTGATGAGCGGTTTGATATGTTGAGCCAAAGCTATGAGGTGGAGCAGAAGCAGCTTGAGGCCAAGGTTGTCAGTCTGCGGCAGGAGATTGAGGTACAGGCGAGACAGAGCGAGAATATTGAAAAGTTTATCCAGACGGCGCAGAAGTATGTGTCTATTGAGACGCTTGACCCCTACGCCCTCCGGGAATTGGTGCAGGCGATCTATGTGGAGGCCCCAGACAAGTCCAGCGGTAAGCGGCGGCAGAATATCCACATCAAGTATGACGGCCTGGGATTTATCCCTCTGGATGAATTGATGAAAGGGGAAACGGCGTGACCGAAGCCACGCCGTCCCTTGAAAACACTACGTTTTCAGCTTTTTCAAAAATACTGTTTTACGGCCCCCGCCCTTTTCACTAGGGGGCCTTTTTTTCCTCCAGCGGCAGGATGAACACCGGGCAGCCCTCCACCGCCGGAGCCGCGGCGCATTGGGGCAGGGAGATCTCCACCCCCTCCTCCGTCAGGCACCAGTCTTGGAGGGGCCGGGCTTTTTTTGCCTTTTGGGGCCAGTCGCCGTCCAGAAAGCAGTCCCCCGCCCGGCGGCGCTCCTCCCCCTGGCGCACAATAGCCCGCCACAGGCGGCCCTTCCAGCCCTTCTCCCCCCGGAACAGGGAGTGCAGGAGCTTGGGCGCGCCCTCCCGCACGGTCCACACATCTCCCCAGCGCACCCGGGCGGGGCGTCCGTCCCCCCGGACCTCACAGCCCTGAAAGCGCAGACTGAGCACTCCATCTCGGAGGAGGGCGGTCTCCCCCGCCAACTCCCCCGACCAGGGCGTAAAGGGCCGTGCCGTCTCCCGGCGGGCGGACAGCGCCAGACAGGCCGCCCAGTACACCTCCCGCTCCCACCGCCTCCGCCAGCTTTTCGCCAAATTGCTGTAGTAGCGGCTGATCCACCGCCCTCCCAAACCGCCCCCCTCTACCTGGGGCCAGGACAGGGAATAGGTCAGAACGGGCTCCCCCTCCAGTACTAGGGTGCGCTTCTCCTCCCTCCATACCACTTGGACTTCCTCGCTCATCGGCGCGCCTCCTCTCCGCGTTTTTCCATCCTATGTCCGGCGTTGAAACGGGGTTCCTCTCACGGGGCTGTCCTCTCCTGAATACCCATTTTTATACATTCTTTGCTTTTTAAAGTTTACTTTTCTACGTCAGCGTGTTAAAATAGATAAAAAACACAGAGAGGCAGGTAGGTCAGCATGTCAAAATTTTTAGATAAACAGAGCAGCGACGCTCTATACCGGGCTATCGTCAGTATTCAGGATGAGGAGGAATGCCGAAAATTTTTAGAGGACCTGTGCACCGTCTCTGAGCTGAAGGCCATGGCCCAGCGCATCGACGTAGCTATTTTGTTGGACAAGGGTCTGATCTACAGTGAAATTCTGGATAAAACTGGGGCCTCCAGCGCCACCATCAGCCGTGTAAACCGTTGCCTGCACTACGGCGCGGGGGGCTATCAGGCTGTCGTCCCCCGCCTGCGGGAAGAGACGGTATGAGCAGCTATGACTTTTTAGCCAGCTGCTACGACCGGTTGACCTATGACATCAATTACGCCGCCTGGGCCGGCTATATCGAAAAGCATTTCGCCAAGTACACCCTGCCGGGCAGGACCATCCTGGACCTGGCCTGCGGCACCGGCTCCCTCACCCGTGAGCTGGCGCTGCGGGGGTATGAGATGATCGGCGTGGACCAATCCCCGGAGATGCTGGCCGAGGCCGCGGAGAAAAACCGCGGAATCTCCCCTATTGAGCCCATCTTCCTGTGCCAGCCAATGGAAAAGCTGGACCTCTATGGCACCATCGACGCCTGCGTGTGCTGTCTGGACAGTGTCAATTATATTACCGACCCCAAAAAGCTGGCCAGGGCCTTCCAGCGGGTCCACCTGTTCCTCATGCCCGGAGGCCTGTTCCTCTTTGACATCAACTCCCCGGAAAAGCTGGAGGGGCTGGACGGCCAGGTTTTTCTGGATGAGACCGAGGACGCATACTGCGTGTGGCGGGCGGAGTACTCCAGGCGGAGCCATATCTGCTCCTACTTTATGGATATCTTCCAGCTGGACAGCGGAACCGGCCTGTGGAACCGGGGAGAGGAGCTCCACCGGGAGCGGGCCTACACCGCCGTCGAACTCACCGGCCTGCTCACCGAAGCCGGCTTTCAGGAGATCAAGACCTTCGGAGAGCTGAAAATGCGCCCGCCCAAGCCGGGCGAACAGCGAATCTTTTTTACCGCAAGAAAGGACACTTAACCTATGACCAACGAAATTGTCAGAGCAATCACGGGCGACGGCCTGGTAAAGGCCGCCGCCATTACCGGCCGGGACATTGTGGAGCGGGCCCGGAACATCCACAAGCTCCTCCCCATGGGCACCGCCGCCCTGGGCCGCACCCTGATGGGGGCCTCCCTTATGGGGGACATGCTCAAGGAGGAGAGAGGGGCTCTCACCCTCCAGATCAAGGGGGGCGGGCCGCTGGGCACCATCCTGGCTGTCTCTGACTGGGAGGGCAATGTGCGGGGCTATGTGCAGAACCCCCAGGTAGAGCTGATGGAACAGCGCCCCGGCAAGCTGGATGTGGGCCGGGCGGTTGGGATGGACGGCACCCTCACCGTCATCAAGGATATCGGCCTGAAGGAGCCCTATGTAGGGTCCATTGGCCTGTTTTCCGGGGAGATTGCCGATGATTTGGCCATGTATTTCGTGGAGAGCGAACAGATCCCCACCGCCTGCGCCCTGGGGGTGCTGGTAGGTCTGGACCAGAGCGTTACCGCCGCGGGCGGCTATATCATCCAGCTCCTCCCGGGGGCGGATGAGGACATGATTACCAAAATCGAGACAGGGGTCCGGTCAATGGGCTCAGTCAGCTCCGCTCTGGCGGAGGGGCTGGACGGAGAGGGCCTGCTCTGGGCCGTCCTGAAGGATTTCGACCTGGAGATTCTGGAGAAGCACCCGGTGGAGTACCGGTGCTACTGCTCCAGGGACCGGGTGAGCCGGGCTCTTATCAGCATGGGTAGAAAAGACCTGACCGAGCTCATTCAGGAGCAGGGCCAGGCCGAGCTGACCTGTCAGTTCTGCGACCAGGTCTATCATTTCTCCAAATCGGAGCTGGAGACCCTTCTGGAGGAGATGTAGGGCGGATATTATTCATCTGAATGATATCCGGCGTTACAATAGCGGAGGGCGGACGATATCTGCTCCCACAGGATGCGTGTAAAAAGCCCGGACGGAAATACCGTCCGGGCTTTTCTGTCCGCTTTAAAATCTGCTGATGCCGTTGTTGGTCAGGGCCTCCAGGATGTCGTAGCGCTCCATCTGGAACTCCTTGGTCTCGGCCAGAGCCTCCTCCATATCCAGGTCGGTAATCCGTCCGTCTTTGGAGACCACGATGCGGTTGCCCTTGTTGGCGACTATGGCCTCCACCGCGGTGTATCCCATGCGGCTGGCGGTCTCCCGGTCCCGGGCGGAGGGAGAGCCGCCCCGCTGAATGTGGCCCAGGACAGTGACCCGGGGGTCGATGCCGATGGCCTCATGAATCTGTTCGCCGATATAGAAGGCTTTGCCGGCGCCTTCGGCCACCACGATCATATAGTGTGTGGTGCCGGCCAGGCGGGCCCGCCGGATATTTTCAATCACATCCCGCTCAAAGTCCACCGGCCGCTCGGGAATCAGCACTGCGGTAGCGCCCACCGCCAGGCCCACATACAGGGCCAGGTGTCCGGCATGGCGGCCCATTACCTCCACCACGGAGCAGCGCTCGTGGGACTGCATGGTGTCCCGCAGCTTGTCGATGCACTCAATGCAGGTGTTGCAGGCGGTGTCGAAGCCGATGGTGTAGTGGGAACAGCCGATGTCGTTGTCAATGGTGGCGGGAATGCCCACCACAGAAAGCTTGTTCCCGTGCTCCGCCACCTGGCGGGACAGGGCCAGCGCCCCCCGGAAGGTGCCGTCACCGCCGATGGCCACAATGCCGTCCAGCCCCAGCAGCTTGCAGGTGCCAATGGCCTTCTCCCGGCCGGTGTGGTCCATGAACTCCTCGCTGCGGGCGGTATACAGCATGGTGCCGCCCTTGTTGATGATCCGGCTGACGCTGTTTCCGTCCAGCTGGACAAAGTCGCTGCTGATCAGGCCGCTCCAGCCCCGCCGGATTCCGATACACTCGATGCCCTGCCCCACGGCGGTCCGCACCACCGCCCGAACTGCCGCGTTCATACCCGGCGCGTCTCCGCCGCTGGTCAGTACGCCGATTCTCTTGATTCTGTCACCCATAATATAACAGCCTCCTTATCCGATTGCGGTCCTCCGCCACCCGGCGGAACTGCCTGACCGTTCCGTCCCAATTATGGCATTATTCCAAATAAATGTCAAGGACCACGGACCTTTTCGGAGGGCTTGGAAATCATCCGCCCATCGTCACCTGTACAGACACGGTGCTTCCCGGCGCCGCCAGGGGCAGGAGCTGCCCCTCCAGAGCGGTTCCGTCCACGGTGATGGAGGCTATCCCCCGCTCCACTCCGGCGGTATTGTCCACCGTAATCTGATACACCGCCCCCCGGAAGGCGCGGGTAACCCTGTATCCCTTTAAGGTCCGGGGGATACAGGGATCAATCCGCAGACCGTCCAGCTCCGGCCTGATCCCTAAAATGCTCTGGCTGATGCTGAGAAAGCTCCAGGCGGCAGTACCTGTAAGCCAGCTGTTTTTCGCCTCACCAAAGGAGGCTGCGTCCCGCCCCGCCACCATCTGGCTGTACACATAGGGCTCTGTCCGGTGGATCTCGCTGAACTCCTCCACATAGGCCGGGCAGGTGCGGCGGTACACCTGAAAAGCCCGGTCCCCATGTCCCAGCACCGTCTCCGCGCAGGTAATCCAGGGGTTGTTGTGGCAGAAGATTCCGGCGTTCTCCTTGTAGCCGGGAGGGTAGCTGCTGATCTCCCCCAGCTCCAGCCGGTAGCCGGAGTATGGGGGCTGCTGCAGCATAATGCCATACTGGGTATCCAGCCGCTCCTCCACGCTTTTCAGCGCCCGCTCCGCCTGTCCGCCCGCAGTTCCAATCCCAGCCATGACACACATACCCTGGGGCTCAATAAAGATCTGTCCCTCCTCGCAGGACTCGCTCCCCACCGGGCGGCTGAAGGCATCATAGGCCCGCAGGAACCACGCGCCGTCCCAGCCGTGGCGGAGCACGGTCTGCTCCATCTCCAGCACGGCCCGCTCCGCCTCAGCCGCCTCGTCCTCCAGGCCCATATGCCGGCAGATGTCTCCATACACCCGGCCATACTTTACGAACATGCCCGCGATAAATACGCTCTCCGCCACCGGTCCCTCGCTGGGGCCGGTGATCTGAAAGCTCTCCCCCGGGCGCTCAGAGAAGCAGTTGAGATTCAGGCAGTCGTTCCAATCCGCCCGGCCGATCAGCGGCAGTCCATGGGGTCCCAGGTGGGTGAGCGTATACCGGAAGCTCCGGCGCAGGTGCTCCATCAGGGGCTGAGCCAGCGCCTCGTCGTTGTCAAAAGGAACCGGCTCCCGCAGGATACTCCAGTCGCCTGTCTCACGGAGGTACGCGTCGGTACCGGCGATCATCCAGAGGGGATCGTCGTTAAACCCGCTCCCCACAGCCAGATTTCCCCGCTTGGTCAGGGGCTGATACTGGTGGTAGGCGCTGCCATCGGGGAATTGGGTGGCGGCAATGTCCAGCAGCCGCTCCCGCGCCCGCTGGGGAATCATATGGACAAAGCCCAGCAGATCCTGGCAGGAATCCCGAAAGCCCATCCCCCGCCCCATGCCGCTCTCAAAGTAGCTGGCCGAGCGGCTCATGTTGAAGGTGACCATACACTGGTACTGATTCCAGATATTTACCATCCGGTCCAGCTTCTCCTCCCCGGACTGGAGGCTGAAAATGGACAGCAGCCCCTCCCAGAAGCGGCCCAGAGCCCGCAGGGCATCGTCGAAGTGTCCGCCGCCGGCATACCGGTCCATCATGGCCTCCGCCCTGGCCTTGTTGACAACCCCGGGCGCCGCCCACTTCTCCTCCTGGCTGTTCTCCACATAGCCCAGTCCCAGGATGATCTGCTCCTCTCCTCCGCCCTCCAGCTTCAGATGGAACTGCATAGCCCCCACAGGCGCCCAGCCCTGGGCGGTGCTGCCGGTACATCCGCCGTTCACCACGGCCTCCGGCCTAGCGGGGCTGCCGTACACGCCAATAAAGGCGTCCCGGGCGGTGTCGAAGCCGTCCGGGTCCCGGTCGGCCCACAGCACCGCATAGTGGTCCCGGCGCTCCCGGTACTCCGTCTTGTGGTATATCGCCCTGCCGCAGACCTCCACCTCACCGATGGACAGGTTGCGCTGCAGGTTGGTGGCGTCGTCCATGGCATCCCAGAAGCAGAACTCCACATAAGGAAACAGGTCGATCTCCTTCGTGTCCTGCGTCTCGTTGGTCACCGTCAGCCGCATGAGCAGACAGCTGTCTCCTCTGGGGACAAACAGCTCCTGCCGAACGGCCACCGCCCCCTTCGCCCCCTCAATGACGGTGTACCCCATCCCGTGCCGGCACTGATAGCGGTCCAGCGGGGTTTGAGACGGCTGCCACCCGGGATTCCACACCGTCTCCCCGTCCCGCACATACACATGGAAGCCGTCCGCATCCAGGGGACAGGCGTTATAGCGATAGCGGGTGAGCCGCCGGAGCCGCGCGTCCTTATAGAAGCAGTATCCGCCGGCGGTATTGGAAAGAATTGCAAAAAATTCCTCTGACCCCAGATAATTAACCCATGGCAGCGGGGTGCGCGGCGTCTCAATCACGTACTCTCTTCGCTCATCATCAAAGTGTCCAAATTGCATATCAATCTTCCCTCCCCAAAACTTCGTTGACAAAAACATTCCCTGGCCGCAATCGTTTAAGTAACGTTGCAACACCTTATTGCAGAAGTAGAATACCCGATTTTCTCACAAAATGCAAGGATTTTTTTAGGAAAATCTGCATTTTTTCAAAAATCCTCTTTTCTCCGTCTGACCTTTGCTTCTCATGTGCTCCATGCCGCAGGTTCCCGGTCCAAGTTTTTAGTCAAAACTTCCAATTATCTCCTTTTCGCTCTGTGTAATTCCTACAAATTTCGATATTTTGCCCCAAAATCAGAAAATAGCACTTGATTTTTTATGCAGAATGATTTATCCTTAGTTTACGATAACGATTAAGTTAACGGCCGGCAAAATTCACACACGGCATAAAACGTCAGGGAGGGAGAGGATGCCGATGGTCTCTATGAAGGATATCGCGCTGCGCTGCAATGTGTCGGTCGCCACGGTGAGCAAGGCCCTAAACGGCCAGCAGGACATCGGCCCTGAGACCCGGGAGCGCATCTGCCAGATCGCCGATGAGATGGGATACCTGGCCAACTCCGCCGCCAGGGCTCTGAAAACCAACCGCACCTACAACATCGGCGTACTCTTTGTGGACGAGCGCAGCAGCGGCCTGGCCCATGAGTACTTCTCCTCCATGCTGGACAGCCTCAAGGTGGAGGCGGAGGCCAACGGCTACGACATCACCTTTATCAACCGCAATGTGGGCCGCCGGCCCACCACTTATCTGCAGCACTGCCGCTACCGGGGGGTAGACGGCGCGGTCATCGCCAGTGTGGACTTTCAGGACCCCCAGGTGCTGGAGCTGATTCACTCCAGTCTGCCGGTGGTCACCATCGACTATATCTTCGATGGCCGGATCTCTGTGGTGTCCGACAACATGGTGGGCACCGATGTCCTGGTCCGGTACGCCTACAGCAAGGGCCACCGGCGCATCGCCTTCATCCACGGAGAGATGACCGCCGTTACCCGCAACCGCCTGGCCGGCTTCTACCGGACCTGCGACGAGCTGGGCATCAACGTCCCCGATCAGTATGTCCGGGAGGGCGTATACCACGATCCGGAGCGCTGCGCGGAGGAAACCAAGGCCCTGCTGGCCCTGCCCGTCCGGCCCACATGCATCCTGTTTACAGACGATTTCTCCGGCATTGGCGGTCTGAACGCCATCGCGGAGGCCGGGCTCCGGGTTCCGGAGGACATCTCCGTGGCCGGCTACGACGGGATCCGCCTGGCCTCCATGACCAACCCCAAGCTGACCACCTACCGCCAGGACACCACGGTTCTGGGCAAAACTGCCGCCGCCAGGCTGGTGGAACTGATTGAGCGCCCCAAGACCACCCTTCTGGACAGAATCATCATCCCGGGACAGTTCATCGAGGGAAAGAGCATCGGTGAAATTCCCTTGGAATAAACCTCATGGATCAAATGGCCATGGCCATTTGATCCGGGGCTAAAGCCCCGGATCACGGTGATAATCCGCACATTCCGCGCGGTTACACATGAAGACAATGTATTTAAAATTTTTAAGGAGGAGAAAAAATGAAAGCGAGTAAAACTAAAAAAGTGCTGTCCCTGATCCTGGCCTCCGCTATGTCCCTGGCGCTGCTGGCCGGCTGCGGCGGCACCCCCGCCTCTAACAGCGGGAGCAATCCCACTCCAAATACCAGCGGTTCCACCGGCACGTCCCCCGCCAACGACCCCGCCCCCTTGAAGGAGGGCAAGGTGTTTAACATCTACGCCTGGAACGAGGAGTTCAAGGGCTTCTTTGAAAAATATTATAAGGTCCCCGAGGGTGTAACGGTCAACTGGATCATCACCCCCAACACCGAGGGCGCCTACCAGGACAAGCTGGATGCCGCTCTGATGGGTCAGGCCGGCGCCGCTGACGACGACAAGGTGGATATGTTCCTGGCCGAGGCCGACTATATCCTAAAATACACCAACAACGGCGCCACCCAGGATGTGACCAAGCTGGGCGTCACCGACTTCTCCAACACCTACCCCTATACCGTTCAGGCCGCCTCCGACGAAAACGGCGTGGTGAAGGGCGTGTCCTTCCAGTGCTGCCCCGCCGGCCTGATTTACCGCCGCTCCATCGCCAAGGACGTGCTGGGCACCGACGATCCCGCCGAGGTTCAGGCCGCCCTGTCCGACTGGGACAAGTTCAACGCCGTGGCCGAGCAGGCCGCCGCCAAGGGCTATCTTATGACCGCCTCTGAGGCCGCCACCTACCGGGTATTCTCCAACAATGTCTCCGCCCCCTGGGTGGACGCCAACAACAACCTGCAGATCGACGCCTCCATCCAGACCTGGATGAAGCAGGCCAAGGACTTCTCCGACAAGGGCTACACCCTGGACTGCGACATCTGGTCCGACGAGTGCACCGCCCAGATGTTTGCCGACGGCAAGGCCATGTGTTACTTTGGCCCCGCCTGGTACTTCAACTTCTCCATGGGCAACGCCCAGGATCCCGACAAGGGCTGCTCCGGCGACTGGGCCATCTGTGAGGGCCCCCAGGCCCACTTCTGGGGCGGCACCTGGCTGCTGGCCGCCTCCGGCTCCGACAATCCCACCATGCTGGCCGACATCATGAACACCTTCATCAATGACGAGGAGGTCTGCTCCATGCTGGTGGAGAAGGAGGCCCAGTTCTCCAACAACCAGGCCGTCAACGCCAAGTACGCCAACGACCCCAACTTTGGCAACGCCTTCCTGGGAGGCCAGAACGATACCGCCATGTTCGCTGAGATGGCCGGCAATATCAAGTTTGAGAACCAGACCGTCTATGACCAGCTGCTCAACGAGGGCCTCCAGGCCAACTGGCGCGAGTACTGCAAGGGCACCGTCACCGAGGAGCAGGCTATGAGCAACTTCTACAAGTACATCAACGAGAAGTATCCCCGCATCGTCACCCCCTGAGCAACATAACTGCCGCCTGACCGCGCGGTACCTACCGGCTGAGGCAAGGCGCAAGCCTTGCCTCAGCCCACATCCGGCGCACTATGAAACAAAAGGAGGAATCCGCCATGGACAGGCCCAAAAAGCTCAGCACCCCACGCCGCAAAAGCGTCAGCTACGCCAAGTGGGGCTACATCTTCATCGCCCCCTTTTTCATCACCTACGCAATTTTCCACCTCACCCCCCAGGTGTTGACCATCTATAACAGCTTTTTTGAAAATTACCGGGAGGGCCTGACCCAGATTGGTCCGGACTTTGTGGGGCTGAAGAACTACATCACGCTCTTCACTCCCGACTCCAACGGCAGCATCGATATCCTGAAATATACCGGCAACACCGTCGCTCTGTGGCTGGGCGGCGCCATCCCCCAGATCATCATTGCCCTGCTGCTGGCCATCTTTTTCACCAGCACCCGGCTGAAGATCAAGGGGCAGGCCTTCTTCAAGGCGGTCATCTATATGCCCAACCTGATTATGGCCTCCGCCTTCTCCATGCTGTTTTTTACCCTGTTCTCCAATGTGGGCCCGGTGAACCAGCTGATTGTGCAGATGGGCTGGTCCGACCATGTGATCGACTTCTTCGCTATGAAGTTTACCGTCCGGGGGCTTATCTGCCTGATGAACTTCCTCATGTGGTTCGGCAATACCACCATTCTGCTTATGGCGGGCATCATGGGCATCGACCAGAGCCTGTTTGAGGCGGCCGTTATGGATGGGGCCAAATCCATCCAGGTGTTCTTCCGGGTCACGCTGCCCCTGCTGATGCCCATCCTGATCTACACTGTCATCACCGCCCTCATCGGCGGCCTGCAGATGTTCGACGTGCCGCAGGTGCTTACCAACGGGCTAGGCACCCCCAACCGCTCCTCCACAACTCTGATTATGTACCTGAACAACTATCTGGGCGCCAGCAAAAACTACGGCATGTCCGGCGCCATCTCGGTCATTATCTTTATCATCACCGGCGCCCTCAGCCTGGTGGTATTCAAATTCCTGACCAAGCCACAGGACGGGTAAGGAGGAGGACAACATGACAAATAAAAACCTGGACGAGGGCCGTCAAGCCCGCCTTATGCTGGCCATCAGCCGCGGGGTGGTCTACACCATCCTGATTTTCCTCACTGTGCTGTGCCTGTTCTCCTTCTATATGCTTATTATCAACGCCAGCCGCACCAACGCCGACCTCCAGGGCGGTTTCAAGTTCCTGCCCCAGGGCAATTTCCTGACCAATCTGAAAAACGCCTGGAACGACGCCTCCATCAATATCCCCCGGGGTATGCTCAACAGCTTCTTTGTGGCCTCCTGCACCGCCCTGCTGACCACCTACTTCTCCGCCCTGACAGCCTATGGACTGCACGCCTACGACTTCAGGCTGAAAAAAGCTGCCTTCACCTTCATCATGGCGGTTATGGTCATTCCCAAGCAGGTCTCCGCCGCCGGATTCGTGCAGCTGTGCTACAAGTTCCATCTGACCAACAGCTACCTGCCCCTGATTCTCCCCAGCATCGCCGCCCCCATCGTATTCTTCTACATGAAGCAGTACATGGAGAGCACCCTGCCCATGGAGATCATAGACGCCGCCCGGGTGGACGGCTCCAACGAGTTTTATACCTTCAACCGCATCATTCTGCCCATGCTCAAGCCCGCCCTGGCCGTTCAGATGATCTTCTCCTTTGTGGAGTCCTGGAACAACTACTTCCTCCCCGCCCTGCTGCTGGACAAGGCGGAGCTGAAAACAGTTCCCATCATGATCGCCCAGCTGCGGTCGGCGGACTACTCCAAATTCGACCTGGGCAAGGTCTACATGTTCATCCTGCTGGCCATTCTGCCCGTCATGGTGGTGTACATTTTCCTGTCCAAATCCATCATCAAGGGGGTCACTGCCGGCTCTGTCAAAGGATAATACTAAGTCTAAGCGTCACAGTGAAAGCAGCGGGTCCATTTTTCAGTATTGAAAAATGGACCCGCTGTTTATACATTTTTCCTCGTCTCGCCGTACTCCGGAACAGGAGGCCCCTTCTGTGTACCGGCACGAAATACATTGGTGGAAAAAAAGTATTTTTCCCCAATATAGTAGCAGTCTACATAGTAAAAAGGGGTATTGTCTGTCAAACAGCCGAGACATTTCATATACAGCACAGGCGACTCCTTCGTCAGTCCCAATACTGCCTGCAGCTTGGCGTTGGGCATAGCGGCCTCCAGACGAATTCTCCCGCTGCCGATCTTCAAGTGGTAGACATTTTCATATATCTCATACAGAGATGCCTCTTCATCTATATATTTCTGCAAATTTGGACACAACGAGTAGGGAATATAGGTCTTCTCATAGGCCATCGGGGTTCCGTTGCCCTTACGGACACGGGAAATAACATAACACCGGTCGCCCTCCTTCATCAGGAGCTGCTCTCTAACGGAGCTCTTCACATCTGTCTGCAGCTCAATTCGCTCCAGCTGCGAAGAGGGTTCAATTCCCCGGCTGCGCATCTGCTCTGTAAAACTTGTCATAGATGACAGCTGGTAGTCAGACTTCTTCTGTCTGACAAAGGTGCCCACCGCAGCGCGGCGGGTAATAAACCCCTCCAGCTCCAGCTCCCGCAGTGCCTTGCGGATGGTATCTCTGCTCACCGCGTAGTGCTTCTGCAGCTCGGCCTCCACCGGAAGCTGCTGCCCCAAGTCAAAATCCCCGTTTTCGATCTGTGACTTGATATGCAGATATATCTTGTAATATTGGTACTTCGCTTTTTGAGGATCAACCATAGTGCAGCTCCACATAAAGTACATATTTTTAAAATCTGACAGATTCAAAATATCACAAGTCCGGGGACTTGTCAAGAGAGGCTCGCTGGAAACCCATACATTTGTTGTGAAATATATGCATACATTCCGCAAAAATACGATTTAATTATGTGCAATTAAGACATTTCCGCAATGAAATCATTGTTGCAAATGCAGATTGAAATATACGTATAATTAAAATAGAATAATACCGTCAGATGACGGATCCGGATCCGGTCACAACCTGAAACCCTTATCATCTTGCATCAAAGAAAATAAATCGTTAGGAGGAAGTCCCATGAAACGATTAGCTGTTCTGGGAAGCAGCGGCGGCAACCTGTACAATCAAGGCGGCAGCGATCCTCAGGGCATGATGAAGGAGATATTCAACCAGGCCAACTCCGCGGGGATTGAACTGGCATATATCCAGTTTGTCGGAACCTCCGGGAGCATGGACGGCATCTCCATGAGCGCCAAGGCAAGGCTCTATACACTGAAGGAGGACGGCACCCTGGCGGCCAGCGAAGAAAACACGCTGGAGCAAATCAACGAACAGGCAAAGGAACACGACAAAAAACTGGCCTCCATGATCCGCGCCGGAGGGATCGACGGAATCATGCTGATGAGCTGTGACCCCAAGGGGATCAACCACGAAGCGCTGCGCGCGGCCGCGGAGATGAACGTACCTGTGGCGGGAACCGGCGGAACCTCCATGGCTGACACCCAGTCGCTGGGCTGCAGGGTCATCGCCGCCTCCGGCACCACAGGAACAACAAACCGCACCCGTGCCGTATCCGCCATTGCCGCCTTCTCCAAGGAGTGGAATATTAAGTACCGGCCGGTTATCGGCTCCTCCTCCGTAAAGCAGGAGGAGGGAAGTGTCTGGAAAAGAATCAATTTTCGTGGTATCATGATGGCGTCCATGCCTGGCTTTATTGCCATGGCCATCTGTCTCGCTGTCAGCAAGGTTCCCGGCCTTGAAGGCCTGAGCGGGGTATTCGACGCCCTGGTGGGTATTCTGCCCATCATTGTCGCCGCTATTGCCGCCAAACAAATCTCCGGCATGGACGAGGTCGGCATTGTAGCGGGTATCGTCAGCGGCTCTATGGCGGTGGACGGCGGCATCATCGGCGGTATTGCGGTAGGCATTATCTCCGGCATTCTTGTCTACTATATCAGCCAGTTCTGCTTCAGCCACCGGGTCCCCGGCACAACAACCAATATCGCGGCCGGCGGCCTGGGCGGCCTCCTCGCCGGACTGGTGGGCAAATTTGCCATAGCGCCGGTGGCCCTGGCTGCGGGCAACAGCATCAAGGCCGCCATCGATTGGGCAACCAACTACAATGGCACCGTTGCCGGCCTGATCGCGGGCTTTGCCATCTGGTTTGCCATCATGGGCGGCGTCTACCATGCGGCCATTCTGCCCATAGTCCTGCTGGAGATGGAGTCTCAGGGCTTCAGCTTCCTGGGGGCGGTGGACCTGTGCAGCCTGGTCATGGTGTGCGCCGGAATCCAACTGGCGAACATCGTGGCCCCCAGGAGCAAAAGCGACCGCATCGCCTGCATCCCCAACCTTTTCGTGAATCTGGTATTCGGCACCTTTGTAGAGGCGGCATACCCCTTTATGTTTGCCAGTAAAAAGGTATTCGCGGCCGCAATCGCGGCGGCCACCCTCTCTGGCCTCGCTGTAGGGGCGTTCAATGTAAAATGCACCGCATACGTCCCCTGCTTTGTGGCCCCCTTCGTCTCCAACGAAAAAATCGTGCAGACAATTCTCTGCATGGCCATCGCCCTTGGCTCGGCCTTCGCCCTCACCCTGCTGGCCAACCTGACTGACCGAAAAAAGGCCCCACAGACCTGAGTTCCCAAATCCACCTGAAATCATATAAACAAATCAACAAACCAAAGGAGGCATATCTATGATCTGTCATGATATGGAGCTGAAAATACAGCGCAGCATGGAGATCGTCCACAGAGCGATTGAGAAAGGAAACGGACACACCATTTTGAGCACGGGCATCACCGGCGATGACGCCCGGCTCGCCCGCGCGGCCGTTGAAGCGGGGGCATCCATGCTGGAGCCCAACCATCCCGCCGTTGTGCTGGCCCGAGGCCACCGGGGCATCACCGCGATGCACGACGCTGAGAACTTCCGCCACGAGATTTCCATCGACCAAATGGCGGAGGTAACCCGGGGCGTACGCGCTGTGGTGGGGGACGATATTTACATCACTGTGGGCATTCCAGGCAGCTTCACCGAGCGGCAGCCGGTCATCCTGACGGATGAGGATATGGAAAAGATGTCCCTTGCCGGTGCCAACGGCATCCACACCCACAAATCCTCCATCCGGGACCTGGAGGACATTGTCAAGCTGGCGCATAAATACGGCCTGTGCATTGACGCCTACATTGGTCTGCCCACAGACCGCCACATCTTCGGCCTGCCCGCCCAGACCCCCGAGGAGGTGGAGCGTGTGGCAAAGCAGATGGAATCGGTCGGCACCGATATGATCGGCATGATGACCGGCATGAGCTACGAGGGCGTTGAGGCCGGGCAAATCCCCACTGTGCTCAAGGAACGGCTGTGCGCCATGGTCGGGGCCGTCAAGGTGCCCACACTGGGGGAGGGCGGAATCAACCTCACCAACTACAGGGCCTTCAAAGAGACAGGCGTCAACATCCTTGTCATCGGCACCTCCATCGACAAGATGGTGGAGCAGGCGGCCAAGGACGCCATCGGCGATTTTTTGAATCAATATTGATCCTCTCCCTCAAAAGGCGGATGCGCCGGGCCTCCTCAGGTCCGGCGCGTCCGCTCGTTCTCAAATAATCCCGCAAATTTCCGAAATATTTTCGATGTTATTCTCCTCCAGATACCGCTCCATGCCGTCGATCACATCCAGCGCCAGGGCGGGGTTCATAAAGGAGCCTGTCCCAATCTGCACCACGGCGGCCCCCGCCATAATGAACTCAATGGCATCCTGCCAGGTGGTAATTCCCCCCAGGCCCATCACCGGGATGGACACCGCGTGGGCCACCTGGTGCACCATCCGCAGGGAGATGGGCTTGATAGCCGGGCCGGACAGGCCGGCGTATACGTTGTCAAAGACCGGTTTGCGCCGCTTCAGGTCGATGGCCATGGCCTGAAAGGTGTTGGTGAGGGAGATGCCGTCGGCCCCCTCCTCCTGGCAGGCCCGGGCCAGGGCGGTAATATTCTCCGCGTTGGGGGAGAGCTTTACCACCAGCTTGTGCCGGCAGACGGCCCGCACCTTCCGCACAAGCTCCCGGGCAATGTCCGCCTGGAGGCCGAAGCTCATACAGCCGTTCTTTGTGTTGGGGCAGGAGATATTCAGCTCCAGAAGGTCCAGCGGGTGGTCATTGAGCAGCGCCACTCCCTCCAGGTAGTCCTCCTCGCAGTGGCCACCCAGATTGACAATATTCACCAGATCCAGCCCGTTGACCCACTCCAGGTCCCGCTCAATAAAGCTGCGGACCCCGGGATTCTCCATCCCCACGCTGTTGAGCATACCGCTGGCTGTCTCCCACACCCGGATGCCGTCGTTCCCTGGGCAGGGGTTCAGGGTCAGCCCCTTGGAGCACAGGCCGCCCAGCCGCTGAATGTCAAAGTACTCATTGAACTCCCTGCCGAAGCCGCAGGTCCCCGAGGCCAGGGCCACCGGATTTTTAAAGGTCACACCGGCGAAAACCGTCTCTAACCGCTTGCTCATCCAAACACCTCCCAGCCTTCCATCACCGGGCCGTCCTTACAGGCCCGCTTGTTTCCGCTCTTTGTCTTGCAGGTGCACACCAGGCAGGCCCCCATTCCGCAGGCCATCCGGTTCTCCATCGACACATAGACCTTGGCCCCGGCCCCGGTATCCACACACTTCTGATACAGCACCCGCATCATGACCTCCGGCCCGCAGGTCATAATCACGTCATAGCCGGCGGGGTCTATGTCGTCGGTGATAAAGCCGCCCACATTCACCGTCACGCTGTCCGCAACCCGCTCATACTCCTCCACCAGCATGGGCTGGCCGGAGAAGCCCAGATAGACGTCCACCCTGCTGTCCGGGTGGTTTTTTTTCAGCTCTCTGGCCAGCAGATACAGCGGGGCGATGCCCACACCGCCGCCCACCAGGGCAATTTTCCCCTGGACATCAGGGAATCCGTTGCCGTGGGGGCCGTCCAGCCTGATCTCCTCCCCCGGCTTCAGGTCCCGGAAGCGCTCGGTCCCCTGGCCCACCACCTTGTAGAGAAAGCTGACCGTTCTGCCGTCCGAATCGAACACGCTGATGGGCCGGGATAGGACCGGAAAGCTGTCCCAGGCCCGCAGCATGTAAAACTGGCCCATCTTCGCATCGTTGTCCGCCTCCACTCTCATTAGGCAGAAGTCGTCCGCCACCACACGGTTTTCTAAAATCTTTGCCATAAATCCTCCTGCAATCTCTTTATTTTTCTTTCGGTTCCCGGCGGAAGACAACCCGTCCGCCGCAGATGGTATAGTGCACCCTTCCATACAGCTCCATGCCCAGGAAGGGGGAGTTGCGCGACTTGGAACGGAAGTCCTCCGCCTCCACCGTCCACCGCTCCCGCTCGTCAAAGATCACCAGATCGGCGGGCCCGCCCACCTTCAGCGTGCCGCAGCCCAGCTTGTAGAACCGGGCGGGATTGACGGTCATCTTCTCCAGCAGCTGGAGCATGGTGAGATGGCCCTTGCGCACCAGGTTGGTGATTCCCAGGGCCAGGGCGGTCTCCAGCCCGATCATGCCGCTGGGGGCCTGATTCAGGTCCCGCTCCTTCTCCTCCCGGCTGTGGGGGGCGTGGTCGGTGGCGATAAAGTCGATGGTGCCATCCTTCAGCCCCCGGATCAGGGCGTAGCGGTCAGCCTCCTCCCGCAGAGGCGGGTTCACCTTCGCCAGGGTGCCCCGCTCCACAACAGCCCGCTCGGTCAGAGAGAAGTGCTGGGGGGTCACCTCGGCGAACACGCTGGCCCCCAGCCCCTTCATGGCCCGGATGATATCCACCGAGACCCGGCTGCTCAGATGCTGAATGTTTACCCTCGCGCCGGCCCGCAAAGCCAGGGCGCAGTCCCGGGCAACCAGGGCCTCCTCCGCCAGGGCGGGCGCCCCGCCCACCCCCAGCTGTCGTGAGACCGCCCCCTGGTTGATCCCGGCGCTGGCGATCAGGGCGGGGTCCTCCTCGTGGAGGCTGATGGGCACATCCAGCTCCTTCGCCCGCTTCATAGCCTCGAAGAGGAGGGCGGTGTCGGCAATGGGGATGCCGTCGTCGGTGAAGCCGGCGGCGCCCGCCGCCCGGAGGGCTCTCATGTCGGTGAGTTCCTCCCCCTTCAGGCCCTTGGTCACCGCCGCCGCGTTGAGCACCTGTACCGGCAGCTCCCGGGCCCGGGTCCGCAGGTCGGACAGGGTCTCCACCGAGTCCACCACCGGCTTGGTGTTGGCCATGCACACCACCGTGGTGTAGCCACCTGCGGCGGCGGCCGCCGCGCCGGTGACAATATCCTCCTTATAGGTCAGGCCGGGGTCCCGGAAGTGGACGTGGATATCCACCAGCCCCGGGGCCACAATCTTCCCTGCGGCGTCAATGACCTCCTCATAGGCCTCGGTCTTGGGGAACTTTCCCAGTGCCTTGATCCTGCCGTCCTCCAGCACCACGTCCAGCGCCTCGTCGATCCCGGAAGCCGGGTCCACCATACGGCCGTTTTTAATCAGAATCATACCGCCGCTCCTTTCAAATACTCATAGATGACCCGGGCTCCGTCGCAGATGCTGGACAGGCTGGCAAACTCCGCCCGGTTGTGGGAGATGCCCCGCAGGCATGGGATAAAGACCATCCCCGTCTCACACAGGGCCGGGAAGGCCATGGCGTCATGTCCCGCTCCGCTCATCATCCGCCGGCTGCTGACCCCCAGATGCTGCGCCGCCCGCTCCAGGCCCATCTGTACATCTCCGCTCATATTCACCGGGGGGAACTCGCTGAGCTTCTCCTCCATATACTCAATATTTCTCCGGGCGCAGATCCGCCGGGCCGCGTCCTTGATCTCCGCCTCGATGCGGTCCAGGCTGGTCAGGTCGATCCCCCGGATATCCACGCCCAGCTCCACCTCTCCGGGAATCACATTCATCACGTTGGGACGGCTGTTCACCACCCCCACAGTGGCCACCGTCTGATAGGCCGCCTCCTTGTTTCCCAGGCGCTCAATCTCCAGAATCAGCTCCGCTGCGGCGCACATGGCGTCGCTGCGCAGGGCCATGGGGGTCGCGCCGGAGTGCTCGGCCAGTCCCCGCAGATAGAGCTTGAAGCGGCGCGGGCCCGCGATGGTCTGCACAATTCCGATGGCGGTTCCCGACTCCTCCAGCACCTTGCCCTGCTCAATGTGCAGTTCCAGATAGCCGGACAGCCCGGAAATCCGGGGCGGGTCCAGGCTGTAGCCCCTGCTCTCAAAGATGGACTCCAGCGTCTCTCCCCCTCTGGACACAAGCCCGGCCACCCGCTGCCGGTGCAGCTCCTTGGTGACCAGCCCGCTGCCGATGGTGCAGCAGCCGAAGTTGCTGGACTCCTCACAGCGGAAGGCCCCCACCCGCACGGGGACGGGCAGGCCCTCCTCCCGGGCCCACCGCAGAACCATCAAGCCCGCGATCACGCCGGCCACACCGTCGTAGCGCCCGCCGTCAATCACAGAGTCCAGGTGAGAACCGATGAGATAATACCCGTCCCGGGCCGTACTGCCCACATAGGTGTTGCCCACCTCGTCCTGGAAGCTCTCGCAGCCCAGATCTCTGCCCAGAAGCGAAAAAATCTCGTGCATCTGGTCCTCTGTCTGTGTATATCCAAGCCGGGTCACACCGCCGCTGGTCAGGCCGCCCACATCGTAAAAGCGATTAAACAGCTCCTCGCAGTATTGGATGTCAGCAAATGGATGATCCATAAAAAATAATTCCTCCTCTCTGATTTCTCCATTATACGTGATTTTCTCCCCCGATACTAGAGGGTAAAAGGGAGTTTTTTTCCCTCCGGTTTTGTAAAAAACATCTAACCTGGCGGGAAATCAAACGCCGGGTTATCTTTTCCATACAATTTGACGATATCTATAGAGACCAAATAATTTTCAATGATCTGCCGATGGGCGGAAGGAGGCGGCCGGAATGGGTGAATTGGCAATACGCAGAAACAGGGGATTTACCGTCCCCCGATATCAGGTCAAAACGGAAAAGCAGACCGGGAGCAGCCGGAGCCAGGGTGTGGCAAAGGCCCCTGGCTTCACCATATCAGAGACCCTGCGCCAGCTGATGACCAGGGTCAGTCAGGCCGAAAGCCACTCCCGCGAGAGCCGCCGGACCCTCCAGAGGGGTGAGGCCGCCCTGGCCGAGGTACAGGACGGCCTGGAGCGCATGGCCGAGCTGGCCCGGAGTGCCGCCGGCGAGGGGGAGCCCGACCGCGCCGCCCTCCAGGCAGAGCTGGAGCGGCTTTTAAAGGAGATCGACCGGATTGTGGGCAGCGCCTCCACCGGAGACACCCAGCTGTTTCTTGACGAGGGCGCCGGCATCGAGGACGGGCTGGAGACCCTGCTCTTTGCCGTCACCGGTGAGACCGCCGACCGCCAGGCCCTGGTCCAGCCCCTGCCCGACTGGCTGATGCGGGCAATGGTCCAGTCCCCCCTCACCCCGGAGCAGCTGCTGGCCCGGCTGGGGCTGGACAAAACCGCCAGCCCCGAACAGCTACTGGCCGCCATCGCGAACATCTCCCCGGAGGACAGCGACACCGTCGGCTACCTGGCCGCCCTGTACCTGGGCGCGGTCATCGCCGGCAGCGACCTCTCGGGTGAGCTGGACCCCATCCAGGCGCTGGAGGGGCTCCAGCGTCTGCTGGAAAAGGTGGCCGAAGGGATGCCGCCCGATCAGGCCGTCTCCCTTCTCACCGACGGAAAATTTACCAGTATTCTGGATTTTCAGGAGCAATTCGCCGGCGGCACCGCCCCGGGGCTCCAGGACTTTCTCGTCAACCTGCTGCTGTCCGACAGCGGAGCCTCTCCCGTCCCCACGCTCCCGATGGTCTCCCTTTTCCCGGGGATGGAGGGGATGAATCTGGAGCTTCTCATGGGCCTGCTCAACGCCGTACAGGGGGCTGAAGCCCCCGCCATTCCGGAGCTGGGAGGCAGTGCGGACGCACCTGCCCCGGCCGAGGCCGCCCCAGGTCCGGCCTCCACCCTTCAGCTGGGAGGGCTGCAGGTGATGGGCCGCGACCTCTCCGGGGTATCCTACGACTCCTCCTCCGGGGTGCTGACCATTGACGGGCCGGCGGATGTGATTCTCCGGGGAACCGCGCAGGGGACGGTTCTTCTCACCGGCTCCGGAAGGGTAACCCTCCAGTCCGCGCGCCTGCCGCTGCTCATGGCGGACGGCCCCGCTCCCCAGGTATTCAGCACGGGGGACAGCACGGTGGAGCAGCTCCGGCTGGGGGAAAAGACCTCGCTCACGCTGGGCGGCGGACAGCTGAAAATCGGCGTTCTCCACAGCCAAGTGGGAGGTGTTCTCCACCTTGCTCCGGGCACAGCGGCGGCAGTCGAAGGGGAGGACCGGCCCACCACCCTGGCGGTCCCCGTGCTGGCAGACGGCCCCGTCCTTCTGGCAGCCCCGGCGGACAGCGTGCGGGATGCCGCCGGAAGGCCAATGGAGTTCTTCGATCTCGTCTGGAAGGCCCTCCTTCCCGGCTGGAGCGGCATCACCTCCCTGTCGGCGGACGGCACCAAGCTGTCCCTCTGGGCCAATCACCTCCCCGACCCCGCCCGGCTCTGGCTGGCCAGGGGGGATCAGGGCTCCCCCATCCACACCTTGGTCATCCAGGGCAGAGACCAGGCCGGACGCCCCAAAACCCGCTACGCGTACCTGCTCTGGAACCGGCAGACCGAGGCGTTTGAGGAGATATCCATGTATCCCAACCCCTTCACCATCACCGGCGGCGAGGCAGGACGGGATTGGATCTACGAGGAGGAGTCCCACACGCTCCATATCCTGTCCTCTCAGGTGACCGCCGTCGCCGGCGGCCCCGGAACGGACGCGGCCTGCAGCCCCTTCAGCGGCAGGATTTCTCTGGCCGACCGCATCGGCGCTATGGAGTTGACCCTGGGCGGCGTTGTCTGCCGGGTTTCCTCCGGCAGGGCGCTGAGCCTGGGCTGTGAAAATGACATAACCCTCCTTCTGGACGGCGGAACGGATAACATCTTTGAGAGCGGCGCCGGCTGCGCCGGCATCTCCCTGGGGGACGGCACCACCCTGCACATCGACAGCGCCCGTCTCCCCGCCGGAAGTGACGCGCCCATCGGAACCCTCACCGCCATCGGCGGCGCCGACGGCGCGGGCATCGGCCGGGACAGCGGCGGCAGCCGAATCCAGAGCAGCCGGATTTTTATCCTGGGCGGCGTCATCACCGCCGCGGGGACCGGCGGCGGCGCAGGCATCGGCGCCGGTAAGCGGGGCTTTATGGGGCCGATTACCATGACCGGCGGCACAGTCACCTCCACCGGCGGCAAAAGCGGCGGCGCCGGCATTGGCGCAGGGCTGGGGGCTCCGGTGGGTGACATTGTCATCCGGGGCGGCACGGTCACCGCCTCAGCCACCTGTCACGCCGCCGCCATCGGCGCCGGCGTTCAGGGGGAGTGCGGCGACATCCTGATTACCGGAACCGCCCGGATCACAAAGGCCCTGGGCGGCAACCCTGGGGCGGACATCGGAGCCTGCCTCTTCGGCGGCTGCGGACAGGTCCTCATATCCGGCGGCGCGGACATTGGAACCGCCCGGCTCTCAACCCGGACGGGCGTCTGTCTGCGCATAGGCGAGGACTCTGTAACCCTGCCCCAGTTCCGCCTCTCCTCCCGGGCGCTGCAGCTGGACACTCTGGACTTCTCCACCCGTCAGGCCGCCCAGGAGGCCGAAATCACCCTGGACGCGGACCGCCGCTGGGTCGCCCAGATCCAGGGGGTGTACGACACGCTGTACAGCCAGCTGGAGCAGAGTTTCGGCGGTCTCTCCAGCGTCTGCCAGTATTTCGGCACTGTGCGGGACGACGGCACGGCCAGCACCCTTCTGAAGGATATGAGGCAGTCCATCCTCCTCCAGCCCTCCCAGGCCCTGCGCACGCACGGCAAGCGGGGAACAGAGGACGTAGGACAGCTGCTGAAATAAGATAAAAAACCTCGCCGGTTGGCGAGGTTTTTTATCTCCCTGGAAAATCCAGCTTACCCAGAGGGCAGACTCTTCCCCGGCCTCATTTGACAAAGGAGACCAGGATGCTGATTGTAAAAATAGACACCCCATTGGAGACCAGCATGGTGCCCAGGCCCAGCAGGGGCGTCAGCCGGCCGGTAAGCGCACCCCGCAGATGTTCCGGCGCACTGGCTGCCGCCTGGCTCACCAGCATCTGATTCACCGGGAAACCCATCACGCTGTTCATCGCCAGAATGATCCCCTCATAGGGGCTCATCCCCAGCAGCCTGGCAAAGCCCGCGCCGCAGGCGGTTAAGACAGCCGTTCCGGCGGCCAGGGCAATCAACACGGGCGCCGTCAGAGACAGCAGGGTATCCAGAGGCGTGTTGGCCAGATTGTTGGCCATCAGCCCCATCAGGCTGAGAATCAACAGGCCGTAGCTGTCACATTTAAACAGGGGAGCCCGGTCTATCAGGCCCAGATTGCCCGCCAGAATCCCCAGCAGCAGGGCGGTAATATTCAGGTTGATGTTCATTCCGGCCAGAACCGTACCCTGAAGGGCGTAGTTCAAAACCGCCGCCGCCATAATCAGCCCCAGGTAATAGGCTGGGGTCTTGTAGACCTGGGGAATCCTCGCCACCGGGCCGAAGGCGGGGGCCACAGGGCCGGGTCTTCCCCCGGGAGGGGCGGCTGGCTGGGCCGACAGCTCGTCCACCAAACGGGCGCTCTCCTTTTTCAGCGCCCAGGTTACCACCGGGACGGAGAACAGACCCTGGAACATAAAGATCATCCAAGGAAAGAAGGAGATATCGGGGCGGATGCCGGACACCCAGCGGGAGCCGATGGCGCAGGAGGCCCCGCCCCCCACCACGGCCCCCGGCACCAGCAGGGCCAGGTCCCTGCCGATGAGGGGGGGCAGCACCAGCAGCAGAACCGCCGTCATCACCAGCGCGGAACCCACCGCCGTCAGCGCCTCCTTCCGCTTCACCCTCACCAGGGCCAGGTCCACCATGGTGCCCGAGTGAATCACCAGCACATTGAAGGCGATGGTGCCCACCGCCACCATGTTGGAGGCCAGCAGCAGATCTCGGGGCAGCCAGCCCAGGGCAAAGCCCCCGGCAAAGAACACGCCGAAAAACAGGGGCATGGGAACCAGGGAGCGCAGCCATGCGGCCAGGCTCTGCGAGGCAAACACGATCATCAGAAAGATCAAAAAGCTCTGGGCGAAGCTCCATGTATAAGTGGGCATAGTAGTTCAGCCTTTCCTGAATATGCCGCCGGCTCCCGCCCAAGGTGGGAGCCGGCGGACTAAGTTAATGGGTCGCGCCCTTTCCGCTGCCTCCGATGACAATATTGTCGTCGCACACCGGCTGGAGCCAGTTTTCGGCGGGGGTGTATGGAATGTAGGGCAGCAGGATATAGGAGGGATAATCCGCATCCCGGTAGATCTTATAGTTGACGGTATTGCAGCTGGGGATGGGGCCCAGGTGGCTCATCTTGCCCTCCCAGGCGCCGTCCTGGTGCTCGAAGTTGTCCATGGCCTTGATCTCCAGCTCAATGGAGGACCCGGCTGGGAACACCATGCCGATGGGGTTGACCTCAATCACATACTCCCTGATCTCGCCGGGGGTAATGGGCACCCGCTTGGAATAGTCGTGGACAGGCCGGCCGATCTGGCTCTGCTCCTCGTCCAGGGGGTAGCTGCACTTGAGCTGGCCGGTGCGGCAGACGGGCATACGGGTGCCGCCGGCAGTAATCTGCCACAGCTTGACGATGATGTTGGCATCGGGGGCGTCGATGGCGGCAAAGAGGTGCAGCTCGATGGGGCCGGTAAACTCGGTGGGCTGGCTGAGCCGGTCGGTGCGGTAGCACAGGGTCTCCACCTCGGTGGTGATGTGGGGCGGCCGGTGGGTAAAGCTGTCGGGGGGCAGCTTGCCCTCCACCGGCGGCTCCCACCGCAGCTGGTGGAAGGTGTGGAGATACAGCTTCTTCCAGTCGGTGCGGGCCAGGGGGTACTCGTGCTCATAGCGGTAGCCCCGGCCGATGATGTTCAGCTTCATGGGGGGCTCCTCGGTGATGCCGGTGTCGACACCCTTCAGCCAGTGGTCGTACCACCGCAGGCACTCCTCATCCATAAAGCGGTAGGGCAGCTCCATGCCGTTGTAGCCCTCCATCACGCCGCAGCGCTTATAGCACTTGGTGTCCTGGGAGTTCATGGCGTTGAACACCGGGGCGCTCCACCGTCCGGTGGGGGCCCAGCCGCATTTGAAGTAGGTGGGCACGGTGAGCTTGTCATACTTGTACTTCATGGAGCGGGCCTTCCAGAAGTCATCCTCGTTGGGGTGAATCAGATAGTCCAGGTAGAAGGTGTGGTATTTTGGGGGCCAGGTGGTGAAGATCTTGTTGAAGAAGGAGTTGATGGCGATATCCGGGTCCTCCTGGGCCTGGGCGATGCGCTCCTTGGTCTGCTCCTCCCCCTCCTCGTGGAGGGTCCAGGGCACCGGGTTGTTGGAGGGGCACAGCTCCCAGTACATATTCATGTAGGTGTTGGCCACGCCGCCGTAGTGGCCGTGCTGATAGTAGTCGTCCGTGTAGCTCAAAGGCATGATGCAGGTCAGGTGGGGGGGCTGGAGGGCCGCCACCAGGGGCTGGATGATGCCGAAGTAGCTGTAGCCGTGGAGGGCCACCTTGCCGTCGCCCCACTTGCACTCCGTGCCGGCCCACTCCACCACATCGTAGACATCCTCCTGCTCCTGGGGGTTGTAGATGCCATAGAACTCCCCCTCGCTCTTGCCGATGCCCCGGGGGTTGGGGATGATGAAGGTGTAGCCCCGCTGGACATAGAAGTCCATATCGCCCGCCTCCAGGGAGTGGTCGAAATAGTTGGACTTTCCGGGCAGCGGACCGTGGCGCATGGCCTGCATCTCCTTGCCGTAGGCCGACCAGGCGATCAGGGCGGGGGCCCGTTCAATCTCGGCGGGGTGGTACACGTCGCAGTAGATCCTGCAGCCGTCCCGCAGGACAATCTCCACATCGCTCTCCAGGGCTACCGTGTAGATGGGCTTGGAGAGCTGGTCCAGGTTTTTGGTGTAACGGCGGTCCCAATATACGGGAACCTTATACAGTCCGGTCAGTTCTTTGAATTGTTCCTGATTCATAGTCGTGTCTCCTTTTCAGTTCGGTCATGCCGCGCCAGACAGCCGGCTGCGTTCCTTCGGAAATCAGTACAGAGAGGAAACTTCGCATATCGACAGGGCAAAATTTTTCATGGCCATGTCAAACAGTGTCCGTCGGCTCTGCCATCCCCTTGCTCTGCGCCTTGTACGGTTAATCTACACAAAAAAAGGATAGGCGTCTGTCAGAAATCTGACAGAACGCCAAGTTTTTCAAAATATTCTATCTTTCGCCCCGCAACGGCAGAAGGGGGACCGATTCCACAGGGAACCGGTCCCCTGATTTTCGTTCTGTCTAGCAGCGCAGCTCGCTGTTCATAATCAGGTCCAGCAGGCAGTCCAGGTCCAGCACCGAAAGCCGGCCCCGGTCGGTGGAGATCCACCCAGCCTTCCGCCACTCCCCCAGAATGGCGGCCGCGGTCTGACGGGCCATCCCCGCCGAGGCGGCCAGGGAGCTCTGGGTCACCCGCAGCTCCCCGCTCCGGGCCTGTCCCGCCCCGGGCATCAGGTTCAGGAGGGTAAAGGCCAGCCGTCCGGGGGCGTCCAGATACATGGAGTTGACCATATTCTGGGCGCTGTTTGTCAGCCGTTCCACCAGCTCCCGAATCACCACCTGACAGATGGTGTGGTTGGACCAGGCCAGCTGAAGAAATACCCCCTTGGGCATAACCACCAGGGAGGAGTCCTCCGTCACCAGGGCGGTGTTGAGATATTCCATATCCGTCATCACCGCCGTCTCACCGAAGTAGTCCCCCGGGCATTTCACCTTGATGATGACGTCCACACTCTCGCGGTAGTACACCTGCTCCATCACATACCCCTGCTGAAGAAAGTACATCAGGCTGGCCGGGTCCCCCTTCCGGTAGAGGATCGTCCCCCGCTTGTGCCGGGAGATGCGGCAGTGCTCCGCCGCCTCCTCCAGCACCGGGAGGGGCACCTCCCGGAAAATATTTGTCGTTTTCAGAAAGCTGCTGATGGCGCCAATCTTTGCCTGCTCCATGAAACGGCCCTCTCTTTCTCGCTCGCTGTGGATTCTGTCAAAGTTGTATTCAGTTTACCACAGATTGAATAAAAAAAGCAACTGATATTTTGTCCCCATACCTCTAAATGACGAAAAATCAAAATCCGCCGGCGCTTGGAGAAATATTCTCACTTTTGCGCCGGCTTCCCTCCATTTTTCCCGGCATTCCTTGACTATTTTGTTCTTTTCGTATAAAATTGTGCAAAATAATAAAAATACCATGTCTATCCCCGTTTATCAAGTGCAAAACGCACAAGTATTTTGCTTTTCTGTCAGCCAAATGACAATCCGGGCCGCAGTCCAATGGTATATTGAACCCGAGAACCCCGTGCTCTACGGGTGACACGGCCATGTCAAACCAACAACAGAAAGGCGGCGAGTATTCTATGAGTGGCAATACACGACAAAAATTAGGACTGTTCTCCTGCATTATTATGGCAATCGGCAGCATCATCGGCGCCAGCATCTTCGCCACCACACCGGTGGCCATCAAGATTGTCGGCGGCAACGGCGTTGTGCTTGGCTTCATTTTAGCGGCTCTTGTGGTCGTTCTGCGCACCATTCCCGAGCTGATTATGATGGCCGCCCTGCCCGCCAACGGCGCCTCCTATATGTACCTCACCCGACTGGTCCACCCCGTGCTGGGCGCTCTGGACGCCTTCAATCAGCTGATGGTAGGGGTGATGAAGATCGCCACCATGGCGCTGACCTTCACCTCCTATTTTGCCATGCTGTTCCCCCAGATTCCGTCCCAGGTGGTGGGCGTCGCCGTATGTGTCCTGTTCACCGTCATCTCCTGCTTTGGCGTGCGGGCCTCCTCCATTGTGCAGAATATCTCGGTGGCTGTGCTGCTGGTGGCCCTCGGTGTCTTTATCTTCGGCGGTCTGGGCGCAACCCAGGTCAGCTTCGGCGAAGTGATCTCCACTACCGTTCAGCTCAGCTCCCTGTGGGCGGCCATGGGCGTTATGCACGGCAGTCTCATCGGCGCCAACGTGCTGATCTACGCCGCTGAGGACGTGGAGGACCCCGGCCGGAACATTCCCATCGCCTTTGCCGTGTCCACCATCATCACCGCCGTGCTGTACGCCGTCATGGCCTACATCTGCGTCGGCGTGATGCCCATGCCCCTGTTCTTCCAGATCAACACCCTGGCCGACGTGGCAGACAAGTTCCTCTCCCCCGCCATGCTGATCTTCTTCATCACCGGCGGCGCGCTGCTGGCTGTAGTCACCAGCATCAACTCCGCCATGCTCATGTTCTCCCGGATAAACTTCTCCGCCGCCCGGGACGGCCTGTTTCCCTACGCCGTGTGCAAAACCAACAAATACAACGCCCCTGTGGTATCCCTGTGGCTGATCTGCATCATGGCCTGCGCCTTCATCGCCAGCGGCTTCAATCTGGAGGACGTGGTGAAGATCACCACCATTCCCGGCCTGCTGCTGGCCCCGGTCATGTTCCTGGGCGTCTTCACCATCCAGAAGCACTATCCCAACTGCTACAAAAATTCCTTTATCAAAACTCCCCACTGGCTCAACTGCGTCCTGACCCTGGCGGCCATCTTTGTCTGCGTCTCTCTGGGCTACTATGTGCTGTTCCAGATGGCGCCCCACAACTGGATCTCCATGGTCGCCTACTACGCCGCCGCCATTATCTTCACGGTCTGGCGCGTGGGCTACATCAAAAAGACCGAGGGGGTCAACCTTTTCGACAAGATGAAATCCACCTACCAGCCCTGGGAGGAGCGGGAAAAAGACGCCAAGGCTGCCCTGGGTGACAAGATTGTCAAGTAAACCCCAACACCTTAGTCCTTAACCATCAAACCATAAAATTTTGAGTCAAAGCAGGGTGAATCCATGAACACGAGAAAGGTCCGTCTCCCTACGCTGTTGCTGGGACTGGGGCTTGTCCTCTCCCTTGGGCTCAATGCCCTGTTGCTGACGCGGGAAAAGACCGCCTCATTGGCAGATAGTCCTATTGGAACTTACTCCACAGTAAATGTCACCTCCCCCGCTGCGGTGGATGGATGCTATCTGACCCTGGAGCAGTCCGGAACCTACTGCCTGTATCGGCAGAGTGAAACGCTGGAGGAGGGGCGTTACGAGGAGATGGGTCAGCAAAACTGCTACACACTGCACCCCGACAGCAGCACAGCTAGCAATACACAACTGATCTGGGCCGGTGAATGTGTGTACTGGCTGAGTCAGGACGGTATTCTGCGCTTTTCCAAATTCAGTGATATACCGACCTACATCAACGCTTCATAAACGCCCGCCGCCGCGGGGCCGAGCCTTCGGGCCGAGCCTTCGGGCAGAGCCCTGCGGCGGCCGTTTTTCCAACCCCACGCTTTTTCTGTCACCCCAGGGGACAGAAAAAGAAAGAAATTATTTTGTAAATGTTGTACAGATGACAACACGGCTCGGGAAACCGTGTTAGGATTATACACAGAAAGAGGGGGCACACCCCCGCCATATGGTCTTTCCCACAAACTGAAATCTTTTGATTATGACAGGAGGCAGCTATGAAAAAACGAATTACCGACGTGCTGGGCATCGACACCCTGCCCAACTACTGGGATAAACGCTATGTAAAGAATCTTGATAAGCTCTCCCGCCCCGTCTACGAGGTGGAGCGCCATGAGGACGTGTGGCTCACCCTGCGGGACGGTGTGCGCCTGTGCGTGGACGTCTACCTGCCCAAGGGGGCGGGCAAGGTGCCCGCCCTGGTGAGCTGGTCGGCCTACAGCAAGGAGATGCAGAACATCAAGCGGGGCGCCATCCCCCCCGAGTCCCTCCTCTTCGACCACTCTCTGGAGGCCGGCGACATCGACTACTTTGTCAAGCGTGGCTACGCCTACATCATCCCCGATCCCCGGGGCATCGGCAAGAGCGAGGGCGAGTGGTACGGCGTGTACAACCCCGTGGAGATGCGGGACATTTACGACGTCATCGAGTGGGCCGCCGGACAGGACTGGTGCGATGAAAATGTGGGCATGGTGGGCTACTCCTACTTTGGCATCTGCCAGATTTTGGGCGCCGCCTCCCAGCCTCCCCATCTGAAATGCATTATGCCCTGCTCCTTTGTGGACGACTACTATCAGCACGGCTACTACGGCGGCGTGCCCTCCACCTACATGAGCATCTACTGGGAGCTGAGCCCCGCCAACAACCCGGTGCCCTGGTCCATCAAGATGTATGGCGAGGAGAAGGTCAAGGAGATGATGGCCGAGCGTCTGAAGGACCCGGACATGGCGGTAAACAGCTACTTCACCAAGATTCTCACCACCTGGCCCCCCAAGTACCACACCTTCTATCTGGACTACCTGCTCCACCCCCTGGACGGGGAGTACTGGCAGCAGCGCTCCGCCAACCAGATCTACGATCAGGTAAAGGTGCCCGTCTATCTCCACTGCGCCTGGTCCCCCCTGGGACGCTGGAGCGCCCCCATCTTTACCGCCATGAACGACGAACGGCTCAATGTGCCCAAGCGGCTGGGCGTCCTGGAGGGCTACGACGGACTGGAGCTGCCCTACCGGGCGCTGAATGAGGAGTGCCTGCGCTGGTACGACCACTGGCTGAAGGGTGTGGACACCGGCATCATGGACGAGCCGCTGTACAAGTTCACCGTTCTCAACAGCGGCGTGCGCTACGAGAATGAGTGGCCTCTGGCCCGCACCGAGTGGAAAAAGCTGTATCTGCGCTCCTTCGGCCGGCTGCGCTGGGACCGGGAGCCCGACAGCGACCTGCCCCCCGACGGTTTCACCCACCTGCCCCCCTCTGTGTCCACCGAGGTCAATAAGCTGGTCTACAAGACCTCCCGCTTCCCCCAGGCCAAGGAGATCAGCGGCCCCATCGAGCTGCACCTGTGGGCCTCCATCGACGCCGAGGACGCCAACTTTTTGGTAAAGCTGTGCGACGTACTGCCCGACGGCACCCGGATGCCCCTCATCCGCTATGGCGCCCTCCGGGCCTCCCACCCCCTGGACGAGGAGAAGAGCCAGATCGGCCGGCCCGTCCACGATAACACGGTCTCCGTCCCGGTAACCCCCGGCGAGATCAGGGAGTATGTCATCGAGATCAACCCCACCAGCATTGTCATCCCCGCCGGCCACTGGCTGGAGCTGGAGATCACCAGCCAGTGCCCCAACGAGTGCCACACCGAGGCCTGGACCGGCAAGGTGGGCAACATGAATGTCATCCCCTCCAGCACCACCACCGGCTACAAGATCTATCGGGATAACAACCACCTCTCCTATGTTCTGCTGCCTCTGGTGCCCTACACCCCGGCGGAGAACTGGGTCCAGCCCTTCTCCGACACCGACGAGATCGAGGTGGAGGACTGAGAAGCCGTCCCCCCTTTAGGAGCAGGTGCGCCCCACTGGCGCCTGAAAAATGAGAGGAGAATGACCAAAATGGGCAATTATGTGTACGAGAGCGTCAAAGAGGAGTTTGAACAGTGGAAGGGGCAGGGGCTGTCTCTGAACATGGCGCGGGGCAAGCCCAGCCTGGAGCAGCTGGAGCTGTCCCGGGGTCTGCTGAACGTTCTGGACTTTGACGACTGCGTGGCCGACGGGGTGGACGCCCGGAACTACGGCGAGCTGGCGGGAATGCCCTGCGCCCGGCGCTACTGGGCCGAGCTGCTGGACATCACCCCGGAGCAGTGCTTCGTGGGCGGAAACTCCAGCCTGAACATGATGTATGACCTCATCGCCAAGGCCTGGTCCAACGGCCTGCTCCACAGCGAGAGGCCCTGGTCCCAGGAGGAGAAGGTGAAATTCCTGTGCCCCGTCCCCGGCTACGACCGGCACTTTCGGGTCACCGAGTCCTTCGGGATTGAGCTGATCGCCGTGAAGTGCGGCGAGGGCGGCCCAGACATGGACCAGGTGGAGCGGCTGGCCGCCGACCCCCAGGTGAAGGGCATCTGGTGCGTGCCCAAGTACTCCAACCCCGACGGCTTCATCTACTCCGACGAGGTCATCCGCCGCATCGCCGCTCTGAAGCCCGCCGCCCCCGACTTCGCGGTCATCTGGGACAACGCCTACTGCGTCCACGAGATCCGCGGGGACTATGTCCCCTTCCCCGACATCCTGAAGCTGTGCGCCCAGGCGGGCAATCCCGACCTGGTCTTTGAGTTCGCCTCCACCTCCAAAATCACTCTGCCCGGCTCAGGCATGGCGGTGATGGCGGCCAGCGTGGCCAACATCCAGCACATGAGCAAGCTGATGGATGCCCAGATGATCAGCTGCGACAAGCTGAATCAGCTGCGCCTGGTGCGGTTCCTGAAGGACAAGGCCCACACCCTGGAGCTGATGAAGAAACACGGCGATGTGCTCCGTCCCCGGTTCGACGCCTTCCTGCACGCGCTGGAGGAGGAGATCAAGCCCCTGGGCATCGCCCGGTGGACCAACCCCAACGGGGGCTACTTCATCAGCCTGTACACCCAGCCCGGCTGCGCCAAGCGGACGGTGGCTCTGTGCAAGGAGGCCGGCCTGGTGATGACCGGCGCCGGCGCCGCCTACCCCTACGGCAATGACCCCGACGACAGCCACATCCGCATCGCCCCCTCCTTCCCCGCCCTCAAGGACGTGGAGATGGCCGCCAAGGTCTTCTGCACCTGCCTCAAGCTCGCCACCCTGGAGCGCCAGGGAAACGAGTGCGAAATCTGAAGTCTCCGCGGCAAGGCGGCCTGTCTGACATAGACAGGCCGCCCTTATTTTGGATGCCGCTCTAAGACTGGGGTGTTTCCGCCGGGTCACGCTCCGCCGGCCGGCTGGTGGGTCCCGCGATAGGCTTGAATTCCGGCTCCGGATGCATGGGCAGCTTTGTACCCACACAGCGGTTAATGGGAGTTCCCATCAGGTGAAATTTTTCCTCGTAGTCGGTCATTACGCCGCAGATTCCCCCACCATGAAGGTCCCTGGTCACCTCAGACAGGGCAAACCCCGCCTTGGGAAACTGGAACAGGGACCATTCAAACAGGTCATGGTTGTCGCTCTTGAAGTGAATCTGTCCGCCCTCCCGCAAAATTCCCCGGTAGAGGATCAGAAACTGCTCATGTGTCAGCCGACGCCGGGCGTGCTTTACTCCAGGCCAGGGGTCGCAGAAATTGATGTAGAGCAGATCAATTTCCTCCGGCGCGAAATAGTCCCGCAAAAGTGCGGCATCTCCGTCAATAAAAAAGATATTGGTCAGATTTCTGGCCTGACAGCGCTCCATTGCCACAATCATGGCGTCCGGCACCCGCTCCAAGGCGATGTACAGTATGTCGGGATTTTTCTCTGCCGTCTCCGCGGAAAAACGCCCCTTGCCGCAGCCAATCTCCAACCTGACCTCCCGGGCGGCAGGCCGGAGTTCACGCCAACGTCCCCGCATTGCCGCTGGATCCCGGATAAGCAACTCCTCACATCGTTCCATCCGTAAGGATAAATTGGGCTTTTTTCTCATTCTCATTGCCGCGTCACCTCTCTGCTTAATTGCAAAAATATCTTATCATATTTCATAGAATACTTGCAATCGTTTTTAAAATATATTATACTACAGGAGAAGATTTTGCATCGGGTCCAAATATCCGGGTGTAGCGCAGTTGGTAGCGCGCTTGCTTTGGGAGCAAGATGCCGGGAGTTCGAGTCTCCCCACTCGGACCACTAAACCCGCAAACCGTTGTAAGACAATGGTTTGCGGGTTTTCTGTTTGCTTTTTCCACACTCTTGATTAGCCGCACAGCACGCTTGATTTTTCAGAAAAATTTGACAAATCAGGAGTGTTGAAAAATGGCTAAAATCAAGATGAAACACAGCGTCACGGTTGCGGACACATTCGCGGACTTCCTCACTGGAAAGAAAGCGGCGGGGGTCAGTGAAAAGACCCTTGCCCCCTACGGACAGCACTTTTCCGCTATCAGCAAGCACCTGTCCCCCACTATCCCTATTGACGGGCTGAACAAGGCAGATTTGGAGGCCATGATTGCCAGCATGAGGGACGCGGGCCTCGGATTGCCAGCATGAGGGACGCGGGCCTCGCGGCTAACTCCATCAAAAGCTATACTCGGACGCTCAAATCCTTTTTGTCGTGGTGCAACGAAGCGGGGATTACCCGGCTCAATATCCCACTCTACAAGGCGGAGGAAACGATAAAAGAAACCTATTCGGACGAAGAACTGAAAAAGCTGTTAAAGAAGCCAGACACGAAGAAATGCGACTTTCCCGAATATCGGAATTGGGCGATTATCAATCTCTTACTCAATAACGGTTGCCGCGCCGCCACCATCCGCAATATTCAAATCAAAGATGTGGATATGGACAACAAAGTGATTTATCTGCGGCATACCAAAAATAAGCGGGCACAGGTTATCCCCCTCTGTGAAGCCCTCTGCGGCGTTCTGCGGGAGTATATGCGGGTGCGCGACGGTGATGGGGATGATTACCTGTTTCCCAATGAAAACGGCTCACAGTTGACGGAGAACGGCCTGCGGTGCAGTATTGCCAGCTATAACAGGCGGCGGGGCGTGGAAAAGACAAGTATTCACCTGTTTCGTCACACATTCGCAAAAAAGTATCTGGTGGACTGCGGCGGGAATGCGTTCACCCTCCAACGGCTTTTAGGCCACTCCACCCTTGACATGACAAAACACTACTGCGCGATATTTGACGCAGACATTACGCGGGATTTTGATAATTATTCCCCACTGACACAGATAAAAGGTGCGGAGGGCAGTAAAATCAAAATGGGGCGGTAATATATACAAATGGGCGGGGATTATTCCCGCCCATTTTTGAAGTTCACTTTACAAGTTCCATTTGCGTGTCACAGTCCAAACAGGCAATATTGACCGTTTTCGTTGCCCGGACGGAATTTCCACAGCAGGGGCAAATATACTTTCGCGTGCTGGACGGGCGCGGCGGCGGGGTGGTATTCGTTCCGCTGTTGATATATTCCTCCAATTCTTCCTCGCTGAGAAGAATGAAGTGGTGTTCTCTGGCAACATCCAGTTTCTCCGCCTGCTTCAGCAGCTCCGGGTCGATCTGGATGGATGCGATGCTGTGGGTGTCCTCGCCGTGCCGGTACGGTTCGGCCCCGCCGTCTGTGG
>CAJUSG010000016.1:12180-41687 GCA_910589085.1 uncultured Oscillospiraceae bacterium | reverse complement strand
AGAAGCGGGGGAGCGAGTGGCTGCCCCTCTACCGGGCCTGCCGGGAGCTGAACGGAAAATGAAAACGCCGACATTTTTCGGGGTGCGCCACCTGTCCCCGGCGGCGGCCTTCCACCTGCGCCGGGCGCTGGATCAGGCCCAGCCCCGGCTGGTGCTGGTGGAGGGCCCCAGCGATCTGAACGGCCAGATGGAGTGGCTGTGCCACCCGTCGACAAAATTTCCCGCCGCCATCCTGGCCTACACCAAGACGCCGCCGGTGCGCACCGTGCTGTGGCCCTTCGCCATCTACTCCCCGGAGGTCCAGGCCATCCTATGGGCCCACGAGCACGGGGTGGAGTGCCGGTTCATGGACCTGCCCTCGTCGGTGTTTCTGGCCCTCCGGGAGGCGGAGGAAATGTCTGTAGGGCGCGACGCCCCCGGCGCTCCGCCTCCTCCAAAGGAGGCGGCGGAGCCGAGCTCCCCCTCTGGGGGAGCTGTCGAGCAAAGCGAGACTGAGAGGGCATCCACCGAATCGGTCTACAAGCGTCTGGAGACGGTCACCGGCGAGGACCACGACACCTTCTGGGAGCGAAATTTCGAGCAGCTCGAAAACTCTGAGGAATATCAATCCGCCTGTAATACATTTGGCAATCATCTGCGGGAGCTCTCAGCGGACGACCCCCGCCGTGCCGCCGAGACGGTGGTGCGGGAGGCCTACATGAAGCGGGTCATCGGCCAGGCTGTGGACAGCGGGATACCGGCGGAGGAAATCTTCTGTGTCTGCGGGGCCTTCCACGTGGCCGGACTGGGGGAAAACGCCCCCATGACCGACGCAGAGGAGGCCTCCCTCCCCCGTGCGGAGGCCTGCGCCACTCTGATGCCCTACTCCTACTACCGTCTCACCACCCGCTCGGGCTACGGGGCGGGGAACAAGGCCCCGGCCTACTTCGAGCTGCTGTGGGAGGCCCTCCACGCCGGCGGGCTGGAGCGGCTCCCCTACCTGTACCTCACCCGGCTGGCCGCCGCCCACCGGAAGGCGGGCAACCTGGTGTCCTCCGCCGAGGTGATCGAGGCGGTCCGGCTGGCCCAAACCCTTTGCGCCATGCGGGGGAGCAGGGCCCCCACCCTGTCGGACCTGCGGGACGCCTCGGTGACCACCATGGGTCATGGGCAGTTCTCCGAGCTGGCCCTGGCTGCTGCCGACACCGAGATCGGCAAAAAGATCGGCTTTCTCCCCCAGGGGGTGGCCCGCACCAGCGTGCAGGAGGACTTCTACCGCCAGCTGAAGGAGCTGCGGCTGGAAAAATTCCGCACCGCCGAGCTCCAGCGGCTGGATCTGGATTTGCGGGAGAAGCTGAACGTCAAGTCGGAGGGGGCCGCCCTGGCCGACCTGCGCCGGTCCTTCTTCCTCCACCGCCTGCGGGTGCTGGGGGTCCACTTCGCCGCCCTCCTCCCTTCCCGGCAGGAGGGGGCCAACTGGGGGGAGTACTGGGAGCTGCGCTGGACCCCGGAGGCGGAGATTGAGATTGTGGAATCCGCCCTTATGGGTGACACCATCCAGGGGGCGGCGGCCTTCGCTCTGAAGGAGCAGGCGGACCAAAGCGCCTCCCTGGGGGAGGCGGCGGCCATTTTCCAGAACGCCTTCCTGTGCGGGATGCCCGCCGCCGCCCAACACGCCCTGTCGGTGCTCCAGGGGCTGGGGGTAGACGCGGCCGCCATTGCCGACGTGGCGGACACCGCCTCCCGGCTCAGCCTGGTAGTGCGCTACGGCGACCTGCGGCGGTTTGACCCGGAGCCGGTGATCCCCCTTGTCAAGCAATTATACCTGCGGGCCTGCCTCACCCTGGCGGAGGCCTGCGTCTGTGACGCCAAGGCCGCCCCGGCGGTGACCAAGGCCATGGACCAGCTCAACACCCTCCAGCTCAGCCACGACTTTCTGGAGGAGGGGCGGTGGATTTCCCTGCTGGAGGAAATTTCCGACCGGGACGACCTGAATACCCGGTGCTCGGGCTTCGCCATGGCCATTTTGCTGGAGCGGGGAAAGGCGGACGAGGACCTCCTCGCCCGGGAGGTGGCCCGGCGGCTGTCCCCCGGCGTCCCCGCCGACCTGGGGGCGGGGTGGTTCGAGGGTCTGGCGGGGAAAAACCGCTACGCCCTCATCGCCCGGCTGTCCCTGTGGCGGCAGCTGGACGGCTACCTCTCCGGCCTGGACGACGAGACCTTTCGCCGGGCGCTGGTCTTCCTCCGCCGGGCCTTCGCAGACTTCTCCCCCAAGGAGAAAAACGACATTGCGGAAAACCTGGGGGAAATCTGGGGCGTGAGCCCCCAGCAGGCGGCGGAGCTGCTGATGAATGACACCACAGAGGCCGAGCAGGCGGTGCTGGACAGCCTGTCCGACTTCGACTTTGACGATATTTAGAGGGAACGCTTGTAGGGGCGCACAATGTGCGCCCGCGAATCCAGGCAGAGGATTCCCTGCGTAGGGGCCGACGACCCGGCGGCCCGTCGCTTCGGTGTGAAATTGGCCTTGACAGAACGGCGCGCCGGGTCGTCGCGCCCTACGGAGGGGAGGAAACGATATGTCACAAACCGAACAGCTCAGCCGCTGGCGGCTGATTCTGGGCAGCGAGACGGAGCAGTCGTTCTCAGGTATGGGGGGCGTCGGATTGTCCCGGGAGGAGCTTCTCATGGATGCCGCCCTGGGGGCCATCTACGGCGGACCCGGGGAGAGCTTCGGCGGCTCCGGCGGGGGCGGGGGGAAGGGTCCCTCCTCCCCGCTGATCTCCAAGTGGCTGGGGGACCTGCGGTCCCTCTTCGATCCGGAGACGGTGGCGGTGGTGCAGAACGACGCCATTGAGCGCAAGGGGCTGAAGCAGCTTCTGCTGGAGCCCGAGCTGCTGGACACCCTGGAGCCCGACCTGAATCTGGCCTCCACCCTGCTCATGCTCAAGGACCAGATCCCCAAGAAGTCCAAGGAGTCGGCCCGGGCCTTCATCCGTAAGATTGTGGAGGAGATCAACCGGCTGCTGGAGAACGACATGCGCCGTGCGGTGACGGCGGCGCTGAACCGCCGGGCCCACTCCCCCCTGCCCTCGGCGGCCGCCCTGGATTTTCCCTATACAATCCGGAGAAATCTGAAGAATTATAACAAAGAGTTGGGGGCAATTCTCCCGGAGCGGGTATGGTTTTTCGACCGGTCCAGCCGGGTGAACCGGTGGCATGTCATTCTGGACATCGACCAGAGCGGGTCCATGGGCCAGTCCATCCTCTACTCCTCGGTGATGGCCTGCGTGCTGGCCTCCATGTCCGCCGTACGCACCAGCGTGGTGGCCTTCGACACCCAGATCATGGACCTGACCCCCCTGTGCGCCGACCCGGTGGACCTGCTCTTCGGCTTTCAGATGGGGGGCGGCACCGACATCGCCAAATCCATCGCCTACTGCCAGGGGCTGGTGGAGTCCCCGGCCAGGACGCTGTTTTTCCTCATCTCCGACCTGGACGAGGAGGGCAACCGTGCGGCCCTTCTCCGCCGCCTGGAGGAGCTGAAGGCCTCCGGGGTGACGGCGGTGGTCCTGCTGGCCATCGCCGACGGGGGCAAGCCCTACTACGACGCCCAGACCGCCCAGCGGGTGGCGGCCATGGACATCCCCTGCTTCGCCTGCGCCCCGGAGAAGCTGCCCGAGCTGTTGGAGCGGGCGCTGACCGGACAGCTGTAATTTTTCATACTCAAACGCGGCGCGCCGCGTTTGAGTATTTTTTCTGCCTGCCGCCGGCTCCCCCGGCGATTGAACTGGCCGGCGGGTCCCGCTATGATATGATCTTGTGGAGGCAAAGCACAGTTTTAGGCGGCAGCGCGGAAAGGAGGCTTGACAGCCATTTCAACCAATATATACGGCTACATCCGGGTCAGCACCCGCGAGCAGAACGAGGACCGGCAGCTGCTCGCCATGCGGGAGCTGGCCATTCTGGAGCGGAACATTTTCACGGACAAGCAGTCCGGCAAGGACTTCGAGCGCCCTCAGTACAAGCGCCTGGTCAAAAAGCTCAGGCCGGACGATCTTCTCTACATCAAGAGCATCGACCGGCTTGGGCGCAGCTACGGAGAAATTCTGGAGCAGTGGAGGATTCTCACCCGGGAGAAGGGGATCGACATTGTGGTGCTGGATATGCCCCTGCTGGACACCCGCCGGGGCAAGGACCTGATGGGCACCTTCCTCAGCGACATCGTTCTCCAGGTGCTCTCCTTTGTAGCGGAGAACGAGCGCACCAACATCCGCCAGCGGCAGGCGGAGGGCATCGCGGCGGCCAAGGCCCGGGGCGTCAAATTCGGCAGGCCGCCCAGCCCGCTGCCGGAAAACTTCTACCGCGTCCACAGGGACTGGCGGGGAAAAAAGTTAACCCTCCAGCAGGCGGCCAACGCCTGTGCCATGCCGGTGAGCACCTTTTACGCCAAGGCGGTCCGGCTGGAAAACACCCCATAAGCAGAATGAGCGCCACTTTGTAAAGGTGTACCTTTACAAAGTGGCGCTGTTTTTTGCTCACAGTTTTATATTCGGCACTGCCGCTTGAAAAATAAGGGGGTGCGGAGAAATTTTTTTCGACAATTTCTGAGTTTATAAAAGTACACAATCGCAAATTCACACCAGTCAGGGGGTGGGCACATGGCACGGAAACCCGGCGCGGCCCGGTCCGCCGGCGAGGGCAGGGTAATACGGTACAGCACCATCAAGGCCCGTCTCTACCCGACGCCGGAGCAGGCGGAGCTGTTTGAAAAGACCTTCGGCTGCTGCCGGTACATCTGGAACCGGATGCTCGCCGACCAGCAGCGCTTTTACAGCGAGACCGGGGCGCATTTCATCCCCACCCCGGCCAAGTACAAAAACGGCGCTCCCTTTCTGCGGGAGGTAGACAACCAGGCCCTCATTCAGGAGCACAACAGGCTGACCCAGGCCTTCCGCCAGTTCTTCAGGAGCCCGGAGCACTTCGGTCATCCCGCCTTCAAGCGCCGGAAGGACGGCCGGAACTCCTTCACCGCCTGCAACCACGAATTTGAATCCGGCCCCACCATCTATATCACCAGGGACGGCATCCGCATGACCAAGGCGGGCATTGTCCGGGCCGTATTTCCCCGCCGCCCGCGAAACGGCTGGAAGCTGAAGCGGATCACGGTAGAGAAGACCCCCACGGGAAAATACCACTGCTGCATCCTCTACGAATACACGGTAAAGGAGCCGGTGCCCGTCGAGCCCTCGGCCGACAGGACCCTGGGTCTGAAATACTCCATGGGCCACTTCTACGTCGGGGACGACGGCCGTCCGGCGGACCCGCCCCGGTGGCTGAGCCAGTCTCGGGAGAAGCTGGTCCGGCTCCAGCGGCAGCTGAACCGGATGGTGCCGGGCTCCAGAAACTACCAGGAGGCGGTGCAGAAATACCGTCTGCTCCACGAGCACATCGCCAACCAGCGCAAGGACTTCATCCACAAGGAATCCCGGCGGATAGCCAACGCCTGGGATGCCGTGTGCGTCAGGGAGGACGACCTGCGCGATCTGGCGGGCATCGCCGTCCAGGAGAACCCCGCGGGCATAGGCTTCGGCGCGTTCCGGGAGTGTCTGCGGTACAAGCTGGCCCACCAGGGGAAGCAGCTGCTTGTGGTGGACCGGTATTTTCCCTCCACCCGTCTCTGCGGCCAATGCGGCCGGGTATCGGCCGAGGGGATCTCCCCAAAGCTCCGGACCTGGGTCTGTCCCGCCTGCGGGGCCCGGCTCAGCCGGGAGGTCAACGCCGCGCAGAACATCAAGGCCCAGGGCCTTGCCCAGTACGCTGGCAAAAGCGCCTGACGCTTTGCTTTATTGCCGCTTGGGACGGCGGTGAACGCCCGTCAACCTGTCGGGGGAGCGTTGAGCCCGGCGCCGCGGCCACACCCGAATCGGGCTCGCGGCGGCGCGCTCAGCGTTTTCCGGGCGGGAGCGCGGGAAACGAGAGGGCGTCTTTCCACGAATCGCGCCTGAAGCCCGGAGACGGGCGTCCAAAACATTATGACGATGAGAGGGCGGGGAAGGGAATCCTCCGCCGCTGAGAAAGGGAGTTGAAGCCATGCTCTGCCTGACCCTTCTGCCGGGGGAATATCTGACCATCGGCAGCGATGTGGTGGTCCAGCTGGACCGCATGTCCGGCGACCACTGCAAGCTCGCCATCCACGCCCCCCGGGAGGTCCCCATTTTACGGGGCGAGGTCCTGGAGCGGGACGGCGGGGAGCGCCCCGGCTGCGTGTTCGACGCCCGCCGCCGCTACAGGCGCGAGCTCCCCTGGGACCGGAGCAAGGCCCAGGCCCTGTCCGCCATGCGCCTTCTGCTGGAGCAGATGGACAGCGCGGACGAAAATGTGCGCGCCCTGCGCCGGCAGCTGAACTGCATGTTCCCCGCCGCCGGAAGGGAAGCGCCAACCGATCAGGTTTCACCTGGCTGACGAGCCGGCTGAAATATAGCCCCGTACCGGAACGGACCGCCGCTGTGGCCACAGGGGCGCCGCGGTCGGTACTCCGCCCAGCGCCGGTAAAAGGACGCTCCGGCGCGCCGGAATCCCTCAACAATATCATTTTATTAATTGGAAGGAGTCAATTAAAATGAGGATTCAGCACAATATCATGGCCATGTCGGCCTATCGCAACTACAACACCAACACCTCCGCCGTGGCCAAGAACCTGGAGAAGCTCTCCTCCGGCTACAAGATCAACCGCGCCGGCGACGACGCCGCCGGTCTGGCCATTTCCGAGAAGATGCGCGCCCAGATCACCGGCCTGAACGCCGCCCAGAAGAACGTCAAGGACGGCATCTCCCTGGTAAAGACCGCTGAGGGCGCCATGCAGGAGATTCAGGACATGCTCAACCGCATGGACTACCTGGCTACCCAGTCCGCCAACGGCACTTACGACAACGAAGTGGACCGCGCCGCCCTCCAGAAGGAGGTTGACCAGCTTCTGGAAGAAATCGACCGCATCGCCGAGTCCGCCAACTTCAACGGCATCCAGCTCCTGAATGGCGACTGGGATGTGGACGGTGCCACTGTTACCGTTGACGGCTCCAGCCGCATCATTGACCAGGTGTGGAACGGCGCTGGTGATCCCTCCGCTGTCACCGGTGAGCAGACCATTCTGGACGGCGATTCCACCACCGCGCAGAAGACCGTCTTCACCATGGACTTCTCCGACCTGAAGGCTGTTGCCGGCGGCGCTGACGGAGCTGCCGGCGGTGGCTTCACTGCGGCTGACGCTCTGCCCAATGGCGTCTCGAATGTAGCCGCCACCGGCCTCACTACCGCTGGCGATGTCAAGATGAGCTTTACCACTGCTGCCGCTGATACTGGCGCTACTGCTGTTGGCGCGGATGGCTTGGCCGACCTGACCTTCACCGATGCGGATGCTCAGGGTTCCATTGGTAATGATATTAACTTCAAGTTTGTGTATGACAGCACTCAAGCTGCTGACAAAGCCGAGTGGGATCAGGCAAGCAACACTGTAACCGTTACCTTGAAGGACGCCAAAGAGTATCAGGCCTCCGACATTCAGACCCTGGTTCAGGGTTTGGCCGACAAGACTGGTGACGGCGGCATCGATTTCAGCAATTTCACGGTCACTGGTGCTGGAAAGATTGACACACAGGCCTCTAACAACAATGATGTGCTTGGCAATGTCACGCTGGCTGGTGGTGCGGATACCGGTGATAAGACCGTTACCGTTACGACCCCCGAGGGGACCGCTACCCAGACTATCGCCGCAGCCGACTGGGCTGGCAACGTGGCCATCAACGCTGGCGGTGTGACCGCTACGATTGATGCTGACAACACCACTTGGGACGGCACCGAGGCTACCATCGGCACTGTTGCTGCCCCTGCCGCTGGCGGCGGCGCTCCTGCCGGGGATATCACCACCTCCGTGAAGCTCAACGGCACTGACATTGCCGCCGACGTTGAGATTGAGGCCGATGACACTGCGGAGGACATTGTTAAAAAGGTCTTCGCGGAGATGAACGGCACCGCAGGCGCCGTGCTGGAGGACTTCGAATTTAACGGTGCCAAGTACGACGTTGAGGTCGATGGCACCAAGCTGAAGTTCACCCTGAAGGACGACCCCACCGCCGACAACATCAAGGGCAACTTTGACTGGGACGTCTCCATCACCGGCGGCAAATACGAGGGCAACCACACTGCCGGTACTAACGTTGTGACCGCTGGCTCCGTGGCCAACGCCGCCGCCCGCGCCAACACCGTGTTTGAGATCACCACCGACGATCTGAAGGACGGCACCGAGATCACCATTGACGGCAAGACCGTCACCCTCTCTGTGGGCTCTGACAGCAAGGTTGCCGCTGGCACCGGCGTTGTCAAGCTGACGGACGCGGAGGCTGCCGACCTGGATCTGGCTCTGAGCAAGATCTCCGCTGGCTTCGGCGGCTCCACCGACAACTTCGAGATTTCCGTGAACAACGGCGGCAACAACGACGCGAAGGTCGGTCTGGCCATCTATAAGAAGGCGGACTCCACCGAGACCTACAAGACCAAGGATCAGCTGGCCAATGTATTCTCCATGAAGACCAAGGTTGGCGGCGGCGGCCAGGAGCTGAAGCTCCAGATTGGCGACACCAGCGAGAGCTACAACCAGCTGGGCGTCAAGATCGGCAGCATGAAGACCACCGCTCTGGGCATTTCCAATCTGAACATCGGCACTGCCGAAAAGGCCTCTGCTGCGATCAACACCATCAAGAACGCCATCAATCAGGTCTCCTCCGTCCGTGGTGATCTGGGCGCCTACCAGAACCGTCTGGAGCACACCGCCAACAACCTGTCCGTGATGGCGGAGAACATCCAGGACGCCGAGAGCACCATCCGCGACACCGATGTCGCCGAGGAAATGATGGCCTACACCAAGAACAACATTCTGGTGCAGTCCGCCCAGGCCATGCTGGCCCAGGCCAATCAGGTGCCTCAGGGCGTTCTCCAGCTGCTGGGCTAAGAATAGCCTGACCGGAGGGGGCAAAATTCCGCAGAAATTGGAGTTTACAAAAAGTTCACGGGAAGGTCATGAAATTGCCGTATTTATATTTTATGATAACACCGTAGCCAAGCTACACCATGTATCTCCCATTTCTCCCTCTCCTTTTACAACACACACAGGCAGAGCGCCCTGGCCGGATGGCCAGGGCGCTCTGTCGTCTTTCAGTCGTTGTTGATCTGTTCAAATTGATCCAGCCTGTTCATCTCCCGTTTTCGCGCGGCGGCGTTGGACAGCCTGTCCACCAGCCCCGCCCGGTCACCGGTCTGGAGCGCCATACGGTATCCCCGCAGATTCTCCTCCAGCCGTTCCAGCGCCCCGCACAGCGCCCCGGCGTTCATGGTAAACAGCTGGGTCCACAGGGGCACATCCAGGGCGGCCACCCGGGTGCAGCCCCGGAAGGAGCCCCCCTCAAAGCCCCGGTACTGGAACAAACTGGGGTCGTCGCAGACGGCCACCGCGATAATATGCATCATCTGGCTGGTGTAAGCGATAATGGCGTCGTGCTGTTCCGGCGAGGTCTCCACCACATCGACGCAGCCGATGTAGGCGGCCACCCTTCGCATCAGCTCCAGGTGCTCCGGCTTGGTCTGGCCGTTGGGGGTCAGGATGTAGTGCGCCCCCCGGAACATGTGGGTCACGGAGTGCTGGATTCCGGAGCGCTCGCTGCCCGCCATCGGGTGTCCTCCCAGGAAGGACACATACTCGGGCAGGGCCGCCGCCCCCTCCAGCACGGCCCCCTTCACCCCGCACACATCGGTGACCATAGCGCCCTTTTTAAAGTGCTCCCGGTGCCGGTCCATAAAGTCCAGAATCCCCTGGGGGTGGAGGCAGAGAAACACCAGGTCTCCCTGGGCCAGCGCCCTCACGGGGTCCTCCTCCGTTCGGTCCACCACCCCCTGCTCCAGGGCGTAGCGCAGGGTGGGCTGGCTCACGTCCACCCCCACGACGTCAAAATCCTCAAATCCTCTCAAGGCTCTGGCCATAGACCCGCCAATCAGGCCCAGGCCCACGATGACAATATTTTTTTTCACAATGATCCCTCGATTCTCCGCCGAAGCGGCAGGGATACTTTAACACAGTTAAGCAATAAAGTCAAGGGCCATCCTGTCTATTTCGGCAGGTACTCAAAGAACAGAAGGACGCCGTTGACCGAGACGCTCCCTCCGTTCTCCCCACTGATAGAGAGGTCCACGCTGTCCAGCAGACAGCGGTAGGCGCTGCCGCACAGATGCCGGAGGGTGGCCCGGGCGGCCTCATAGCTGCCGCTGGTAAAGCTGAGGGAGATACTCCGGCGGACAATGGTCCGGGAGGTGTCCACCGTCCCGAAGGACAGGCTGTAGTCCTCCGTTTCGGAGAGGACCGTGTTCAGCTCCAGCATGACGGGCTGCAGGTTGTCGTAGTCGGCCAGCCGCACGGGCTCCCCCTCCCCGGCGAAGAGCTCCTCCAGCTCCCGCTCCATGCGGCGCTTCTCCTCCAGCCGGACCTGGGCGGCCTCGGCCTGCAGCCGGCACAGCTCGGTCTCCTCCCGGGCGGCGTCCCGCCGGGCGGTCATGGGCATGTAAAACAGCATCACATAGCCGCTGACCAGGGCAACCACCCCCAGCAGGCCCAGCAGAATCCACTCCCGGGCGGTTAAGCTTCGTTTCATGGTCCCTCCTCCTTCTGCAACTGAATGAATACGCTGGCCTGGACCAGCGCCCCCGACCCCTCCGTGGTGGAGGCCGTGTTGACTCTGGTGCCCGCCACAATGGGGGATGCCTCCAGCGCCCGGACGATGCGGGCGGTCTCGGCCAGGGTGACCCCGGAGAACTGGAGCTGCACCGCGTCGCCGCCGATGGCCACGGTGTTCAGCTCCGCCGAGCCCCCCAGGGCCCCGTCCAGCAGCTCCAGCACCTCCATCCGGTCGATTGCCGCCCGCTCCTCCTCGGTGGCGGAGTAGAGGCTGTAGCGCTCCTGCACCTCGCTGTAGTCGGCCAGCTCCGCCATGATTCCCTCCAGCCGGGTCTGCTCCCCGGCCGCGGTCTGCTCCGCCCCACGGGTCTCCGCCCACAGGTCATATACCGTCACCTTGCCCAGCCCCAGCACGCAGGTCAGGGCGAACAGCACATAGAGCGCCACGGTGGCGGGCTTTGTGGTGCGGTCGGGCTTATAAAACAGGTTCATGGTCCGTTTGGTGGGGTATGCCCCTTTTTTTCTGTTCATGTCTGACCTCCCAGCGCCGCGCCTGCGGCGAAAATACCGGCGGCCGCCCCCTGGCCGGCGGCTGGCAGCAGGTCCTCCGGGGCCAGCAGCTCCAGGCCCACCACATCGGCGATGGCCTGCCGCAGAGCCGGGAGGGCCGCCCCGCCTCCCACCAGACAGATGGTGCTCAGCTCGCTGGAGCGATAGGTAAACTGGTAAAAATTGACCACCTTTAAAATCTCCACGGCGATGCGCTCACACAGCTCGGCCACGGCGGGGCTGGACTGGATCTCGTGGTAGTTCTCCATCTTATAGGTGCCCGCCAGAAAGGCGTCCACCCCCAGCTCGTCGGCCACCACCATGTCCAGACTGCGCCCTCCCAGGGCGATCTGCCGGGTGGCCTGAACCCGGTCCCGCCACACCACCGTGATGCGGGTGGCCTGGTGGCCCAGGTCCACAAAGCAGAACTCCTTCTCTGCCGCCCGGGTCAGCTGAATCAGCGCCATCTCCTGGGGCAGAACGGTTTTCAGCCGGACGCCCGCCTGGGAGAACATCCTATGATAGCCCGCCAGGGTGCTCTTGGCGGCGGCGGCCGCCATCATGGGCACCCCGTTTTCCTCCTCCTCCTGCCGGGAGGGCTGGCACAGGGCGTAGTCGCAGTGGTACTGGTCCGCCACCCCCTGGATAAAGTCGGAGAACTCATAGGGCAGGTTCATCTCCAGCTGCCCGGTCGTCATCCTGGGCATGGTCACCAGCCGGCAGATCACCTGGCTGGGGGGCAGCACCAGGGCCGCAGGGGCCCTGGGAAGGGACAGCTCCTTCTTGGTCTGGCGCAAAAACTGGGTAAATACGTGGGGCAGAGCGATGGTTCCGCTGCCGTCCATCAGGTTTTCCGGCAGGCGGACCTCCTCCAGCCGGACCGGGCCGCCCTGCCGGACAATCGCGATTTTCATGCTGCTGCTGCCCAGATCGAAGCCAAGCCGCATCTTTCCCATAGGTTTTCTCTCCTTTTCTCAAAACAAGCTGAAATACCACTGGAGCAGCGGGCCGCCCCAGCACACCGTGAGCACCGCGCCCGCCGCCAGAAAGGGTCCGAAGGGCACCGCTGTCCCCCGCCGCTGGCCGGACAGGACCGCCCACACCAGCCCCAGAAGACAGCCGGACAGCAACGTGAGCAGAAGCTGGGCCCAGGTCAGGTACAGAGACAGGGCGAAGAGCAGCTTGATGTCTCCGCCGCCCATGAGCTCCCGGCCCGTCAGCCACTCCCCGGCCAGCACCAGCGCCAACAGTGCCGCCGGCACAATACAGGCTAAAAATGTTTCGAATATTGCAAAATACTCCCCTTTTAATACAAAAAACCACACAATTCGGTTGATTGCCAGGGCCAGCAGAAGGCGGTTCGGGATGATCTGCCGCGCCCAGTCCGCCAGCCCGAGGGCCAGAAGCAGCCCCGCCCAGATCAGCCACTGGAACAGCGCCGGAGGAGGGATGGTCAGGGTCAGCAGCAGGAAAATGCTCCCCCCGGCCAGCTCCGCCCAGAGACAGTCCGCCGGAATTTTTTCGCCGCAATATCCGCACTTTCCACGGCGAAAAAGCCAGCTGAACACCGGAATCAGATCGAAAACCGACAGAATATGCCCGCAGGAAAAACACCGGGACCGCCCGGCAAACATCCGCTCCCCCGCCGCCCAGCGGGATACCGCACAGTCTAAAAAGCTGCCCAGCGCCGCCCCCAGCACCGTCAGCCAGAAGGCCAGATACATCGTCAGGATGGTGTCCTCATTCAACGGCACGCCTGTCAGCTCCTTCCCCTAAAACGTCCGCTCCACGCGGACGTCAAATACCGTTTGTAATATTTTGGCTATATAATACACTGCTTTTCTGCCCTTTTTTGACCGCTCCAGGTGCTTTTCAGGGCATTTTGGGGCTTTAAAAGGATACCGTCCGCTCTGCACGGACACTTTTGTCCCCGGTTCCCCCTTTTTCGCCTCCCTTTGGGTAATTTGACGGGGCCGCCCTCTCCGTCACGGCTCCGCCGTGCCACCTCTCCCAAAGGGAGAGGTAAGGTCCGTATCCGCCGCCCGTCCTTAGCTCCCCCTTTGGGGGAGCTGGCAGCCGAAGGCTGACTGAGAGGGCCCCTCCAGACGCCCTCCAAGAAGCGCGGACCCCCGCACCCCTTGGAGGACGCCCGCTGTCGCGGGCGTTCGCTCTATTGTGGCTTCTATTTCCAATCTGCTACAACAATTTGGGTTTCATCTGTATTGTCATGGTCAATAACTACTTCAATGTAATCTCCTGCAACATGCCCATAGTAATCTGCGGCACCGGGAGCTGTCTTTGACAAAGTTCCACTTTTATTGTCTGAAATAAGGTAATAGTATGTGCCATCTGCAACAGAACCTTCTGTCAGATATTTAATCATTCCAAGGGCCTGCGCCGAACGCAGGTTTGCCGCATCTGTCGCTTCTTTAGCCTCATCCAAAGAACTACTAATCAGCGGAATAGATACTGCAATTAAAATAGCGATAATGGCGACGACGATGAGCATCTCAACCAGCGTAAAACCGCCGTTTTTGCTGAGCTTTGTGTTCAGCTTTTCTCTTAACTTTTTCATCTAAATATCTTCCTTTCTTGGGGTGGGTCGGGCAGCGCCGGGCTACCGCCCAATTTCCTTGGGGGTGAGTGCCCATCGTCTACCCACGGGTAGACGACAAAGGTTTAACCTTTGTGCCTCCGTGGGAAGGAGATATTTAAATCTTCCAATTTGATGGTTACTCGCCCCCAACCTTCTTCGCCAACCCAGGGATCGGTTGAGGGATGTTTTGGTTATTGCTGATTAGGAATTCATTATTCCCAGGTAAGTGTAATTCCGTCGTTGGTATCTGTCGGGGTTTTAATCACTACCTTAATAACTTCACCCTTGTGCTCTTTTGACTGTCCATAACCAGATGTTGGCTCATCATCAACTAAAGTACCCTGTTTACTGTCAGCATCGATAGCATAGTATTTAGTTACACCAGTATCGAAGTTATCGCCTGCGTTCTCAGATGTAAGATAGTAGATAGTTGCAAGGCCGGTAGCGGAACGTTCATTTGCAGCATCAACCGCCTCACGGGCTTTGTCCAAAGAGCTTCCAATCAACGGAACAGATACAACGATCAGGATAGCGATAATGGCCACCACAATCAGCATCTCAACCAGCGTAAAGCCTTTTTTATTACGGAATTTTTCCCTCAACCCTTTCATTTTAGGAAAATTCCCTCCTTTCCTTCCTAAAACTGGAATATATATTCAGAGCCCGGGTTGGCGAAGGCTCGGAATAACAACCTTGCGATGGGTCAAATTGCGGAATACATACTAAACATAGGCAGATAGACCGCCATGAGGATAAACACAACAAAAATCGCCAGTACCACAATGATGGTGGGCTCCAGAAGGGCCAGGGCCCGCTTTGTGCGCACCTCCACCTCGTTGTCGTAGTACTCGGCCAGCACCTTCAGGGTGGACTCCATGGACCCGGTGGCCTCGCCCACCGCCGTCATCTGCACCAGCATGGGGGGCAGCTCCCTGGCATAGCTCATGCACTCCCCCAGAGGACGGCCGCCCTCCACCCTGGGGAGGGTATTCAGCACCTCGTCGGACATGCACTGGTTGGTCATGGTCCGGCCCGACACCTCGATGGCCTGGAGAATGGGCATCCCCGCCGTGAGCAGGGTGGACATGGTATGGGCGAACTGGCTGGCCCCGGACATGCGGACGACCTCCCCAATCAGGGGGAGCTTTAGCTGAAGCCCCGCCAGGACAGCCCCGCCCTTCTCCGTCAGACCGTACAGCCGCAGGAGAAACACCGCCAGGGCCATGACCCCCAGCAGCACCAGGGCGTACCGCTGGAAAAAGTTCGACACCCCGATGAGGGCCACCGTCACCCAGGGCAGCTCCACGTCCATGGACTGGAACATGCCGGTGAAGGTGGGCACCGCGTAGCCCATGATGATGGCCACCACCACAGCCGCCACCGCCAGCACAAAGGCCGGGTAGGTCAGGGCGCTGACCACGCTCTCACGGGTCTTGTTCATCCGGTGGTAGTACTCCGCCATCCGGTCGAAGGAGGACAGCAGGTCGCCCGACTCCTCCCCCGCCCGGACCGTCTCCCGGAAGGTGACCGGCAGGGAACGCTCCCCGCGCTGGGAAAAGCTGTAGCTCAGGCTCCAGCCGTTGGACACGTCCTCCGACACCTGGCGCAGCAGCCGACCCAGCGCCCTGTCCGGGCACTGCTCCGCTACCAGGTCCACCGTCTGCACCAGAGGCAGGCCCGCCTTCAGAATGATGGCGAACTGCCGGCAGGTGAGGGCCAGGCTCTTGGCGCTGATCCTCTGGAAACGGGCCAGCGGGTCCCGGACCGCCGCGCGGGGCACCTCCTTCAGGGACAGCACTACCTCGCAGCTCTGGCGTATCTGGGCCACCGCCGCCGTCTGGCTCACCGCCTCCACCACCCCCGTTACTCGCTCACCGCCGGCGTAGGCACCCTCGTATCTGTATGTGGGCATGGGTCTCTTCCCTCCTTCCCGTCCACGCCGCCGCTACAGCGGACGCTTCAGCCCGGTCCCCCGCGCCCCGTTGGCCGGAGCCGCAGCCTGGCTCTGGTCACGCAGGGCCGCGCGGAAGGTCTCCTCGCTGATGACCCCCGCCGTACGGAGATTTTGCAGACAGCGGTCCATCAGAATGTTGCCCGCTGCCCCCGTGGTCTGGATGGCGTTGGCGATCTGAGGGGTCTTGCCCTCCCGGATCAGGTTGCGGATGGCGCCGTCTACCTTCATCACCTCGCAGGCCAGCACCCGGCCCCCGCCCGCCCTGGGCAGAAGCTGCTGGCTGAGCACCGCCTTCAGCGTCATGGAAAGCTGAAGCCGTATCTGCTGCTGGCGTTGGGCCGGGAATACGTCTACCATGCGGTCGATGGAGTCGGCCGCCGAGTTGGTGTGCACCGTGCCGAAGACCAGATGGCCCGTCTCCGCCGCCGTGAGGGCCGTCTCGATGGTCTCCAGGTCCCGCATCTCGCCCACCAGGATCACGTCCGGGTCCTCCCGAAGGGCCGCCCGCAGACCCGCCGCGAAGGACTGGGTGTCCTTGCCCACCTCACGCTGGTTGATGACGCACCGGTCCGGGGTGTAAACGTACTCAATGGGGTCCTCCAGGGTGAGGATGTGCTTGGCCTCCTGCCGGTTGATCTGGTTCAGAATGGCCGCCAGAGTGGTGGACTTGCCCGAGCCCGTCTCCCCCGTGATGAGGACCAGACCCTGGCTGTAAGCCGGGAAGTCGGACACCACCTTGGGCAGGCCCAGCTCCGACAGGTCGGGGATGTGCTCATTCAGCAGGCGGATGGCGGCCGACCAGCCGCCCTGCTGGCGGAACAGGTTCAGCCGGCACCGCACCCCGGCGATGGTCAGGGCCAGGTCGGCCTCCCCCACCACCCGCAGGGTGGCCAGCTCCCCGCCAGCCAGCTCCTGGACCAGCTCCTCGCATTGCAGGGGGGTGAGGACCTCCTCCCCCAGGGGCCGGATGGCCCCGTCTACCCGGCACCGGGGGGTCAGCCCCGCCACCAGATGGATGTCAGAGGCTCCGGCTGCCCGGGCCCTGGTTACATATTCTTCTGTCATTTCTCTTCCTCCTATCCTTCTCCCAGCACACGCTGGACCTCCTCCGGCGTGGTGATTCCCTCCAGCACCAGACGGCGGCAGTCCTCCATGATGGGGCGGAAATCCGCCCGGCCTACCGCCTCCTCCAGCTGGCGCAGGTCGTGGGCGTAGATGGCCCGGCGTAACCCGGAGGTGACGGGCAGGACCTCGAAGACCCCCACCCGCCCCCGGTAGCCCGTATTGAAGCACTCGCCGCAGCCCTGACCCCGGTAGAACTGCCGGTCCGCCGGCTCCATGCCTATGGCCGCCTGCTCCTCCGCCCCGGGGGAGTAGGGCCGGCGGCAGTGGGGACAGATCCGCCGCACCAGCCGCTGGGAGATGATCCCCTTCACCGCCCCGGCCACCAGGTAGGGCTCCACGCCGATGTCCAGCAGACGGTCCACCGAGGAGACGGCGTTGTTGGTGTGGACGGTGGACAGCACCAGGTGGCCCGTCATGGCCGCCCGCATGGCGATCTCCGCCGTGTCCCCGTCACGAATTTCGCCCACCGCGATGATATCCGGGTCCTGGCGGAGCACCGAGCGCAGGGCGTTGGCAAAGGTGAGGCCCGTCCTCTCGTTGATCTGGACCTGGCACACCCCGTCGATGTGGTACTCCACCGGGTCCTCCAGGGAGACCAGGTTTACCTCCTCGCTCTTGAGCCGGTCGATCATGGCGTAGAGGGTGGAGGTCTTGCCCGAGCCCGTGGGCCCCACCATCAGGATGGCCCCCTCCCGGGTCCGGTCCAGCAGGGCGCAGAAGCGCTCCCGGTTCTCCCCCTCCAGGCCGATGCCCTCCAGGGTGGCCAGCTCCGGCGTCTTCCGCAGAAGGCGGATCACCACCTTCTCCCCGTGGATGGTGGGCAGGGTGGAGATGCGCAGGTCCACCGCCTCCTGCCGGACGGTGGCCGCCGCCCGGCCGTCCTGGGGGATGTTCTTCTGGGCGATGTCCATCCGGGCCATGATCTTCAGCCGGGAGATGACCGAGCTCTGGAGCTCACGGGGCACCGGGATGATGGGCCGCAGAGCCCCGTCGATGCGCATACGGATGGTCATGCCACCCTCGCCGGGCTCCAGGTGGACGTCGCTGGCCCCCTCGGTACAGGCCCGGTCGATGATGGAGTTCACCAGGCGGATGGCCGGGGCGGCGTCCGCCTCCTCCTCGTCCACCGCCAGCTCCGGGGTCTGGACCGCGCCGTACTGGCCCCCGATCAGGTCCCGGCGCATGTCCTCGATGGCCTGCATGGCCCCCTGGTTGCTGTACAGGTTCTGGACCGCCCGCTCCAGGGCCGCCGAGGCCGCGATGACCGGGATCACCCTGCGTCGGGTGACGGCCTGCACCTCCTCCACCGCCACGAAGTTCAGCGGGTCGGCCATGGCCAGCTTCACGTCCGTCCGGTTGGCCCGGATGGGGAGCACCATGTACTTCTTCGCAATGGCCCTGGGCAGAAGCTGGGCCATCTCAGGGGGGATGGCACAGGTGTTCAGATCGACAAATTCCACCCCCAGCTGGTCCATCAGGGTGTCGATCAGCTGCTTCTCGGTGATGAAGCCGTGCTTTTGTAGCACGGCGCCCAGGCGCTCGCCGCTGCCCGACTGGAGGGCCAGCGCCTCGTCCAGCTGCCCCTGGGTGATGGTTCCGCTCTTGACCAGCAGGTCGCCAAGCCGGATGTATTTCATGGAGGCGTCTCCCCTTCCTCTGTCTTGCCGGGCCCGTTCAGGCAGCGGACGGTCAGCTCGGTCTCCGCGCCGACCCCCTCGTCCCCCGTCCAGACCACCTTCAGGCTGATATGAAATGTGCCGTCCGTCTCATCCCACTGGATATCCAGCTCACGGACCTTGTAGGCCTCGCCCCGGTAGGCTCCGCCCTCATAGCGGTCCCCGCTCTGCCAGCCCGGGGGCAGCAGATGCCTTCCCCCGGCCAGGATGCGGCCCTCCTTCAGCTCCAGCGTCGTGCGCGCCCCGAAGGAGGGGCTGCGGTAGCTGGTGAGCCGGCCCGCCTCCGCCGTGACCTCCTGGGCGAAACGCAGCTCGCCGGCCAGGGCGTCCGCCGCGGTGGACAGCAGCAGCTGAGTCTCCGCCGCCGCCGTGAGCTCACGGTAGCTCTTTGCCGCCACCCCGATGCCCGCGTTGACCAGCAGGCCCAGCAGGACCAGAATCACAATCCCGCACAGCAGCTCCACCAGGGTCAGGCCCGAGGTGTCCCGCAGCTTTTTCCTCATGGGCCGGCCCCCTCCCAGGAGTAGGACCAGGTCCTGCCGCCACCCCAGACGCTGACCGATATGGAGTTTTTCAGGCCGTTTTGGGTGTTCACCACCTCAACCGCCCCGGGCAGGGCGGGGCCCCTCCGGGCCTCCGCCGCCGTGAGCTGCCGGTAGTAGTCCTCATCCCGCTCCCGGGCGTCCAGGCCCAGGCGGACAGAGACCATGATTCCTCCCACCAGAAGGGCCACCGACAGCGCCCCGATGAGAATGGATGCCAGCAGCTCCACCAGGGTCTCCCCCCGGCGCTCTCTCAGCTTCTTTCTCATGGCTCCTCCTTCCCCTTGGCTACCCAGCTCAGCGTCCAGGTCAGCACCTCGGTCTGCTCGCTGTGGGTCCCCGCCCGGCCCGTTCCGTCTCCCCCCGCCAGGGTGAAGAGCTCCACGGGGGACAGGGACGCCCGCAGCTCCGCCTGCATGGTGTGGGTGTGGACCACCGCGCCGTCCCGCCCCTTCTCGTCTAGCTCGGCCAGGAGGTGGAGGTCGCCGGTGCTCCGGAAGCTCACCCGGACCCGCACCTCCTCCCCCGCCAGGCCGGGATAGTCCTCCGACGGGCTTTGGAGGGTCAGGGTGAGGTCGCAGAACTCCGGCACCGCCGGCAGCGGCCGGGGGGTAAATGCGTCGTAGCGGTTGCCCGTCTGCCGGTCCGCCACGCTCGCCTCCTGGAAGCGGCCGGCAAACAGCTGGTCCAGGTTATCCCCCAGGAGCAGGACCGGGGCCGCCGGGCCGTTCAGGCCGCAGACAAATTCCCCGTCCTCCCGCCTGTAGGAGTGCTGCCAGTAGTCGTGTACCCAGTCCGTGGTGGTGGTTCCGTCCGGATGCCTGGTGGTGACCGGCTTTTTGACATCCGTCACGGTGTGGGTATACCTCCCCCGGTACTGGGCCGCGGTGAGCTGGTCGCTGACCAGGGTGATGGCCGAGGACAGGGTGAGATACCGCTGCTGGGCCTCCCGGTTGCTGCCCAGCTTGCCCCCGTTGGACACCGCAGCCATCAGAATAGAGGCGGCCACCATCATGCACACCAGCAGAAACAGCAGGGCCAGCAGAATGGACGCCCCGCGCCGGCTGTTCAGCTTGTTCCGCAGATTCTCCACCTGCCGTCCCTCCTCTCTTACCCCGCTGCCGGCTTTTCCGGCGGAAGGGCTATGGTTATGGTGTGCTCCCGGCCCGACAGGGTCAGCTTTACCGTCAGCTCCAGGTCCTGGGGCCAGCTGTCATGGGTCAGGGTGAGGCGGCCCTTCCCCGGGTCCGCACCGGGGGTATAGCCGGTGACCGGCGCGCCGCCGGAGGTGAGGGAGACAATCTCGATCTCCTCGAATCCCGTCCCAAAGGTCAGGGTGTAGGTTCTGCCGTCCGGGCTCAGCTCCGCCTCGGGCAGAGGCTCCACCACCACCGTGATGGCCGTGCTCTGCCGGGAGGGCTCCGCCCCCTCCGGGGCGTTGGGGTAGGGGTAGGTGAAGGAGACGTTGACCGTGTGGGTCCCGGGCTCGGTCCCCGCCAGCTCCACGCTGGGGCGCTTCTCCGCCCCGCCGTCCGCCGCCGGGGCATAGACGGACTGGACAATCCGAACCGCCACCTCTCCGCTGCTGCCCGCCTCGGTGAGGGTGAGCCCCGTCTGGTCGGCCAGCTCCTGGCCGTCCAGGCCGCACACCGACAGGGGGAGGGTGAAGGTCTCGCCGGAGAAGATGGTCACCGAGGCGGGGGTCAGCTTCAGGCGGGCGGTTACGTTGATGATGAGCTCCAGCTCGTAGACCGTGCCGCCCACCGTGTACTGCACCGTTCTGGTGACGGTGCCCTCCGTCTGGGGGGTGACCGTGAGGGTGGCGGCGTTGTTCCCCGCCGTTACCGCCACCAGGGCGGCCGGCTTGGGAGCGCCGGGCTCCTCCTCCACCGGCTTGACGGTCCAGACGCCCCCCGTCGGGGTGCCCGCCACCAGCTCAAGCTGCTCGGTGTAGGGGTCCAGGTTGACAAAGAGGTCCAGCACAATGGGCTCCCCGCCCCTGTCCCGCCGGATGCCCTGGAGGGGCCACTGGCCGTAATGGACATGGTAGCCCTCCCGCTCCAGGACGGTGGGGAAGGGGTAGTTCATGCCTTTGAGGTCCCCCCGGGTGCTGGGCGGGTAGCTGTATTTGCCCGACACTGAGAAGCCGTCCACCTCGGAGGTGACAGGGCGGAAGCCGGTGAGCACATCGTAGATGCTGGGGTAGACCGCTGTCCCCAGTGTTACCGGCTCTCTGCCGGAGAGCTGCTGGTAGGTCACCCCGCCGTCCGTCCCCGACCGGTCGCTGAGGTAGAAGCAGCTGGCAACGGTCTGTGAATTGCCCCCTGTCTCCGTGCCGGCGGGGTTCCCGATGGGGGCGGCGTCAATCAGCTTCGTGTCCTCCGGCAGGGATACGCAGGTGTAGCACCTGCGGATGGCCGACGCGCCTGTGCTGTTCGCTCCGGTCAGAGGGGCCATGCCCACCCCGCCGGTAATTCCGCCCGCACGGACGCCGCTGCCCGCCTTGGAGCCTACGCTGATGGAGCCGCCGGTGTAGCAGTCGGTGACCGCTCCTGTGGTGGAGCCCACCAGTCCGCCCGCCCGGACGGGGATGTAGGTGGTCTTCTTCTCGTCCTTGTACCCGATTTCAATCTGGATGGCGGCGGAGGCGGTGCAGCCCGTGAGGTCCATGTCGGTCATCCCCACCAGGCCGCCGATGGCCCCGCCGATGTTTCCGGATTTTGTGGTGACCGACAGCACGGCCTCGTCCCGGATGGTGTAGCCCGCCACGGCGCAGTTGGTGATGGCGCTGTTCTGGGCCAGCCCCACCAGAACGCCGCCGGCGTACCAGCGGTCGGAATCCGCCGTGCCGGCCTTCCGGCCCTTGACCGTCACCACGTCGGTCCCCGCCTCGGAGAACATTACAATATTGCTCAGTTGGGCGTTCTTGACCACCCCGAAGAGCCCCATGCAGTTGACCTCATAGGTGCCGGTGTTGATGGCGATGTTGAAGTTCTTCATGACGTAGCTTCCGCCGTCGTAGTTCCCGCCGAACCAGCCGGGGATCTCTTTTCCGTTGATGGTGGTCTGGGCGATGGGGAAGAATACCCCGGGATAGGTCACCCCGTCCTTCACATAGGTGTTGCCCTCCCCCGTCCAGTCCAGGTCGTGGGTCTGCTTCCAGTAGTACTGGGCCGACTTGTTCTCGCCGCTGAGATAGGGGAAGTATTTCGGGACGTAGTATGTTTCAAAACCGACGGCTACGTCGGTATAGGCGGTGTCGTACCAGTTGATCTCCTGGAGCTGCATCCCGCAGCGCACCTGGAAGGGATTGGCCGCCGAGCCCACCGGCTGGGCCGACGCCCCGTTTTTCAGGGTCAGGCCCTTGCTCTTTACCGACATGGAGTCCGCGAACTGGGGGTTGACGGTGAACTCCGCTGTCACTGTTTTTCCCGCCGTCCGCTGTGTCAGGATAAAGGCGCCGCCGTTGGGGTCGATGGAAGCGTTGGCGCTTTCCTTGAACAGGCACAGACCGCTTACCGTCCTGGCCGCCCGCTCATCCTCGGTCACCCCATCCGCCGCCCGGGCCTGCTCCCGGTAGGACTCCCAGGAGTGGAAGGCGTAGCCCGGCATCAGGTCCGCGAGGGCTTTGTCCGCGTCGGCATTGGTGGCCTCGCTCCCCGTCATGGCCGAGAGCTTGAGATAGCTGCCCCCCGGCCGTTGGCTGTAGTACACATACCCGGTATAGCCGATCTTCTCCGACCGGAAGGTGACGTTTTTGCTGACCTCCGTCTTGCTGTAGTACCCGTAGCCGTACCGGGTCACCACGCCGCCGTCGTCGTGGGCGGCGGACAGGGTGGTCAGCTTGGAGACGGTGGGGGTCTCAGCGCCGGGGTCCACCGCCAGGGCGCTGATGTGGTAGGAGACCTCGCCGCCCGTCTCCAGACGCTCCCAGTAGTACACCCCCATCTCACCCAGGGCCATGGGGGCGGGCCACTGGCCGTAATGGACCGGGTTCCCCTTGGCGTCCTTTACGCCGGTGGGGTAGGGGTAGGGGCCCTCCAGGCCGGGGTCCGTCTGTCCGTTGAGGGACATGCCCGCCATGGGGTTGGCCGTCAGCCCCTCGTAGGTGATGGGGGTCGCCCTTCTGGGGGTGCAGCTGGCGGCGTAGGACTCGTCCCGGTAGGTGAAGTTGCCATCGTTGAGGTAGAAGGTGCCCGACTGGCTGCCCGACCGCACGCCGCAGAAGCCGTAGGTCTCGATGCCCTCGCCGCTGGACTTCAGGTCCACCGCCGCGTAGCACTGGGAGACGCTCCCCGTGTTGTAGCCCACAAAGCCGCAGATTCGGGCCGTTGAGGTGCCCTCTACCTCCGCCGTCACCCGGCCCACCGCGTAGGAGTTGGTGATAATCGCGTCGTTGCGCCCCACCAGACCGCCGCTGTAGGAGCCGGCATAGGTGGAGTTGTCCGCCGAGAGGGAGGCGGTCTCCGCCCCGCAGTTCCGGATGGTTCCGCTGTTCCAGCCCACCAGGCCCCCGATGTACATGGTGGCCCCGGTGAAGCCCCGGGCCTTCATCCGGACGCCCGATACGGCGCAGTTGTCCACCGTGCCGTTGTTGGCCCCCGCCAGCGCCCCCGCGTAGAAGGGCATGGAGCCGTCCCCCATGGCCACGGTGAACTCGCTGTCCGGGTTCAGCTCGCAGACGATATTCCGCAGTGAGCCGGTGGAGCTGCCGAACAGGCCCGCGTAGAAGCTCTGGCCCACCCGGGCGCTGCCGAAGACGACCCCCCGGATGGTATGGCAGTTCCCGTTATAGGAGCCGTTGAAGCTGCGCTGCTCCAGGGTGAGGCCGTCGCTGTCTCCGCTGCCGATGGGCTTCTGGACATAGCCGCCCCCCTCCCCCTGGGGAAACAGGTTGTAGCCGGTATAGGCGGCGTAGTCCAGGTCCAGGCCCTGGCTGAAGGTGAGGCGGTGGGACACGCTGTGGAAGTACTCCCGGTGCTCCCCCAGGTCGTACAGGTGACGGGGGGTGCGGACGCTGACCACGCTCCGGCCGTTTTTCAGCAGCTCCCGGGCGTACTCCAGGGCCCACTCCTCGGTGGGCGCGGCCTCCCCCTCCTCCCGGGCGCAGGGGATTACCGTCTCGGCAAAATGAGGGTTGTAGAAGTACTCGCCGGAGGCCCCGGGGCTGTTGTCGAAGCGCAGCTCCAGGCTCAGATACTGGTAGAAGTCCTCCGGGGCATCGGGGCTGTTGACCACCGTACCCGGCATGAGCATCAGGTAGTAGCTGGCCTCGTTGCCCTGGCCGTCCTTGCCGGTGGTCGGGATCAGCTTCGACACCTCTTGGGTGCTCCGCCAGACCTCATTGCCCCCGACGTCCCGGCACAGGGCGGTGACCGTGCTCACCGTCCCCCCGCCGGCGCTTACGTCAGACTGGAGGAAGGCCACGGCGTAGCCGTCGGAGCGGATGCTGCCCGCCTCCAGGTTGTTTACCAGATAGCGGGCGTTGCCGCCGGAAAAGCGGTATGTGCCGTCGTCGTGGAGCTCATAATATACCAGGCTGGGCTCCTTGAACTCCGCCCCCCAGTCACCCCAGTGGGGCAGGTCCTGCAAGCCCGGGAAGGAGTAGACCGTCAGATTCAGGTGCTCCTGAAGGTTGTAGGGGCTGCTGCCCCGGGCGTCCTTCCAGGCGAAGGACGCGCCCAGCCGGTCCGCCAGGCTGTTTCCCTCCCGGTCGGTCATCTCTCCGTAGGACAGGCCGGCGCCTCCCGCGCCCGCCGTCCCGGCCCCCAGGTAATAAGTATCCTTAAATGTGTCGTGATTGGCGGCAGACTGCCCCTCGGTCAGCGCGCAGACGGCCGCGCCGCCCGGGAAACGCATGGCGGAATAGACCCGGCTGGCCTCCACCTTTCCATCTCCCAGACAGAGCCCTCCGGCCTTCTGCACCTGATCCCCCACGATGAAGCCGGAGGCGTAGCAGTCCGTCAGGGTTACCAGATCGGCGCTGCCGATCAGGCCGGCGGCGGCGGGGCCGGTGAGGTAGCAGCCGGCGTAGGAGCCGGTGATCTCCACCCGGCCAGACATCGCGCCGATCAGACCGCCGGTACACTCCGTCCCCGACAGGGTGGTGGCCGCGAAGGAGCTTTGGATGGTCACAGCGCCCTCCCGGATGCTGCCGATCAGGCCGCCGGTCTGGCGGCCGGTGACCATGAACTGATAGCCCGCCTCGTCGCTGCCCAGCCGGCCCCGCAGGTTGGGCTGGCCCTCGTCCTCCCACCAGACCCGGCAGCCGGTGATTGACCCGCAGCCCCCCAGTTCCCCCGCCAGAGCGCCGGCGGGGTCGGTTCCCCCCGCTACCTGGGCGTTGACCAGGCGGACCTCCGTCAGGCTCCAGGGGGCATCGGGGGTTCCGCTCAGGCCGGCGAACAGGCCCGCCGGGCCGTCGCTCCGGGGGATGTACAGCTCCTGGAGCTCCCGCCCGCCGCCGTTGTAGGTCCTGAGCGCGTCGTTTTGGATGGGCTGAAATTCGTAGTCCGGATAGGTCTCGTTGGTGCGGCAGAGGATGTCGCTGGCCTGCTCCGCCCCGGTCTTGCCTTTAACACCGGAAAAGGCCGCGCTCAGGTTCTGGAGATGGCGCAGATTTTTTATCAGGGCGGTCGCGCCGCCGCTCCCCTCAGCGAAGAGGCTGTTGTCCCTGTCGGAGGCCGTGAGGGGCGCCCGGTCCGGGCTGTAGCTCAGGGATGCCTGGACGGTAAGGTCCGCCCCCGGGACAAGCCCCGTATTCAGGTCCTGAAAGCGGAGGGGAGGGCCGCCCGTCTGGCCCGCCAGCTCATCCAGCACCCAGACTGTGGTGTATCTGGTCCCATCCCCCTCGGGCCGGGAGGTGGATTCCAACTGGCGGCCGGGCTGGTCCGTCAGCTCCGCGCCGCCCGCGGTGACACGCAGCGTCCCCCCGTCGGCCTGGAGCTCCCCGGGGAGCCAATAGCTCACCTCCACCGTCAGCCGCTCCTCGTTGCGGATCAGCACCGTGAGCTGGGGGGTGGGCAGGGTCTCCCCCGCCTCCCCCTCGGCGGTCCCGCCCCCGTAGTAGCCCAGCATGGGCTCCGCCCTCATCCGGGCCGTCCGGCCGGCGGAGCTCCACTTGCTGTAAAAGGCGCTGTAATCCGCCTCCTCCAGCCGCTCGATGGGTTGTTCCGCGTAAAATACGTCGGTCACGCTGCCGCTGACCGGCTCGTAGACAATGTAGAAGTCCCCCTCCAGCAGCGCAGGGTCGATGGTCCCCACCGGCAGAAGCTGGCTCAGGTTTCCGTCGTCCCTGGTCACCACGTAGGCCGCGGTCCCCCCGTCCCCGCCGGACAGCCGGGTCAGCGTTACCTCGCCGCCCCCCTTGACCAGTCCGCCCAGCCGCCGCTCCCCCGACAGGAGCACCGCCCGGTTTTCCGCCGCCATGTAGATCGACCGGGCCGCGTTGTCCAGCTCGGTGAGCTTCAGCCAGTTTCGGTAATAGATGACCCCTACCCCGGAGACGCCCAGCAAAATGACGATGATCGCCACCACCGCCAGCATCTCCACCAGGGAAAATCCCTTATTCCAGTTTTCCTTTAAACCGTTCCGCATACTGTTTCCCTCTGCGGCCCCGTCCTTGAGCAGGCCGCCAATTCGCCGCAAAAACTTTATTGTGTATCCTATTCGGATATGCAATGCATTTTATCACATCCGATTCGGATATACAATAACATTGTTCGCGTTTTACCAAAAATTTTTTGAAACGAGGAAGTTGCCATGGGGCTTGATTATCAGGCAATCGGCACCCGTGTCCGCCGTCTGCGGAAGGCCCGCGGACTGACGCAGCAGACGCTGGCTGAGCTGTCTGACCAGGAGCCGTCCAATATCTCCCACATCGAGCGGGGCGCTACCAAGCTCAGTCTGCCTACCCTGGTGAACATCGCCAACGCCTTGGAGGTGACGGTGGACGAGCTGCTGTGCGACAGCCTGCCCGCCTCCAAAAACGTGCTTGAGCGGGAGGTGGCCCAGCTGCTGGCCGACTGCTCCCACCTGGAGCTGAAAATTATCACCGAGACCGTCCTCGCCCTGAAGGAGAGCCTCCGCAGGGCCAGCCTGGGCGGGTAGCCCGCAGTCTGCTTTATTATATAAAAAAACTGCCGCCCTTTTTAGCCTGTGTGATAATCCGGCCCGGTTTTGCGCAGAATCCGTGGGGGAGTAAAAAATTTTTGAAAAGTTTAGATTCAGGCGCTGATTTATTTACAATTTCAGATTACAATAGAAGGGCGATTTTGAAGCGGCGGGAGGGGGAGAGACCCTATGCGGATCAGACGGCACCTCTTTTTTTACAACACGGTATCGGTGCTGGTGGCCCTGGTGGTGATGCTGGCGGTGAACAGCGCCGCCACCCACGCCATCGGCCGGCACTACCAGCGCCAGGCGGAGGAGATGCTTCGGGCCCTGCCCCCCGACCGCCGGCCCGAGGAGGGCACCATCAGAATTCAGCTGGACGAGGACATGATTGAACTGGTGGCCGTCACCGTTCTGGCACGCCCCGCCGGCCCGGGCCAACCCAGGCCCTGGATGGAGACTATGACCCTCTCGCTGTTCCTCAGCGGCGGGGCCGCCATCGTGGTCATCCTCCTGCTGAACACCCTGTTTACCCGGTATCAACTGAAAAAGCTGCTCCAGCCGGTGGACGCCCTCACCCGGGCCGCCGGGCGCATCGAGGCCGGCGACTTTACCCAGGCCATCGACTGCCCGGGCCGGGATGAGTTCGCCCCGGTGTGCGACGCCTTTAACCGGATGCAGGAGCACCTGCTGGCCGAACAGGAGAAGTCCGCCGCCTATGAGCGGGCCCGCACCGACCTGGTGGCCGGCATCTCCCACGACCTGCGCACCCCCCTCACCAGCGTGAAGGGCTACATCAAGGGCCTGCGGGACGGGGTGGCACAGACCCCGGAGCGGCAGCGGCAGTATCTGGAGGTGGCCTACCGCAAGGCCTGCGATATGGACGTTCTGCTCCAGCGGCTGTTCTATTTCTCCCGGATGGAGACGGGGAATCTGCCCCTGTTCCGGGAGGAGGCCGATCTGGGGGAGTTCGTCGCCCGGTTCGCGGCCGAGACCCGGCCCGAGCTGGAACAGGCCGGAGGAGAAATTACGCTGGAGCTCTCCCCCGGCCCACACCCGGCCTCCTTCGACCCGGAACAGATGTGTCGGGTGCTGACCAACCTGAAGGACAACGCCCTGCGCTACAGCGGAGCGGACAGGCCGGTCCTCTCCCTGGCCGTGGAGCGGCAGGGGGAGCGGACTTGCATCCGCTTCGCTGACAACGGACAGGGAGTGCCTGAGACGGACCTGCCCCGCCTCTTTGACCAGTTCTGGAGGGCCGATCAGGCCCGGAGCAGCCGGAACGGCGAGGGCTCCGGCCTGGGGCTCTACATCGCCAGGTACATCGTGGAGGCCCACGGCGGGACCATCACGGCCAAAAACGAGAACGGGCTTGTCTTTGAGATATCCCTGCCCTCTTGAGGACGGCAGGGCGTGACGGCCCGGCACGCCGCTTCCCGGGCCGCCGAGTCGTCGGCCCCTACATGACTGCAGACTCCAATTTTTCCAGGGAGGTACAGATATGACCAAAATCCTGATCGCGGAGGACGACCCGGAGATTGCCATGCTGGAGCGGGACTACCTGGAGATAGAGGGCTTTGAGGTCTCCATCGTGGACAACGGACAGCTGGCCGTCACCCAGGCGCTGAACGGGGATTTTAGCCTGATCCTGCTGGACCTGATGCTCCCGGGATGCAATGGCTACGACGTCTGCCGCCTGATTCGGGACCGGATCGATGTGCCCATCCTTATGGTCACTGCCCGCACCGAGTCGGTGGACAAGATTCGTGGGCTGGGCCTGGGAGCGGATGACTACATCCCCAAGCCATTTGACCCGGCGGAGCTCACCGCCAGGGTCAAGGCCCACCTCAGCCGGTATGCCCGGCTCACCGGCGGGGGACAGGGGGAGCCGGAGGTCATCAGCCTGGGCAATGTGCAGATTCTGCCCCAGAGTTGGAAGGTGGTGAAGGACGGCCGGGAGCTTAAAATGCCTAACCGGGAATTTGCCCTGCTGAAATTTCTGGCGGAGCACCCCAACACCGTATTCTCCAAGGAGAAGCTGTTCGAGACCATCTGGGGCTGCGAGTATATGGGGGACAGCGCCACCGTCACCGTCCATATCGGCCGCATCCGGGACAAGGTGGAGGACGACCCCGCCCGCCCCAGACTGATTGAGACCGTCTGGGGGGCCGGCTACCGGCTGAACAGAATTTGAATTGTGTAGGGGCCGGCGACCCGGCGGCCCGCCTGGCCGGCGTTGCAAACCGCTCCGGCG
>CAJUSG010000016.1:0-12080 GCA_910589085.1 uncultured Oscillospiraceae bacterium | reverse complement strand
GCGCGCCGAGTCGTCGCGCCCTACACCCTCAATAACATCCGCCGCTCCGCCCATTGGGGGCGGGGCGGCGCCCGCCCCCTACATTCCTTCCCCTGGGGCGTGTGTAGAGGCCGGCGACCCGGCGGCCCGCTTGGCCGGCGTTGCAAACCGCTCCGGCGGCGCGCCGAGTCGTCGCGCCCTACACCCTCAATAACATCCGCCGCTCCGCCCATTAGGGGCGGGGCGGCGTTTCTTTTTGTTTGCAGGTTGTTTAGCTTTTGTTTCGATTTCCTCCTCCGGCTGTTCAAATTTTCCTGTTAGGATGGGGCCAGCCTAAAACAGAAAGGACGATTTCAGACATGAACCTTCCTGCATTGAGACGGGACTCCCCCCAGCGGGAGAAGTCCGGCAGAGCATCCGGCGCGCTGGCCAGAAAGCTGCTGCGCAAACGGGTCGTTATCCCGGTGGCGGCCTGCGCGCTGGCGGGGGCCTTCGCCCTGCGGCTGGCCGGGGGCGGTCAGCCCGTCTCCGCCGCCGGCCTGACCTACACCACCGCCCCCGTGGAGCGGCGGGACATCACCGCCCAGATCACCGGCAGCGGCGCCCTGGAGGCGGCCAACTCCTACTCGGTCACCTCCCTGGCGGAGGGGAACATCCTCACCGCCGATTTTGAGGAGGGGGACCAGGTGGAGGAGGGGACGGTGCTGTACACCATCGACACCTCTGACCTGTCAAGCTCTCTGGAGCAGGCCCAGCTCTCCCTGGATCAGGCCCAGCGCAGCTATGACAGCCGGGTCAAGGACCTGGAGAAGCTGTCGGTCACCGCCCCCAAGGCGGGCCGGGTCCTCGCCCTGGAGGTGGAGGCGGGGGACGACGTGTCCGCCGGGCAGACCGTGGCCACCCTGCGCAACTCCGACGTGATGACGCTGAAGGTCCCCTTCCTCTCCGACGAGGCGGCCTCCTTCTATGTGGGCCAGAGCGCCTCGGTCACCCTGGAGAGCACCTTTGAGACCCTGGAAGGGACCGTCTCTAAAGTTGACCGGATGGACACCGTGCTGGAGGGCGGCATGATGGTCCGCTATGTGACGGTGGAGGTCTCCAACCCCGGGGCCCTCACCCCCAGCCAGACCGGCTCCGTCACAGTTGACGGCTGTGCCAGCGCCGGGAGCGCCCCCTTCGAATACGCGGCGGAGGAGAATATCACGGCGGAGGTCTCCGGCCAGGTGGCCTCCATTCAGGCCCAGGAGGGGAGCTGGGTCAATCGGGGGGGCGTCATCCTCACCCTGACCAGCGACAGTGTGGAGGACAGCCTCCAGAGCGCCGCCGACTCCCTGCGCAACGCCCAGCTGTCTCTGGAGAGCCGCCAGGACCAGCTGGACAACTACACCATCACCTCCCCCATCCGGGGGACGGTCATCGACAAGAACTACAAGGCCGGGGAGACCAGCGAGGCGGGGAAGGTGCTGTGCTCCATCTATGACCTGAGCTACCTGACCATGACCCTCAGCGTGGATGAGCTGGATATCTCTGACATTGAGGTGGGGCAGAAGGTGAGCATCACCGCCGACGCGGTGGAGGGGAAGACCTACACCGGGGTGGTCACCAAGGTGAGCGTGGCCGGGACCTCTTCCGGGGGGACCACCACCTACCCGGTCACCGTCCGCATTGACGAGACGGAGGGCCTGCTCCCCGGTATGAATGTGGACGCCGCCATCACTCTCCAGAGCGCCAGCGGCGTGCTGGCCATCCCCGCCGGGGCGCTGAACCGGGGGAACACCGTGCTGGTTACCGCCGATTCCCCCAGCGCCGCCAACGGCACGGCTATGGAGGGCGGGGAGTACTATTCCGTCCCCGTGGAGATCGGGGCCAGCGACAGCAGCTACATCGAGATCACCTCCGGCCTCCAGGAGGGGGACACGGTGGCCTACATCCCCACCACCGGCTCGGGCAGATTTGAGATGATGATCCCCGGCGGCATGGGCGTGGCGACCTTCAGTGACGGGGCTATGCCCGGCGGAGGGATGCCAAACATCACAGTGTCCGCCGGCGGAGGGCCCGGCGGCGGACGGGGAGGCTTCTGATATGGCGGCGCTGATTACCTTTCAGGAGGTGTGCAAGTACTACTCCATGGGAGACAGTACCGTCACCGCCGCCGACCACATCTCCTTCGAGATCGGGGCCGGGGAGTTCACCGCCATTGTGGGCTCCTCCGGGTCGGGGAAGTCCACCTGCATGAACATCATCGGCTGCCTGGACGTGCCCTCAGAGGGGACCTACCTCCTGGACGGCCAGGATGTGGGCCGGATGAACAAAAACCGGCTGGCCGAGATCCGCAACGAGCTGCTGGGCTTCATCTTTCAGCAATACAACCTGCTGCCCAAGCTGAATCTATTGGAAAATGTGGAGGTCCCGCTGATGTACGCCGGCGTGTCCCGGGGGGAGCGGCGGGATCGGGCCCGGGCCGCCCTGGAGCAGGTGGGGCTGGGGGACAAGTGGCGGCACCGGCCTATGGAGCTGTCTGGGGGCCAGCAGCAGCGGGTGTCCATCGCCCGGGCCCTGGTGGGAAAGCCCTCGGTGATTCTGGCCGACGAGCCCACCGGCGCGCTGGACTCCCGCACCGGCCGGGAGGTGCTGGAAATGCTCCAGGACCTCCACGGTCAGGGGCACACCGTGGTCCTCATCACTCACGACAACTCCATCGCCGTTCAGGCCCAGCGGATCATCCGCCTGGAGGACGGCCGGGTGGTGTATGACGGCCCCGCCAGCGCCCCGGAGGCGGTGGTCACCCCCAGAGCCGCCGGCATGAGAGGGGGTGCGGGGGCGTGAGAATTACCGAATCCTTCTCCCTGGCCCTGAAAAACATCGCCTCCAGCAAGGTCCGCACCCTGCTCACCATGCTTGGCATCATCATCGGTGTGGCGGCGGTCATCGTCATCGTCGGGCTGGGCAGCGGCCTGGAGCACTACATCGCCGACAGCTTCTCCAGCATGGGGACCAACACCCTCACCGTCACCGTCCAGGCCCGGGGGGCCACCCGGACTATGGAGGTGGAGGACATGTATGAGATCGTGGCCGGGCACCCCGGCCAGCTGGAGCTGTGCTCCCCCACCGTCTCTATGATGGGCGGGGTGAAGATCGGCAGCGAGACCACCTCCATCTCGGTCTCCGGGGTGAGCGAGGACTACAACAGCATCTATGGCTACACCATTTCTCAGGGCCGGGGGCTGCAATACAGCGACATCGCCACCCGGGCCAGGGTGTGTGTGGTGGGGGCCTATGTGAATCAGGCCCGGTTCGGCGGAAACGCCCTGGGCCAGACCCTCCGGGTGGGAGGCCAGGCTTTGACCGTCGTGGGGGTGCTGAACCAGCGGGAGGACTCCATGAGCGAGGGGGGCGGCGACGACTGCCTCTACCTGCCCTACTCCACCGCCGCCCGGCTGGGAGGCAGCCGGGTGTCCAGCTATGTGGTTACCATGGCGGACGAGGACCGCATGGATGAGAGCAAGGCCGCCCTGGAGCGGGCCCTCACCGATTTCTTCGGCAGCGACGACTATTTCACCATTATCACCATGTCCGAGCTGGTGGACACCATGACCGGGATGATCGATATCCTGGTGGGCGTGCTGGCCGGCATCGCCGCCATCTCCCTGGTGGTGGGGGGCATCGGGATCATGAACATCATGCTGGTGTCCGTCACCGAGCGCACCCGGGAGATCGGCGTGCGCAAGTCGTTGGGGGCCAAGGAGCGGACCATTATGGAGCAGTTTGTCATCGAGGCGGCCGTCACCAGCGCCCTGGGCGGGCTCATCGGCATCGGACTGGGTTACCTCCTGTCCGCCGCCGCCACCGTGGTGGTGGCACGGCTGATGGAGGAGGCCCTCACCGTCGCCCCTACCCCCTTCGCCGTCCTCATGGCCTTCGGTATCTCCGCGGGGATCGGCGTGCTCTTCGGTTACCTCCCCGCCAAAAAAGCGGCACGGCTTAACCCTATCGATGCGCTGCATTATGATTGATCTTTGGATGTCGGCCCGTTTGGGTCCTCCATGACGGCGCGCCGGGTCGTCGCGCCCTACATACCATCACGCCAAAAAGGAGTATCATTATGACAATAAAACGTATTACCTCCGCCGTCCTTGCCCTCTGCCTCGCCCTCTCCCTGTGCGTCGGGGCGGGGGCCGCCGGCTCCAGGCAGGAGGCCCTTCAGGCCCTGGGTATCCTCTCCGGGGACGACAGCCTCAGCAGTACGGTCACCCGGGCCCAGTTTGCCCAGATGCTTACCGCCGCCTCCCCCTACAAGGACGCGGCGGAGGGCTACGGGGCCTCCCTGTTCAAGGACCTGAGAGGGGACCACCAGGCCAGCGGGTATGTCCGGATTGCCGTTGAACAGGGCTGGATGTCCGGCTACGCCGACGGCACCTTTCGCCCGGATCAGGCCATCTCCCTGGAGGAGGGCTGCGCCGCCCTGCTGAAGGCCCTGGGCTACGACCCCAGCGCCCTGAAGGGGGCATATCCCGCCGCCCAGCTGGCCAAGGCCAGCTCCATCGGCCTGCTGGACCAGGTCTCCGCGGCCCAGGGGGCCAAGCTGACCCGGCAGGACTGCGTAAATCTGTTCTACAACCTGCTCACCGCCCAGACCAGCGCCGGAACGGTGTACGGCACCACCCTGGGCTGCTCCGTCACCAACGGCCAGGTGGACTACTCCGCCCTGGTGTCCGCCGGGACCAAGGGGCCCTATGTGGCGGAGAGCGCCGCCCTGTCCCTGCCCTTTACTCCCGGCACCGTGTACTACAACGGGGCGGCGTCCTCCCTTTCCGCAGTCCAGCAGCACGACGTGTACTACTACAGCGCCAATATGTCCACAGTCTGGGTTTACCACGACCGGGTGACGGGCACCCTCACCGGCCTGTCCCCCAGCGCCGCCGCCCCCACCGCCGCAGCCGTGGCCGGGGTGAGCTATCAGCTCGGCACCTCCGAGGCCGCCTACCAGCTCTCCAGCCAGGGCAGCTTTCAGGAGGGGGATCTGGTCACCCTCCTGCTGGGCATGAACGGCGAGGTGGTCCGGGTCATTGACGCGGTGGAGAACGAGGCCGTCTACTACGGCTCGGTGGTGTCCAGCACCAAAGCCGCCTCCAACGCCTCCACCACCAGCTCGGCCACCGCCTCCGCACAGGTCACCAGCCAGATCGCCTGCACCGACGGGGTGGTGCGCACCTTCTACCACAGCGGCAGCGCCCTGTCCGCCGGACGGCTGGTCACCGTCTCCACCACCCAGTCGGGGACTACCGTGAGGAGCCTGTCCACCAAAAAGCTGGAGGGGACGGTGAGCCAGGACGGGACCGGCTTCGCCGGTTATCAATTCGCCGCCGGGGCGCAGATTCTGGACACCGACGACAACGGCGGCTATGCCCGCATTTACCCCTCCCGGCTGGCGGGAGCCCGGCTGGCCGGGGACGACGTGCGGTACTACACCCTGAACGCCGCCGGGGAGATCGACCGCATGGTGCTGCAGAATGTCACCGGCGACACCGCCCCCTATGTCTATGTCAGCGGGATCGACGACAGGTCCAGCGAGATGAATGTCTCGGTCAGCTACACCTATATCCAGGACGGACAGGTCCAGAACATCAGCGGCGCGGCCAAGTACCCCATTTCCGCAGGAGGCGCGATGCTGGTGTATGAGAAGGGCAGCCTCAAAACCATGCGGCAGCTGACCTCTGTCACGCTGGACAGCCTGTCCGCCCTCAGCGCTATGGGCGGCGGAAAGGAGTATAAAATTGCCGAGAATGTTCAGGTTCTCCTCCGGGACGGCACCGCCAGCCAGGGCTATTACCTCACCGACCTCTCCCAGATCAACGGCCAGGACTACAAGCTCACCGGCTGGTACGACAGCCTGGGCTGCTCCGCCGGCGGGCGCATCCGTATCATCCTGGCGGTGCCCCAATGAGCGGCTGCGGCCCCAGACAGTGAGCGCGCGCGTCCCGCCGGGACGCGCGCGCTCTCAATTTAAATCAGATTGTTTTTTACGCCTCCTGGTACAGCTCCAGGATCGCGCCGTCCTTCCACACGAAGGCCAGCCGGTCGCCCTTCTCGTTGGCCTCCATAGGACCGCAGATCACGCTGTCGGCGTCGGCGATGTACTTCTCCAGATCGTCCACCTTGTAGGCCACGTGGGGATGGCGGTGGATCTCCTCGGGGAAGGGGGTACCCTCCTCAAATTTCAGGTACTCGATCTTGTAGTCGTAGTCGTCTACATTGCTCACCCAGAATTTGGCCCCCTCGTTGTGGACCATGTTGGGCTTGCGGTTGGTGATGGGAATCCCGATATGCATGTATTCGGCAGACATGACGTTTCCTCCTGATTATTGATGTTTGACCGCTTGGCATACCTCGCAGGCCCGGGCGGGGGATATGGCCACCCCTATGCCGATGGCCTGGACCACGCCCTATTCCTTGCTGTAGGCGGGGGTGTGGCAGGGGGTGTTCCACAGGCGGATGAACTCCTCGTCCCACCTGGCGATGTTCATCTGGAAGCCGCCCGCCTCCTGTACCGTGAGGATCTCGCCCACCATGCTGGCCACAACCTCCACGTCCATGGCCTTCAAGTACTCCACCGTGTCCTTGAACAGCACCAGCATCTCCATCATGGTGGTGGCTCCGCAGCCGTTTATCATGACAAAGGCCTTGTCCCCGGCCTTCAGCTCCAGATTCCTGCACAGGGCCTGGGCCACAGTGGCCACGGTGTCCCTGGAGGACATCATGGGCACCCGGACGCCGCCCCCCTCGCCGTGCTGGCCGGCCCCGATCTCCATCAGGTCGGTCTCGCCCAGGTCTCCGAAGGACATGGCGTTCTGGGGGTGGGTGGCGTCGGTGGATTTTACGGTGACGGAGGCCATGCTGCCGGCGTAGCGCTGGGCGATGGCGGCCACCTCATCCAGGCTCTTGCCCTCCCGGGCGGCGGCGGCCGCGATGTGGTACAGGGCCACCGCGCCGGCGTCCGGGGTGCCGATGGTCTTCTCGCCATAGCTCTTGGCACGCCCAAATTTGGACACGAACCCTTTGCTGGCCTCGGCACCCTCCGCCCCCTCTACCGCATTGGAAATGGCTTTGGCGATCTTCGACATGGTCAGGCCGTGGTCAGCGTCGCCAAAGTGGGAGTCGATTTCGGTCAGCTCCCCCTCCGCCGCCGCGACGGACGCGCACCCCCGCTTCAGCCGGAGGGCAAATTCCGCTTTCGTCATTCGTGTTCACCTCCTCTCCTGTATCGCTATCTCTGCTATTTTTACGGCTCATATATGTTACGTTTGTAAATTTATGTTATCACACTAAGTTACATAAGTCAATTTAAAATATTATTTCCACATAACAGACAGAAATACAGAAACAAAATTAGTGATAACGCACAAAGCAAAACCTCCCCGGCGGAACAGTCCGCCGGGGAGGTTGCATATATCACTCATTGCTCCAGCAGAGCCCTGACCAGCTCCGACCGGGCCACAAGGTGGGTGAAAAAGCCGGACCGGAGCGCTCCGCCCAAGGCCTTGACGCTGGTGTTGGCCGAACAGACGCCGATGATGTTGGGGCACCGCTTCAGAATGTCGATGGGTATCTGGATGGCGAAGTCCTGCTCAGACTGGATGACAAGGCCGTCCTCGTTGAAGTAATAGATCAGCATCCGCCCGCAGGCCCGCTGCCGCTGGAGCTGGCTGCCGTATCGGACCAGAGAGGCGAAGTCCGGGCTGGAGGGGTAGTCCCCGATGTTCACCAGCGCCGTGTCCAGCCGCTCCCACTGCTGATGGATCTGGCGGTAGACCTCGGTGGAGCAGAGAAGCTGCTTCTCCTCCAGGCTGTCCGGCAGGGCCGGAAGATACAGAAAATGAGGGGCAGCCCCCAACTGCTGGGCCATTAGCCGGACGTTTTCGTTGGACTGGTAGTTGCGGGCGGGGATGCTGGCGTTGCCCACCAGTGGGCAGATGTCGGTTATGGTGCTGTTGGGCTGGGGGTTCTCCTCCAGCCAGGACACCAGCTGGCCGATCAGATAGCCCCAGCCTACCCCTAAGCGCCGGACCCCCAGCTGCCGCAGCAGCTCCATCGCACCCTGGGACAGCAGGCGGTTGGTCGCGTCGGCATTCGTCCCCTCCTCCACCAGCACGCCCCCCCGGATGGAGCTGGACAGCCGCAGCTGCTCCAGCAGCCTGGCCTCCCGGGCGCCCGGCTCGTGGATGGTGATCTCCACAATGCCCAGCTCTCGGGCCTCCGACAGCATCCGGCTGATTAGAGGCCGGGATACCCCCAGCTCCCGGGCAATATCGCTCTGCTTCTGGTCCTCCATATAGTACTTCCGGGCTACATAAGCCAGCTTTTTCTGTTTTTCCAGGTTAGCAGCCACAAAATTGTCCCCCGTCATCCCAGCGTGTTACATATGTTACCGACTCATTTATATCATAAATCGCCGGCGGACGCAAGTTATTTATAGCGATCATCAGAATACGCAGCACCTGACAGGGGCGATGGGTAGGGGAGGCAGCAGTCCTAAGCGGTCAGATACCGCCACGTATTGAAGAAGCTGATGCAGATGATGACCGCCATCAGCAGGAGAAACAGACGCTCCACCGTCTCCCCCTTTATGCGCCGGTTCAGCCTTCGGCCCAGGATACCGCCCCCCAGTCCCCCCGCCGCCATCAGGGCCAGCACCGGCCAGCGGAAGGCCGGGACGGAGCCGGCGGCAAGGGTGGCCAGCAGGCTGCAAAGCTGGCTGAAGAAGATGATATACAGGCTGTTGGCCGCTGCCGTCTTGGTGTCCATGCTGAAAAAGTAGTACAGCACCACCAGGTTGATGGGACCGCCGCCGATGCCCAGAAAGCTGGACATACAGCCCAGCCCCAGGCCGATTACCACACAGGCCGCCTTGTTCTCCACCCGGCGGGTGGGGATACGGGCCTTATTTAGAGTGTACAGAAGGGTGCCCACCGTGACGGCGGCCAGACAGGCGGACTGGACCGCACCCACCCGGTTGGGATTGTCCCAGAGCTGACGCGCCAGGGCGAAGAGCCGGCTGCCCAGCAGGCCGCCCGCCGCCGCGCCGAGGGCCAGCGGCGTACCCAGGGCCAGGGAGACCCGCTTCTCCCCGGCCAGCAGGGACTTGCCCACCGAGTAGCAGCTCATGGACAGCACCGTGCAGCCCGACAAAAAGCTGATGGCCGCCACCGTCTCCAGGTGGAGAAGATCAAGGACGGGCTTGATGATGACCCCGCCCCCGATTCCGCACACCGCCCCCACCACACTGGCCCCCAGGGCCACAAGAAAAAATATCAGCATACCGTTACCTCGGTTTCAGCAAAGTCAGCGCCCGCCCCAGCCGGGGGAGGGCATAGGCAAAAAATCCGGCGTAGGCCCGGCAGTAGTAGTTGCGGCCCAGCCCCTCCGGACCGGTCAGACGGTCCCGGCGGCAACCGTTGCGGCACAGAGGATACCACCGGCAGCGGCCGCACGCCTCCGGGATGCGCCGGGATTCCTCCACAAAGCCCAGCGCCTCCCGGGCCCCGTCCAGCTCGGCCCAGGAGTTTTTCAGAAGGTTCCCCAGCCGGCACCGGTCCAGGCCGTAGAAGTCGCAGGGGTAGACGCTCCCGTCCGCCTCCACCAGATATTGCAGGCCGCAGCACCCCACCATGGAGCACTGCTCCGGGGCGTGCCCCGCCAGCATCCACACCAGATTGTCGAAGTAGCGGACCGACCAGTAACGGCCCTGCTCCAGCTCCCGATACCACAGGTCAAAGAGGGTCTTTAAAAAATCCTCGTACTGCTCCGGGGACAGGGAGTAGCCCGCTCCCCCGCGGGCCTCCTCCAGCGGGTCCAGACAGGGGATGTACTGCTGAAAGCGAAAGCCCTCCCTGCACAGCGCGGTAAAGACGCTCTGGATATGCCGGGCCAGATAGCCCGTCACCACCGTGAGGACGTTGTACTCCACCCCAGTCTCCTCCAGCAGGCGGGCCGCCTTCATCACCTGGTCATAGGTGCCCTTTCCAGCTCCGTCCCGGCGGAAGCGGTCGTGGCACTCCCGGGTCCCGTCCAGGGACAGGCCCACCAGAAAGCGGTTTTCCCGGAAAAAGCGGCACCAGTCCCCGTCCAGCAGCATCCCGTTGGTCTGAATGGCGTACCGGACCGCCAGCCCATCGGGGACCGTCTCTCTCACATAGGAGACGAAGTCCCGGTAGAAGTCCAGCCCCGCCAGGGTGGGCTCACCGCCCTGAAACAGAAAGGTGATCGAGCCCTCCGCCGCCCCCGCCGCCTTCTCAATCAGGGCGTGGCTCACCTCCCGGGACATCAGGCCGTAATTGGGCACGGCGCGGATGCTTGCCTCGTCGGCGTAGAAGCAGTAGGCACAGCGCAGATTGCAGGCGCTGGAGGCCGGCTTAATCAGGATGCTTAGGGGCGGCATGAAATCTCCTCCCTTTTGACGCGGGCCGCCCTTATGGGCGGCCCGCGCTGTCTATCTTATGGCGGGGCCGACGGACCGGCCCACAAAAATCTCCGGAGCCAGAACACAGGTATAGCCCAGGTCGTCACAGTCCCGGTTCCGGATCATCCGCGTCAGCCGGGAGGCCACCTCCTGGCCGATTCGGTAGCCCTGGTGGACGGAGCAGGTAACCCCCTCCGCCTCCCAGTCGTCGCTGGAGTAGTCAAAGCACACCAGAGAGCAGTCCTCCGGCACCCGCTTCCCCTGCTTTTCCAGCACCTGGCGCACCAGCTGGTAGAGCATGTAGTTGCAGCAGACCACCGCCGTACACCGGGGCAGGCGCTTTAAGAAGCGGTCGATGGAGCGGGCAAAGCTGGGGTCGTGGGCCTCGTCGGAGACGCACCACTTTATGTAGTCGTCCTGATAAGCCACCCCGTTCTCCTGGAGGGCGGCGGCCATTCCCTGAAACTTCTCAATACTCTGGTAGTTGTCAGAGACAAACACCCCGGCGATGTTCCGGTGGCCCTCCCGAATAAGCAGGCCAATGAGCTCCTGAGCGCACCGCAGGTCGTTGACCACCACCCGGGGACACCTCAGGTTTTTGTAATAGTTGTTGTAAAAGATGACCGGAATCCGCTTCTGGTAGATTTTCTGGTAGCAGTCCAGGTTGGGGTTGAGCAGGCTGGCCTTCACGCCGTCCACGATAAAGCCCTGAAACCCCTGGTTGATGACGGTCTGGAGGCAGTGCCGCTCATTGGCGAACTTGTTGTCCGTCAGGAAGGTACGCAGGTCCACCTGGTCGGAGGGCAGGATGCTGCGGATGCCCTCCATCAGGCTGGAGTTGGCGTTGCCGTCCTGGCCCTGGAGGATCAGGCCGATCTTCAGCTTTCCGCCGCTCCCCCCCAGCTCCCAGGACAGGGCCGCCTCCTTGTCGATATAGGTGCCGCTGCCCTTTACCCGGAGCAGCAGCCCCTCCCGGGCCAGCCGCTCCAGCGCCCGGCGCACCGTCTCCCGGCTGACGGCCAGCTTCCGGCTCAGGGTGTTCTCCGAGGGGATCTTCGTATTGCTGGAAAACTTGTTCTCCTCAATATAAGCCCGCACCCAGAGATAGACCATCTCCGCCTTGCCGTCCAGCTCCTTCATAATGACCTCCTCGTCAGGCCGCCCAGCTCTCCTCAGTCGGTAATGGCAGGACGGGTCCCCTCCGCGCGTTCAATCCAGTCCAGCAGGCGGGAGCGCAGCTCCTCCTTCACCTGGAGGTAGGCCGGATCGGCCACCACGTTGTTCAGCTGGTGGGGGTCCTTCTCCATGTCGTAGAGGAAGTCGTCCGAATACCGGCTGGCCGCCGCCGCCTCGCCCCCGTTTACGCCCGGGGCGTAGACGGAGTAGGTATACCGGGCCGTGCGGATGCACCGGCCCACCCGGCTCTCGGAGATCTGCGCGAAAATCTCGTTAAGTCTATTATCGTCCTTTTTCTCCACCACGTCAAGGAGGTTCTCCCCGATCATGGCGTCTCCCACATCCACTCCGGCCAGAGCCAGGATGGTCTTGGGCAGACTGGCGGTGCTCACCAGCTCCTCCACGGCAACCCCTCCCTTGAAGGGCCCGCCGGCGATGACCAGGGGCACATGGAGGGCCGCGTCGTGAC
>CAJUSG010000015.1 GCA_910589085.1 uncultured Oscillospiraceae bacterium | reverse complement strand
GCTATTTTTTCTCATTTTCGCTGTCCGAGTTTCTCAAAAATTTTGTCGCGCTACATCCTGGAACGCCTGGGAATAGAGCATACCAACAAGGAAATTGAGGCTCACATCGTTGCTGTCCGGGATAATGCAGAAAATGGCCTGTTTCCGTTCCCCCAGCTTGCCCAGCTCCATCTCGTCCCGGCTGGTGATGCGCTGTATCTCCGGCAGGGAAAAGGGCGCGAGGCGCACGGCGGCGCTGATCAAGATGCTCATGGCCGTTTCGCTGGGGGCCTGCTTGAATACCTTGTATTGCCGCACGGCGATGTGGTTAGGGTTTTCTTCCTCCAACGCTTGAAAGAGCAGGTCAAGGGCTGAAACATGGTCGCCGTCCCCCTCCTTGGCCGCGCCGTACTCCAGCATGGTGAGCATCATCTCCATGCGGAAGTAGGTAAACTGCATCGCCTCGTCGCCGTAAAAATAGCTCGAAAATTTCATATCCGGCATAGCCGTTGCCTCCTTTTGGGCATGAAAAAAACACGATTGTCAAATCGTGTTTTTTTCTGGATGTTCAATTTTGTCACAAAGGAAAGATTTTAGGGTAACTGCACAATAAAGTGTTGTTTTCGGTCTTGTCCTTTATCGGTAGTGTCCTAAAGGACGGCAATTTTAATATCAATTTCCTCAGGCCTTCTCCGCCTTGCTCTCGGCCTTGGCGGCCGCCTTGGCAGGCTCCTTGCCGGCCTTGGGGGTCTCGATCCCCTTGGCCGTGTTGACGGCCTGGACCACGCCCCGGCCCTCGGCCTCCTTGGCGTGCTTCTCCACGTCCATCTTGTTCCTGGGGCTCCGCACCAGACAGCCGGCCCCCTGGACACAGCCGCCCTCGCAGGCCATGCCCTCGATGAAGTTGCCCTCCAGACGGCCCAGCTTCAGCTTCATCAGAGCCACCTCGCAGGCGGCGGTGCCGCTGCAGGGGACGGGCTTCAGGTCAAACTGAATGTTTTTCTCCTTCAGGGTCTGGGCCACCGCCTCGGCCACGCCGCCGCTGCGGGCGAAGTTGCGGCCATAGCCGCTGGCCTCGTCCAGCTCGGCCTCGGTCAGCTTCTCCAGCTCAATGCCCCGGGACTGGAACAGCGCGAACAGCTCCTCGTAGGTGAGCACGCAGTCGATGGCGTTCATGGTGCGGCCCAGCTGGAATTCCTTCTTCTTGGCCACGCAGGGACCAATGAAAACCACCTTGGCGTCGGGGTCCTTCTCCTTCAGGTGCAGGCCGATCATGACCATGGGGGAGGGGGTGTGGGAGACATACTGGTTCAGCTCGGGGTGCTTCTTCTTCACATAGCCCACAAAGCCGGGGCAGCAGGAGGAGGTGAGGACCCCCTTCTCCACCAGCTCCTCAGACTCCCGGTCGGCCACCATGTCGGCCCCCAGGGCCACCTCGGCCACGCCGGAGAAGCCCAGCTGCTTGATGCCGGCCACCACCTGGCCGTATGTAGCGGGGGCGAACTGGCCGGCGATGGAGGGGGCGATCACCGCGTAGGTCTTGTAGCCCCAGTGGGCGCCGCCCTGGATCATCTGGATGGCGTCCACAATCCAGGACTTGTCCTGAATGGCCCCGAAGGGGCACTGATAGACGCAGTTGCCGCAGGAGATGCACTCATTGATGTCGATGGAGGCCTTCTTGTCCGGACCCATGGAGATGGCCTTGGCGGGACAGCCCTTCTCGCAGGGGCGCTGGTTCTTCACAATGGCGCTGTACTGGCAGGCGCTGACGCACTTGCCGCAGGTGATACATTTGCTGTGGTCGATGCTGGCCCGGTGGTTGACGATGGTGATGGCGTCCTTGGGGCAGGCGTGGACGCATCGGGTGGCCAGACAGCCCCGGCAGGAGGCACTGACCGTCATCTCGGTGACCGGGCACTCGTCGCAGGCGATGGGCAGCACCTCTACCACGCTGGGGTTGGTCTTGTCGCCCCCCATGGCCATCTTCACCCGGCTGTTGATGATGGCCCGCTCCTTGTAGATGCAGCAGCGCAGGCTGGCCTCGGGGCCGGGGATGATCTTCTCAGGCACGTCCAGAATCCCGGTCTGGAGCCTGTCCTCCCAGGTCAGGCGGGCTACTTCCGTGAGAACCGCGGTTTTCAGCTCCTGGATTTTGGTTTCAAAGGTGTGCATATGTTCCTCTCCTTCCTCAAAGTCCTGTCCGGCGACAGTCTGGTTGAGATTTGCAATTTTTAACTCATTTTCCTGCATTTTGCAGGATTTCTGTCATTTCGCCCCCATTCTACTCCGGGGACAACGCTCTGTCAAGAGACATTTTACACCATTCCGGGCCGTTTGACCAGCCCCTTTTCACGTTTATTACAGTAGGGGCGGCCTCCATGGGAAAGCAGGCCCTTACCTGTAAAAATACCGTCCGCCCTCCTCTGTCTCCACCCGGCCCAGCCGGACGCCCATCACCTGCTCCAGAGCTTCTCCGGCATAGAGCTCCTCCGGCGTACCCGTCTGCCGGACCCGGCCCTCCCACAGCAGGGCGGTCCGGTGGGCGCAGCGCAGGGCCAGGGTCAGGTCGTGGAGGACCATGACCACCGCCCGGCCCTCCTCCGCCAGACGGCGGGCCAGGGCCATCACCTCCAGCTGACAGCCCACGTCCAGGTAGGTAGTGGGCTCGTCCATGAGGATTGTCGACGTGTTCTGAGCCAAAGCCATGGCCAGATAGACCTTCTGCCGCTGGCCCCCGGACAGCTCCGCCAGCGGCCGGGAGGCCAGCTCCGCCGCCCCCACCCAGTCCAGCGCCCGGCGCACCATCTCGTGGTCCTCCCGCCGGTATCGCCGGGGGTAGGACAGATAGGGGAAGCGGCCGTGGAGGACCATCCGTCCGGCGGTGATGTTGGGGACCGACCGGGACTGGGGCAGATAGGCCACCTTTTGGGCGACCTCTTTGGCGGACAGGCCCTCCAGAGGCACGCCGTCCACCAGCACCTCCCCGCCCGTTTTGGGCAGCAGGCCGTTGGCCGTCCGCAGAAGAGTGCTCTTGCCGCAGCCGTTGGGCCCCAGGACGGCCAGCACCTCGCCGGGGCGGAAGTCCAGGCAAATGTCCTCCAGCACCGGGCGGCCTGGGTAGCCCGCCCGGAGGTTTTTCAGCTCAATCACAGGCCGCCGCCCCCTCTCCGCTGCTTCAGCAGCAGCCAGATAAAGAAGGGGCCCCCTGTCAGGGAGAGCACCACCCCCAGGGGCAGCTCGAAGGGGGCGAAGATCAGCCGGGAGGTCAGGTCGCAGGCGGTGAGCAGCAGCCCGCCCCCCAAGGCGGAGGACAGCAGCAGTGGGAAGCTGTCCTCCCCCACCGCCCGGCGCATGATGTGGGGCACCAGCAGGCCCACAAAGCCCAGCAGGCCAGCGAAGCTCACCGCCGCTCCCGCCAGTGCCGCCGCCAGCATGAGCAGGACCAGCCGCAGCCGCCTGGCCGGCAGGCCCAGGCTTCGGGCGGTCTCCCGGCCCAGCAGGAGCAGGTCCAGCTCGTTGGACAGGGACAGGGCAATCACCAGGGCAATCAAAATCACCCAGAAGGCGGGGGTCAGCCGGGCCATGGACAGATTTTTCACCCCGCCGATGCGGAAGTCTGTGTAACCGCTGAGGGCATCGGGAAAAAAGGTGACCACCGCGTCAATGCCGGCGCTGAACATGCTGGACATCGCCACTCCCGCCAGCACCAGGGTGATTCTCGCCGCCCCCGCCCGCTCCGAGATGACCAGCACCAGCAGCACCCCCGTCAGCGCCCCCAGAAAGGCGGCGATGGGGGTGAGCCGAACCGCCCTGGGGGCCAGAGCGCAGCAGATTGCGGTGGCCAGCCCCGCCCCGGAGTTGACCCCGATGATGTTGGGGGCAGCCAGGGGGTTGTTCAGCACCCCCTGGATGATCACGCCGGAACAGGCCAGGGCCGCCCCCGCCAGCAGACAGCCGCACAGCCGGGGCAGGCGGGCGTATAGGACGATGGAGGCCGTTGTGCCGCTCCCCCGGCCCAGCAGGGCGGCGATGACCTCCCCGGGCGGGATGGACACCGCTCCGAAGGCCAGACTGGCCACCGAGGCCAGCACCACCAGCCCCGCCAGCAGGGCGATCAGCCCGGCCCGGCCCTTATTCCCCACAGAGGATGTCCGCAAGCTGTTCATAGGCGTCCCCCCACAGGGCGTTGGGCTTCAGGCTGTACATCCGCCGCTCCAGGATGTGGAACCGCCCCCCCTCCACCGCGCTGAGGGAGGCCCAGGCGGGGTTGGACAGCAGGGTTTCCTCCAGATTGGCCTGGGCGGCCGCCTCATCGGTGCCGTGGTAGACAGCGAAGATGTAGCCCGGGTCGGCCTGTAGGATGGCCTCCAGGGACAGCTCCTCCAGCTGGGCCCCGTCCCGGTCGGCGATGTTGAGACAGCCCAGGTCCTTCAGCATGGGGCCCAGCACGTTGTCCTCGCTGTTCTTCACCTTTACGCTGCTCCCCGAAACCTGAATGGTGAGCACAGTGGGGATGAAGTCATAGACGGCCCTGCGCTGCACGGCCTCGTCCACCTGCGCCTGGACGGCGGTCCCGTACTGCTCATAGCGTTCCGGGTGGCCGGTGAGCCGGGTAAACAGCTCCAGCAGGTCCAGGTAGTCCTGGAAGGAGGACACGTCGAAGTAGGCGGCGGGGATGCCCGCCCGCTGGAAGGTCTCCTGCAATTCCAGGTTGGAGGGGGACAGACTGCTGGCAATCACCAGGTCGGGCTCAGCTCCCAGCACCAGCTCGGCGCTGGGCTTCATGGGGGAGCCGATGTTGGCAGTCTCCTCCCCAAGGTCCAGACCATAGGACTCCCAGGCGTCATTGGCGGTGGCGGCCAGGACATCCTCTCCCCCCGCCAGCACCCACACGTCGGCAAAGCTGCCAATCATCACCACCGCACGCCGGGGCGGGTCGATGGAGAACTCCTGGCCCAGGGCGTCGGTGAAGACAATTTTTCCGGTCTCAGAGGAGGCGTCCGCCGGCTGGGATTGCTTCGCGGATTGGCTCCCGGGCTGGGCACTCCTCCCGCAGGCGGTCAGCAGGAGAGCGAAGAGCAGGATAGAGCTCAAAATGTGTCGTTTCATTGGTAAATCCTCCGAGATTTCAAATAACCACCGGCAAAGCCGGTGGTTATGAAAATCATGCGTACTTGGCGATGATGGCGTCCCGCTCAGCGGCGTGGCCGGCGGACCACTGGTCCCAGTTCTGGCCGGCGGCGGCCGCCGCCTTGCCCAGCTCCACCAGCAGGGCGGGCAGGTCGGCCTCCAGGACGGTGCCCACCTCCTGGCCGAAGCGGGCCCCGCCCAGCTCGTCAGTGCCGCTGAGGAGCATCTTGAAGGCGGGCTGGGGCTTCTTGTCCACCAGCTTCACGCCCCCCTGGAAGCCCATGGCCCCCGCCTGGTGGGCTGCGCAGCTGGAGGGACAGCCGGAAATCACGATTTTGGGCAGGGCTCCGTCGGGGATGCCCGCCTCCCGGACGGCCTCCACCAGGGTCCGGAGGACCCCCTGGCTGTCCCGGACTCCCTGCTGGCAGGTGGTGGCCCCGATGCAGGCCACGCTGTGCTCAAACTGGGTGACGGCACTGTCGGCGGTGGCCCCGATCACCTGCTCCGCCTCGGCGGCGGTGAGGTTGATGACATACAGGGTCTCGTTGGGGGCAATCCGGACCTCGGCCCCGGGGATGTCCTTCAGCAGCTCATAGAGCTGCCGGGGCTTCTCCACGGGCAGTAACCCCCCGATAGGGTGGTATTTCACAGCGTACATACCCGACTGCCTCTGGGGAATGGCGCGGGGGTGGTCCACCGTACCGCTGTTGTCTCTGGCAATGTCAGCGGGGGCCTCCAGGCCGGTGATATCCAGCCCGCCCTCCGCCTTTCGGGCGGCCACGTTTTTCAGGAAGGCCTCCTTCAGGCCCTCGGGGCCCAGGGTGTCCTGCATATAGCGGGTGCGGGCCTTGGCCCGGTTATTGTAGTCGCCGTGGGCGCAGAAGGTATCCACCATGGCCCGGACGTAGTACAGGACCTCCTTGGGCTGGACATGCTCCTCCACCAGCACCCCCATGGAGGGCCGGGCCGCCCCCAGGCCGCCGGCGATGCGCAGGGCAAAGGTGCCGTCCGGCTGGGCCAGAAAGCCCATGTCCCGGAAGGCGCTGTGGACGCTGTCGTCCACCCCGTTGCAGAAGGCGATTTTCAGCTTGCGGGGCATCTTAATGTCCCGGCAGATGGACAGCAGATATTTGGTCACCGCCTCGGCGTAGGGGATTACGTCGAAGGCCTCGCCGGGCTGAACGCCGCTGAGTGGGCTGGCCATTACGTTCCGGGGGTTGTCGCCGCCGCCCCCCTTGGTGTAGATCTCGCAGCCCACCGCCTCCGCCATGAGGACGGGCACCTGGTTGGCGGACAGGTCGTGGAGCTGGATGGTCTCGCAGGTGGTCAGCTTCATCCGGCCCACCTGCTCCCGCTCCACCACCTCGGCCAGGAACTTCAGCCGCTCCATCGTCAGCCGTCCGCCGGGCAGACGCAGGCGGAGCATGTGTTTGGAGGGGTCCCGCTGGGCGTAGGAGCCCAGGCCGCCGGACACGCCCTTGTAGTCCTTCCGGTCGATCTCCCCCTTGTCGAAGGCGCCGATGGTGTCTTTGAAGCGCTCAATTTCTGTGTGGAAAATATCGGTCCATTGTTTGTTCATATGGTTTGCCAGCCTTTCCCTCATTGTGATCTGTAATTCGCCGGAGATGCTCCGGGCAGGTTACCAATCAGTTTTCCTCATTATACCAAAAATCAAACCTGGATACAATCCCTGCGCCGTATTTTTGGCGGCTGTTTTTCTCACAAAACCGCCTGTCCGGGCATAGGCTGAGGCGTAAAATTGTTGATACGGAGGGTCGCTTATGACTGCTTTACCTCATATTGAATACTTTTTGGGGGCCAATTCCCCCACCGGCTTTTACTCCCTGTATGACCACCTGATCCCCCCCGAACAGGCCAGGGCCATCTTTATCCTGAAGGGCGGGCCCGGCTGCGGAAAGTCCACCCTGATGCGTAAGATCGCCGCCTGGGCGGAGGAGGCCGGACTGGAGACTGAGTATATTTTATGCTCCGGCGACCCGGATTCCCTGGACGCCGTGGTCCTTCCCTCAAAAGGCGTGGCCATTGTGGACGGTACAGCGCCCCAGGGGGTGGTTACCGAAGGACACTTTTGCTTCGCACATTTTGGCTTCGCCAAAATACAATCCTCAGTCAGCCTTCGGCTGACAGCTCCTTTCCAAAGGAGCCTTTTTTCCAGCCCTAAAACTTCCAGAAAACCTTGACCTCCTGCCGGCCTGTCTCCGGGTTTTTCTCTCCGATTTCGATCCGTTCCACCAATCCAACCACCAATTCCCGGGGCACAGTTTCCAGCTTCAACAGCTCCCGCGCCCGCTCCATCAGACCGGCTTGATCCTCTGAATGTTCCCCTTCCGCCAGCTCCCCCTGGATGGAATGAAGCCGCCGCTCCAGGCGGCTTTTTTCTTCCAAAAAGGACTGGTTCAGCTCCACGAACTGCCCCTCGCTGAGAATGCCCGCCACCCTGTCCAGGTACAGCGTTTTCAATGCCTGACTGCGCTTCTCCAGCTGGGTGGACAAGCTCTTTTGCTCCTGCTCCAGAGCCTCCCGGCGGGTGTCTTTTTGCGGTTGAAGGTCCGCCGGGTCCAGTTTGTAGTAGGTTTGGACGTAGTACCGGATGCGGTCGGAGATCAGGTCAATGAGCCGGTCCAGCCGCACCGAGTGCCGGGTACACAGCCGTTGGCTGCCGCTGTCGGCGTACAGCTTGCAGCGGAGGTAGGACCGTTTGCCGTTGGAGCACTTGCTCATGGTGGACCCGCAGTCGGCACACTTTACCAGTCCGGACAGCAAGTGGGCCTCTCCAGAGCCGTCCGTTCGGGATCGCAGCTTCAAGCCCCGCTGGACCGCCTCGAAGGTGGCCCGGTCGATGATGGCCTCGTGGGTGCCCTCCACCCGGTACCACTCACGCTCCGGCGTGTCGATGACCACCTTGGACTTGTAGCTCACCTTCCGCCGCCGGCCTTGAACCATCACCCCCGTATACATCTCATTGGTCAGGATACGGCCCACCGTCACCTTGTTCCACAGCCCGAAGTCGTTCTTGATGGGGTGGTTGCAGGTCCAGCCCCGCTCCGCCTTGTAGCGGGTGGGGTTGGGGACGCCCCGCTGGTTCAGCATATAGGCAATGTTTTGCCGGCCGTGTCCCTCCAGCGACCACTGGTAGATCTGCCGCACCACCTCCGCCGCCTCGGGGTCTGGAAGGATGTGGTTTTTGTCCGCCGGGTCCTTGCGGTAGCCGTAGATAGGGAAGCCGCCGATGTACTTGCCCTCTTTCCGTTTCAGGTCGAACACCATGCGGACGTTTTCCGACAGGTCCTCCAGATACCACTCGTTCACCAGTCCGTTGATCTGCCGGGCTTTTTTGTTGCCCTTGACCTCCGTGTCGGCGTTGTCCGCCACCGCGATGAACCGGATACCCCAGATGGGAAACAGGCCGTGGATGTACTTCTCCACCAGCTCCATATCCCGGGTGAAACGGGATTGGCTCTTGCATAGGATGATCTGGAATTTCTTCTGCTTGGCCGCCTCGATCATGCGGTTGAAATCCGGGCGGTCACTGTCTACTCCAGAGAAGTCCTCGTCGCAAAAAATCGAGTAGATATCCCACCCGTGGTCGATGGCATAGCGGGTCAGCAGTGACTTCTGGTTCTGGATGCTCTCCGACTCGGGCTGCTGCTTGTCCTCGTCCTCCTTACTCAGTCGTGTATAGATCGCACAAAGGATTTGTTACACCTCCTTCAAGGCGTAACTGCTCAGGAACATCATACCTTATGAGCAGCCGCGTGGCAAGAAATTATTTTAAATGCCTTTGCCGATAAAATGGCAAAGGCATCATTTGCGGAGTTCTTTTGTGAGCCAGGCTGTGACCGCCTGATTGATTGCTGCACTGGGGCGATTTTCTGTTGATAGCCGATACTTATTTAGAACCAAAGTTAAATCTCTCATCAGAACCACCTGGTAGTGTCAAGAGTTGGACCTGTTGACAAAAGTAGAAGAATACACCTCAATATGGTAAAATAGGATTTGAGGTGAGAAGGATGATGGGTCGGAAAAGTGGACAGATAGGGATGCTGATGGTTGATGTGGGGAGTATGATACCAATCTGTATTGAAAGTGGTCTTGTGGACGGTAACGCAATGGCGGCAGACGGAAGTTATCTTCCGTCCAATGTTTTCAGAAATAGTTGGGTCGATATAGAACTGGAAGTCGAAAAGAGTATGCAGAGTTATTTAAATCGTCTGGATGAAGAGTTGGCGGAACAGCCTGGTTTTAAGAAACCACCGGCACAAATAGTAAAGAAAAGTTATACTATCAGTACCACAGATCCCGATTGCGGTTATATTAATCATGGAAATAAGTGCGGCATCGGTTATCTGATGGAGGCCACAGTGGACTGCAAACACGGCATTTTGACTGGAGTTAGGAGTAGATGTGTACGCTGCCAACCGAAAAGAAAGCCTTCTGGTTCTGCGGCATTTGGAGCGTCAGATACAATACGGTGTTCCAATGAAACAGATCGCTTTGGATCGGGGTATGACACAGGCGCTGTCCATCGTGGACTGGAGCTTCTTGGTATTACCGGATATATTCCCACAATTCAGTTTTCCAACGCTCCGGAAAAATATGGCTTTTTCTATGCACAGCAAGAGGACGCTTTTGTCTGTCCAGAAGGAAAACTGCTTAGATATCACAAACTGTATTGCAATAAGTCTACGGGGAAATACCTGCGTAACTACCAAACAGCAGAACAAGATTGCCAGTTTTGTCCCAGGCGAAGCAGTTGTTTGGATAAAATCAGTACTCGGCGAAGAATTCTGGCCAGTAGCTGCTATCCTGCGTTTTTCAGGGGGCACGCCCGTGTAGGAACGCCTAAATACCTGTCTATGATGCAACTGCGAAAAATATGGGCTGAAGGCAGTTTCTCCGTAATGAAGCGAGAACACTGCCTCTCAAAAATCCGAAAAAGAGGCATTTCTGCCGCGATTGAGGAATGCCTCTTATCCGCCATGGCATTAAATCTTAAAAGGATGGCTAAGGCCACCTTTTTTGCAATAATATTCTTTCTAACCGAGGCTGAGTTTGAAATACTCAACTTCGGTTTAGCTTTTGTCAACAGGTCCCTTATTCTACCTTATCAACCACCTCTGATCAATACTATGTTAATTCCTTTAAGATATGAAAGCGGAAAGGCTTGCCGCCTGCTCTGCACAGACAACAAGCCCTTGAGGCTGTTTCAATTTACATTTCACCTAGGATTTGGCAGAAAGCTTTGCTCATTTCCAATTTTACGCACCTGATTCATCCACTCGTTGATCTCCCATTTGCAGAAGCATGGATTTCCTTCTGCGTCTGCCGCCAGCTCCAACGCACGCGCCATAACAGCATATTCGCTCTCCAACGATGTAAAAAACACCCCGCTGTCATCGGTATTGATGGACACATTAATCTGTGCACAGCTGCATAGCTTTTCCGGAGAGTGAACCAAACCTCGGTTATATAACGTGGTAATCGGATGTTTGCTGTAGCTCCGCAACGTACTGATTTTGACATTCGAAGTGGGATTGCTTTCAACGCCGATCCCACGGCGGGCAATTTCAAACTGCAATTCCCTTTGTGCCACCTGAACTGCGGTAATGTACTCCTGATCCACTGTGACATTGATAACTTCCATTCCGGTATATTTCACCCGGCTACTATAGTGATACAGATAGTACAGCAAGCTGCACTCCGGGGTATACCGGATGTCTACATTGGCTGGACAGCACCGGTTGGCACTGTGCCGGTCCCACTCATCCAGCGGAATCTTGTTCGGTTTAAAATATCCATTCCGGTACAGGGACGGGTGGTCGCCTCGTAGCATCCAGGAGCCGCAATAATGCTCAATTGTAAAAATACAGCTGTGCTTGTGGTACCGCTCCGCCGCCCGATCGTCCTGATAATCTTTTACCGCCGCATCCATAATAGAATCCAGTTCCTCTTCCCGGAAATTGCTTAGGTAAATACGGTTAAAGTAATATTCAAATTCCTTTTCCAGAAAGTGGACTACATTTTCCTGTCCCGGGACCCGGTACCGGCGCAGGGCATGGTAAAGCCACGCAATGTTATCCAAATAATCCTGTACCGGGATTGATATCTGCATTTTCTTTGCTTCGTACCAGGACTTTGGCTCGATACACAACGCCAAAGCATGTCCAAGACGATCCCCATAATCCAGATTTAGAAAGAGAACCGCCTCATCAATGGCCCGCAGCCCGTCCGCAAGGTCCAAGAAGTCCTCTCCCACATGGTAGGTTTTTCGGAGTCGCGGCACTGTGAGTTTCTGTCCAAACTCCTCCCGTACACAGCTGTGCTCGCCCAAAGTCCGGAAGGCGGTGGCAAAGACCTCCGGACGGCAACCGATCTCCTGAGAACAGGCATCGATCCCGCCTACACGGCAGGCGGCTTCCGAATACCGCTCCCGAAACAGCATGATAGCTTGGGCAGTTTTTTTTACCTTCTTGCGGAACTGGGTGTGCCGGTACTCCAGCAGAAACACGGTACCCTCTGCGCTTTGTCTGAGCCTGTCCAGCCCCTCGTCTGGCTGCTTGATAAAGTGTAGGACATAATAATACCGTTTCTGCTCCTGTTCACCAGGAAACTTAAAATCTATTGGGTCCTCTGTATGGTCCCTCTCCAGGGCTAAAATATCCTGTAAAATTTTCTCCGCCGTGTCCCTGGGGGTAATGCGTACCTCCATCTCCCGCAGATAGGGTTTCTGCCGGAGCGGCTCTCGAATCGCCATGCGCATAATCAGCTCGGTCGATTGGGCATCCCCAAGAAAGTACCCCTTGCGCTGCTGAATTCGCTGAAAATTGTCAAACCCGACCCTCTGATTGGTCTGCACCAGCTTGCTCCTCAGCCGGATCATAATCAACAGATAGGCGTAAAACAAGTTTTGCTCCTGCCGATTCAGCTTGGGGTGGGTCAGATAAATGTCCTGGACGACGGAGTATAAAAACCACCGCTCCCCGCTGAACACGGCATATGCATTTTGGCTTTTGACCGGTCTGCCTTCAAACATTCGCAACATGTAGTCGATCTCATCCGCATCCTGACGGAGGGATGCGATTTCGTTCTGAATCCGGCTGCTCTCAATGTACAACTCCTCTGGATGGATCAGCAGATACTGCACCCTTTGCAGAATCTTTCGCTGTTTATCCTCCCGCAAGTCGTTTTCTTCCGATTTCTCCCAGAGATTTAAGTCAAAGCCCTTCAGCCGGCTGCAAAGGTATACGCGAATCAGCGCCGCCTGCCGGTGCAGGGTTACCAGTGAATCAATCCGGCCGGCTGTTTCCTGTATATCCTCCAGTCTGTCGCCAAAATTCAACGCTTTCTGCTTTATGTTCCACTCGGTTCGGTCAATCCAATTCAGCCTACGGACATAATCCCCGTCCAAGATGCGGTTCATCAGATTCAGCCAAGACACCTGAAAATAAGGGACGGACGGCCAGAGATGCATATGATGATCGGAAATCCCCCGTCGCAGGATCATGTTCAGTGCCTCGTTATTCTGCTTTGTCACAAAGTCCCAGGTAAAATTTTTCCGCGCCGACTCTCCTCGGGCCAGATCGCAGATGGCGTACATAGTGGAAACCGGAATTTCCTCTCCTACGCTCTGAATCAGCTCCCGCCAATTCAGTACTTCCTCGTAGCGACACAGGATTTCACTATTCTGCACTAGCAACAGGCATTCCACCAGATCGGCCAGCAGCTCAAATACATGGATTTTTCCTCGGATGGACCGGCGCATCCGGTAGCGATCCCGACGCCACATGCCATCGCTGATGGCCTCCATCCGCTTCTGACACTCTAGCTCACTGCACCATTCGTACAGCTTCTGCGTCTTAACGGCCAGCCTTGCCGCCCTCTCACAGGAAATGCGGTCAAACACCACTTCGCCGCTGAGTACGTTGGAGATATCCACCTCACAGAACAGCGCCCGGACTAACGCGCACAAATTTTCGACTGTGCTGTCGTTCTCGTGGTTAACCATTCGGCTTCAGAAAGCTGTCATCCGCCATAGGAACCAGCAGTTGATTCACAAGTTGCCCAGTCCAGTCTTTCAGCAGCTCGGTTACGTGTGTTTTTTTCTTCACCAGGGTGTAGAAGATGAACGGGCAATTCAGGAAGGTATCCCCAAAGCTGGCGAACGGCTCGTCTCCCCACCGGCTTTTGTTATAAAACTCGTCCTGTGCATACAGCTCATCCAGAATATTTTGATATACGATCCTGCAGGAATCCAAATACTCGCTGGGATTCGCCTCTGCCCTCAAGCCATGATTGCGGTCATCCTGCTGTCTCCGTAAGATATTATACATCATGTCAAAATGCTGAATTGGCATGGCCAAATCGCCGAAATTCTCCGACCACTTTTTAAACTGGTTCTTTAAAGAATATTTGCGGAGTAAGGCCAGCCCGTCCGGTTTTTTCTCGTTAACTACTAGACTCAACTGGTCAACGGAAGCATTTGTATAAGCGGCTTCCTCCGATATCCTGCTCTCGACCACACCGGCAAGGGATTTATGAAGCTGTTCAAAATACTCCTCCCAATTGTATGCGTTCACCACAAAATTGAACAGATTAAAACATGCCGAGTCTGCCTGCGACCCCAATACAAACTCGATGTCTGAGTTCCAGTCCCAGTCAGGCTTTCTTATTTCCAAAGCAAGGGAAAGATGGCTGGGGAAGCCGTCCTTCTGCACCGTTGTAAAAAACATCCCCAGCAATTCGACTGCCTGAATAAAATCCCTCAGTTCAAATTTGCCCGCCTCCGCTGTTTTTGTATATGAAAAGTGAAAAATGCTATCGAACCCGTTCTTTATGTTATACGCACCCACGCGGCCGCGCCCCGTCATTTTTGTGTTATTCTGATTCACAAAAAAAGTCGGCAAAACATCATTAGCCCACTGTCCGGCAATAGAACTACCCAGGATTTTCTTGATTAACTCCCGGTCTCCGCGCTGAACTAGTTGAGGCAGAGTGATGGAATAAGACAGCAGAACACTTTGAACCATTTTTTCGGAGAGTATTTGTTCCCCTGGGGTCTCTGTGTGGGACGCTCGGTAGAGATTGTACATCAGCTCACCATAGCTGCTGCCCCAATTTTCGCTCGGCTGGCTGCGTGCAAAAAAGAGCCCTCCCTTCATTTCTGCCTGAACATACTCTATAATATCCCGGCTTGTGCGGTCGATGGGTTCCTCCAGCCACTTACTGAACTGAACCGCTTCCTCTGTGTTCAGGACAAAGTTGTTGAGCCGGTTATAGATATAGTTTGAGAGCTTTTGATAGCCCTGCCCCAACTTCTTTTCCCGGTCAGATAATCTAAGAACCAGCATAAGCTTGGACAGGCTACGCAGATTTCGTTCTTCAAAAAAGTGCTCCTTATCGCCCAATCCATCAAAAAAGCAGCCATACTGGCTGGCCAGATATCCTAAAGTCAGCTGTTTTACCGTCAGCTTGAGCTCCGGGGCTACTTCAACCCGCAATTGGGCCGAATCGTCATAATCCACCCGGGACAGGTTGGGCATATAGATCTTTTGCTGGCTAGGAATAATTTTTTCCAGATACTGTAAAACCTGCTCGTTGGCCCTCGCCGAGTACCTATCCATCAGAAATTTCTGTTCAATATGTTTCTGGCAGTTGTCTCTTAGCAGAACCTCATCATAGGACAGCAATACAATGACACCAGGAATTTTCATATATTCGTCAATCTGGCCCAGCAGGGTATATACGTCCTTTTGCAGTTCACCCTTTTGGATGTCCGGCATGTAGCGATCCACGTCGTCCAGCGCGACGACCAGATAGGGCCTGCGGTGATTTCTCTGTCCCTTGTCCGCTACAAATTTCAAAAACTCCTTCACCAGACAGCGGAAGTTGTCCGCCAAGGAAAAACTGCTGTTTACACTTTGCAGACACTGGAGCGCAGACTCCCCCTCGTGGAAAGTCCGCTTTTCATTCAAAGTCATAATCGACTCATAGACCTGTTCAAATTTGCGGAACAGCGAGCGTGTCTCCTCCTGATCTGTCGCTGGCAGTCCATAACAGGAAGGTGTTTCCAGCAGCTTTCGCACATATTGGAATATGCGTGTCAGGACAATGATCATTACATCTTCGCTGGACTTTAAAATACTGGTATCGATATACCTCAGGGTTACAAAACAGGTCTCATCGGGCAGATCCCATGTCTCTCCTGCCTGGAACAGAGAGACATCTCCGCCCGATTTCGTATTCTTTAAAAATTCCTTGAATGACCGCATGACCGAGGTCTTGCCTGTTCCCCGTTTGCCCACAAAGGAAATGATATTGTTCACAGCTGTGCCATCATACGGTTCTTTCAACTGCTCGGCCCTTTGTACGATTTCGCTTACCATAACCGCTGCCCGACGATACTCAGGCAGCATTAAGGAATGTTCCAGCTCCTTTGGCTCTTCAATGACCAAGCCATCCTGATACAGCTTTTCCAGTTTAACAATCCGCTGGACGCTGGAATTCAATGTCTTTCCGCTCTCCATTCTGTTTCATCGCCTCTTTCTCTGTCGGGCCGTTACCATATTTGGATTAGGAAACCTGGGAACATGCAAGCATAATTTGAACCGGCTGGCTATCCTTGTGATATTCCTGAAGCTTGCCCCAGTAGGCCTTATCGCTTGCATAAACCTGCTTCAAGCATCGGTTTTCCTGATATTCCAGCGCGTCCTGGTGCGCTTGCTCCAGGCTTAACTCGGCCGAGATTGTATACTGCAATTCCCGGTTCAGAATCCATAGCCAGATGTCCGTCTTGTACAAATACTGGATGCACCTTAACGGTAGCTTTGTATAGTCCAGTTGCTCGTCGCCGGAGTAATATTTTGCGATGCTACCGCGCAGTTTTTGGAACACTTCAATCGCTGAGATATAATCTCTCCGGTGCTGCGCCTCATAGCAGCCCAGCTTGAACTGCGCCTGATAATTCTTGGGATTCAATTCCACCGCTTTCCGGTAAAACTGGATTGCACGGTCCCAATCCCGATAAACCCGCTCCAGATACCGGCCATACTCATAGTTGGCGACCGAATTAAAGGAATTCTCATGGGATCGGGCTGTCTCCAGCAGGAGTCTGAAATAGTTGGATGCGGACAGGTACAGCAGAGAATCACTTTTGCAAATCGAAGACGCCAAAAGCAGTATCCCGTCGTAATCGGGATAGTCGCTATAAAGCTCTTCCGCTTGACGCAGCAGTTCTTTTGCAGGAACAAGGCTGGCCGTTTGCGCCAGGCCAGAAGTCTGCGCGCAGACCCCTCGGATTTTGTGCTCAATGTTGATCCTAGCATAGCGGGTATAAAGGCACGGGTCCTCGATCTCATCCAGGGCCTGGGCCGTTTCCAGGAAGCTGCGATACATGTCAGAAATGAACTCGGACTTATCGGCATCGATTTTCCTCTGTTCCACGCCGAACTGCAAACGCGGTCCATACACCTCTAGCATATTGATAATGCGAAAGGAATGCTTGCACTGGAAAAAGATGTCGCATATCCGCTTGAGTTGATTCAGAACCTTCTGCTCCCCGCCTGTCCCCCAGGCGCGCACAATGACCTCCTGAAGCAACACCTGGTAATCCTGTAGCCTTTCCAGAGATGTGGTATCCGTCCAGAGCACACGTCTGTTTTCTCCCGGAAGACACTCGTGGGTACACACAATCGCTTGCTGGCCGTCCATTACCGGACACAGCAAAATATCAAATATGTTTTCCGTGCCTGCCGCCACTGGCTGTTCTTCCTGCCAGTCTGTGATCGGATTGTCATTTACCATACAGCCGATAAAGCGCAGGAACTCCTCCAGCACTTCCTTTGCGGGAGTCTGATCCGCTGTTCGGATCACACGGAACATGCTTAAATACATGTTAGATCCATCCTTGATTTAGTATTGGTTTTAAAAACTCCTGCTACGGATTGCCAGTTTGCCTGACAAGGGGCAGCAGAATTTTGCAAATTTCTACAAGAGGAGAGTTTATATCAGCATTTTTATGTCAACTCCCTGTTGAAAAGGGTAAAATTCACCATAAAGATTATAGATAGTCTGCTCCATTTTGTCAACAGCTATACGTGGATTTATTCCACTCGAACGTACTTTTTATTGTGCTGGCACTGCCGCCGTGATATAATGAGATTATCACTGTAGCTGTACGATGGAGGAAGCATCATGACAAACTCCGATGAGTTGTTCCTGAAATGGCAGACGTGCTGGATTGAAAACACCCGGACCTGTCTTGGCTGCGCCCTGGAAGAGCGGATTGACGAGGTCGCTTTCCTTGACGAATTTACCAGGGCATACCAGACTGCCGATACGAAGATGCGCGAAAACAACACGAAAAACTTTAAGGGCAAAGGAAAATTTTTAGCCATTCTGATTGTATGGGGAATTTTCCAGGCCGTGCTGTTTCTAGGCGCAGTATGTGCCGTATTTCATGCGCCCATTCTAAACGGTGCCGCAGTGTCCGATTTCGCAGTATTGTCCACGCTTTTGATTTTAGTTTTTTTCGCCGCCTTGTTCACAGTCAACAAACATCTTGATTTTCGAAAGTACCAGGAAACTTGGGCACGGCACACCTGTGCGTGGCAGCAATACAGGCATCTCATGCTGTGCTACCTGAATGGGATCTATTTCTCCGAGCCTGCATCCCCTGAAGCCCGCAGGGCATTTAAGATATCCGCTATCTATATTATGGACGAAAACGTCAAGAAATTCGCCGAGAATATGGAGAAAAAGGAAAAGGATCTGCTGTATGGCTTCCCCTTGGGCAAATAAGGGCGCATACTGGTCCTAGTCTCCGGTGAAGCCGGAGCTGAATGGCCGGAGAACTATCCCGAAAAGTTCTTCCCGGCGGTTCTGCACCTCTCCGTTCAGGACCTCTTCCAGCAGCCGTTTTAGCACCCGGCCCACCTCCAGCCCCAACCGCCCCATCCATTTGCAGATAGACCGGTCCCGGCATGGAATCTGTACATCGTGGTGCTCCACCAGAGTCACCACCTGCCGGCGGGTTTTGTTGTCGAATTTCAGTGTCTGGAGCATTTGACCGGACAGCCTGGCGCTGACGGTAGGCTGTCCGTAAAAGTAGTCGATCCCCTTGTCATCGGTGGACCGACAGCAAGGCTTGCCAATGTCATGGAAGATCCGCAGGACCGGTTCTGGAGGGGGCCGCTTCCACCGCGTGGATCATGTACTTCCAACAGCCCCAGCAATACCAAGGATTGTTCTGCTCCAGGGCAACTAGCAGTCCCAGCTCCGGCCAAAACTCGCACAGCACATCTGGGTACTGGCGCAGCACATCGCCCGTTTGCTCTCCCACTAACAGCTTACGCAACTTCACATGAATGCGTCCCATCGCTACATGCTTTAGCATATGGCGGTTTTCGCGGATGGCCTGGGCCGTTTTTTTCTCAATCCCATCGCCGAATACCGCCCCAAACCGCAAGCCCCACATTACCCACAGGCTGCCGTCCAGCTCCAGAGCGACTGCATTCATAGTAAAGTCCCGCCGGGCCAGATCGGCCTCCAAGCTGGAGACAAACTCCACAAAGTCCGGGCGGCGGCTGTCGGAGTAGGGGCCCTCGGTGCGGTAGGTGGTAATCTCATAGGGCTCGTCTTCCTCCAATACAGTGACGGTGCCGTGCTTTAGACCGGTTTCGATGATCCGCTGCCCGGCAAAGCAGGCCTCCGTCTCCTCCGGTCGGGCGGAGGTGCAGATATCCCAGTCGTGAGGTTGGACGCCCCTCAGCAGGTCCCGCACACAGCCGCCTACCAGATAGGCCTCATAGCCGGCGCCGGTGAGCGTCAGGAGGATTTTTTGTACTTCAACAGAAATTTCAAATTTCATCCCGCACCACCCTCTCGTTGACCTCTATCTGGAACGCCTCGATCCGGGCCAGGTCGGGCGTCTCCGGGAGGGCGGCATGCTCCTTCGCGTAGTCCAGCCGCTTTTCCAGGTCGTTCAGCAGGTCGTAAAAGGCGGAGTTAAAGGCGTGATCCTCCCTCTGATAGCGCCCGTTCCGGATGTCCATCAGCAGAGCGTGATCCGCCACCCGGAACGTGACGATCTCCTCCTTCTCCAGGATATCCAGACACATGAGATAGAGCCGCACCAGGTGCATGGCGTGCTTATTCAGGTGGGCGTCGTCCTTTTTCTTATTTCGGTGGTGGATTTTGTCGTAGTTTCGGGTAATCTCCACCAGCTCGCTGACCATGCCGGTGAGGGTGCGCAGGGGGACCTGTTCCATGCGGATATCCGCCACCACCTGGGGCCCGCCGTCCACCTGGGCGACGGACAGCTTGATCTGTTCTGGAGTGAAGCTGCGGTAGCGCTCTGGGAACGTGAATATGGTGTTCTCACAGGAACCCAAAATGTGCCGCTCCTTTGCCTCGGCAGGATAAGATCTGCGTCCACCACCTGCTCAAAGTCACCCATACCCAGCAGGTCGGCCTTGCTGTTCAGGGTACAGCCTCGGATGTCAATGTCGGAGCCCTCCACATTGGTTCCATAGGCGTAGCTGCCCCCATAAGTGAGGAAAATAATATGTTTGCCGAGATGTGGGTCAGTCTTTAAAAAATTGTACTCTGGCCGTTCAAGTAGATTCAATGTATTTTCCTCCATGATTTAAAGATGCTCTAATATATCCTCTAAAATCTCTTACAGTCTTTTCTCTCCTTGTAAAAGAGCATTTGACGACCAGACCGTTACTGCAGAAGAAATACGGATTTCCGTTCATTTGCTGAAGCACGCTGGCTAATCGCTGTTCTACAGGCAGTGAGGTATCAATATGGACATCCTTAATATCCACCAATGTTGATGGATCAATATAGATCGCACAAAGGATTTGTTACACCTCCTTCAAGGCGTAACTGCTCAGGAACATCATACCTTATGAGCAGCCGCGTGGCAAGAAATTATTTTAAATGCCTTTGCCGATAAAATGGCAAAGGCATCATTTGCGGAGTTCTTTTGTGAGCCAGGCGGTAACAGTCTGATAAACTATCTTGTCATCAACCTTGAAAGACAGCATGCGGGATTCGTTTAAAACTAAAACCGGGTCTTTCATAAAAATCGCCTCCAGGAAATTGTATGAAGCAGGGGCCGCAAAATATGAAAAACAAATACCTCCCGGCCGCATAGAATGGGCAAAGGAGGTATTTGCTTATGGAATGCAAAAAGTGTACGTATAACATGACTGACTTCAAAACGCCGCCCTCCTGCTTTCCGCCTCAGCACCAGAACCGCCAGCCTGGGCTGGAGTACGTGATGGAGCCCAGGCCGGTGTCGGAGTGCGCCCCCGTCTGCCGGAAGCTGGAAGGCCGCACCGCGCTGATCACCGGCGGGGACAGCGGCATCGGCCGGGCGGTGGCCTACGCCTTCGCCAAGGAGGGGGCGAACGTGGCCATCGCCTACTACGACGAGGAGACCGACGCGGTGGAAACGGAGGCGCGGGTCAGGGAGCTGGGCGCCCAATGCCTGCTGCTCCGCGGGGATCTGAAGGACCCCGGCGCGGCGAAACGCTGCGTGGCCCAGACCGTCCAGCGGTTCGGCGGGCTGGACATCCTGGTCAACAACCACGCCGTACAGTACATCAAGCGGAGCATTCTCGATATCACGCCCGGCCAGCTCTCCTGCGTGTTCCAGACCAATGTGTTTTCCTATTTCTACCTGATCCAGGCCGCCCTCCCCCACATGGGACGGGGCGGGAGCATCATCAACACCACCTCGGTCACGGCCTACGAGGGGAACAAGGACCTGATCGACTACAGCGCCACAAAGGGGGCCATCGTGGCCCTGACCCGGTCCCTCTCCCTGTCCCTGGCCGAGCAGGGCATCCGGGTCAACGCGGTGGCGCCGGGGCCCATCTGGACGCCGCTGATCCCCGCGTCCTACTCCGCCGAGGAGGTGCGGACCTTCGGCTCCGGGACCTCCAAGGTGCCTATGCTCCGGGCGGGACAGCCCTGCGAGGCGGCGCCCTGCTATGTGTTCCTGGCCTCCGATGACGCCAGCTACATGACCGGTCAGGTCTTACATCCCAACGGCGGGACCATCGTCGGATCGTAGCAGTCCAAGCAGTGTCTCCCGCTCATTGGGAATTTCCCCGCCGGTCACCCGTTCCAGCAGCCGCTCCAGCACCCGCCCCACCTCCGGGCCCGGTGCAACACCGGCGGCGATCACGTCCCGGCCATTGACAGCCAGGTCCTTCAGGGAAAAGCACTGCCCCTGGGCGACGATCTCCGCCGCCTTCGTCTTCATTTCCTCCAGCTCCGCCAGACGGTCCTTGACCAATTCATAACTCTGTCCCATACTGTCCGCCCGCTTGACCTCCAGCAGCCGGAAAAAGGTCTCCGGGCCCAGACGGCCCAGCCATTTGCGGAGGGACCGCTCCCGGTTTGGAATCTGGACGTCGTGGCGCTCCACCAGAGTGACCACCCGCTCCCGGGCCCTGTTGTCGAATTTCAGCTCCCTGAGCATTTGGTCGGCCAGCTTGGCGCTGACGGCGGGGTGGCCGTAGAAGTGGTCGATGCCCTTCTCGTCGGTAGATTTGCAGGCAGGCTTGCCGATGTCGTGGAGGAGCATGGTCAGCCGCAAAACCAGGTCAGGCGGGGCCGCCTCCACCGCGTGGATGGTGTGCTCCCAGCCGCCCCAGCAGTGCCAGGGGTTGTTCTGCTCCAGCGCCACCAGCGGCTCCAACTGGGGCCAAAACTGACAGAACACATCCGGGTACTGGCGCAGAATATCTCCCGCTCGTTCTCCCACAAGCAGTTTGGACAGCTCCACATTGATCCGCTCCGCCGCCACATGCTCCAGCATGCGGCGGTTTTCGTGGATGGCCCCGGCAGTACCATTCTCGATTTTATAGCCGAGCGCAGAGGCGAACCGCAGAGCCCGCATCACCCGCAGGCCATCCTCCCGGAAGCGCTGGGCGGGCTCCCCCACGCAGCGGATCACGCCGGCCTGAATGTCAGCCGCCCCGCCGAACGGGTCCCGCAGACTGCCGTCCAGCCCCATGGCGATGGCGTTCATGGTAAAATCCCGGCGGGCCAGGTCGGCCTCCAGGCTGGAGACAAACTCCACATAGTCCGGGCGGCGGCTGTCGGAGTAGGGGCCCTCGGTGCGGTAGGTGGTGATCTCATAGGGCTCGCCCTCCTCCAATACGGTGACGGTGCCGTGCTTCAGGCCGGTTTCGATGATCCGCTGCCCAGTGAAGCAGGCCTCCGTCTCCTCCGGGCGGGCGGAGGTGCAGATATCCCAATCGTGGGGCTCCACGCCCCGGAGCAGGTCCCGCACACAGCCGCCCACCAGGTATGCCTCATAGCCGGCGGCGGTGAGCGTCCGGAGAATTTTCTGCGCTCCAGCAGGAATTTCAAACTTCATCCCGCACCACCCTCTCATTGATCTCCATCTGGAACGCCTCAATCCGGGCCAGGTCGGGCATCTCCGGGAGGGCGGTATGCTCCTTCGCGTAGTCCAGCCGCTTTTCCAGGTCGTTCAGCAGGTCGTAAAAGGCGGAGTTAAAGGCGTGATCCTCCCTCTGATAGCGCCCGTTCCGGATGTCCATCAGCAGAGCGTGATCCGCCACCCGGAACGTGACGATCTCCTCCTTCTCCAGGATATCCAGACACATGAGATAGAGCCGCACCAGGTGCATGGCGTGCTTATTCAGGTGGGCGTCGTCCTTTTTCTTATTTCGGTGGTGGATTTTGTCGTAGTTTCGGGTAATCTCCACCAGCTCGCTGACCATGCCGGTGAGGGTGCGCAGGGGGACCTGTTCCATGCGGATATCCGCCACCACCTGGGGCCCGCCGTCCACCTGGGCGACGGACAGCCTGATCTGCTCCGGGGAGAAGCTGCGGTAGCGCTCCGGGAAGGTAAAGACGGCGTTCTCACAGGAGCCCATGATGTGCCGCTCCTTGGCCTCGGCGGGGTAGGCGTCGCGGGCCAGGGCGTTCTCCAGCCGGCGAAGCTGCTGGTTGGCGTAGCCGCCGAAGGAGATGGCCGCCCGGCGGGAGAGGAACATCTTGCGCCGGGCGATGAGCTGTTTCCCGATGGGAGTCAGCACCAGATAGTGCTCCGGCTTGCAGCCCAGCAGTTCGATCGTGTTAGGGTTGCAGCTAATAAGCAGCCCCAGCAGCTTATTGAAGGCGTACACCGTGGTATCCGTCTCCGCGTCCGTCACCTGTTCAAAGCCACCCATACCCAGCAGGTCGGCCTTGCTGTTCAGCGCACAGCCCCGAATGTCAATGTCGGAGCCCTCCGCATTGGTTCCATAGGCATAGCTGCCTCCATAGGTGAGAAAAATAATATGTTTCCCAAGGTGCGGGTCAGTCTTTAAAAAATTGTACTCTGGCCGTTCAAGTAGATTCAATATATTTTCCTCCATGATTTAATAAAGATGAGACAATTATAGCAAAATCACATTTCGCCTACAATACTATTTAGCACATTCCCTTATTTTAAATAATATCCAACCGGTAGAGAAACCGTTTTATCAAACCAGTCCCAATGTTCCCCCCTCTACTGCCAAAGTACGCAGTTCTTTCATTAAGGCAACACAAAATTCTTCAAGAAACCTATTATTAATTGCATGCCTTTGCCAATAAAACGGCAAAGGCATTTAAATCACATGAAGCAGCAAATAAATTGGTAAATTTGTTGACATATTTACTGCTAGAGCATATAATGATGATACAAAGGAGCGTGAGCAAGATGGATGCAATTCGTGGAGCAATCGAAAACACTGTTTCGATTTCCCTGTTCAACAAAGGTCTCGCTGGCAGAATTTTCGAAGATGTCAAGCGTTATGGTGCCAAGGTCGTCATGAAAAACAACAGCGCCGAGTGCGTTCTCATGTCTCCGGAGGAATATGTGCGCCTGATGGATGAGGTAAATGACGCCCGTCTGCTGGCGGAGGCATCTGCGCGTATGACTCATTTCGATCCCGCCAAGCTGCTCTCCGACCATCAAATTGACGAGGCACTGGGGCTTTCTCCCGAGGACTATGCCGACACATCTGAGGTGGAGTTTGAATGAGCTGGGAGATCAGATATTTGCCCGAAGTTTTGGATGATTTTCGAGCTCTGGATGGAAGCCAACGGGTTTTGGTTAAAAAAGCCATTGCGAAGGTACGAACAAACCCTCTGCCAGATGCAGAAGGCGGTTACGGCAAACGGCTGGGGAATAAAGACAATACGCAACTGGCCGGATTTCTGAAGGTCAAGCTGCGTGGCGCAGGGCTCCGTGTGGTTTATCAGCTTATCCGCGAAAAAGATCGTATGGTACTGATTGTAATCGGAGTACGGGAAGATGATGAGGTTTACCATATTGCCCATAAAAGGATTCAAGATTACAATTTATAATTGGAGGGGACAACACAATCAGCGTTGTCCCTTTTCCATTCATTTTCCACGCTTTTGGAGTTCCTTTGTAAGCCAGGCGCTGACGGTCTGATAAATCATTTCGTTGTCAGCTTTGAACGATGGTATGTGAGATTCGTTTAAAATCAAAGCAGAATCTTTCATGAAAATCGCCTCCAGTAAACTGTATGAAGCAAAAACTGCGATATATGATTGTAATGTCGGGACGGATATAGTATGATTAAGTCGATAAAAGGAATTGAGTGTGAAAGGCAGGTATATCATGCTGCAAGCTGATTTATTGGAAAGTATTTCCGAAACCAGATATCTCTCAGCAGATAACTACAGGGCCTATCGAACAATTATGCGCATCTTCTACCTGGAACACCAAAAGATGCACTACCAGATGGATCGGGACGCTGTACTGCTCCTGCTTCGGGGACAGGACGTCTTTGCGGACTATACCCCGGAGCAACTGACGCTTGACCTCCAGCAGCTGGTCAAGTGGAAGAACCTCACACCCATCCAGGACCCGCGCAAGCCCCACACCATCGCCGAGTTCAAAAACAAGCAGTATCAATATATGATGTCCCAGACGGCCATCGAGATCGAACGGCTGACCATCACGCTGGAAAATCTGTCCACCCGGACTGCCGGGCTCTCTGTCAGCCCCTTCCGCCGCATCCGGGAGGACCTGTATAAAGCGGAACAGCTGGACACTCTGCCCCTCCGAGAGGTCAACGCCTGGTGGCAAGACCTGCAGGAGGACTTCCAGCGGCTGAGCCAGAATCATCAGGATTTCCTCCGGGAGTTCTACGGTCCCGGAATGGAAATGCAGATGAAGTCAGTGGATTTTATTGTTTATAAACAGAATTTAGTGCGATATCTGGAGGATTTCATTCAGGACCTTCAGCACAGTGCCGCCCAGATCGGCGCGCAACTGGAAAGGTTCGCTCCGGAGCAGGTCACCCATATTTTAGACCTGGTCCGGCGCAGTGAACTGGAGATCCCCCGCCCTCAGTCTGAACAGTCCCCCAACTGGGAAGCGGAGCTGCAGACCCGGTGCCAAGGGGTCTGGCAATCCCTGACTGACTGGTTCACCGGCAGCGACCCCGCCGCCCGGCAGGTGCTGAACGTGACCAACGAGGTCATCCGCAGGGCGGTGCAGAACGCGGCACTGCTGGTACAGATGGAGAATATGGGGGTGAGCAACAAGGCGGAGCTGAGGCACCTGCTCACCCTGTTTGCCGGCTTCAAGACGGTGGAGGAGAGCCATCGCCTCTCCGCCCTGGTATTCGGCGCCCAGCAGGCCCGGCACTTTACCTTTGACCACATCCGGGAATCGGAGCGAATCGACCTCAGCCCCTACGACGAGCCTCCCATGGAGTATTCCCTTGTGCCCCGGACACGGACCTACAAGCCCCGAATGGATCGCTCTGGGTTTGCGGACAAGAGCGCCGAAAAGGCGGCCCAGCGCCAGAAGATCCTGGAGGAGGAACGGGCCCTCCGGCAGGAGGTTATGGGGTACATCCGGGACGGGAAGCTGGACCTGGCCGCACTGGACACCCCCGTCTCTCCCGCCGTGCGCACAGTTTTCCTGTCCTGGGTGGCGCTGGCCAACCTCAGTCCGGACAAGCGGGGCCAGACCCAGTACGGGCAGTCCTACACGCTGAAAAGGCGGGGAAATCAGACCTGCCAGCTCAGATGTACCGATGGGATACTGACTATGCCAAACTGTGTGCTGATGTTTGAGGAGGCCGGCCATGTATGAATTTCGCGCTCTGCTGGACCGGTTTTGGGTCACCCGGGCGGAAGACCGTGAGCTCTATTTCAACCTGAAGCGGACTCTGCCCGACTACCGCAGGCTGGTCAACGAGCTGCTGGGCTGGAACCTGGTGGTCAATGAGTCGGTGGTCAAGCTGGAGAAGGTGCCGCCCAGAGCCATGCCCTGGATGGGCATCCAGTCCTTTCAGGAGCCGCTGGACTACTGCCTGTTATGCGCCGTCCTGCTGTATCTGGCCGATCTGGACGACGGCGCTCCCTTTCTGCTCTCCTCTCTGACCCAGGCTGTAGAGACCTTTCTCAGCGAGGTGCAGCCGGTGGACTGGACCCGGTTTCCCCACCGCAAATCCCTGGTGCGGGTCCTCCAGTACGCCCAGGAGGTGGGGCTGGTGCTGGTCTACGACGGGAACAGCGCGCTCTTTGGCAACGATCAAAGCCAAGAAGTACTCTATGAAAATACCGGCCTGTCCCGGCACTTTCCGGTACATTTTGGGCGGGATATCATGGGGTGCCGGTCCATCGAGGATTTTGAGGCCCTCGCCTGGGAGGGCGACGAAACCGAACAGCGCCGGCGGCGGGTCTACCGGCAGCTGGCGCTGGCTCCCGGACTCTACTGCTCCGACCAGCCCCAGAGCGATTATGACTACATCAAAAATCAGCGCCGTACAGTAGGTGGGAATCTGGATCAGTTTTTGAACGGAGAGCTTCAGCTCTACAGAAACGGCGCGTTCTTCCTTCTGTCCGAGGGGGAGCGCTGCGGGCTGCTCTACCCAGGGACCCGGGCGCTGTCCGACGTGTCGTTGCTGCTGTGCGCTCAGTTGAGAGAACAGATCGAACAGGGCGTCTATCCCCGCCGGGCGGACGACACCGTGCTGCTCACCCGCCGGGAGTTTTTCTATGAGCTGGAGCGCTGCCGGGCCCGGTATGGAAACGGCTGGGGCTCCCAGCTGCGCGCCTCATCTTCGGAGCGTATCTGTCAGGAGCTGACCGTTTATATGGCCAATTGGATGCTCCTTGAGGTGCTGGGGGAGGATATCCTCCTCTACCCGGCTGTGGGCAAATTGGTGGGGCGTTACCCCGCCGCTTATCAAAATGAGTCAAGGGAGGGGGAGGAAGATGAGCCGCTGGAAGATGAATAAGCTGGGATTTCTCAACTTCTGGCTGTACGACCAGGAGGAATTTCCCATCCATGACGGCCATATCCTGCTGCGGGGCAATAACGCGGCGGGAAAATCCATCACCACCCAGAGCTTTGTCCCCTTTATCCTGGACGGGGATAAGCGCCCGGAGCGGCTGGACCCCTTTGGCTCCCGGGATCGCAAGATGGAGTTTTACCTGCTGGGCGACAACGAGCGGGAGGAGTCCACCGGCTATCTGTACCTGGAGTTCCGCAAGCCCGGCGTGGAGGAATACCGGACTATCGGTGTGGGAATGCGGGCCCAACGGGGGAAGCGGGAGATTGATTTCTGGGGCTTCTGCCTCCGGGACGGGAGGCGGATTGGGCCGGGCGGGCTGCAGCTGTTCGAGCGGATGGGCGGGCAAAATCTGCCCCTCAGCAAACGGAAACTGCATCAACTCATGGAAGACCCCAGCTGTTGGGCTGAGAGCCAGACAGCCTACAAGGAGATGGTCAACAAACAGATTTTCGGCTTTGAGGACATCCGGCAGTACGACCAACTGGTCCAGCTGCTGATCATGGTTCGGGCGCCCAAGCTGTCCAAGGATTTCCGCCCCACCGAGGTAAAAAAACTCTTAAATCTGTCTCTCCAGGTGCTTACAGACGACGATCTGTCAGCCATGGTCAGTACCATGGAGCAAATGGACAATCTGGAGGACACCCTCCACGGCTATCAGAGAGCCATGCAGGACGCCAGGATCATCCGGAACGAATATAACCGGTACAACCAATACATTCTGGGCCGCAAGGGTCAGGCTTATCTGGAGGCCCGGAGTTCCGTTCAGCGTCTGCGCAATCAGCTCCGGGACGCGGAAAACCTGCGCGGCAATCTGGAGCGTCAGCTGGAGGAGCAGTCGGAGCGGAAACGGCAGTCCTGGACCCGGCTGGAGCAGGCAAGGGCCCAGCGGACGGCTATGGGAGATGACGACCTGTCCGCCAAGGGCGCCCAACTGAAACAGGTTTTAGAGAACTGTACCCGGCTGGCCGTTCAGCTGGAACAGGGAGAGAACCGGCTCCAAAAGCTGGAGGATGGGATATCCAGGCGGGAAGTCAATCTGCGGACGCTGACCCGGGAGTGTGACGACACACGCTCTACAGTTCGCCAGCTTCTGCGGGAGCTGGACGATCAAAACGAACTGCTGCGTCTGGGGCAGGAGCACGACCAGTATGTTCACAGCCTCAAGGCAGAACGGTTCATCACGGATTCGCAGGCTCTTTTTGCCGCGCTCCGGCAGAGGAGCCGGCAGATCGGTGAGGTTCTGCGCGCCCTGCAAAAATCGGAGGAGGCCAGAACGATCTACGACAACGCCTGTCAGGCCGCAGACCAGGCCGGTACTCTTGTGAGGGAGGCCAAAATCGTACTGCGGGACGCCCAGACCCAGGAGCGGGAGGAGCGGGACAGGTTGCTGGAGTCCTTTACCCTCTGGCGGGATCAGAATACCCAGCTGGAGATTACACAGGACCTCTGGCTGGACCTCCGGCGGGCCCTTGCCGCTTATCATACTCCGGCGGACTGGAGTCCTGTCCGCAATCAGGTGGATGAATGCGTCCGGATACGTGAGTCAAATCTACGGGCACAGCTGCTTCAGGCGGAAACCTTCCGGAACACCTTGTTGGAGGAGCAAAAAGAGCGAGAGCGGGAGTTAAAACAACTGAAAGCCCAACCAGACCCCATTCCACCCCGCCGGGAGCAAATTCAGGCCGCCCGCCTCCAGCTGATGCTGCGGGGCATTCCCTGCGCCCCTCTCTATGAGCTGGTGGACTTCGCCCCTGACCTTCCCCAGGAGGAGCGGGACCTGCTGGAGGCTCAGCTGACCGATACCGGGCTGCTGGATGCCCTGGTGGTACCGGAAGAACACCTGTCCGCCGTTCGGGAACTGTTGGAGGAGTACCCGGATCGTTTTCTGATCCCCGGACCCGCTGTAGAACAGCCTGTCCAGGGTCTGATCCCCGACGCCAAGGGGCGCTTTCCCAAAGAAACCGCCGCCTGTCTCCGGGGGATATCCCAAACCGACCTCAGCGCCGAGACCGCCCTTCTCCCCGACGGTCGGTTCCGCTGCGGCATGATCCAGGGCCGCAGCCACGCCGAGGCCCCTGCCGGATTCGTAGGCGCCGCCGCCCGGGAGGCCAACCGGCAGCGTCAGATTTTCGAGCTGGAGGAACGGTTGGAGCAGTTGTCTACAAAGGCACAGTCCGCACAGACTGAGATTTTGGACTGGACCGGACGGCTGAAGCAGCTGGAGCAGGAGCGCTCCCGGATGCCGTCCGCCGAAGAGCTGGACCAGACGCTGGCGCTGTTGGATCAGGCCCGCCGGGCGCTGCGTCAGTCCGAGGAGGAGCAGCAGAAAAAGCAGGCCGTCGAGCAGGCGGCAAAGCAAGCCTGGTCCGCGCTGGAGGAAAAAACCGTCAGCCTCAGTGCCGGTCTGCCCTACGAGCGGACGGTCCCGGACTATGAGGAGGCCCAGGAGGCGGCCACCGGCTATCAAGACACGCTGAACGACCTGGAACACAGCCGCCAGAAGCTGGACTATGCGGTCCGCGCCGCGGAGGATGAGCAGAATACCATTGACGAGCAGCGGGATCAGACGGCAGACCAGAGAAAGGACAATGAAGCCGTACAACGATCGCTGCAAGTCAGCCGGTCCTCCGCCGAGGAGCTGCAGGCCTATTTGGATCGGCCGGAAAATCAGGCCCGTGCCCGCCGCCTTATGGAGCTGGATCAGGAGATCGACCACCAGAATCAGGAAAACCGGGAGGCGGACAAGGCGTGCGCCGCTCTGGAAGTAGAGCTGAAAAATTCCAATGAAGTCATTGCCCGGCGAAAAGAAAGCCTCTTGAACGCGACGATCGACGAGCAGGACACAGAGCGCTACTTCCTGGAGGACCTGAATCTGGGGTTCTCCGGGCTGGACGAAGGCCTGGATTTGGAGGAGCGCGCCCGGCAGGCGGTGAGTAAGATCCAGCCCGCCGACCGGAACTATACGCCGGAGCATATGGCGGACGCTCTGCGGAGCAACTATCAGAGGTCAAACAACAGCCTGTTAAGCTATCACCCGGAAATCAGATTAGTCTTTGACGCGCCAAATCAGCCCGCACACCTCCGGCAGCGCCTGTGCATTCTGTTGAGAAAGGGCGGGAAGGAGCTCTCCCTCTATGATTTTATCCAGTCCCTCCAGACCGACATCGACTCCACCGACAGCATTCTGGAGGATCGGGATCGGGAGCTGTTTGAAAACATCCTAACCGAGACTATCAGCCACAAGCTGCGCGCTCGCATTGAGGAGAGCGGCCGGTGGGTCCAGGATATGACTATCCTGATGGCGGGACTGACCACCTCTATGGGGCTGACCTTCAGCCTGGACTGGAAGGAGAAAAAGTCGGAGGGGGAGGGGGAGTTGGATACCGCCCACCTGGTCACTTTGCTGAACAAGGACCGGGCCCTGCTCACGCCGGAGGACAGCCAGAAAGTCTCCACCCATTTCCGGAACAAGGTCAAACGAGCCCGGGAGGAGGCACATACCCAAGGAATGTCAGTCAATTACGCTGATCTGATCCGCTCAGTGCTGGACTACCGGGGCTGGTACGAGTTTCACCTGTTCTATCAGCGGGGAGAAGACGGGAAAAAGGAGCTGTCTGACCGGGCCTTCAACAAGTTCAGCGGAGGCGAAAAGGCGATGGCTATGTATGTGCCCCTGTTTGCCGCCGTCTCCGCCCAGTATCACAAGGGCGGGGAGGCCTGCCCCCAGCTGCTGGCCCTGGACGAGGCCTTCGCCGGTGTTGACGACCAGAATATCAGCGCCATGTTTGAACTGATGAGAACTCTGGATTTTGACTACATCATCAACTCCCAGGCCCTGTGGGGCTGTTACGCCTGCGTGCCGGACCTGGACATCGCCGAGATGCACCACCCGCCCAATGCCCCGGTGGTGACCATCCTGCGCTACCACTGGAACGGGACACAGCGGACACTGGAGGACAGCCTATGAGCGAACAGGCCAGGGCCTGCGCGGCCTATTTAAAGGATCACCCCGGGTACCGGCGCATCATGCAGGAATTGCTGAAAAAATACCGCAGCTACGGCCGGCCGGCGGGAACCGTCCGTTTGGACGACGCTACCCAGGAGGAGTGCGCCGCCGCTCGAGGCGTCTTCGGCCGTCCCTTCTCTCCGCCGCTGCGATTTCAGACGGCACAGTTTGAGGCGGCGCTGCAGGAACTCCGTTTTGGGAAAGTCTCTCTAAAGGAAGTCCTGGAGGCTTACTTTGACACGGAGATCAGAACAAAAAATGAGCTGCGTGAGGTGGAAAACAGCCGTTTTTCCGCCATGCTGACCCAGGTGCTGGAGCAGACGGACAACAGCTCCTGCATCCGGTGGCTCCAAACGCTGTCCGATCCCCAGAGCGGCGGATATCAGCTGCTTCGCCGGGAGGCCGCCAAGGATCCGGAGGGGACAGGACGCGGTCTGCTGCAAGCCTGCCGAAGCCTGGACTGGCTGGAGCGGCACACACAGAGAACGGTTCGTCTGGCCGTCCTCAGCGCCCAGGCCACCTCTGATCCCCACGCCCTGGACAGCGGAACGTTGGCCGGAAAGCTGTTTTTATACCTTCTGTCCTTTCGTTCCGGCTTGGAGGTTCCGGAAAGCGCGGAGCAGCGAGACGCCCTGTACTATGAAAACGGTATCTTGTGTGACAGCATTTCCAGCCTTGTCTCTCAGGTGGGGCTTGTCCTTTACACAGGAAAAGAGGAACACCCCGCTTACCGACTGCTCAGGCAAAGTCGCGAGATATGTACCTTGTCCCTCTCCAATCTGTCCGGGCTGACCGGCGCACGCAGTTCTTCAGGACGGGCCTACATCGTGGAAAATGAGATGGTGTTCACCCAGCTCTGCGACCACTCCGCTCAATTTCATTCCCCGCTGATCTGCACCTCCGGCCAGCCCTCTGTGGCTGCGCTGCGGCTGCTGGATCTGCTGGCGGCGGAAGGAATAGAATTATTCTATTCCGGGGATTTCGATGGCAAAGGCTTGTCCATCGCGGCGCAGCTATGTGGCCGATATCCAGAGCTGCTCAGGCCGTGGCATATGGCGCCCGGTGACTATGAGCTGTGTTGCTCCGATAAACCGCTGAGCGAGTCCAGCCGCTCATTGTTGCAGGGCTGCGCCGGAACGGCCCTGGAAGCCTCTGCAGAGGCCGTCAAGCAATGCGACCACGCCGGATATCAGGAGCTGTTGATCCCATTACTGGAAACAGATCTGACCGAGACATGGTAGCTTCGGAACAGCTCTATTGCTTGTTCCGCCTTGGCCGTGTTTCCCAACAGCTCAAATGTGGAGACGAGCAGCAGGTCAATATCGTTTCGAATCGCAGCCGATATGGCCGGAATTAAACCGCTCTGAGGAAATGCGGAACCAATTTCCGCACAAACCGAGGCGCCTGTCACAGTATCATCGGAGCTGATATTTTCCTCTATCATTTCTCGAATCCGCTCTGGACTGTCCCCATAAACCCATATTCGCATAGGGATACCTCCTCGCAAAGCTTATAAAAATAACTATGACGAAAGCAGCAAAAACATGCTTTCGTCATAGTTGTTTTAGACTTATTTTTTATTCTTTATACATTGTGTGCGATTTAAAAGGCCCCGCCTGTGGCGGAGCCTTTTAGAGCATTTTCTTTCAACTTTTCAGCCTAGCCGGTTTGAGGTTTCGCTGCACAACCCCTCCTGAAAACTCAGTAAGACAATGCTTACCGGCGCACCCTCTTACCTCAACGTTTCCACAGACACACATTGTTGCCTGTTTCATATTATTATAGCAGAATTGTACTTTCACCACAACAATTCCAGGACACTCTTACCAAATCAATTCTATCCAGCATCTGACTCTATTATGGCAAACAGTTCTTCTTGCAGGGCAAGGCAGTACTCCTCCAGAAGTCTGTCATCAATTGCATGTTGGATGATACCGTAGGGCGGAAAATGATAATTGCATTCAGACACAATGTAGATGTAAGCCATTGTGGAAAGATAGTCGCCCTTTTTAAATCCATCAAAAATAACATGTAAATATGGACCGCTTTCCTGCTCAGCCTGGTCTAAAAGGAGATCCATGCTCCGTTTTGCATTACGGACTACCTTCGCATGATCCCATGTTCCTTTTTCGACATCAATACCGGCAGCAAGTAGGGAATCCAACAAATCCTCACGTCGTTCTTCCAGCAGCGCTTTTAAGCCTAATTCTAAAATGCTCACTTTCATAATAGATCGCCTGCTTTCTATTTATTTTGTGCTTTTTATAGAAACATGTCACCTATCTCTTCTTGGAGATAAGTGACATATTTTAAATGGATTATAAAAGAAAATCAAAAGAAAAATGATGGCCGTGCCGCTAAAGTCTTCGTCAGAGTAAATGTCATCATTAGGTCAAAAGTCAGGCTGTACCAAAGCTCTGCTTTCCATATTTGGTTGTAAAAATTGAGCAGTCACGCCATATTCAAATAGCTTGTCCAGTGTCCTTATGGAACAACGCCCCACGTGGTGGAGCCCAAATATCCCGGAGCGGTGGAGCGATACATCAACATGGGGAGCTGCTATGATACGCAGGCCCTGTGGCCGCTGAAGCAGGAGATCATGACATGCATGAAGGGCTACAAGGGCTGCTACCAACGGGCCTACCGGTGTCTGGGCGCTGCGGCGGAGATCATGGAGGACCAGAGGGCCGTTCTGCTCACCGACGCGCTGTCCCAGAAGCTGGCCAAGCGGGCCAGGGGCATCCTGTCCCGTGAAATTCCCCGGCAAAAGCCGGATACCCCGGGCCAGATCAAGCAGCGTTTTCTGGGTGCGGTCACCCACCGCGGGGCCGTCTGTCTGTACAACACTGCCCTGGCGCATCGCTGCCGGGTCTATGTGCTGTCGGACAGCTGCGGCCTGGCCCATGAGCTCCTGATTCATCTTCTGGCCGGGGCGGCGGCCAACGGCTTTGATGTAATTGCCTGCCCTGATCCAATGGCTCCCGACCGGCTGGCTCATCTGCTGATCCCTCAGCTGAAGCTGGCCTTTCTCTCCACCTCCGGGCCTCTGGAATTTCCCGGAAAGCCCTTCCGCCATATCCGGCTGGACACGGCGGCGGACGGCGATATAATACGGCGCTGCCGTCCCCGGCTCCGTTTTGCCAAAAAGGTATCTGCCGCTCTGGTGGAGGAGGCTGTCACCTCGCTGGCACAGGCCAAGGCAATGCACGACGATCTGGAGGCCATCTACAACCCCCATGTGGATTTCGACCTGGTGCAGCGCATGGCGCAGGATATCTGGGAGGAAATTCAAGGCTTTTAAATTTCGGGCGTTTTTATTCTCAACTCTTTTTCTGACATTTGGGGCAGCCAGGGGCTGCCTCAAAATTTACCCGCCCCCAAAGACGGCCCCTCTTGTCAACGGCAGGGAAAGACAGTATAATATTCCCGTTTCAAAAAATTTTTTCAGTTGGGAACCTTTTTCCCTTTCCCACGTCAAAACCCTCAGAACCCCAAAAAGGGTCTGATTTCAACCCCAACAGAAAAGGAGTTTACTTACTATGAAAAGACGTATCTTCACAGCGGTCCTTGCGACCGCCCTGGTCCTGTCCCTGGCCGCCTGCGGCGGAAAGCCCGGCGGAACCTCCTCTTCTAACCCCGGCGGCAGCTCTAACGGCGTCAGCTCCAGCCAGCCGGACACCTCCAACCCGGACGCATCTAACCCCGATGCCTCCGCGCCGGACGGCTCCACTCCCGACGGCTCTCAGCCCGACGCCTCCGCGCCGGATGCCTCCAACCCGGACGGCTCCCAGCCGGACGCCTCCAACCCTGGCTCGTCCTCCTCTCAGGGGGCAAGCATCTCCCTGAACAAAACCGACGCCACCCTGAAGAAAGCCGGGGCCTCCTTCCAGTTGCGGTACACCGCCCAGCCTGACGGCGTGGAGGTCTTCTTCAGCTCCAGCGACGAGAAGGTAGCCACCGTGGACGGAAAGGGCACCGTCACCGCCGTGGGCCCCGGCACCGCCACCATCACCGTCACCCTTGGCAGTGAGCTGGCCGAGGCCACCTGCATCGTCCGGTGCCGCTGGGAGGAGGCCTCCAATGGCGGCTCCAGTTCCTCCGGTTCCTCCAGTTCCGGCGGCTCCAGTTCCTCCGGTTCCTCCAGTTCCGGCGGCTCCAGCAGCGCCCCCTCCTCCAAGGTGGACCTCCAGTCCTTCTATGACACCACCGTCGGCAAGTATGAATTCTCCTTCATGATGGAGGCCGACTCCGCTACACTGGACAATTTCTTTGCCGGTCTGTCTGATCTCTCCCTGTCCCAGCAGGTCATCTACCTGTGCGGCATGAACCCCTCTCCCCACGGTGACTTCGCCTTGGTCCAGGTGAATGACAGCAAGGACGTGGACACAGTGAAGGGAATCCTTCAGGCCCGCATCGACTACATGGTGGGCGACGGCAACGGCCCCGGCGGCGCTTTCTACCCCATGGAGCAGACCATGTGGGAGGAGAACGCCCGTATCGCCTCCAACGGCAACTATGTGATGCTGATCGTCCACCCCAACTGCGACGATATCGTCAAGGAATTCAACGCCCTGTTTTAAGGTATCCTAATCACCTGTGGGGCCCGCCCCTTGGGCGGGCCCTTTCCGCTTGCTGTAGGGGCGGATATTATCCGCCCGAATCATCACACGATACATTTGATAAGAGCGGACGGGTAATACCCGCCCCTGCATCCAGTCCACAGAGAACGAGGTGTCCGCTATGGTTTTTTCCACCCCCATCTTCATGTTTTATTTTCTGGTACTCACCCTTCTGGCGTACTATGTCGTCCCCCGGAGGGGGCGCAATGTGGTGCTGCTCCTCTCCTCCCTGGTGTTCTACTACTGGGGGGAACGGGTCTATGTGGCCATTATGTTCCTGTCCACCGCCATCGACTACACCCACGGCCTGCTGGTGGAGCGGTGCAAGGCCAGGGACAACGACAGGGGCGCCAGGATGGCGGTGGCCTCCTCGGTCATCTTCAATCTGGCGCTGCTGGGCTTCTTTAAATATTGGGATTTCATCGCCGGCTCCCTCCAGTCCATCGGCCTGACCTTCATGCCCGTGCTGGGGGTCCATCTGCCCATCGGAATCTCCTTCTACACCTTCCAGACCATGAGCTACACCATCGACGTCTATCGGGGAGACGCACGGGCCCAGCGGAACATCCTCAACTTCGGCACCTTTGTCACCCTGTTTCCCCAGCTGATTGCCGGACCCATCATCAAATACAAGGACCTGGGGGACCAGATTGACCAGCGGACCTGCTCCAGCGAGAAGTTCGCCTCCGGCGTGCAGATCTTCATGGTCGGCCTGGCCAAAAAGCTGCTCATCGCCAACAACGTGGGTATGCTTTGGGACAGCTACAAGGCCATGGCCCCCTCTGAGCTGACGGTAGCCGGGGCCTGGCTGGGGGTGCTGGCCTTCACCTTCCAGATTTACTTCGACTTCTCGGGCTACTCCGACATGGCCGTGGGCCTGGGCCGGATGCTGGGCTTCGAGTTCCTGCCCAACTTCAACTACCCCTACATCTCCAGAAGCATCACCGAGTTCTGGCGGCGGTGGCACATCTCCCTGAGCACCTGGTTCCGGGAGTACCTCTATATCCCCCTGGGCGGCAACCGCCGGGGAAAGAGCCGGCAGATGCTCAACCTCTTTGTGGTGTGGGCCGCCACCGGCATCTGGCACGGGGCCAACTGGACCTTTCTGTTCTGGGGGCTGTACTTCTTCGCCCTGCTGATGCTGGAGAAATTCGTCCTGCTCAAGCCGCTGGAGAAGGCCCCCGCCCTTGTGGGACATGTGTACACCCTATTTCTGGTTATGGTGAGCTGGGCCATCTTCGCCATTGAGGACCTGGGCCATCTGGGCAGCTACCTGAAGGTCATGTTCGGCCTGGGGGGCGTTCCCCTGGCGGACAGCGCCTTTGTCTACTTCCTGACCAGCTTCCTGCCCGTCCTCTGTCTGGCCGCCCTGGCCTCCACCCCCTTGGGCCGGGCCGCCTACCGCAGCATGGGCACAAGGGTTCAGCAGGCGGTCTGCGCGCTGCTGGTGGCCGCGGGACTGGTGGTCTGCACCTCCTATCTGGTGGCCGGCACCTACAACCCCTTCCTGTACTTTAACTTTTAAGGAGGCACAGAGATGTCGAAAAAATTCAGTATCTTCCTCTCCGCCCTGTTCTGCACCTTCATCGGCGGGGTGGCCGTCATCAGCCTGCTGCTGCCTGACAAGGATTTCTCCCCTCTGGAGAACCGCTACCTTCAGGACCCGCCCAGGCTGTCCCTGGAAAACCTGAACAGCGGAAAGTTTATGGAGGACGCGGAGGACTATGTCTCCGACCACATTGTGGGCCGGGACTTCTGGGTAGCCGCCAAGGCCTGGAGCGAGCGGCTGTCCGGCAAAAAGGAGAGCAACGGGGTCTACTTCGGCAAACAGGACACCCTCATCAACCAGGTGGACACCCCCAGTCAGGCCAAGCTGGACAAGGACATGGGCTATTTGGACACCCTGGTTGGCAACATGTCCGTACCGGTGTACTTCGGCCTGATCCCCTCCGCCGCCGAGATCTGGAAGGACCGCCTGCCGGAGGGCGCCCCCACCGCCGACGAGAAGGCCATCATCGACAAGCTCTATTTCTCCACCGGGGCCTCCACCATTGATATGTACGGGGCGCTGGAGGCCCACAGCGAGGAGGACCTCTACTACCGCACCGACCACCACTGGACCAGCCTGGGGGCCTTCTACGGGGCCAATGCCATTCTGGAGGCCATGGGCCTGGAGCCGCTGGAGCTGGACAGCTACCAGAAGACCACCGTAACCGACCAGTTCTATGGCACCAGCTTCTCCACCTCCGGGGTGCGCTGGCTGCCCCCCGACTCCATCGACACCTACGTCCCCGGCGACGGAGTCAAGGTGACCTCCTACTTTAACGGAGCCCCCGAGGAGGGCAGCCTCTATGTGGACAGCAAGCTGGAGGTCAAGGACAAATATTCCTACTTCCTGGGGGGAAACCAGGCCCTGTGCGTCATCGAAACCGAGCACACCGACGCCCCCAGCGTGCTGGTCGTCCGGGACTCCTACACGGACTCCCTGGCCCCCTTCCTCACCGAGCGGTTTTCCAAAATACACCTGTTTGACCTGCGCTATAATCTGACCAGCATCCAGAGCTACGTGGAGGAGCATGACATCGACACTGTTATCGTCCTGTACAGCTTCTCCAACTTTGCCAGCGACGACAAGCTGTTTCTGCTGGCCCGCTAGTCCAAAAGACCCCCGAAAGGCGATCCGCAGCGCCTTCCGGGGGCTTTTTCATCCATTCAATCCATCTCAGAAATCCGGTCAATGCAGAGGGCGAAGCACTCCTGTTTTACATTGAAGAGCATACTGTACTGCGGGGTTTGGGCTCTGAATGTTTCATCGTATTCCCCAGTCTCCAAAAACCTGTCCTCCTCCAGCCTGTATGCGTGCGCGCCCTCCCCAAAGCAGGCCGCGGCCCGCTGGATCAGGCACTGGGCGATCTCCCGAATGGCAAAGCGGACAATTTCGTTCATGGAGTAAAATTCTATATCAAACATCAGCCCGGCCGCCCGGAGCATCAGCTCCTCCCCGATAATCACGATAAAACGCAGCCTGCCCCCCTGGGGCGCGCTGTAGACCAGTTCATAATACTGGGCGTCCACAATCGTGTCCATGGTGGAGAACCTGCCCACATACTGTACATCGATTCCGAACATTTTCCGCAGGGGATGGAGGACCATGGCATGAATAACGGACAGCCCGTCATCTATATGGGGCGGCAGAAATTCACCGGTGTTTTTCCCAAGGATGGCCTGGTCCTCAATCATAATGTGCCCGGTCAGCCACCCGATGCACACACCGATAAAATGCTGCACCGCCTCGGTGGAAAAATCCGAATCACAGAGCTCCCGCTCCAGCGCCGGGATGATCTCCCGCCGCATCCTGTCATGGATCTTTTTGTGGTCCAGATAGCCGGTATACCCGATCTCCCGCATATAGGCCTCTTCCTCCGCGAAATGTTTCAGGGCATAGGCCTTAAAATATTTGATTCCCTCTTCACACGCAAACTTGTCCTCGTGCCGTTCCACATAGAGCTCCATAATCTTCTGAACAATGGTAAATAATCTGTGGTGCGCCTGATCTATCATCTCTACACCAATGCTGAATCTATCCTGCCACTGAATCTGGCGCATAATGATTCCCTCTCTCCTGCTGTCAGCAGTATTCAAAAATACCGGCAGCTGCCCTTCGGCGTCTTGCCCTTCCCTCTCTGACAGAGGAATCCTATCGGCAACTCTCAAATTGCCGCAGGCGGAATTGGGATATTCGATCGTGTAAAACCGGCCGGCTCCGGTGTCGGAAGCCGCCATACGCCGCCGGCCACTATATTATATGCCTCATGGCCGGGCAGGTGTTCCCTCCCCTCCGGGGGACAGCCGGAAATTTTACGCTATACTTTTTACGGCATTGATGCTACTATAGTCATATCAACAAGAGAAAAGAGGATGTCCCATGGTCATCGCCAGCTTTCCGGAATTGAAGGCCCGCCTCCATGAGCTGCCGCCCAAGGCGGCGGTAGTGGCCGCGGCCCATGACGAGCACACCTTACAGGCCGTCTTTGCCGCCCGGCGGGATGGTCTCATCCAGCCCGTCCTGGTGGGCCGGAGGGAGGAAATTCTGTCCATCGCCCGGGCTCTGGGGGAGGAGCTGGAGCCCGGGCAGGTGGTGGACGCGGACAGCGACGCCGACTGCGCCGCCCGGTCGGTGGCCCTCATCCGCTCCGGCAGGGGGGATATGCTGATTAAGGGTATGCTCCAGACCGGCACACTGCTGAAGGCCGTTGTCAGCCGGGAGGCAGGCATACGGGCCGGCGAGGTGATGTCCCACGTGGCCATCCTGGACGTGCCCAGCTACCACAAGCTGCTCTACGTCACCGACGGCGGCATGGTGGTGGCCCCCGACCTGGAGCAAAAGCGGCACATTCTGAGAAACGCTCTGGACTTCTGCCGCTTTTTGGGCTATGACTGCCCAAAGGCCGCCGTCCTGTGCGCCGTGGAGACGGTAAATCCCGCCATGCCTGAAACAGCGGACGCCGCCGTCCTGAAGGCGGAGGGGGAGCGGGGGGACTTCGGCCCCTGCGTGGTGGAGGGCCCCATCGCCCTGGACCTGGCCACCGACCGGGCAGCGGCTGAGGTGAAGGGCTACCGCAGCCCGGCGGCCGGAGACGCCGACATCCTGCTGGCCCCCTCCATCGCGGCGGGCAACCTGCTGGGCAAGTCCCTCTACGGTCTGGCCGGAGGTGAGATGGCCGGAGTGGTGCTGGGGGCAAGGGTGCCCATCACCGTCAACTCCCGGGGGGCCACAGCGGAGGAAAAGTACTGGTCCATTCTGATCTGCGCGGCTATGAATTAGGAGGTCACTATGTCCTACGATATTTTGGTCCTGAACCCCGGCTCCACCAGCACCAAGGCGGCGGTGTACCGGGATCAGCAGCCCCTGATGACCCGGAGCATGGTCCACACCAACCCCGACCTGGCCCCCTACCCCGCTCTCAATGACCAGCTTGACTACCGGGTAGGCATGGTGCGCAGCTGGCTGGCGCTGGAGAGCTACGACCTGTCCCAGCTGTCCGCCGTGGTGGGCCGTGGGGGGATCATCCCCAATATCATCTCCGGGGGCTACCTGGTGGACGAGGCCCTGGCCGACTGCCTGCTCCACCACACCGTCTTCGACCACGCCTCCAACCTGGGGGGGCTGATGGCCCGGGAGTTCGCCCTGCCCTTGAGCATCCCCGCCTACATCTATGACGCTGTCACCAGCGACGAACTCCTCCCCGAGGCCAGGGTCACCGGCTTCAAGGAGGTCACCCGCACCAGCTTCTGCCACGTCCTCAACGCCCGGGCCACCGGCCACAAGTACGCCCAGGCTATGGGGCGGCGGTATGAGGACATGAATCTGGTCGTGGCCCACCTGGGGGGCGGCATCTCCATCTCCGCCCACAGCCGTGGGCGGATCATCGACTCGGTGTCCGACGACGCCGGCCCCTTCTCCCCCGACCGGGGCGGCAGTCTGAACATGCTCTATGTGCTGGACATGTGCTACTCCGGCAAATACACCAAGGCGGATATGCTGAAAAAAATGCGGGGCCAGGGGGGCATGTCCGCCCTGCTGGGCACCCACGACTGCCAGGAGGTGGAGCGGCGCATCGCCCAGGGGGACGAGTGGGCCGCGCTGGTCTATCAGGCCCAGGCCCTCCAGATCGCCAAGGGGGTGGGCACTATGCTGGCCTGCTTCACCGGGCTGATCGATGCGGTGATTCTCACCGGCGGACTGGCCAACTCCCAAAAGCTCACTGGCATGGTCATCGACTACCTGCACAATTTATGCCGGGTGGTGGTCATTCCCGGCGAAAATGAGATGGAGGCCCTTGCCCTGGGCGCCCTGCGCATCCTCAGCGGCGAGGAGAGCGCCCACCAGTTCCACCCTGTCTGTCCGGTGGTAAATGGAAAATCGTGAAAAACAGGCCCCTGACCGGGTAGGTCAGGGGCCTGCCGCTATTCTCAAATCCGGCGCTCAAGACACGGGAATAATTTCCGCTCCGGCAGGGGGCGCGGTGACAGGGGCCTTGCCGGCAGGTACGCCGGTCAGGTTCAGCTTCACCGTCACGTCCATATCCTCATCCTCCACAGACATACCCATGTCTACCGTCACCTTGTCGGGCGCGGCATGCTCGGTCATGGTGATAACCGCCCGGGTGCTGCCCTCAGCCACATCGCAGCTCATTTCAATGTCGGCGGACACAATGTCGTTCCCCCGCTTGGTGAGGGTAACCGTCATATCCATCATATCCTCCTGCCTCATCTGAGCCACGTAGGTATTCCCCTTCTGGGTAAAGGCCTGGTCGCTGAGCAGAGCCTTATAGATATCCATAATCTCCGCCAGGGCGGCATAGCTGGTCTCGCTGTCGTTGAGCGGCATATTCTGGAAAATCGCCGACAACACCTCCCGGATGCCCGCATCCTCCAGCTGGGTCAGCTTGGTCATGTCCAGAGCGCCCAGGAGCTCGGCCTGATAGGCGCTGAAGTCCAGGGAGTACCACACATCCCGGCTGACGCCAGTGAGCTCTGCGGGGAGGGACCAGTAAACAACATTTTTCTCCAGATCCAGCCGCACATCCCCCTTCAGGTCGGACAGGGCCTCCATCATCTGCTGCATCAACGCCTGCTCCACGGGGGAGGCGGTCTCCGTCAGCAGCTCAGACAGCCCAGACAGCTTCAGCTTCCAGGCCAGCTGCACGCCCTTGTCCCCCACAACGCCGTCGATGCTCCCCTGGGCGCTGAGGGGCTTGGTCAGATAGGCCCCGGTCTTGTCCTTGGCCTCCAGGTCCATCGTTCCGCTGAGGGTCATGTTGTCCGCCCGGTCCTGCTTGCTGCAGTAGGCGGAAAAGCTGTCCATCAGCGTAAAAGTGGAATCCCCCAGGAGGGCGTCCACATCCACGATGATGACCGTCTTGGCCCTCTGGTCCCAGCCCACCGCGCAGCCGAAGGACTCGGCCACAAAGCGGACGGGCACATAGGTGCGGTCGTTCTTCACATAGGGCGACACATCCATCTCCAGAACCCGGCTCTCGCCCTCTTCTGTCACGGTGGCCCTGTTCTCTCCCGGCACCATGGACAGGTCCACGCCACCCCGGCGAATGGTGACGGTATCGGTGGCCCGGTCGTAGTCAACCTGGGCGTCCATCGCCTCCATAACCGCCCGGAGCGGCACAAATGTGCGCTCTCCGGAGGCCTCCGGCGCGGCATCGCTGAAGGCCAGCATTTTTCCATTCAGCTGGACCGATATGGTGGGGGCTTCCGGCTCCGCGGCCAGGGCGGTTCCGGCCATCGCCGCCATCACCACCAGCATGGCCGCCGCGATTGTACCCAGACGTTTCCAAACCTTCATATTAACAACCTCCTCAACTTTATTTTGTGCAGACCCACAAATTGAGACAGTTTGATTATAGCACATCTATACAGTCTGTTCAAGGCCTCTTCAAAAAAAGGCGCTCCGTCCTGCGACAGAGCGCCCAAATTCTGCTTATTTCTCAATCTCTGGCCAGAGTAAAGTGGTCTACCAGCTGCTTCAGGCTGGCTGCCTCAGCGGACAGCTCCTCGCTGGCCGCCGCGCTCTCCTGCGCGGTGGCGCTGTTGGTCTGCACAACGGCGGAAATCTGATCCACGCCCTCGGTCACCTGGGCAATGGCGGCGGTCTGGCTCTCCACAGCCTCCACCACAATGTCCATCTGAGAGGTCACGTGGCCCGCGTAATAGCTGGTCCGCTCCAGGGACTCGGTGACCTTGCCCACCGCTTCGCTGCCCTCGGTCACGGCGTTGATGGAGCCCTCAATCAGCTCCTT
>CAJUSG010000014.1 GCA_910589085.1 uncultured Oscillospiraceae bacterium | reverse complement strand
CTTCAAAAACCCAGTGTTTTCAAGGCTTTGCGGGTTTTGTCAGTTATTCCCACTCTATTGTCCCTGTAGGCTTCGGCGTCAAGTCAAACAGCACCCGGTTGACCCCCCTCACCTCACCGGTGATCCGGGCAGTGATATGCTGGAGCAGGTCAAAAGGCACATTCTCCACGGTAGCGGTCATGGCGTCCACGGTGTTGACGGCCCGAATGATAACGCACCACTCGTCGGCGCGCCTGTTATCCCGGACGCCCACAGATTTCAGGTCGGGGACAGCGGTAAAATACTGCCACACCTTCCCCTCCAGGCCGTTCTTGGCGAACTCCTCCCGGAGGATGGCGTCGGACTCCCGGACGGCCTCCAGCCGGTCCCGGGTAATAGCGCCCAGGCAGCGCACCCCCAGACCGGGGCCGGGGAAGGGCTGGCGGTAGACCATGGAGTCGGGCAGACCCAGGGCCTTGCCGCAGGAGCGGACCTCGTCCTTAAAGAGCATCTTCAGGGGCTCCACCAGTTCAAAATCCAGGTCCTCCGGCAGGCCGCCCACGTTGTGGTGGCTCTTCACGGCCTTGACGGTCTTGGTGCCGCTCTCGATGATATCCGGATAAATGGTGCCCTGGCCCAGGAATTGGATGCCGTCCAGCTTGCGGGCCTCCTCCTCAAACACCCGGATAAACTCCGCGCCGATGATCTTGCGCTTCCGCTCCGGCTCGGCCACGCCGGCCAGCTTGTCCAAAAAGCGGTCCACGGCGTCCACATAGACCAGGTTGGCGTCCATCTCATCCCGGAACACCTTCACCACCTGCTCGGGCTCCCCCTTGCGCAGCAGCCCGTGGTTGACGTGGACACAGGTGAGCTGCTTGCCGATGGCCTTAATGAGCAGGGCGGCCACCACGGAGGAGTCCACCCCGCCGGACAGGGCCAGCAGCACCTTCTTGTCCCCCACCTGGCGGCGGATCAGCTCCACCTGATCTGCGATAAAGTTGTCCATATTCCAGTTGGCCTCGGCGCCGCAGATGGCAAAAACGAAATTTTCCAGGGCGATTTTCCGCTCCTCATCCCCGGCGGGCCAGGGGTCGTCCCCCCGGTGGTCCACCAGCAGGGCGGGGATATCGCAGTCATAAATCTCCTGCGCCACGTCGATCTCCACACCGTCCACCACCCGGTTGGGCCCGCCGTTGAGGACAATCCCCTTCACGTTGGGCAAAGCCTTCAGCTCGGCCAGGGTGATATCGTGGGGATGAATCTCCGAGTAGACCCCCAGGGCGCGAATCTCCCGGGCGATCTTGGGATTCTCCTCGCTGCCCAAGTCCAGTACAACAATCATATCCTGCTTCATAGCCATTCTCCTTTTGTATTTGTATTGTTACCATACCACAATTCAGTTTATATGACAAGGTCTGGAAAAAATTCCTTCACAAACTCCACATCCTCCACCTGGAAGGTCTGGCCGTTGAGGTGCTCCAGGGGTCCGGCATCGGTGGTAAACTGAAGGGTGAGCTTGTAGGAGTACAGCGCCTGTCCGTGGCGGCCGTATTTCCGATTATCCCGCTCGCTGCCGTACTTGCCGTCACCGATGAGGGGGTGTCCGGCGGCGGCGAACTGGGCTCTGATCTGGTGGGTCCGTCCGGTAATCAGGTCGCACTCCACCAGGGACAGGCCGTCTCTCACCCCCAGGGTTCTGTAGTCTGTCACGGCCGTCTTGGCCCCCGGCTCGGGCCGTGTCCGGACATAGACCTGTTTTTTCACCTCATCCTTAAAGAGGTAGCCCTCCAGCCGCCCCTGGGCTGGGGACATACGTCCCCGGACCACACACAGGTAGCGCTTGCTGATCTCCCGGTCCTTGATTTTCTGATTCATCACCCGCAGGCCCTCGGCGGTTTTGGCGGCGATGACGATGCCCCCGGTGTTCCGGTCGATGCGGTTGCACAGGGCGGGGGCGAAGGAGTTCTCCCAATAGGGGGACCACTCCTTTTTCTGATACAGGTAGGCCTGGATGTGGGTGAGCAGGGTGTTCACCCGCTCATTCTCGTCGGGGTGGACCACCATCCCCGGGCGCTTGTCCACCAGCATGATGTGCTCGTCCTCATAGAGGATGTTCAGCTTGGGCTGGTAGAGGGAAAGAAAGGCATTTTCCGGGGTGGGCCGGTCGAAGAACTCATCGTTGATGTACAGCTGGAGCACATCCCCCGCGTTGAGGCGGACATCCCGCTTGGACCCTCTGCCGTTCACCTTCACCCGCTTGAGTCGAATGTACTTCTGGGCCAGGGGGGCGGGGAGCAGGGGCAGGGCTTTGGCCAGCCAGCGGTCCAGCCGCTGCCCGGCGTCGTTCTTTCCGATGGTAAATTCTTTCATAGACGCCGCCTCCCATACCTTTTGAAGTGGCGCGCCGGGGTCGTCGCGTCCTACCGTCATCTGTCCGCAGGGCGGGACGACTCGGCCCGCCGCAAAATCGCTACAGGGACATTTCACCATATTCCGCCCCTGGTGTCAATAAAATTCGTAGAAAAATTTGAGAAAAGCATTTGACATTTGGGACAAGATTCTTTATAATATTCTGCGTACCATTCTGCGAGTATGGGGGCTGCCCCAGGGGAGGAACGCCATGCGCCTGGATCTGCGGGACATCATCCACGTCCCGGACGGGAAAAAGACGTTTCAGTTCCAGCTGGACCTGTCCGGCCAGAACTTCTACGGGAGCAAACCCATTGTCCATCCTGTCCAGGCGGAGGGCAGCGTGACCAACCACGCCGGCGCTCTGGTGCTGGAGGGGACGGCCCGCTCCGTTCTGGAGCTGTGCTGTGACCGCTGCGGGAAGGAATTTTCCCGGGAAAAGGCGGTATTGCTGGACAGCCTGGTGGCCCAGGAGCTGGAGGACGAGGAAAACGACGACATCCTTCTGCTGGACGGCACCGTGCTGGACCTGGGCGAGGCGGTGAGCACCGCCTTCATCCTCGCGATGGACACCAAAAACCTTTGCTCAGACGACTGCAAAGGGCTGTGCGCCAAGTGCGGAGCCGATCTGAATCTCGGCCCCTGCGGGTGCGGACCTGATGTTGATCCAAGACTGGCGGCCCTTGCGCAGCTGTTGGATAAGGAAGCTGAGTGAGTAGTAGATGTGCCCTGACCGGCACAGCCGAAGGAGGTGTCACCCATGGCGGTCCCCAAGGGAAAAGTATCCAAGGCCCGGCGCGATAAGCGGCGCAGCTCCCACTGGAAGCTGGAAACTCCCGGTATCGTGACCTGCCCCAAGTGCGGGGCTTACCGGCTGCCTCACCGTATGTGCAAGAATTGCCTGACCTATAACGGCCGTTCCTTCGGCCAGGTTGAGGCCCAGCAGTAAGTAAAAAGCCCTCCGGTCAAGCCGGAGGGTTTTTTTATGCTCTTTTCCTCCTTCCGTCCCTGTCAAAGGTCCGCCTCAGCGCCAGCTCCGTGGGAACAATGGCCCCCACCATGGGTACAACCTGGGCAAAGCAAATCACTGTACCAACCCATCCGATGGTGCCAATCTCCCTGCCAAGCACAAACACCATCAGGACCACCGTCAGGGGCAGCATGACCAAGCCCAGCCAGTACCACAGCCTCCCGCAGTAGCGGTGGGCAAATTGCCAGGTATCCTGATTCTTCATGGACATGGTGGTTCGGTAACCAAATGTACTGTTGACCGTCTTGGGTGCTTTCCTCAAAAACATTCGTCCGAAGCCGATCATACACAGCGGGATCAGCAGGTCCGTCGCTAATATAAAAAGCCAAAACCAAATCATTCCAATCCCCCCAACGTTTACGAAAACCGCAGGCTCTTATAGTAATCCAGGGTGGAGAATCCCCGCTCCAGCTGGGTGTAAACATAGGCCTCCGCCGTATCGGCCAGCTGCTTCAGGTCCTCCCCCTCCAGCCGGAAGGAAAACAGCCGCTTGGGATCGCCGTGAACGATGTGGTCCAGGGCGGCCAGGGCGCGGGGCGGCAGGGGCATGGAGATGCCCTCCCCCACCCCGCCTTTGCATCCGGCGCAGTGGAGCACCCCCTCCCGCAGGTGGAACCGGGGCTCCTCCGGGGGGACAGCCCCGCATACGTCGCAGCCGTCGATCAGGGGCTCATACCCCGCCAGGGCCATAGCCTTCCACTCGAAGGCGGCCTTCACCAGGGTGAGGGGCTTGTCCGGCATTTTGTCCAGGGCATGGAGGCTGTTCAGCGTCAGCGACAGCAGCTCGGGACTGGGCTCACCCTCCACCGCCAGCAGCTCGGCGGCCTCGGCGAAGTAGCACCCCAGGGCCAGCCGTTCAATGTCGTCCCGCACCCCCTGAAACAGCCGCTGTGTGGCCGCCTCCTTGACGGCCCAGCGGCCCTGATAGTCATAGAGCACCATCTCCGACCACGCCAGCAGCTGGCATCCGGCGGCGATGGCGCTTCCTTTTTTCCGGCAGCCCCGGGCGGCGGCGGTAAGCTTCCCCTGGTCCTGGGTGAGCAGGGTAAGGATCTTATCCGACTCCTTATAGTCCACCCCCCGCAGAACCAGGGCCTTGGTGGTGATGTGCATAGGCACCTCTCCTATGTCATGATGTAGGGCGGGACGCCCCGCCGTTTTAGGAAAAGCGGCGCGCCTATTTGGCGCGCCCTGCGGATTCAGACCTTCTCAACCCTCGGCTGAAAGGCGGTCCGGACCGTCTCCTCCCGTTGGGCTTCCTCCTCCTGCCGCTGGCCCGACATCGCCAGCCAGGCCGCCGGCAGGCCCGTCCTGCAAAACAGCTCCCAAAGTCCCCGCTCATTCATGGCGCAGCCCTCCCTTTCTGTGGTTAGGCTTACCGGATTCTGAGGGGACTATAAGCGGTAAATTTTGTTGCTCTGTAGGGGCGGATACTGCGCAGCCGTTGGCGGCTTTGCCGCCTTACGGATGCGGCGTACCCCTTGCGGGTATCATCCGCCCGTTTTAAGTAGTCTGGCTTGGAATTGCGGGCGGCTAATAGCCGCCCCTACAATCAGTCCCTCACATACCCGAAGTTCTGAATGGCCGCCGGGTTATCCCGCCAGTTCTCCTTCACCTTGACCCAGGTTTTGAGGAACACCTTGGTGCCCATAAACCGCTCCATATCCTGCCGGGCCAGGGTGGAGGCCTTTTTCAGCATCCCGCCGCCCTTTCCGATGATGATGCCCTTGTGGCTGTCCTTCTCGCAGTAGATGGTGGCCTCCACCTCCACGACCTCGTCGTCCCGCTCCGCGAATCGGGTAATCTCCACGGCGGTGCCGTGGGGAATCTCCTTGTCCAGCAGCAGGAGCAGCTTCTCCCGCATAATCTCGGCCATCATCTGCCGTTCGGGCTGGTCGGAGGTCATGTCCTCGGGGAAGAGCTGGGGTCCCTCGGGCAGGAAGCCCTCCAGCACATCGAGGAGCTCCTCCACCCCCTGGCCGGTCCTGGCGGAGATGGGCACCACGGCGTGGAAGTCGTGGGCCTGGCTGTAGACCTGGATGACCTCCAGCAGCCTGTCCTTCTGGGGAAGGGTGTCCGCCTTATTGATGGCCAGCACGGCGGGGCAGCCCAGGGATTTGATCCGGTCGATCAGCTGCCTCTCCGGCTCCCCCACATTGGGGATGGGCTCCGCCAGCAGCAGCACGGCGTCCACGTCGGACACAGACTCCCTCACCACGTTGACCATGTAGTCCCCCAGGCGGGTGCGGGCCTTGTGGAGCCCGGGGGTGTCCACAAAGACGAACTGGCACTCCCCCCGGTTCTTGATGCCGCAGATGCGGTTGCGGGTGGTCTGGGGCTTGTTGGTGACAATGGCCACCTTCTCCCCCACAAAGGCGTTGGTCAGGGTGGACTTGCCCACATTGGGCCGTCCGCAGATGGTAATAATGCCTGATTTTTTAATCATAGGTAATCCTCACTTTCTCTCCGGGTGTGAGCGCTTCCCCCGGCTGTTTCCGTTAAGAATGATATTTTTTATACAGGTCCTTGTGAAAAACATGCTTCTGCACAAAGCGGGTCACAAACATGATGCCGCAGGCCATAGCGCAGGTGACCACATAGGGGGTCAGGTCGAACTCAAAGCTCCAGCTCTTCCCCTCCCGGCGGTCCATCTCCTCGTAGTCGTCAAATTCGTCCTCAATGGCGGTCAGCTTGATTTTTTTGCTCATGATAATTCTCCTTTTCATAATAATCTGATTGAATTATGATACCCGTAGGGGCAGATATCATCCGCCCCTACATGGTGGCTCTATCTTGTCTCGCCGTGATAGTTGATGTCCTCCCACTTCATGCGCGCCTCAAAATACTCCTCCGCCGGGTCCAAAGGGTATTCCTCCCGGAACACCTCGGTCAGTTCACCGTTGATCCGGTCCTGTACAGTCAGAACGAAGGGGCTGTCATAATCCCAATCCTTGGCAAACAGCTCAATCCGCCGCACGCACACCAGCTCGCCGTCCACCCACTGGTGAATGGTGCTGACTCCATCTCCTGCGCCGCTTGCCCGGTTCCAGCCGAAGATCGACCGGGTCTCAGGGTCCAGCACAGGGGATGAGATCGCCGCGTACTCCGGTTCCTCCACAAACAGCCCCTGCTCCTCGTCCCAGCACATACAGTGGTACCCTTCAGCCTGAACGCCTCGGGCAAACAGAATGGTAAAATCCGGGTAGCCGTCGAAGTTGACGTCCAAAATCTGGTGTTCGCCGGGATAACCGCCCTCCCAGTCCACACTCTGAAGGGCTTGGTCCATATGCGCCGGATTCCAGATGACAACATGCTGATAGGTGTTCAACTCCGCTGGCTCCTCATAGGGAACCGCCTCGGCGGTCACCAGCAGGGTTCCCATCCGGCCGCCGGTGTCCACCAGGAAGGCGTTGTGGGTGTCGTCGATGATCTGCTCCTCCAGCAGCTCCTGGGCGGTCTTGGGGACAGGCTCCGGCGGCGGAACGGACCCGGCAGGCGCTTGCTCTCTCCTCTGGCACCCGCCCAGCAGGAGGGCACATAGCAGAGCCCAAGGGATGATTTTCTTGTTCATAAAATCTCTCTCTTTCCCGTAGGGGCGGATATCATCCGCCCGCAAACCGTACAGGCCCCCGGCGGATACCATCCGCCCGCAAATTACGAAAACCTCCGGAACGGGCGGACAATGTCCGCCCCTACACGCCCTCCCGGGTGATCCCCAGCTTACCTAGGATTGCCTCCTCACGCTGGCGCATCCGGGCCTTCATGGGGCCCTCGTCCAGGTGGTCGTAGCCCAGCAGGTGGAGCACCGAGTGGACGGCCAGGTAGCACACCTCCCGCTCCGGGGAGTGGCCGAACTCCGCTGCCTGGGCGTTGGCCCGCTCCAGGGAGATCATCATGTCCCCCAGCAGCACCTTGTCCGTGTCCGGGTCGGCCCAGTCCGCCTGGGGCTTTTCCCCGGGGGACAGCTCGAACATAGGGAAGGAGAGCACATCGGTGGGCCGGTCCACCCCCCGGGTGTCCAGATTGGTCTGGCGGATGCCCCCGTCGTCGGTGACACACACCTCCACAACACAGGGCACATCCACCTCCTCCCCCTCCAGCGCGGCCAGGACAGCCCGCCGGATCTGCTCCTCCACCGCCGCCGGCGTCTCCACCTCGGCGTCGATATAGACCTCATGCTCCACAGGGCATCCCCCCTTCGTTTTCCCCATTATACGAAAAATAATTGAATTGGTCAAACATATTTTGCCCTTCCGGCGGAAAAATAGCCAGGAGGTGAGACAATGACAACCAAAAAAATCGGAAGCCAGACGGCGGCCCTGGCCAACCCGCCCACCCTGGCCGCCTGGGCCAATGTGGCGGGCAAGAAGGAGGGGGAGGGCCCCCTGGCCGACACCTTCGACTATATCGACGGGGACGACACCTTTGGCGAGTCCACCTGGGAGAAATCGGAGAGCGCCATGCAGAAGCAGGCCCTGGGGCTGGCCCTGAACAAGGCGGGGCAGGCGGCAAAGGCGCTGGACTGGCTCTTCGCCGGCGACCTGCTGAACCAGTGCATCGGCTCCTCCTTCGCCGCCCGGGGGCAGGAGGTGCCCTTCTTCGGCCTGTACGGGGCCTGTTCCACCATGGGAGAGGGGCTGGCTCTGGCCTCCATGACCCTGGATGGCGGCTTTGGCGAGTGGGCCGGGGTGGTGGTCTCCTCCCACTTCTGCACCGCGGAGCGGCAGTACCGCACCCCTCTGGAGTACGGCGGACAGCGGACTCCCACATCCCAGTGGACCGCTACAGCCGCAGGGGCTGCGGTGCTTGCCCGGGAGGGCCCGGGGCCCTATATCACCCACGTCACCGTGGGCAAAATTGTGGACAAAGGGGTGACGGACACCAATAATATGGGGGCGGCGATGGCGCCGGCGGCAGCAGATACCATTATCTCCCATTTTAACGACACCGGCCGCTCCCCCAGCAGCTATGATATGATTTTTACCGGCGATCTGGGCACCCTCGGCAGCGAATTGTTGATCGAATTGTTGCGAAAAAATGGGATTCAGATGAAAAATCACGGGGATTGCGGGGCTATGCTGTTCGATATCAAAAATCAGGACGTACACTGCGGCGGCTCGGGCTGCGGATGCTGCGCCTCGGTGCTTACAGGCTATATTTTGAACCACTTAAAGGCAAAAACCTGGAAAAATATCCTCTTTTGCCCCACAGGAGCCCTCCACTCCCCCACCTCCGCCTTTCAGGGGGAATCCATCCCCGGCATCTGCCACGCCATCGCCATCTCCACCGAGCGGTAGGCAAATCTGTCCGCCGCAGGCGGACGTCAAATACCATCCGTTATATTTATCTCAAAAAATACACCCCTAAAACTCCGAAAAGCAGTTCCGTATGGTCCTAAAACGGGGGCGTAAAGGTAAAAAAACAGCCCTGTCCCCACAGTGTGGACACGGCCTCCCCTTTTCAACCTCTCCCCCGGCTCTTTTCGGCATTTTATACAAGCCCTGAAGGAGGGCTGACAGAGGAGATCAATATGGAATATATAAACGCGTTTCTCTGCGGCGGCGCACTGTGCGTCGTCGGGCAGCTCCTGATCGACAAGACCCCCCTTACCCCCGCTAAAATTCTGGTGGCCTACGTCACCGCCGGGGTGATCCTCAGCGGCGCGGGGGTATACCAGTATCTGGTGGACTGGGGGGGCGCGGGGGCCACGGTGCCCCTCACCGGCTTCGGCCACCTGCTGGCCAAGGGCGTAAAAAAAGCCGTGGAGCAGGACGGCCTCATCGGCGCCCTCACCGGCGGCTCCACCGCCGCCGCAGGGGGGATTACGGCGGCCATCTTTTTCGGCTTTCTGGTGGCCCTGGTGTGCAAGCCAAAGCCCAAGGGATAAACTCACAGCCGCCCCCGGAGGGGGCGGCTGTCTCTATTGGGCCATCCGGTTCTGGGCGGCAAAGCTGAGGACATACAGCCCGCAGTCCACCAGGGGCTTGACCAGGAAGGCGGGCAGGGACAGACAGTCCACCAGGAGATACATCAGCCCGCTGCCGGCCAGCAGAATGACCAGGCAGATCTTCACATAGCCCAGCAGGTGGTAGGAGCTGCCGAACACCAGTTTTCGGTTGACGGTGTAATTGACCCCCGCGCTGACCACCCGGGCCAGCACCGCGGCGGGGACGCTGCGGTGGAACAGCAGGTAATACAGCAGGTTGAACAGCGAATAGTCCACCAGAAAGGCCAGGATGGAGGAGAGAAAAAACCGGGGGAAGTGCCGGAAGAGGACGGAGTAAATTCTGGCCCCGTCGGCCAGGGGGCGGAAATGGGAGGATGTGTCCGAATCCTCCAGATAGATCGTCTCGATCTCCAGCTCCTGGATGCCCGCCGGGAAGAGTTCCCCCGCCTCAATCAGCATCTCCATCTCATATTCGTACCGCTCGCCGGTCAGGCTCAGCAGTCCCGACCGGTTCTCCCCGGTGAGGGGGATGCCCCGCAGGCCGGTCTGGGTGTCCTGGAGCTTGATGCCGTAGAGAAGCCGGAAGAGGGTCCGGGTCAGACGGTTGCCCGTTCTTGAGCGGTTCGGCATCCGGGAGACATCCCGGATGCCCAGGACCAGCCTGCGGCTGCCGCTGGCCAGCGCCCGCGCCACCCGCAGGATATCCTCTAAACTGTGCTGGCCGTCCGCGTCCGCCGTGACCACCCCCTCGTAGCCCTGCTCCGCCATCCAGGCAAGCCCCGTTTTCAGCGCACGGCCCTTGCCCAGGTTTTCCTTGTGCTCCAGCACCACGGCCCCCTGGGCCCTGATCCGCTCAAAATACTCCAGCCCCGTGGCGCTGCCGTCATTGACCACGACCACCGGGACCCCTTCGTCCATCAGCGCCCGGGTCAGAGCGGGCAGAGCCTCCCCGGGCTCGTAGGCGGGAATCAACACCCCGCACCTCATGTCCAGCCCTCCTTTTCGGCTCGCTCCCGTTCCTCCTTGGCCGCCTTGATGGCCTCCCACTTCAGCCGCCGGTCTGTACGCCACAGTAACACAAGCATCAACAGTACGCCTAACCCGCTGACCGCAAGCCCGGGATAAAGATAGGGGTACTTCAGGGTTATCACTGTCGTCCCCTTGTCTACAACCGTCAAATTATTTTGGGCGGAAATGGGCCGGTCGCTCTCAAAAATATCATGATAGGCCAGGGATGTGTTTACATTATCCTCAGGCGAGACAACGGTGATGGTGTTTTTTCCGTATGTAATCTCCAGGGGAACAATCTCCCGCTCGGGCAGCTCCAGAGGGGACAGGTCCATGGCATGGCTCAGCAGCCGCTCCACCGACGGGTCCTGGGTGAGGGAGAGAAAATAGGTCAGATTCAGGCCGATGACCACAATGTTTTCGTTCTTGACCGTGCCGTAAAAGTCCAGAAGCAGATTCCCGTCGTCCACCGAGCCCCATACCTCGTCCAGGCCCTCCAAATAGACGGTCTCCCACTCGGTATGGTCCGGGGGGAACAGGTCTGTGTTCAAAAGCCCGTCGATGGTGTTCAGCTCCGGGTAGCCGTTGGAGAAGCGTATCTTGTTGCAGATTACACCCAAAAAGCTCTGATTGTGCGTCTTCCGGTCCTCCGGGATGCCATCCGCCGAAATCACAATGTGTACCCCCGCTTCGCTCAGACGCAGGATCAGCTCCTCGGCGCTGGCACGGTCGTCATAGCTGAAGCCCACCAGGTAGATGATCTCGTACTGGGACAGCTCCTCGAAGGTGTAGTCGTTCAGGTTGTCGGTGTCCGCCTCCTCCAGGACCGGGAAGCTCCGGCAGATGCCCAGCTTGGTGATGTCCGTCCCGTTCCCAAGGCCCAGGGCGATGCCCCGGCTGCGGCTGACCGTGCCCCAGGTCCCGGCCGCGTCCAGGTGGTAGAGCCGGGAGTATTCTCCCGCCTCCATGAGCCTGTAGCCCACCGCCTCCGCCGCCGCATCGATCTCCTCCACCGGCCTGCCGCTCTGCTCCGCCGCACGTGAGAACAGCAATACCGTGTCGCTCCCCAGCTGCCTGCTGCGGTCGAACAGATAGCGGTAGTTTCCCTCCTGCACCGACCGCTCCAGCTTCGAGATGTTCGGCCCCGTGTCGGCCGCCTGCCAGCCCGCCCCGAAGGTCCCCGGCACCGCCTTGTCCCACGCCGACACCAGCCAGGCCCCCGTGGCCCCCATGCTCCCCATGTCGATCAGCGTCATGCGCTGCTCCGTGACCTCCTTGGCAGCCTTGATTAAGGTCTCCTCCTGAGCCGTGTTCAGCCGCTTCTCCGCCAGCTCGCCGCTGCGCGTGCCCCGGATCAGTGGCAGGGAGGGGACAACGTCTATGAGCAGCGCCGCCAGAAACAGAAGGGACAGCGGCCGCCGCAGCGTGTCCCAGCGCAGATACCCGTACAGTATCATCACCACCGCTATGGAGATGAAGCGCAGCATCCACAGATATTGGCTGCCCGGCAATACCCGCAGCACAGGGTACATCGAGGTGGACGTGCAGATACACAGGATCAGCCCCGCCCAGAAATCAGGCATCGTCTCCCTCTTACTCAGAAATATCCCCGCCACGGCTATGACAAAGGCCGACAGACCAAAATAAAAATAGCTGCCTGCGCTGACGTACCGCTCCAGAGGGTTCAGGGTCAGCCCGAGATTCTGGAAAAAGCCCGCCATGACCTCTGAGCTGTCAACAGCCGCCACGCCCCCCATTAAAGACGGGTATATCCACACACCCAGCACCAGAAAGCCAACCGCGATCCCCTCTATCAGAGGAAGTATGACCCCCTTCCGCCGGAGAATGACCGCCGCAGCTCCGAAATAGAGCAGCGCCCCCAGGGCCGTCATGCCGCCGTAGCCCAGGTGGCACAGCGAAATCAGCATGAAGCTGACCGTCGCCCCCAGCAGGCTCTCGGTTCTGGGGCGCTCGATATAGGAGTGGCAGCTGTGAAAAAACAGAGGCAGAAAAATCATACTCACCGAGCGGGCCAGGTTGCCCTCGCCAAACAGCGCCAGCAGATTATTCGGGATGAAAAACCACAGCGCTCCCATCACACCGCCCAGCCAGGGCCGGGCGGTGCGAAAGCCGATGTACAGCCAGGGCAGCGCCCCCAGAAAGCAGATCAGTCCCACAAAAATCAGATATCCGTCCAGCGGGTCTCCCCCCGCCAGAAGCTGGCAGAAGGCCATAAAATAGGCGGGCAGAGGCGCCCAATACCGCAGCAGCTCCACGCCGTTGTACCACATGGGGTCCAGCTGCGGCCACCAATTGCCCGCCAGAATGGATTCATACACGAAATTGCCCCGGTACACATGGTACATGGTATCCGAGCCGCTGGGATACACGCCGCTCCAGGACACCGCCAGCACCACAAGGACAGAGATGGCCAGATAGCACACCGGGGCCAGGAAAAGCAGGATATTGGATGGTCTGATTCGTTTCAATGGGATCGCCTTCTTACTACACAATGGAATTCAGCACCTCGTCGATGACGTCGGACAGGACATCCTCCTTCGCGCCCGATGTGCCGCCCGTCAGCGCCTCCTCCTCCGGTATGGTTAAAATATAGCTCCGGGTGGGCGTCTCGCTGGCCTCCACCTGGACCAGGATGCCCCCCATCCCGCCGATGATCCGATGAAACTCGTTGGCGAAGTAGTCCGTCATGTTCTCCAGGGTGGGCAGAATCGCGTCGAAGGGCTGGATCTCGTTCATGATCCGGTTCTGGAAGCGCCCCATATAGTCGGAGATCCCCTTCTCGAAGGTGGTGAACTCCACAAAGGAGCTGCGGCCATACCGGATATTCAGGGTGAACTCCCAGGTGTGGGGGTGGACCTCCCCCTTCTGGCCATTGATGATGATGTAGTGCCGCGCGTTCAGATAGAATTTTAGACGGTACTCCCGGTACAGTCGGATTCCCATTTGCCCTCTCCTCCCTTTGTCACGCCCCCGCTGGACAGCAGCAGGAATTCTTGCAAAAATACCTCCCGGTTCAGGAGGGACTGGACGTTCTCCAGGGCGAGCTCCAGGTCACACCGCACAAAGAGCAGCCCGATCAGGTTCTCCTCCAGCTTGAAGCGCAGCACCCTCCGGTCCAGGGTGACGTTGGCCATGTCCAGCAGGGCGCGCACCGCCCCCTCCCCCGAGCACTGGACCAGGGCCAGCGCCATGGGATAGGCCTTCCGCCCCCGCAGCTTGCTGAGGAACATGGGCAGGGTCTCCCGGCTCCAGAGGTTTGTCCGGGTGTCGTGGAGGTCCCGCTGGGAAAACATCCGGTTCATCTTGTCCAGGCTCTGGTTCAGGGTCTCAACCGCCTCCTCCTGCCGGTCGCTCCGGAGCTGAAGGCGGCGGACCTTTTGGGCCAGCGCCGTGGACACCACCACAAACAGAATCAGAATGGCCGCCACCATGACGCACAGCTCGGTCTTCGCCCCCAGAAAGAGGTTATTGTCCAGCAGTACGCTCCGGTTGGTCAGCAGGCACAGGCGGTAGGTGTCCCCCTGGTAGGCGAAGGCCGCCCCCGAGGCGATGTACTCCTTCCCCTCGATGGTGATATCGGCGTGGCTCACCCGGTCCAGCCGCATCCCATCCAAAAAGGCCCGGGCGCTGTCTGACATGTAGTAGGTCGCCGTGGTGAAGCCCTTGTACTTGTTGGTCTCCAGCACGTCCTTGACAAAGAGCATGTCCTGATCCCGGGAGAAGGTCCAGTATTTGTTGGAGGATGCGTCCATGGCACCCAGGATGTTCTCGATGATCTCCCGGTCGTCCCGGTCCCCCTGGAGGCGGATCTGGTCCAGCACCAGCTGGACATAGCCGTCCTGCTGGACCGCGCACACGTCCAGCAGGCCCGCCTCGTACCGCAGCAGCAGATACCAGGTGAAAACCCCCGCGCAGGCCGCCGCCAGTATGGCGCACAGAACCGTCACGCCGACGATATGCTTTTTCACGGCGTGTCCCCCCTTCCTACATGTTGTTTACGAATTTCTCCACGTAATAGTTTGACGCCTTCCGGAGCTCCGCCTCCAGCCGCTCGTTTCCCAGCCGCTCCAGCAGGGTGTCCCTGTCGGAAAAGAGGTCCGTGCCCAGCCCCAGGCGGTCCCCCTCGACGTCAAAGCCCATGGCGCTCAGTATCGTCGGGAACAGGTCCACCGCAGTAAAGGTTCGAGACTTTACATCCCGCACGTTCTCCTTCGCCGGGTTGATAATGCAGTTGTACACCGTCCGGTCGTAGTAGGGCACGCCGTCCACCAGGTAGCCGTCCATGCGGGGGTGGTCCCCCGTGATGATGATGGTGGTGTCTTTGTAAAAATCCTGCTCCCGGCACCAGTCCACAAATTCCGCCGTGAGCCGGTCGCTGCAGTTAGCCACATTCGCCGTGCCTACCTCATAGGTATCGGTACACCACCGGCACATGTAGCCCGCCGTGGCGTGGAGGTCCACCGTCAGCAGCGTGAGGTTGAAGGGCTTCCCCTCCTGGGACAGGCTGGTCAGCTCCCTGCGGGCAATGTCGAAGAGGAGCTTGTCCTCCAGACCCCAGTTGACCCAGTAGTCCGGCGGGACCAGGCCCCGCTCCCGGGCGGCATAGATATCAAAGATACGGTAATTCCCGTGCTGCTCAAAATAGTTCCTCCGGCCCGCGAAGCCGCTGTCTGAGCCGCACATGAACTCCTGCACATACCCCTTGTCCTCCAGCACCTCGCCCAGGGTCGTCAGGCCGGGCAGAAATGCCTCCGACTCCGCGATGGCCATGTCCGACACCGAGGCCACCGCAAAGGGGATGCCCGAGGTGCTCGCCAGCAGCGCACCCATGGTCCAGGTGCTGCCCGTCGTCGCGTGAAAGCCCCCCATGTTGTCTACATCCGCGAAATTCAGGTTCTCCTTCGCCAGACGGGTCAGGTTGGGTATGTAGTTCACACCCTCCTGAAAGCCGCCGTCCTCCCGGGAGGCGTAGGTGGTCTCCATGCTCTCTACATAGATGTAGATCAGATTTCTGGTGGGGCCGGCGGCGGTGACCGATACCTGCCGGGGGTCGACATACTCATCCTCGTACAGGCTGGTCACCGTCCCGGACAGCTGGCAGTAGTCCAGCAGGCCGTAGGCCGCGCTGCCGTACAGCACGCCCCCCAGCAGCAGCGCCACGCCGCACAGCACCGCGCAGCTGTGCAGCCCCCGGTAGACGCTCCGGCCGCCCCCCCTGAGCCACCGGCCGATGGCTCTGTCAATCAGGGCCACCCCGCAGCAGCCCAGGGCGAACAGGCCCAGCGGCAGGACAAAGCCCCCCAGGACCTCCTTCATCATGCCGCCCCCCGTGCCCTGGAGCGGGCCCCGCAGCGTGGCGATGATCTCGTCGATCTCCACGTGGAAGGTGTTTCTGGACCAGTAGACCAGATAGATCAGCCCCGCGCCAGAAACCAGCAGCAGACCTACGCTCAAATACCAGCCGGGGCCGTAGAAGCCCTCCGGCTCCCCCGCCTGGGAGGGCCGCTCCCGGTTGACCAGACTCCGTACCCGGTTCAGCGCCCGGAGAGGTCGGGACGCGTCCCCCCTGAGAACGCCGTTCAGCGCCTCCCGCTCCTGGGTCAGGTCCCGCTGCCGCCAGGCGCTGTCGGTCTGGATGCTGTTGATGATGCCCGCCATACGGATGAAAAAGACCGCCAGGTTGAAAAAGGGCAGGATGGGCACGCACCACCACAGGCTCAGATAAAACCGCCGGAGTTTTGGCTCCATCCGCAGAAAAACCGCCACCGTGATGAAGTAGAACACGCCCACCGCGATGTACAGGGCGAAAATCATCCCCGTGGACCAGGCGATCACCTTGGTGGAGTAGTTCATGCACATCATGCAGATGAGAGCCAAGTACCAGATCAGGCGTGGAAAGGCAAAGGTGTGGTCGTACAGCAGCGTCTTCACGTTTACGTCGCTGAACACCCGGCGCAGACGAAAGTTCTTGTCCATGAACATCTGGGCCACCTCGAGACTGCCCCGCTGCCAGCGCTGCCGCTGGGTATACAGCTTGTTGACGCTCTCGATGGGATCCACAAAGAAAATGGCGTTTTCACAGACCTCTACCCGCTCCCCCTGCCGGCGGCGCAGCTGGAAGGTGATGTGGGTGTCCTCGCACACCGTGTCGGTGTTGTACATCCAGGACTTCAGCACCGACGACTTCCGGAAGGCGGAGAAGGCCCCGGAGAGGGTATACACCGCGTTCAGCTCGGAGGCGTAGCTCCGGCCGGCCAGAAAGGCCTGGGCGTACTCCACAAACTCCAGCTTACGCAGCAGCCGGGCGAAAAATCCCCGGTAGGAGCGCACCTTGTCCGGCCTGGTCAGAATGGCCCCCGTCATGCAGTTCAGATCGGGGTGGGCCTCGAACTTGTTCACCATGTTGGTCAGGGCGGCAGGCTCCAGCACGCCGTCGCTGTCCAGGTTGATGATGTATTTGCCCTCGCTGTTGTACAGCGCCAGGTTCATGGCCCGGGACTTGCCCTGCTCCGCGTCCAGCCACTGCATCTTCAGCTCAGGAAAGTGCTCCTGGCACTGGGCGTATACCTCAAAGCTGTTGTCCTGGCTGCGGTTGTTCACCAGAAAAACCCGGATCCGGTCCGCGGGGTAGGTGCCGTTGTACACCGAGCTGATGCAGGAGTAGAGCGTATCCGCGCTGTTGTACACCGGGATAATCAGGGATATCTCAGGGTAGACCACCGGCTTGGGGTCCCTGACAAAGCCCTGGACCCGCCGCTTTACCAGCATGAAAAGGCTGCCCAGCGAGGGCAATATCTCCATCAGCACCGGAATGATGATCCAGGCGCCCCAGAATATAAAGGAGTTAAGGATTCTCTTTAGAATGTTCATAGCTGAAATGCCCTACCTTCATTCGGACCACCTGGGGCTTGGTGAACACATAGAAATACAAAAGTACACTGAATACATAGAAAAAGATGCGGCCTACAAAGGTGTGCACAATGTAGTAGGCCTGTATGCCGAACAGATGGACCGAAAGGCAGATCAGGGTGATCCGCAGGGCATTGCACACCATAATGTAGGCGAAGCCTACCACCGAGATGAGGGCCTTCTCGCTCCCGCGGTAGACGCTGAAAAAGGCCAGCAGGGAGAGAAAGGCCATGATCTCAATGATGCCGGAGCACTCAAAGTCCACCTGGAGGGTGACCGAGCTCTCCGCCGTGGGTATGAACAGGATGCCATATTTGAAATAGGCGGTATAGGCCCCCGTCAGACGGCCCACAAAGCCCGACATCGCTGAGACACAGCGGGCCAGAGGCTGGGTCAGCCAGGGCTGGACCGTGAGCATGAGGATGATGAACAGCCCCATGCTCCCCCAGAGAAACCGCCACGCGTGGAGCTCCGCCCGGCGGAGCACCCACAGTATGTACACCCAAAGGACAACAATCAGGACCAGAAATACCGGATTCACGCCGCGGCTCCCCTCTTTTTGCGCCAGAACAGCACTCCGGCCACTGCTCCACAGCTGACCGCTACCCCAAGGTACGCCCCGGAGGAGGCGCCCGCTATGGTGATCCATCCGCCAAACCGGCCAAAACTCCCCTCAATGACCTTGTAGTCGCTGACATCGCAGTTCTGCCGCTGGGCAAGGGCCTCCAGGTCCAGCTCAAACTCCATCTCGTCACACTGCCGGTTGGGATCAACGGTGACCTTCATGGTGCCGAAGATCTGCGGCCCCCCGCCGTCGCCCAGGGTGCGGAGATCACAAATCCGGAAGGTGTGGATGCCGGGCTTCAGCCTTGTAAACTCATCGACCACCGCGCCGTTTTCATCCAGCATACAGGGGTAGAAATTCCCCTCCTCAATGGTGCCCTTATGGTCCCGGTCGTGGTTGAAGGCGATGGTGATATTTGCCAGAAAATCGCCCCCCATGGAGTCCAGATGGTTGGGCATGGTGGTCATCACATGGCCGTAGAGGGTGCCGTCCTCCAGATAGAGGGCCCCCTGGCTGTCCGTCTGCTCCTCCTGGGTGCCCTGGGTGCTGTACTCGATCACCGCGTGCTTATAGGTGACCCAGTCGTCATACCGGCCGTCAATCGTAATCCCGTCAAAGCTGCCCGCGTTGCCCCCGTTTCCGTTCATGTTGGACACCCCGGAGAAGGTGGGGTCCTCCAGATAGAGACCAAAATCCACCGTCTCCAGATAGTAGGGCAGGGCGCTCTCCGGTATGCGGACCTCCCACTCCCGGCCCGTGTGGCGGGCGGTGGCCCCCGCTACGCCATAGACGCTGCCGTCCTGCCTCAGCTGGAACTTCAGCACCCGGCCCAGGTCGGTGGTGATGGCGTAGTTGCCCGTGCTGTGGGACCCCGCTACGCAGGCATCCCCCCCAGGCGCTTCCTTGAGATAGATGTACAGATCGCCGTCGAATACAAAGGCCGCGCTCTCCAGGTTGTTCTGGGTGGGGTTCGTGTCCCGGATGGGGACCTTTTCCACCGCGTCCCAGTCGGAAAATTTGCCGTCTATCTCGATGCCCTCGTACTTGGGCGGCTCCGGCGGCGGCACCTCCACCCCATTCAGCACGGGGATGGAGGCCGCCGGCACTGCGGCGCCGTCCCATTTCAGGGCAATGGTGAAATTGGGGTCGGTAAAATAGCCGGCGGGGATCATCAGCTCTATGTACAGAGGGCCGGGGGTCTGCCCGTTCGCCAGATTGACCGTGGTCAGCTCAGCGCCGGCTATCGTGTCCAGCAGGCTGCCCAGCGTAACAGAGCTCTGCTGTCCGCCCTGGGTGATTACAACAGGCTTATGGACAATCGCATAGTCGTCATAGGGGGTTTGGGCCGTTCCGCTGGAGCACAGATACACATTCCCGTCCAGATCCCGGGCCACCTTCCACTGGCTGAAGTGAGGGTCGCTGTGGGTCATGCCGGGCACCATCGTCCAGTCGTACAGGTCGCCGTCCACCGTGATCCGGCCCGTGGTGTCCGCCTCCAGCGCGGCGGGCTCCTCCAGCCCCTCCAGGGCGGCGGCCAGAATCTCCTCCGGGGTCATCACTTCGCCGCTCGGGTCCTCCTCGCCTGGGTCCCCGGACTCTTCCTCGCCGGGGGTCTCGGGGGTCTCACCATCCGGGTCCTCCTCGCCGGGGTCCTCGGGGGTTTCCCACTCCGGGGTCTCCGCGTCCGGACCTTCCGCCTCCGGGTCAGGGGTGGGGTCCGGAGCAGGGTCGGGTTCCGGGACAGGGTCCGGCTCCGGGACGGGGTCGGGCTCCGGGACAGGGTCCGGTTCCGGGACGGGGTCGGGCTCCGGGACGGGATCGGGCTCCGGGGCAGGGTCAGGCTCCGGGGCAGGGTCAGGCTCCGGGGCAGGGTCAGGCTCCGGGGCGGGGTCCGGCTCCGGGGCAGGGTCAGGCTCCGGGGCGGGGTCCGGCTCAGGAGTTGGGTCGGGCTCAGGGGTCACCGACGACGCCCCCGGCTCCTCCGGGCCGCCCTCCACCGCAAGGACCGGGCAGACCGTCCACAGCAGCCACACCGCCGCCATTACACAGGCCGCTCGCCGTAATATACCGCGCTTTATCATACTCGCTCCGCTCCTTCCAGTCTATATACGTATCTGTCAGTCCAGCAGCAGTTTTTCGGTCTCCTTTTGATACTCCGCAATGTCTTTCAGCAGGCTGTTGATCTGCGACCTGCGCAGCTGGGCGAACAAAATGCCGTATTCATAGCCGCCCTCCTCCCGCTCCTGGGCGCGCACCACCTGGCCCACAAAGGACATGTATCCCTCGCCCCGCACCATCTCCATCCGCAGACGCACCGCCTTCCCCTCCGGGTAGCGGCAGGCACAGGTGACACAGGCCCCGCCTGTGCTGATGTTGACCAACTGACAGGGCTGGGGCCGGTCCAGCCGGGTGTCCTCCACGGCATAGAGCTGGGCGTTTACCTTTACGGGCTGGCGCTGGCTGCCCCGGCTGTTCTGGTAGGGTATGTACTGCAGTTGGTTCACCTTGCAGGACACCGTGCCCGACTGCTCTACCCTGCCGCAGAAATTCAGCGGCTCCATCGCCCGGCTGTAGCCCCGCAGCCGGACCTCCAGACCCTCCTCCAGGGTGGGAAAGCTCATCTCTCCGGGAATTCGCTCCAGCAGCAGCTGGGTGGCGTCGAAGGCGGTGGGACGCCCGGTAAACAAAACCGTGCCGCCCTGGGTCATGACCTCTATGGGCGCGCCCCGGTGAAAGTCGGGCAGCTTGATCTCCGTCCGCTCCGGCTCGGAAGCCGCCGGTTCTTCCAGCTCCACCTCAGTCCGCCTGAACAGTCCCCGAAATAACTCCTGTAAGCTCATCTCAGCTTCGCCTCCACAACTCTTTATCCGCCTGACAGAAAAGCCGCTCTTTCAGCGGCTTTCCCTTCTCAAGCCCGTACCGCACTGCGGGATTTCCCGCCCTAACCGGCGAAAAAGCCTCCCTGAAAAAGATCGGTGGCACGGAATCATCATTCTGTGGACAGGGGTGTGAGACGTAATCATCATTCTGCATACACTACGCTCTTCTTCCTGCGGGTTGTTCTTATTATAGCACAAAGCGGCTGTGCGGTGCAACCAATTTTTCGCAGAATAAGACCAATTTTTTGCATATAAAGTCGAGGGCTGCAGCTTAATTTTTACAGTCCTGGAATCTTTGCGCAAAAATATAGGGATTTTTAATTCAGTCCCGTTTTTGCCATATTTACCCAGTAAAAATGTTTGAAACGCGCAAATGAAAAGGATACAGAATGATGATTCTGTACTCAATTTTTTTACCAGCGGGCTATGTCACAAGCCCCAGGCGGTCCAGATATCGGGCGTGCTCCGCTCCGCTGGTCATCAGGTAGATGCGGGTAGTCTCGATGGAGCTGTGGCCCAGCACGTCGGCCAGCTTCACAATATCCCGGCTCGCCTGGTAGAAGCTGGTGGCGAACAGATGGCGCAGATTGTGGGGAAACACCTTGCCGGCCTCCACCCCCGCCCGGACGCACACCCCCTTCATCTCCCGCCAGATCTGCCGGCGGGAGAGACTTCGCCCGCTTCTGGTGAGAAATATCTCGCCCGAGGCGATTTTTTTCTTCCGGGCGTACTTCAGCAGCTTGCTGGCCAGCTTGCCCGGGATCAGTATGGTGCGGATCTTTCCCTTCAGACGCACCTCCGCCCGGCTCCGCCGGACCGCCTCCACCGTGAGAAAGCGCACCTCGCTCACCCGTATCCCGGTGGAACAGATGGCCTCCATCAGCAGCTCCAGCCGGTCCCGCCCCTCCGCCCGGGCCGCCGCCAGCAGCCGGACGTACTCCGGCCTGGTCAGCTCCCGGCCCTGGTCCCGGAAGGCCCGGCGCTGGATGCGCAGAAATTTTACCCGGTTTTCCTCCCAGCCCATGAATTTAAAAAAGCCGTTGAGGGCCGACAGCTTTACGTTGACGGTGGACGGGCTGTCCCCCCGCTCCAGGAGAAGGGCCTTCCATTCCGCCGCCGCCCCCCGGTCCACCGGCCGTCCCCCCATCCAGCTGAAAAAGGCCCGCAGGTCCCGCAGGTACTTCTCAATGGTGCCCCGGGCACGCTCCTCCTGACGCAGATGCCCGATGTATGCCTCCAGCTGCTCCGCCTTTAAAATCCGTTCTTCCATGTTGACGCCCCTTTCTTTTCTGATGTGCTGCCGCCGCTCCGGGGAAAACAGCAAAAAACAGCGCCCGGAACCGTTTCCAGGCGCTGTTTTTATCTGTATTCAGGATTTCCGCAGGGGCTGCCGGGGATCTTCGCGGGCTGCCGGCCCTCATGGGCGCGCCCTTACTCCGCCGACGCGGCGGGGGCGTCCAGGCGCATGAGGTCGATGTTTTCCTCAATGTTCCCGATGATTCCCGAGGAGATGTACTGTTTGGCCTGGCGGACCGCGTTCTGGATGGCGTAGGCGTCGGAGGAGCCGTGGGCCTTGATGACAGGCTTGGAGATGCCCAGCAGCGCGGTGCCCCCTACCTCACTGGAATCCATCAGCTTTTTAAATTCCTTCAGGCCGTCCGCCACCAGCAGGGCGGACAGCTTGGTCTTCAGATTCTTCTTGAACATCTTCTTGATCTCACGGGCCAGAAACAGACCCGTGCCCTCCATGGTCTTGAGGAAGATATTTCCCGAATAGCCGTCGGAGACGATGACGTCCACCGCCCCCTCTACCGCCTCCCGGGCCTCTACGTTGCCCACGAAGTTGATCCGGCCCGCCTCCCCCGCCGCCTCCAGCATGGGATGCACTGTGGTCTGAAGCGCGGTGCCCTTGGAGGGCTCCGCCCCGATGTTCAGCAGGCCCACCTTGGGGTTGGGCCGGCCCAGCACCTTCTCGGCGTAATAGGAGCCCATGTAGGCAAATTGCAGAAGGTACTCCGGGGGGCACTCGGCGTTGGCCCCGCAGTCGATGAGCACCGCGCCGCCGTTCCCCGTGGGCACCACAGGGGCCAGAGCCGCCCGGCGGATGCCCTTGATCCGCTTGGTCACCAGGGTCGCCCCCGACAGCAGCGCCCCCGTGGAACCGGCGGAGACAAAGGCATCCCCCGCACCCTCCTTGAGAAGGGTCAGCCCCACCGTGAGAGAGGAGTCCTTCTTCTTCCGAAACGCTGTGGCCGGATCGTCACACATCTCTACCACCTCGCTGGCGTAGGCTACCTCCACCCCCGCCGGCAGATCGCTGATGCCGTTGTCCGACAGAACCTTTAATATTTCCTCGCTCCGGCCTACCAGGATGATCTCTACCCCGTATTCCTTCCCGGCCTGGATCGCCCCCATTACCGGGGCCTGGGGCGCGTTGTCCCCGCCCATGGCGTCTACGATGATCTTCATAGTCTTCCTTCTTTCCTTCTTCACGGCGGTTTACAGGTCTGCTACCAAAGCAAGGGCGCATATCATGCGCCCGCGGGCGGACAATGTCCGCCCCTACATGTCCAGCTCCAGCCCCTCCAGCGCCGCCAGAGCCCGTTTGGAAATTTCGGCGTTCTTGTTCCGCTTGCCTTTCACCCGATAGCCCAGCTGCGGGATCAGGCCAAAGTTGATGTTCATCGGTTGAAAGTTTACCACACTTTGGTCACTGATGTAAAGAGCCAATGCGCCCATAGCGGTCTCCCGGGGAAAATTGGCAGGGGATTTCCCCTCCAGCCGGCGGGCTAGCTCCAAAGCCGCCAGACACCCGGAGGCGGTGGACTCCACATAGCCCTCTACCCCCGTGATCTGCCCCGCGAACATCAGCCGCTCCTGTCCCCGCACCCGGTAGTACCGGTCCAGCAGCCGGGGGGAGTCCAGAAAGGTGTTCCGGTGCATCACTCCGTAGCGGACATATTCCGCGTTCCTCAGAGCCGGGATCATGGAAAACACCCGCTTCTGCTCCGGGAAGCGCAGGTGGGTCTGGAAGCCCACCATGTTGTAGATGGACCCCTGAGCGTTGTCCTTCCGGAGCTGGACCACGGCAAAGGGCTCCTTGCCCGTCTTCGGGTCCCGCAGCCCCACCGGCTTCAGCGGACCGTAGCACAGGGTGTCATGGCCCCGGCGGGCCATCACCTCCACCGGCATACAGCCCTCAAATACCCCCGCGTCCTCAAAGCCGTGGACCTCCGCCTCCTGGGCCCGGGTCAGCTCGGTCCAGAAGGCGTCGTACTCCTCCGCAGTGAGCGGGCAGTTGATGTAGTCGGGCGTGCCCCGGTCGTACCGGGAGGCAAACCAGGCGCTGTCCATGTCGATGCTGTCGAAGGTCACCAGCGGGGCGGCCGCGTCGAAGAAGTTCAGGTACTCGCTGCCGGGAAACAGCCTGGCGATCTCCTCCGACAGGGCCTCGCTGGTCAGCGGGCCGGTGGCGATGATGACGTTTCCCTCCGCCGGGATTGACCTGACCTCTCCCTCCACTACGGTGATGTTGGGGTGGTTTTTTATGGCTTCGGTAATGGCGGCGGCAAAGGCATGGCGGTCCACCGCCAGGGCCCCGCCCGCCTCCACCCGGTGGGCGTCGGCACAGGTCATGATTAGCGAGCCGCACCGGCGCAGCTCCTCCTTCAACAGACCTACCGCGTTCTCCAGCTGGTCGGAACGCAGAGAGTTGGAGCACACCAGCTCCCCAAAATACTCCGTGTGGTGGGCGGGGGTCAGCTTCGCCGGCTTCATCTCCCGCAGCTCCACCGGGATCCCCCGGCGGGCCAGCTGCCACGCCGCCTCGCTCCCCGCCAGCCCGGCGCCGATGACAATTACTTTGTTCATGGCTGCTCCTCTTTCAGAAAAATGAGCGGGACGGCTGGCCGCCGCCCCACAGCTTTAATCCTCTAGTGTGGTCTGCAAATCGCTTAGAAGGGCTTCCAGCATTTTTTGCTTCTTATCTGGGTCAGGCTCAGCGATAGAATCCTTCAAATCCCGGATAATGACTCTCAGAAAGCCATTGAACTGCTTGTCTGTCTGTCCCATTTTTCAGTCCTCCTTGTATTAGTATAGCAATATTATACAATAAATACCCGCTCATGTCAAAGGAAATGATGGGATTACTCACGCTTGTCTCATAAATTTAGGAAAGCTGCCGCATGTAGGGCAAGGGTTCTGCCCTTGCCTTATTCCGATCAGGTTTTATCCCCTTACGGGGATAGGCAGGGGTAGAACCCCTGCCCTACAGGACGTACCGGCCGGCATTTCCATATTTATGAGACAGGCGTGTGGGCTCACTCCGCCTTTTTGGCGGCTGTAGTCTTTTTGGCCGTGGTTTTCTTCGCGGCCGTCGTCTTTTTCGCTGTGGTCTTCTTCGCGGCCGTCTTCTTCTCCGCCGCGGACTTTTTCGTGGTGGATTTTTTTGTGGCCGCCTTCTTCGCGGCGGCGGTCTTCTTCGGCTGCTCCTCCGCCTGAGCAGCCTCCCCCTCGGCGGGGGCGGGCTCCTTCTTCTTCCAGCCGCCCCGCTTGTCCTCCGGGGTGAAGTTGGTGCAGTTCTCGTTGATGCAGTAGGGCTTCTTCGCCCCCCGGCCCGCCTTCTTGAACATGGTCTGGCCGCAGACCGGGCAGTTGTCCTTCACCGGCACGTCCCAGGTCATAAACTCGCACCTGTGGGCCTCGTCCTTGCTGTTCAGCCGCTCGCAGCAGTAGTAGGTGTACTGCTTGCCCGTCTTCTTGCTCTTCCCCGTCCGCTTCAGCAGCCGGCCCCCGCAGATGGGGCACTTCCCGGGCATCTCTACCACCAGAGGCATGGTGAAGTCGCACTCCGGCCAGCCGGGACAGGCCAGAAAACGGCCGAACCGCCCGGATTTTATCACCAGATTCCGGCCGCACTGGGGACAGATCTCCTCCGATACCTCGTCGGGCACCTTGATCCGCTCCCCGTCCAGGTCCTGCTCCGCCTGCTTCAGCTCGGCGTCGAACCCCTTGTAGAAGTCGGCCAGGAGGGCCTTCCAGTTGGCCGCGCCCTCCTCCACCTTGTCCAGCCGCTGCTCCATCTGGGCGGTGAAGTCGTAGTCCACAATGTCGTGGAACTTGTCCTTCATCAGGCCGGTGACCACCTCCCCCAGGGGAGTGGGCCGCAGAGCCTTGCCCCCCTCCTTCACCACATACTCCCGGTTCATGATGGTGGAGATGGTGGGGGCGTAGGTGGAGGGCCGGCCAATGCCCTGCTCCTCCAGCGCCCGGATGAGGCTGGCCTCGGAGTACCGGGCCGGGGGCTGGGTGAAGTGCTGGCCGGGGGTCAGCTTTTTGTGGGTGAGGGGCTCTCCCTCCTTCAGGTCGGGCAGAGGGGAGGTCTTCTCCTCCTCCTCGTCGTCCTTCCCCTCCTCGTAGACCGCGGTGAAGCCGGAGAACTTCAGGGAGGAGTGGCTGGCCCGGAAAATATAGCCGGAGTTGGACGCGTCGATGGACAGGCCGTCATAGACCGCGTTGGCCATCTGGCAGGCCAGAAACCGGGACCAGATCAGCTTGTACAGCTTGAACTGCTCGGCGGTCAGGTCCTTCCTGATGTCCTCGGGGACCAGGGTCACGTCGGAGGGACGGATGGCCTCGTGGGCGTCCTGGGCGTTGCCCTTGGTCTTGAACTTCCGGGGCTGGGCGGGACAGTAGGGGGCCCCGTACCGCTGGGCGATGAAGCCCCGGGCGGCGGCCACCGCCTCGTCAGACAGGCGCAGGGAGTCGGTACGCATATAGGTAATCAGACCCACCGCGCCCTGGCCGGCGATATCCACGCCCTCGTAGAGCTGCTGGGCCACCGCCATGGTCCGGGCGGGGGACATGTTCAGCTTGCGGGACGCCTCCTGCTGGAGGGTGGAGGTGGTGAAGGGAGGGGCCGGCTGGCGGTTCTTCTCCTGCCGCTTTACCTTCGCCACCGACCAGGTCCCCGCCGACACGGCGTCCATCACCGCCTGGGCCTCCTCCTGGCTGTGGAGCTCCAGCTTCTTCTCCCGGCCGTGGAACTGGGCCTTGAAGGCACCCAGATTGGGGGCTACCCGCTCCAGGTCCGCCTCGATGGACCAGTACTCCTGGGGGACAAAGGCGCGAATCTCCAGCTCCCGCTCCACCACCAGCCGGGTGGCCACAGACTGTACGCGGCCGGCCGACAGACCCCGGCGGATCTTCTTCCACAGCAGCGGAGAGAGCTGGTAGCCCACAATCCGGTCCAGAATCCGCCGGGCCTGCTGGGCGTCCACCAGGTTCTGGTCGATGGCCCGGGGGGCCGCGATGGACTGGTTGACCACCTTTTTGGTGATCTCGTTGAAGGTCACACGGTAGGTCTTGTCGTCCGGGATGTTCAGCAGCTCCTTCAGATGCCAGGAGATGGCCTCCCCCTCCCGGTCAGGGTCGGTGGCCAGATAGACCTTGCCCGACCGCTTGGCCGCCTTCTTCAGGTCGCTGATGACGTCCTCCTTGCCCTTGATGGGCTGGTAGTCCGGGATGAAGCCGCCCTCGATGTCCACGCTCAGCTTGCTCTTGGGCAGGTCCCGCACATGGCCCATGGACGCCTTGACCTCGTACCCCGGACCCAGGTATTTGCCGATGGTCTTGGCCTTGGACGGGGACTCTACTATGACTAAATCTGTTTTATTTGCCACTTTGGATTTACCTCCAGAGATTGATTACGAATTTGGGAAGGGGCAGCCGCTCTGCGCAGGGCGCGACGACCCCGGCGCACCGTTCCCGTCAGTCTATCCCATTCGGCGGGCCGAGTCGTCCCGCCCTACAGAGGGCTCAAGGCCCCTGTCTATAGCCCACATCACATGGTAGGGCGCAGGCTCAGCTCTCCAGCTCCACCGCCGCTATAAACCGCCGGCCCGGGCGCTCCTCCACCGCCCCCTGGACCTGGAGCATGGTCAGGGCGGACAGCACACGCTTGGCAGGAATCTGGGTCCGCTCCACCAGCTCGTCGGCCGAGACAGGGGCCTTCGCCGACGCGGCCAGGATGGCCAGCTCGTCGTCGGTGAAGCGGGACTTCTGCTGTCCCTTGGGCACCAGCTCCCGGCCGGAGGGCTCGGGCGCCTTCGGCGCGGGGGCGGCCGCCCTGTCGGGCTTGTCCCCGGATAGCCGGGCGCTCACCACCGACTGGGGCAGCGGCGCCAGCCTGGACAGCTTGGCGGGGAAGCGGTCCACGTAGTCCCGCAGGATATCCTCCGCGTTCTCCACCAGCTTGGCCTTGAAGTCCCGGATGAGCTGGTTGGTGCCCCGGGCGCACTCCTCATTCAGCCCCACGGGGACGGCGTACACCTCCCGCCCCTGCTCCAGGGCGTGGTTGACGGTGAGCATGGTGCCCCCGACGGGCTTGCACTCCACCGCCAGCACCCCCAGGCACAGCCCGCTCAGGATCCGGTTGCGCACCGGGAAATGCTCCCCCTTGTGGGGCGTGCCCGGGGGATACTCCGAGATGAGCGCCCCGGCGGCGGCCACGTCGTCATAGAGGTATCGGTTTTCATAGGGAAATTTTACGTCCACCCCGCCGGCCACCACCGACACCACAGGACCGCCGCCCTTCAGCGCCCCGCGGACGGCACAGCAGTCGATGCCCTCCGCCATGCCGGACACCACCAGCGCCCCGTTGGCGGCCAGCTCCATGCCGAAGCGCTCGGCCCGGACCTGGCTCACCTGGCTGGATTTCCTCATCCCCACCACGCCGATGGCCGCCTCCTCGTCAAAGCGGAAGAGCTTCCCTTTGACATACAGCACCGCCGGTGGGACCGCCAGCTGCCGCAGCCGCTGGGGATAGCCGGCATCCTGAAGGGTCATCAGCCGCAGGCCCAGCCGGTCGCAGTCCCCCAAAATCCGGTCGGCCTGGTCCAGGCTCTTGTCCAGCAGGGCGTCCCGGGCGAAGGGGGTCAGAGGCAGGGACTCGAAGTCCTCCCGCTCCCCGTAGAAGGCCCGCTCCGGCGTGCTGAAGTGGTCCAGCACCGCCAGCGCTCCCGCCGGACCCAGCCCCCTCCGGGTGGTCAGCCACAGCCAGTATTTCAGCTCCGCCATCCCGCGGCCCCCTCTCCGGTAAAATTATCCTTTACAAATCCCTCTGTTCAGGGTATGGTTATACCGAAACCTGAGAGGAGAGATTTTTGTGCGCACAAACCAATCCGTCCGCCCCTGGCTGGTCTGCCTGGGGGGCGCTATCATGCTGTTCTCCGTCATGGGGCTGGGGAGCAACGTCTACTCGGTCTATCAGCCCTATATTATCGCCCAAAATGGCTTTACCAACACCCAGGCCGCCTGGATTATCACCACACGCAGCCTGTTTATCGTGCTGGGTATGCTCACGGCGGGCGGGGTGTGCCTTCGCCTGGGCATCCGCCGCGCCTGCACCGGCGCGATGCTGCTGCTGGCCCTGTCCAGGTTCCTCTTCGGGGCCGCCGCCTCGCTGCCCGCCTACCTGGCCGCCGCCGCCATCACCGGGCTGGCCTACAGCTGGGGCGGGATGATCCCCCTGTCCCTGCTGATTAACAGCTGGTTCCGGGACCGGAACGCCTTCGCCCTGGGGCTGGCCTCGGCGGGCAGCGGCCTGGCCACCATCCTCATCCCCGCCCCCCTCACCTGGATCCTCCAGAACCAGGGACTGCGGCAGGCCTTCTGGACAGAGGCGGCCCTTGTGCTGGTGCTGACCCTGCTGGTACTGCTCCTGGTCCGGGACACCCCCGCCCAGCTGGGGCTGCATCCTTACTGTCAGGCCGCGGACCAGTCCGCACCCCCTGAGCCCGCTGTCCACCCCGCTCCCGGCGGGATGTCCCCCCTGTACTGGGGGCTCTTCCTCACGGCGGTATTCCTCACCGGGGCTCCCACCGGCATCGGCATCAGCAACGTGGGGGTGCTCTACCGCACCGAGGGCTTTGACCCCGGCACGGTGGCCGCCCTGGTCTCCTGCGTGGGGCTGGCCCTCATGGCCGGAAAGATGCTCTACGGGGAGCTGGCCGACCGTCTGGGCGGCCGGCTGGCCAGCTATCTGCTCTACGGGCTGTCCCTGCTGTCCTATGTCCTGCTGTGCATGGCCCCCGGCGGCAGCCGGCTCATCGCCTTCGCCGCCGTGACCGCCTTCGGCCTGGGGCTCCCCCTGAGCAATGTGTCCTTCTCCATCTGGGCCCGGGACTTCCTGGGGGACAAGGGCTTCGCCAGAGGGCTGAAGTGGAGCCAGAGCCTGTACGCCCTGGGCATTGTGGCCTTCGGCCCCGTGCCCGGCTGGCTGGCCGACCGGACGGGGAGCTATGTGGCCTCCTACGCCCTCTTCGGGGGGATGATGGCCCTGTCCTTCCTGTTTATTATTCTGGTGTACCGGCGGACCGGGTCAGGCCGGCCCGCCGCCTGACTGCCGGGCCATCTCCCACAGGATTACCGCCGCCGCTACCGCCGCGTTCAGCGACTCGCACCGCGCCCGCATGGGTATTTTGACGGTCTGCTCGCTTATATCCAGCAGCTCCGGGGAGACCCCCCGGCCCTCGCTGCCAATCGCCACGGCGCAGCGGCTCAGCCGCGCCCCCCTTATATCCCGGGTGTCCGCCCGCAGGGCGGCGGCGTACAGAGGCAGGACCGACCGCGACAGCAGCCCGGGCAGGGCCTCCGCCTCCAGCTCGTACACCGGCAGGCGGAAGCAGGCCCCCATGGTGGCCCGCACCGTCTTGGGGGAGAAAGGGTCGGCGCAGTGGTTCACCAAAACCAGACCGTCCGCCCCCAGCGCGTCGGCGGTGCGCCAGATGGTCCCCACGTTGCCCGGGTCCTGGAGGCCGTCCAGAATCAGCCAGCGGTCCCCCGTCAGCCGCTCCGGCGGGGTGAGGACGGGCATTTTGGCCAGAAACAGCACCCCCTGGGGGCTCCTGGTGTCACACAGGCTGTCCAGAAGGTCCGCCGGCACCTCCGCCCGCCACAGGCCGTCAAGTCCCGGCAGGTCCACCCCCCGGGCGGTCACAACCCCTTCGATGACAGTCCCCGCCTTCAGAGCCTCCGCCAGCAGCTTGGGCCCCTCTCCAAAGAAAAGCCCGCTGCTCCGGCGGTATTCCCGGTCCGACGTCAGCTTGCGGATGTGCTTAATCAGCCGGTTGCTCCGGCTGGTGATTATTTCCAAGGCGACGCCCTCCTTTTGGACACGATTCTTATATAATAAAGGTATCCCCCACGGTTGTCAAGGATAGTTTTTTGCTGAATCGGGGGAATGGGGCGGTACGGAGGCCGTCCCCTACAGGATTTCCCCCTCAAATACCGTGCGGGCGGGACCCGTCATAAAGATGTTCTCCCCCCGCCTATCCAGGGTGAGGACACCCCCGGGGAGACGGGCCTCCACCCCCGGCCCGCACCGGTTCTCCTTCAGCGCGGCGGCGAAGACCGCGCAGGCCCCCGTGCCGCAGGCCAGGGTGATGCCGCTCCCCCGCTCCCACACCCGCAGCACAATGTGCCCCCGGTCAGGGCAGGCGGCAAACTCGATGTTCCGCCCCTCCCCCAGGGCGGGGTGGACCTCCAGAAGCGGGCCCAGGCGCGCCAGGTCGATCCCCTCCGGGTCCGGGCAGAAGATCACCCCGTGGGGGTTGCCCGCGTCCGCCGGGACCACCGAAAAGTTCTCCCCCGCCGCCTCCAGCCGCACGGGCCGGCCCGTCTCCACCGGCCCCATGTCCACCGTCACCGACTCCACCGCTCCCCCCAGAACATGGAGCTCCAGCCGCCGGGGGCCGGCGGCCGTGTCGATGGTCAGGCACTCCTTGCGGGTCAGCCCCCTGTCCCAGACGTATTTGCCCACACAGCGGATTCCGTTGCCGCACATGGCCCCCTGGCTTCCGTCGGCGTTGTACATCTCCATAGCGAAGTCGCCGCCCCGGCCCGGCTTGATGCAGATCAGGCCGTCCGCCCCCACGCCGAAGTGGCGGTCGGACAGCCGGACCGCCAGGGCTGGCAGGTCCTCCGGGGTCCCCTCCAGACAGTTGAGGTAGATATAGTCGTTGCCCAGACCCTCCATTTTTGTAAAGCGCATTCCAGACGCCCCCTTTCGGTGTCAGACTATGCGCAAACGCCTATAGAAAGACCGGGGCACACATATGTCCCCGGTCTTTACATGATGCAGGGCGCGACGACCCCGGCGCGCCGTTGTTTCTAAAAGACGCCATGAGCGGCGGCGGGCCGGGTCGTCCCGCCCTACGCCCCGTTCCCTCCATGAAAAGCGGGGAGCCGGGCGTGCAGGGGCTGCTATCAGCCGCCCCCGCACAGCTTCTCAATAGATAACCAGGTATTTCTCCAGCTCCCAGCTGGACACCCGGGTCTGGTACTCGTCCCACTCCTTGGTCTTGCCCTTGATGTAGTGGCCCGCCACGTGCTGGCCCAGTACGTCCAGAATCAGAGCGTCCTTCTCCATCTCCTCCAGGGCGTCCTTCAGGGTGTCGGGCAGACAGTGGATGCCGTTGGCCTCCCGGGCCGCGCCGTCCATGGCGTAGATGTCGCCCGTGATCTCCGGGGGCGGGGTCAGGCCCCGGGCGATGCCGTCCAGGCCGGCCGCCAGACAGACCGCCACCGCCAGATAGGGGTTGCAGGAGGGGTCGGGGGAGCGCAGCTCTACCCGGGTGGCCTGGCCCCGGGCCGCGGGGATGCGGATCAGCGCCGAGCGGTTGGAGGCCGACCAGGCCCGATACCGGGGGGCCTCATGGCCCGCGCCCAGCCGCTTGTAGGAGTTGACCAGAGGGTTGGTCACCGCTGTAAAGCCCTGGACGTGGTCCAGCAGACCGGCGATGAAGGAGTAGGCCGTCCTGGACAGGCCCCGCTCCCCGCTGGGGTCGTAGAATACATTTTTGCCGTCCTTGAACAGGGACATGTTCAGATGCATTCCGTTGCCCGCGATGTCGTAGATGGGCTTGGGCATGAAGGTGGCGTGGAGGCCGTTGCGCTGGGCGATGCTCTTGGCGGTGAGCTTGAAGGTCATGATCTTGTCCGCCCCCTCCAGGGCGCCGGTGTATTTGAAGTCGATCTCGTGCTGGGCCACGGCACATTCGTGGTGGCTGGCCTCGATCTCAAAGCCCATCTTCTCCAGGTTCAGGCAGATCTCCCGGCGGGTGGCCTCGCCGTGGTCCAGAGGGCCCAGGTCGAAATAGGCCGCCTCGTCCTTGGTGCGGGTGGTGGCCCGGCCGTCCTCGTCGGTCTCAAAGAGGAAAAACTCCAGCTCGGGGCCGATGTTGAACTCGTCAAAGCCCATGGACTGGGCCCGGCGCAGCGCACGGCGCAGCACGCCCCGGGGATCGCCCACAAAGGGGGTGCCGTCGGTGTTGTATACGTCGCAGAACATCCGGGCCACCCTTCCTCCGGCTACCTGGGGCGGCAGCACTACAAAGCTGTTCAGGTCGGGGTAGAGGCACTGGTCCGACTCGTGGATGCGGGTAAAGCCCTCGATGGAGGAGCCGTCGAACATGATCTGGTTGTTGACCGCCTTCTCGACCTGGGAGGCGGTGATGGCCACGTTTTTCATCTGGCCGAATATATCGGTAAACTGCATCCGGATAAACTCTATTTTCTCCTCGCGGACAATGCGGATGACATCCTCTTTGGTATAGGCCATGGCTTGTTCCCTCACTTTCCTGTTTTCGGCTATTAGTATCGCATTTTGGGGCGGGTATTGTCAAGGAATTTTATTGACAAATCCGCCGTAATTCGATAAACTGTCTGTTGCCTCATAGACTAAAAAAGGAGCTGACCGCCCATGAAAAAGCCCTTTGTCACCCTGGAACAGCTTCAGGAGATTGTTAAGGACTACCCCACCCCCTTCCATATCTACGACGAGAGGGGGATTCGGGAAAATGTCCGGGACCTGCACCGGGCCTTCGCCTGGAATCCCGGCTTTAAGGAGTACTTCGCCGTTAAGGCCACCCCCAACCCCCAGATTCTCAAGCTGCTGCGGGAGGAGGGCTGCGGCGTGGACTGCTCCTCCCTCACCGAGCTGATGATGGCCCAGCGGTGCGGCTTCTCCGGTGGGGAGATCATGTTCTCCTCCAACGACACCCCCGCCGAGGAATTTGCCCTGGCCGCCAAGCTGGGGGCCACCATCAATCTGGACGACATCACCCATGTGGATTTTTTGCGGGATACTATTGGTTATATCCCAAAGAAAATCTCCTGTCGGTATAACCCCGGGGGCACCTTTACCCTGGGGGAGAGCAAGGAGGGCTTTCAGGTGATGGACAACCCCGGCGACGCCAAGTACGGCATGACCCGGGCCCAGCTCTGCCAGGCCTTCCGCCGGCTGAAGGAGCTGGGGGCCGAGGAGTTCGGCATCCACGCCTTTCTGGCCTCCAACACCATCTCCAACGACTACTATCCCACCCTGGCCGCCATCCTGTTCCGCACCGCCGCCGAGCTGAAGGAGGAGACAGGGGTCCACATCACCTTTATCAACCTGTCCGGCGGCGTGGGGGTGCCCTACCGGCCCGAACAGTCCGCCAACGACATCGGCCTAATCGGCGAGGGCGTGCGGAGGGCCTATGAGGAGATTCTTGTCCCCGCCGGGATGGGGGACGTCTCCCTGTGCACCGAGCTGGGCCGCTTCCTCCTGGCCCCCTACGGTCACCTGGTCACCCGGGTGCTCCACGAAAAGCACATCTACAAGGACTATATCGGCGTGGACGCCTGCGCCGCCAACCTGATGCGCCCCGCTATCTACGGCGCCTACCACCACATCACCGTGATGGGAAAGGAGGACGCCCCCGCCGAGCATGAATACGACGTTACCGGCTCCCTGTGCGAGAACTGCGACAAGTTCGCCATCGACCGGATGCTGCCCAAGATTCAAATCGGTGACCTGCTGGTCATCCACGACACCGGCGCCCACGGCCACGCTATGGGCTACCAGTACAACGGCAGGCTGCGCTCCGCCGAGCTCCTCCTTCAGGAGGACGGCTCCGTCCGCCTCATCCGCCGGGCCGAAACCCCCGAGGACTACTTCGCTACCGCTGTCTGGGAGTGACAGAAGCGCCCCCCGCCCGCAGGCGGAAAAGCCTCCTTTTGAAAGGAGGTGGCACGGCGAAGCCGTGACGGAGGATTGTATTTCGCCGCAGGTGAAATGTACGAAGTATACCAGCGCCCAGAAATCCCGTTTACTCCGTATGTTCGCTTCGCGAACGCAATCCTCAGTCAGCCTGCGGCTGACAGCTCCTTTCAAAAGGAGCCTTTGACGCTGCGGCGGGATCAGGCAAGACGGGGATCAGGTAAGCAGGGACCAGGCAAGACAGGGGTCAGGCAAGGGCAGAGCCCTTGCCCTACACGCGCAGTCTCAGCTCCCGGGCCAGACCCAGCGCCGTCTGGAACAGGTGGGACTTTTCCAAGCTACTTCGTTCCGCGATGTGATCCAGAAGCAGGTCCAGCTCCTTCCGCTGTTCTTCGTTCAGGTGGGACTCCATCCTTTCTTCCTGTAATCTTACCTTTAAATTACACGCCCTGTATTCTTCATCCTTCCACAGGTACCCCATACGCCGCTCCAGTAAAAACTCGTACAGGCAGAGGGTCAAGTCGTCCATTGTGATTCCTCCAAAACAAAACTACGTCAGATTTAACGTACTTTTATAATATACGTTAATTTTGACGTTGTCAAGTAGGAGATGAGAATTTGTCCGTTTTTTCTGAGCGATTGATTCAGATACGCAAAAGCAGAGGAATTTCCCAAAGCGCACTTGCAAAAGAGATTGGCGTTTCTCCACGCACCTATCAGGATTATGAATATGGCACACGGGAACCGCAGGTATCTATTTTTGTCCGTATTGCCGACTTCTATGACGTCTCCCTGGACTACCTGGTGGGGCGGTCGGAAAAACGGGAGAGGTGATTGCTTGAACATCATGGCACAGGCGGCCATCATCTTTGGCCTCTGCCTGCTTTCCGAGGGCCTCGCCGCCCTCATCCCGGTGGCCTTCCCGGCAAGCGTAATCGCTTTACTGCTCCTGGGACTGCTGCTGTTCACCGGGGTGCTGAAGCCTCAGCACATCCAGAAATTCAGCGCCTTCCTCATCGCAAACATGGCCTTCTTTTTCCTGCCCTCCTGCGTGGAGGTGGTGGAACACGCCCCGGCCATCCTCCGCCAGCTGCTCCCCTTCGCGCTGGTGGTGGTCCTGACCACGCCGGTGGTCTATTTCGTCACCGCCTGGACGGTGCAGCTGCTTATCCGGCGGGGAAAGGGGGCGGGCCGCCGTGGCTGACACCCTGCTCTCCTCCCCCTTTCTGGGGCTCTTCCTCTCCGCCGCCGCCTGGTGCGCCGGCTGCTGGCTGCAAAAAAAGACGGGGCTGCTCCTCTGCAACCCCCTGCTGATCGCCGCCGCCCTGATTATCGCGGCCCTGTCCCTCCTCCGGATCCCCTATGAGAGCTACGCCCTGGGGGGCGACTTCATCAAGCTCATGCTGGGCCCCGTCACCGCCGTGCTGGCCCTGAATATCTATAACCAGCGGGATATTCTGCGGGAAAATTTCCTCCCCGTATTGGCCGGCTGCCTGGCGGGCAGCCTCACCAGCGTGGGCAGCGTGCTGCTGCTGTGCCGGCTGTTCCGGGTGGAGGAGACCCTTACCGCCTCCCTCCTGCCCAAGAGCGTCACCACCGCCATCGCCATCGGCGTGGCCGAGAGCCAGGGCGGCGTGGGCGGTATCGCCGCTGCAGCCGTGATTATCACCGGCCTGATCGGAGCCGTGCTGGCCCCACTCTTCGCCAGGGTGTTCCATGTCACCCAGCCGGTGGCCGAGGGGCTGGCCATCGGGGCATGCAGCCACGCCCTGGGCACCGCCCGGGCCATGGAGATCGGCCAGGTCCAGGGGGCTATGAGCTCCATCGCCATCTGCGTCTGCGGGATTATGACCTCCGTTTTGGCCCTGTTTCTGTAAAAAGACACCCGTCCGGTGAACCGGACGGGTGTCTTTCTGCTCTACGCCACCGAGTAGCTCCCCCGGACCAGCAGCTTTACCTCCCCCGAGGCGGTGAGGGTGCGGCCCGCAATGGTGGACATGTACAGGTGATTTTTGGTCAGGGGACCGGCGTTCACCGTCCCCCCCGCGGACAGGTCGATGAGGGCGGGGGAGCTGTCCGCCTGGACCGACACCGAACCCACCCGCAACAGCACCTCGCAGCCCACCTCCAGGGACATGACCTGTCCGCCGGACATGGACACCAGGGTGTAGGAGGCCGAGCCGCCCGAGACCGTCCCGCCCTGGACGGCCTGCCGCTTGTACAGTTCGATCTGGTCCGCCAGGGCGGCCTCCAGCTCCTTCTGTCTCAGGGCGGTTTTGTCCTCCACCTGCTTGACAATCTGGGGGATGGCCGTCTGGTTCAGATAGCTCAGGGTTACCAGAGGGTCGCTCTGATCTCCGGCGGCCAGGGACGCTCCCGTTCCAAGTAGCACAGCGGACAGGGCGATTGCGCCCAGGCGGACGGTCTTGTTTGGCTTTTTCATATGTACGCTCCTTTTTATGCAGGGGGCGGCCCGGGGGCCGCCCCGATTCCTACGGGCAAAGGCGGGGCGGCGCGGAGGCCGCCCCCTGCAGTTTTATACCATCGTCTCCGGGTGGAGGCCAAAGCTCACCGCTATGGCCGCGTCCACCTGCTTCATGACCCCGTCGTCCAGGCGGCCCATCTTCTCCCGCAGGCGGCGCTTATCCAGGGTGCGCACCTGCTCCAGCAGAATCACCGACTCCTTGGGCAGGCCGCAGCTGAGCGGCGCCACCGAGATGTGGGTCGGCAGCCGGGCCTTCCCCGTCTGAGAGGTGATGGCCGCCGCAATCACGGTGGGGCTGTGCCGGTTGCCGGTGTCGTTCTGCACAATCAGGACAGGGCGCACGCCCCCCTGCTCGCTGCCCACCACGGGGCTTAAATCGGCGTAGAAGATGTCGCCTCGTTTTACGCTGTTATCCAAGTACACTCACACTCCGCTGGAAGATAGCACCGCGTTACAGCCGAGACCGGTCTTATGTAACGCTGTACTATGATTCTCCCACGGGGCGGCGGGCATTATACCTCTCTGGAAAAAAGAATTTGAGCCGTCAGATGACCACGCCGGCCCCGGCCCACTCCATAAGCCCGCCGCACCCCGCAACCCCAGGGGGACACCGCCCCTGTGCTCCATCCCATCCTATGCGGGGACGGGCGGGCGGGTCACGGCGGGGGACAGGCCGGCAGACTGCCCGTCCATGGGCTTTTCAGCGGATTTCTTACCGAATCTCTCCCCCGGCCTCGAAATAGAGGCGGGGAATCCGGGGGGTGAGCTGGCACAATAATTCGTAGGGGATGGTGCCCGCCAGCTTTGCCGCCCGCTGCGTCAGCTTCGGCCCGTAGACAACTGCCGCCTCGCCGGGCTGTACGTCCTCCAGGCCGGTCACATCCACCATGCACATGTCCATACAGATGCGGCCTACAATGGGGCAGGGAATGCCGCGAATCAGCATGTCCATCTGATTGGACAACACCCGGGGATAGCCGTCGCCGTAGCCCATGGGCAGAACGGCGATTTGGGAGTCCCGCTCCAGGGTGGCGGTGCAGCCGTAGCTGATTTTCGCCCCGGCAGGCAGGTCCCGGACGGCGGCAATCCGGCTTTTTACCGTCATCACAGGCTTTAAGCCTGGGTCCTTCACCGAGGGGTCGGGGACATAGCCGTACAGGGCAATGCCGGGACGGATCATGTTCATGTACACTTTCGTCCAGCTATAGTTTAACACAGCGGCGCTTGCCGCGCAATGGTAAATCTTAAATTGATGGAGCCCCCGCTCCCAAAGCTCACCGAACACATCATAAATGCGGGCACACTGGTTCTTGGTATATGCCTCACTTCCGTCGGCGTTGGCGAAGTGGGTAAAAATGCCCTCCGGCTCCAGGCCGGGCAGGGCGCACAGGGATTCGATTTCCTTGCCGGCGCGTTCCAGCGCCGCTTCGTCATCGTCTTCATAATACACAAAGCCCAGCCGGCCCATGCCGGTGTCCACCTTCACGTGGATGGTCAGCGTCTTTCCGGCTGCCACGGCGGCGGCGGACAGGGCCGCTCCCGTCTCCAGGTCGCCCACCGTCTGGGTAATGTCGTACTCCAGCAGCTCGGGGGCCAGCTCCGGCGGGGTCTGGCCCAGACACAGGATGGGAATGACAATGCCCGCCTCCCGCAGCTCCACGGCCTCGTCCAGACAGGCCACCGCCAGCATGTCGGCCCCCAGCGCCTCCAGCTTTTTCGCCACGGGCACCGCCCCGTGGCCGTAGGCGTTGGCCTTCACCAGGCCCAGGAATTTGGCCTGCGGGGCCAGGCCCCGCAGGAGACGGTAGTTGTGGGCCAGGGCGTCCAGGTCGATCTCCGCCCAGGTGCGGGTTGTTCTTCTGTCTGTCATGGGTATCCCTCTTTTGTTTGGAAATCGAATATTCAAACAGCGCGCGGATGATATCCGCCCCTATAGATTTACCCGGCGGTAAAATCGGAAAATTCGCACAGAATTACTCGGAAGCCGTCCACCGAGATTTCTCCCCGGACCAGGGCGTGGGTGGAGGCGTCGAACCACAGGGCGGTCTCGGTGCCCGTGCCCGGGCTGCCGGCAGGGTCGCCGCAGTCCACCCGGAGCAGGGTCCCCTCCTCCTCCAGGGCGCAGGCGGTGATGTAGCCCGACCGGACCGCCTCCAGCAGGGCGGGGACCGAGGAGACCGGGGTGAGGCCGTTGTCATCCAGCGGGCCCGTCTCCACCGCCACGCCGTCGTACTCCAGCAAGTTCTCCTCCCCCGTTAGCCGGGCGGTGAGACCCGCCACCGTCTCCGGCGCGGAGAGGGTGAGGACCGTCTCCTCCCCGTTTATTGCCGCCGCCAGCTCATACTGGTACACCCGCTGGCCGTAGTCCGCCGTGACCGCCGCCCGGGCGGTACAGCCGTCCACAGCCAGGTACTCCCCCCGGATGGCAAGAGCCAGCTGCTCCGCTTCGCTTACCCCCGCCTGGCCGCAGCCGGTCAGCAGGAGGGCTGTCATTAGTACGCAAAGCAGACTTTTGCGCACGGTGTTACCTCCATAGGTTTCATTTTTTGGATGTAGGGCGGGACGACTCGGCCCGCCGAGATAAATCTATGTCTTAAAAATGGCGCGACCCGCCTGGCGGAACGGCGGGCGGATAATATCCGCCCCTACGGTTCCGAATAACACACCGCATAACGCGGCGCGCCGGGGTCATCGCGCCCTACGATTCCTCCGTCCGTTCCCGCAGCACCTGGGGCAGGGCCTCGATCAGGTCGGAGGGCAGCATGGCGTACTCCCCCAAGTTTCGGGCGCACAGGTCGCCGGCCAGGCCGTGGAAGCAGACGGCGGCCGCCGCCAGCTCAGCGGTGTTGTCCCCCTCCCGGCGCTCCTTTCTCAGGTGCTTCTGACCCAGCAGGGCGGCGGTCATCCCGGCCAGCACGTCTCCCGAGCCCCCCTTGGCCATGCCGGGGTTGCCGGTGGCGTTAATCCAGGCGGAGCCGTCCGGGGCGGCGGTGACGGTGCCCGCCCCCTTGAGCACCAGGATACAGCCGTGGTCCCGGGCAAAATCCCGGGCGGCGGACAGCCGGTCCTTGATGGGCAGGGCGCACCCCGTCAGCCGGGAAAATTCCCCCTCGTGAGGGGTGAGGACCGTGAGAGCCGCCCGCCTGTCCAGTACATCTATATGCCCCGCCAGGGCATTTATGCCATCGGCATCCAGGACTATGGGGATGTCCAGGTCGGCCAGCAGGGACAGGACCAGCTCCTCCGTCTCAGCCGCCCGGCCCAGCCCGGGGCCGATCAGGGCTACATCACAGCCCCTGGCCTTCTCCAGAATGGCACTGTAGTCCTCCGGCAGGGGAAAGGGCATGGCTTCGTCGCACTTGGCGGCGATGATGGGGTAGATATCCCGGGGCACCCCTAAGTACACCAGCCCCGCCCCAGTGCGCAGGGCGGCGCGGGCCGCCAGGACGGGCGCGCCGGTATAGCCTTCGCTCCCGGCCAGGATGAAAATTTTTCCAAAGTCCCCCTTGTGGGCGTTCCGGGGGCGGCGGGGGAGCCGGGAATCGGGCTGGTGCATGACCTCTTTCATTTGGGCGGCGGTGGCTAAGGGTAACATGCTGGCCCTCCTTTCCGGAACAACGCAAAATGAACGTAATGTAGGGCAAGGGCTCTGCCCTTGCCTCTGTTACAGAGGCGGTAACCTGATTAGGCAAGGGCAGAGCCCTTGCCCTACACGGTGGAGCCGGGTTCATCCACGAAGCCGGTCCCGCCAACCGCGGCATACCGGCAGGGCGGCACGGAGGCCGCCCCCTACAGGCGCGCCGGCTGTCACCCTGGCACAGGCACAAAAGGCGGCGGGCCGGGGTCGTCCCGCCCTACATCATTTCAAAAATCCGTTGACGATCTGCTCCTCGGCCTCCTTCTCGGTGAGGCCCAGGGTCATGAGCTTGGTGAGCTGCTCGCCGGCGATCTTGCCGATGGCCGCCTCGTGGATCAACTGGGCGTCCAGGCAGTTGGCGGTGACCTCCGGGATGGCGGACACCACCCCCTCGTCCATGATGATGGCGTCGCACTCGGAATGGCCATAACAGGCGGCGTTGCCGTTGATCCGGGCCAGGAAGACCTGCCGGGACTGGCCCCGGGCCACCGAGCGGGAGATCACATTGGTGTGGCAGCCCTCGCCGTCCAGGTCCACGGTAAAGTCCGACTTGGCCAGCTGCCTGCCGTGGGTCATCACCTTCTCCTTGATAATCAGGGTGGAGCGGGGACCCAGCCTGGCGGTGGTGGTGCGGACCGTGGAGTCCACCCCCTTGATCTGGGTGGTCTCCATCTCCATGTAGCCCCCCTCGTCCAGTTCTACAACCGTGGTGGGGTTCATGATGTTTTCACCGGAGCCGTCCCCCTCGGCGTAGTGCTTCTCTACATAGCGCACACGGGCGTTTTTCCCCACGTGGAAGGTGTGGATGCCCGAGTGCTCCGAGGCCTGCACCCCGCAGTTGTGGATGCCGCAGCCGGCGATGATGGTCACGTCGCTGTCCTCGCCGATGAAAAAGTCGTTGTACACCATGTCCTTCAGGCCGCTCATGCTCAGCACCACCGGGATGTGGACCGACTCGTTCCTGGTCCCCGGCTTGATGATGATGTCGATGCCGTCCTTGTCCGTCTTGGTGACAATGTCGATGTTGGCGGTGGTGTTCCGGCCCGCCTTCTGGCCGTTGGCACGGATGTTGTAGGCCCCCTCCGGGACCTCGTGGAGCCCGGCCACCTGCTCCAGTAAGCTCTTTTGGATTGCGTCCATGTTTACTCCTCCTTGGGAATTGTATCTGTAGGGCGGGACCACTGGGCCCGCCGTTGTGTCAGCGAACGGCGCGCCGAGTCGTCGCGCCCTACGCACCGCTCTTGATTACCGCACCTTGTCGGCCAGGGCGCCGCACACGCCGGGGGCGCCCCCCAGCAGGGTGGGCAGAATGTCCTTCCGGGGGCCGTCATTGACCACCTGGCCGTCCGCCAGGACCACAATGCGGTCCGCGATGTTCAGGATCCGCTCCTGGTGGGAGATGATGAGGATGGAGCCGTTGATCTTTTCGTGGAGATGCTCGAAGACCTGGATCAGGTTGGTGAAGGACCACAGGTCGATGCCCGCCTCCGGCTCGTCAAAGACGGACAGCCTGGTGCCCCTGGCCATAATCATGGCGATTTCAATGCGCTTGAGCTCGCCGCCCGACAGGGAGGCGTCCACCTCCCGGTCGATGTAGTCCTTGGCGCACAGACCTACCTCCGACAGGTAGCTGCAGGCCTCGGGCACCCCGATGTCCTTGCCGCTGGCCAGGGTAATCAGGTCCTTCACCGTAAGGCCCTTGAACCGGACCGGCTGCTGAAAGGCAAAGCTGATGCCCCGCCGGGCCCGGTCGGTAATGGACATTTGGGTGATGTCCTCCCCGTCCAGCAGAACCCGGCCCTGAGTGGGCGTCAGGATGCCGGCGATTACCTTGGCCAAGGTGGACTTGCCGCCCCCGTTGGGGCCGGTGATGGCCACAAAGCGCTCGTGTATGGTGAGATTGATGTCCCGCAGGATGCCCTTGTTGTCGCCGTCCTGCTCCACATCGTAGCTGATATGCTGTAGCTCCAGCATAGGAAAACCTCCCTTTATCTGTTGTTCGGCCTATTGTACCATAGAGCACTAATTTTGTCTATATTATTTTCCTATTTATTTAGTAGGAAAATAAAAAAATTACTTTCCTGGAATTATACCCCTTTTCCTCTTGCATTACAAGAATTTTTGTGATATAAATACCTGTGTTCAAATGTGAAGAACGGGAAAATAGCGGGATAGACTCATCAGAGAGGGGCGGCCGCCGGCTGAAAGCCTCCCCGGAGGGATTCCCCGCTTGGTTCGCCCGGGAGCGGCCCTTGAGAGGGGGACGGCACCTCCGCCGTTATGGGAGATTTGAGTGCGCGCCGGGATGGCAAGTCCCGCGCGAATGCGGGTGGTACCGCGGAAGGGTTGCCTTTCGTCCCCAGAGCTGGGACGGAGGGCTTTTTGTTTGTCCTGTTCGGGCTCCCAGGTCTGTCTCGGCTATTCGGCGCAGCTTCCTGAAGAAATGAGGCTTTGAAATGAAGTTATCCCGTATGACAGCTCTGATATCACTTCTGCTCTGTCTCTCTCTGCTCTCCGCCTGCCAGCGGAGCGACGGAGGGTTATCCGCTTCCTCCGGCGGAGGAAGCGGGGTGGACCTGTCCACCCCCGGCAGCCCTTCCGGCAGCCCGGCCAGCGACCCCGCCCCGCCCCAGGCTCCGGAGCCGGAGCCTGAGCCAGAGCCAGAGCCGGAACCTGACCCTGGGCCAGTACCGGACCCCCAGCCCGACCCCGAGCCGGAACCGCCTCCGGCGCAGGAGCCGGAGCCAGGCTCGGAATCAGAACCGGACCCCGGACCCAACCAGACGCTGTATATCCTGATGTACCACCTCTTTGTGCTGGACGATCAGCCCTGCAACGAGTGGACGGTGACCAACGGCCGGTTTCGGGAGGACCTGCAGTGGCTGGCCGACCACGGCTACACCACCGTCCTGCCCCGGGAGCTGGCGGCGGGAGAGCCCCTGCCTGAACGGGCGGTTATGCTCACCTTTGACGACGGCTATGACAGCAACTTCTGGCTGGCCTTCCCCCTGCTGAAGGAATTCCAGGCCAAGGCCGTCATCGCCCTGATTACCAGCCACATCGACGACCAGGAGCTCTATTACCTGAACTGGGACAAGTGCCGGGAGATGGACCAGTCCGGGCTGGTGGAGTTCGGCTCCCACACCCACGCCGTTCACGGCAGCGAGTTCGGCGGCATCACCCGGGGGCCCAACGAGTCCATGGAGGAGTACGGGCTCCGGGTGCTGTGCGACATTCAGATCAGCATCGACCGGATTGTGGAAAATCTGGGGGCTCCGCCCCTCTACTTCGCCTACCCTCTGGGCAAAACCGACCCCTGGGCCAGCGAGTTTATCCACAAAAACTTCTCCGTCACCGTGACCACCAGGCCGGGGACGGCCGACACCTCCCAGGGGCTGTACAATATGCACCGGTACACCGTGGATATGGATACCCCCCTGTGTCAGATCCTCCCTGAGTGATTTTCTTCCACAAAAGTTTGAAGGAGTTTTGATGATGAAAGAACAGTTAGCAAAAATTGAGCGCGAGGCGCTGGAGGCCATCACCGGCGCGGCGGACTCCGCTGCCCTGGACGGGCTGCGGGTGAAGTACCTGGGCAAAAAGGGAGAGCTCACCGCTGTCCTCAAGCAGATGGGAAAGCTGTCCGCCGAGGAGCGGCCCGCCATGGGCGCCCTGGCCAACGAGGTCCGGGCCGTCCTGGAGGAGACCATTGAGCTCACCGCCCAGAAGCTGGCCGCCGCCGCCCTGGAGGAGCGGCTCAAGGCCGAGGCCATCGACGTCACCGTGCCCGGCAAGGCCGTCAAACAGGGCCACAAGCACCCCATGTATATTGCCCTGGACGAGATCAAGGACATCTTTGTGGGCATGGGCTTCACCGTGCTGGACGGCCCCGAGGTGGAACTGGCCGAGCTGAACTTCGACCGGCTTAACGCCGAGGAGGGCCACCCCTCCAGGGACTGGTCGGACACCTTTTACTTCGATCAGGACAGCCGGGTGATGCTCCGCTCCCAGACCTCCCCCATGCAGGTGCGGGCTATGGACTCCATGCCCCTGCCTATCCGCATCATCGCCCCCGGCCGGGTCTACCGCAAGGACGAGGTGGACGCCACCCACTCCCCCATGTTCCACCAGGTGGAGGGGATGGTCATCGACAAGCACGTCACCATGGCCGACCTGAAGGGCACCCTCAACCTGCTGGCCGAGGAGCTCTTCGGCAAGGGGACCGTTACCCGCTTCCGCCCCCACCACTTCCCCTTCACCGAGCCCTCCTGCGAGATGGACGTGCAGTGCCACAAGTGCGGCGGCGCGGGCTGCCCCACCTGCAAGGGCGAGGGCTGGA
>CAJUSG010000013.1 GCA_910589085.1 uncultured Oscillospiraceae bacterium | reverse complement strand
GCCTGCGGCCTGCTCACACGGGAAGAATTTGACGAGATGGCGGAGCACTGGATCGTTCAGGCCCAGATCTTTGAGGACTGGACCGACTTTGCCGTCAGCCTGGTGTGCGGCGAGCTGTACTGGGACTTCCGTCATGGCTCCAAGCTGCCCGAGCTGAACAAGGGACTGGAGCTGTGGACCAGGCTGGTGACCATCCTCCTGAACGACGGCGCCGCCTGGGCCAGCGGCCTGTGGTATGTCCCGCCCCGGAAAAAGGAGTTTAAGCTGTGGGCTCCGGAGTTTAAGCAGTATCTCACCGACTGGGAGGGACCCAGCGGCTGTCTCGCCACCGACCACATCACCGTCCTGGGCAAGAGGGTGGGCTGGTGCTACCGGGAACAGCCCAGCGAGGGCCGCCCCGACAGCGGCTGGCGGTTCTTCTCCGGTGAGGAGGACGAGGCGTACACCAGCGACCCGGAGCATACTGAGGTCTACGACCTGAATACCATCTGCAATTACGACCCGGACATTCTCCCCCTGCTGACCGCCCCTATCGGCACCGCCTACGCCCGGGGCGCGGACGGGAAATTCTACGCGGAGCAATTCACGCCATCGGAGGAATGATATTATGTTAACCGAAAAGGAATTGGCCCGCACCTACTTCGACGGCCTGAAGGCGGCCTACTGCCGGGAGGGCGGCCAGGAGATGTGGGACCGCTTTGCCTCCGCGGTCCACGGGGCGGACCAGCGGGACCTGGACCGGCTCACCGCACTCTACCCCGACGCGCCGGAGAGCTTCATTGAGCTGCTCAGGCTGGTGGACGGCACCTATTACCGGGAGTATCCGGCGGACAATGTGCTCTTCTACTTCCTGGGCTCCGACTATGAGGGCTACCCCTACTACCTGCTGTCCGCCCGGCAGATGGTTCAGACCCGCCACGAGGCGAAGGAGTTTTTTGACTATATCGTCACCCGGGAATTTGACGATCTTCCGGTAGACGAAGGCATCTGCGACGATCTGGACAAGCTGCACTGGCTCCACTTCTCCGACTGCTGCAACAACGGCGGCACCTCCCAGCTGTTCATCGACTTCTCCCCCTCCGCCAAGGGCAAAAAGGGGCAGGTGCTGCGGTTCCTCCACGACCCGGACGAGATGGTCGTCGCTGCGGACAGCTTTGACGAGTATTTGCAGATGCTTATGAATAACGAATACGATTTCATCAATGAGGACACGGTGGAGGAATGACCTGTAGGGCGTGACCACCGGGCACGCCGTTTTCTCTTCAAAGCGACCGTCTTTCCCCTTGAAACGGCGCGCCGGGGTCGTTGCGCCCTACCCCGGCGACACGGCGTGTAGGGGCGGATATTGTCCGCCCGTGATCTTCCAGACCCTCAACAACGGGCGGATCATATCCGCCCCTACAAAAAGGAGCACGATTTTATGACTGAGCTGGAACTGAAATACGGCTGCAACCCCAACCAGAAGCCCGCCCGCATCTTTATGGAGCAGGGGGAGCTGCCCCTGGAGGTGCTCAACGGCCGCCCGGGGTACATCAATTTTATGGACGCCCTCAACTCCTGGCAGCTGGTGAAGGCCCTGAAGGGGGCCACCGGCCTGCCCGCGGCGGCCTCCTTCAAGCATGTATCCCCGGCGGGGGCGGCCCTGGGCCTGCCTCTCAGCGACGTGGAGCGGCAGATGTATTTTGCCCCGGAGGGGGACCTCTCGCCCATCGCCTGCGCCTACATCCGGGCCCGGGGGGCCGACCGGCTGTGCTCCTTCGGGGACTGGGCGGCCCTGTCCGACCCCTGTGACGGCGACACCGCCCGCTTCCTGGCCGGTGAGGTGTCCGACGGGGTGATCGCCCCGGACTACACCCCGGAGGCCCTGGAAATCCTGCGGCAGAAGCGCAAGGGCGGCTACAATGTGGTGAAAATTGCCCCGGACTACACCCCCGCACCCATCGAGCGGCGGAATATCTTCGGGATCACCTTTGAGCAGGGCTACAACGACCTGACCATCGACAGCACCATGCTGACAAATATTGTCACAAAGAACCGGGAGCTGCCCCAGAGCGCAAAGAACGATATGCTGCTGGCCCTTATTACCCTGAAATACACCCAGTCCAACTCGGTGTGCTACGTGAAGGACGGGCAGACCCTTGGCGTGGGGGCCGGACAGCAGAGCCGGATCCACTGCACCCGCCTGGCCGGAAACAAGGCGGATATCTGGTGGCTGCGCCAGCACCCCAAGGTGCTCGCCCTCCCGTTCCCGGAAAATGTCCGCCGCCCTGACCGGGACAACGCCATCGACGCATTTATTGCCGACGTCCTCACCCAAAAGGAGAAGACGGAGTGGATTTCCAGGCTGTCCGGCGTCACCCTGGGCTCCGACGCCTTCTTTCCCTTTGGCGACAACGTGGAACGGGCCCGCCAGTCGGGGGTGCAGTATATCGCCCAGCCTGGCGGCTCCATCCGGGACGACCAGGTCATCGAGACCGCCGACAAATACGGCATGGTCATGGCCTTTACCGGAATGCGGCTTTTTCATCACTAAGGAGGAAAGCTCATGTTTATCAGCAGTAATATTGGTTCTTTTCCTTGCAATTCCTTGGAGGAATATAAGGCTCATTTAGAAACCTGTTTTCAGCAGGAAAATGAAATCTGGTGTTCCCAGAGCGAGGAGTCCAAATATCCCTGTCTGTCTATTCTGGTAAAATGCGATCAGGCTGTCGTCAATTATTTTGAGGCGGAGGACGGCGGCGAGATGCTTGTTTCTTTTGGCGATGAAGAAGCGGAAGACATCGTCTCGTTTTGCGACGGCCAATATGAAATTGCCGCATGGCAGGTAATACCGGCCTCCGATGCTATGGAGTGCGCTTTGGAGTTTTTCCAATCTCAGAATGCACCTGGCTGTATTGATTGGGGAGAATTATAGGAAAGGTTGTTTATACATGAAAGTTTTAGTCGTAGGCGGAGGCGGCCGGGAGCACGCCATCTGCTGGAAGCTGGCCCAGAGCCCCAAGGTAACGGAGCTCTACTGCGCCCCGGGCAACGGGGGCATCGCCCAGGTGGCGAAGTGCGTGCCCATCAAGGCCACCGACGTGGACGGGATGGTGCAGTGGGCCAAGGAGAACGCCATGGACTTTGTCATGGTGGCTCCGGACGACCCCCTGGCTCTGGGAATGGTGGACGCCCTGGAGGCGGCGGGCATCCCCGCCTTCGGCCCCCGGGCCAACGCCGCCATCATCGAGGCCAGCAAGGCCTTTTCCAAAGAGCTGATGAAAAAATACCACATCCCCACTGCAAAATATGAGACCTTCACCGACCTGGACAGGGCTCTGGCCTACATCCGGGAGCAGGGCGCGCCCATTGTGGTCAAGGCCGACGGCCTGGCCCTGGGCAAGGGGGTTGTGGTCGCCTCCACCGTGGAGGAGGCGGAGCAGGCCGCCCGGGAGATGATGGAGGACAAAAAATTCGGGGAGTCCGGCTCCACGGTGGTCATTGAGGAGTGTATGGTGGGCCCGGAGGTGACGGTGCTGGCCTTCTGCGACGGGGAGCACCTGGCACCTATGCTGTCCAGTCAGGACCACAAGCGGGCGTACGACGGCAACCAGGGCCCCAACACCGGCGGCATGGGGGCCTTCTGTCCCTCCCCCAAGTATACCCCGGAGCTTGCTGAGCGGTGTATGAAGGAGATCTTCCTGCCCACGGTTGAGGCGTTGAAGGCGGAGGGCCGGCCCTTCAAGGGGGTTATCTACTTTGGCCTTATGCTGACCGAAAGCGGCCCCAGGGTGGTGGAGTACAACGCTCGCTTCGGCGACCCGGAGACCCAGCCCATCCTGTCCATGCTGGACACCGACCTGATGGATATCTTCCAGGCCTGTGTGGATGGGACATTGGATAAAGTTGACATAAAGTGGGAGGAGGGGGCCGCCTGCTGCCTGGTGCTGGCCTCGGGGGGCTACCCGGTGAAGTATCAGAGCGGATACCCCATCTCCGGCCTGGAGGAGGCGGAGGCTCTGGGGGCCGTCGTATTTCACGCCGGAACTAAAAAGGCGGAGAGGGGCGGGTTTGTCACCGCCGGCGGCCGGGTGCTGGGCGTTACCGCCAGAGGCGCCTCCCTGAGAGAGGCCGTGGAGAAGTCCTATGCCGCCGCCAAGCCTATTTCCTTCCAGGATATGCACTATCGTACCGATCTGTAAGACGACCAGTGCTGCGGTTTGCAGCAATGTGAAAAGCCGTCCGGTTTTGCCGGACGGCTTTTTGTGTGGGAATGGGAATCAAAATCTACTGCCTGCGGAGAAATTCCACCAGCAGCCTCAGTCCGGCGGTGTAGACGGACTCACCAAAGCCGGTGACCAGCCCGGTTACCGCCGGCGCAATGACATTGTGGCTGTCCGGCGCTTTGCAGACATTGGACATGTGCACCTCCGCGACGGGCAGCCCGCTCTGGGCCAGCGCGGCGGCAATCTCCTCTCCGCTGTCCATCCAGGCCGCCGGATTGAACACGATGCCCTGAAAGCCGTTGGCCTTGGCAGAGGTGATCTCCCGGCACACCTGGGCGCTGTCGTTGTTCTGATAGAAGGCCAGCCGGACCGACAGGACCTCCGCCTCGGCAGACAGCTGGCTGTTCAGGGTCTCTATCGTTGTGGAATGAGGGCTGGCGGCATCCTTGCCCATTTTGTCGTGGTCCAAGCCGTGGAGAATTAATACCTTTTCCATATTGATTTCCTTTCCAAGTCCGTTTTTATTGGTCTAAAAAGACGGTGCTGATGGCGGGAACGTAGGTGATCAGCAGCAATGTGGCGATGAACGTCAGAATCATCATGACTGCTTTGCGGGCGATGGACATAGGTGGGACTTTTGAAATGCTGCTTGTTACAAAGAGGTTCACGCCAAAGGGCGGCGTGACGCAGCCGATGGCCAGGCATACTGTCATGATGATGCCAAAATGCACCAGATTGACCTCCAGAGCCTTCATGGTGGGCAGGAGGATGGGAGCCATGACAACAATGGCGGGGGCTGTATCAATGAACATCCCCATAATCAGGAAGGCGATTACCACAACAAAGAGGACTATAGCCTGGTTGTTGAAGGAATTTGTAATAAACTCGCTTAAATGGGCAGGTGCCTTCAGCATAATCAGGACCCGGCCGAAGGCGGTGGCCAGAGGGAGAATCAGGCAGATGGGGGCCACGCCGCGGATTGATACGGCCATGATATGAGGAATGTCGCTGATTTTAATGGATTTGTATACAAAGATGGACACGATAAGGGAGTAAAATACCGAGGCGCAGGCCGCCTCAGTGGGGGTGAAGATGCCCGCATAGATACCGCCAAGGACGATTGCGGGGGAGAGAAGCGCCCAGCTGCCGTCCAGCAGTACACGGCCAAAGCCCCGGGCACGGATTTTCTGAAAGTTGACCCGAAGCAGCTCCTTGTCTTCACATTTGCTGCGTTTACAATAAACGACACAGTATACCATCAGCAACGCACCGATCAGTACGCCGGGAAGGATGCCCGCAATGAACATATCACCCAGAGAGACATTGGTGGAGGAGGAGTAGAGCACAAATGGGATGCTGGGGGGGATGATGACCCCCAGGCCGCCAGCGACCGCAATCAACGCCCCGGCGAAGGCCCGGTCATATCCCAGGTTGACCAGAAGGGGGAAGGCCATTCCTCCCACCGCAGCCGCAGTGGCTGGGGCGGAGCCGGAGATTGCGCCGTAGAACAGGCAGGTCAGTACAGTGGCACAGGGGAGACCACCGGTCTTGTCCCCCACAAAATAGGCAAATACGTCGTACAGCTTTTCCGCAATTTTCCCCTCACTCATGACATTTCCCGCCAAAATAAACAAGGGGATGGCGATCAGTGTGGTGTTTTCCGCACTGCCGAAGATGCTTCGTACCAGCGCCGGGAAGGTTGTCGCGCCGGGCATCCCCATAAAGAGAGGTACCAGCGCGCCGGCGGCCATGGCCATAACCACAGGCAGACCGGACAACAGACAGATGGCGAAGATCAGCAGGATGCACACGACTACACTTGTATTCATTCGGCGGCCTCCTGTTCTGAAATATGACCTGCGAACAGCGCCCGTCCGGTGACAATGGTCATCTGCGCGCTGCGGAACAGGGCGAGAAACATTCCAAGCGGCAGCACGATATAGATGAAGTACATAGGCAGACGGAGGGCGGGGGTGGTCTGGGTGCTGGCATGGACGGTTCTCAAAATATCAATGGAGTAGTAGGCGCAGGCGCCGTAAAAGGCCAGGTTGATAAGCTGGGAGACCAGCTCCATCAGCTGCCGGCCCTTTTTGGGGAGCATGTCGATGAGGGCGGTCACCCGGAAGTAGGAACCGGTTCGGATGGTTAGTCCGATGGAGAGAAAGGTGATCCAGATATAACAGTAGCGGCTCAGCTCCTCCGGCCACGAGAGGGGAGTGGAGAAGATATACCGCATAATAACCTGCAGCATCATGATGACGGAGAGCACCGACAGAAGACATCCACAGATGAAGGCCTCAAGGTTCTCATCCAGCCATTTCAGAATTTTCATTTGGGAATTCTCCTCTGAATAGTAGTACTTTGCGTGGAAGGGCAGAGAGTACCATGCCTGCCAGAGAGGGGGGCCGCTCTGGCAGGTGGCTGCGAGCCAGGATTATTTCTTCGCCTTGTCCACCGCGTCGGCCAGTGTGGTGTAGTACTCCTCACCCAGCTCACTGCGGATCATGTCGTAAACCCCTTCGCTCTGTTCCTTCAGCTGAGTGATGACGGCGTCGTCCAGGACGATCTCGGTCATGCCGGCATCCAGCAGCTTCTGATGGTACTCCTCAATGGACTGGGCCATCTCGTCGGCGGCCTTCTCCCGGGCCTGAGCGGCACACTCCTCCACAACCTGCTGATAGCCCTGGGGCAGACTGTCGAATCTGGCCTTGTTCATAATCATGTGGTTGACATTCAGCAGATGTTCGGAGATAACCAGATACTTCTGAACATCCTGGATGTTGCCCAGGTAGATGTTGTCAAAGGGGTTCTCCTGGGCGTCTACCATGCCCTGCTGCAGAGCGAGGTAGGTTTCGGCCCAGGTTACCGAGGTGGGGGCGGAGCCGATGCTCTCCCAGAATTTCAGACAGTAGGCGTTCTCCACAATCCGAATCTTCAGACCCTTGAAGTCCTCCAGGGTGTTGATGGCCCTGTTGGAGGTGACATTCCGGAAGGTGGCCGCCTGCATGAAGCCGCCCAACAGATAGAACTGGCTGTCGCCATAGGCATTCTGCATCAGGGTGTGATAGTCGCTCTGGTTCAGAGCCTGGTCAATCTGAACGGCGGTCATGCCGTTGAACATAAAGGGCATGTTCAGCGTGGCAAGAGCTGGAATGAAGGACAGTGAAGAGATCAGACCGGTCACCTGAATGTCGTACGTACCGACCTGAACGCCCTCTGTCAGCTCCCGCTCGGTTCCCATCTCGTTGTTGGGGTAGACGTTTACCGTGATTTTTCCTTCGGAGCGCTCTTCCACCAACTCCTTGAAGTAGTTGGCCCACTTGTCATTGGGCGTGCCCAGGTTGTTGCCGTGAACAAGGGTCAGAACCTCCTCAGGGCCGTTGGTGAACACATCGCTGCCGCTGCCGGCCGAGGATGTGCTTGCGGGGGGAGTGCTGCCGGACGATGAGGGGGCGGGCGGCGTCTTGCTTGAGCAGGAAACACAGGCGAACAGTGTGGCGCAGGCCAGGGCGCCGGCAAGGACCTTTTTAAACATCTTTCGTTACCTCCTATTGATTCTGCTTTTGTTCCGGCAGAAGGCCAGCGATGGAGAGGAGCCGATAGCCGCCGGACAGATTGTACACCTTCTGGTCTGGGCGCAGCTGCATCACCATACGCTGGGCGATATATCCCCGCAGGCCCACCTGACAGTAGATCCAGAGCTCCCGATTCCGGGGGAGGGAGTCGATCCTGTCCCGCAGCTCGTCCACAGGGATATTGATGCTGCCCTCCAGATGCCCGTGGGCGTACTCCTCTTGGGTGCGGACATCCACCAGAATTGAGGACGCCTGGTCCCGTTCGGCCAGGTCGTGCCAGTGCTTGATTGGTGAGAGGCCGGACAGCACGTTTTCGGCGATAAGCCCGGCGTAATTTACCGGGTCCCTGGGGGAGGAGTAGGGGGGCGCATAGCACAGCTCCAGACGGGCCAGATCGGACACGCTGCCCCGGAGCTTGATGACTGTGGAGATCACATCCACCCGCTTGTCCACCCCCTCCTCGCCGATGCACTGGCAGCCCAGCACGGTTCCGTCGGGGGAGAAGAGCAGCTTCATGGTGATGGGGCTGGCTCCGGGGTAGACGCCCACATGCTGGCTGGGGGAGAGGTATACCTTTTCATAGGGCCGGTCCATGGCTTTCAAGGTTTTCTCATTCAGGCCGGTGCAGGCCGCTGTCACGTGAAAGAGCTTGCAGACTGCGGAGCCGATGACGCCGTCAAAGGGATGCTCCATACCGGACAGATTATCCGCGATGACCCGGCCCTGCCGGTTGGCCGGCCCGGCCAGAGGGAGCATAACGGGCTCCCGTGAGACCAGGTGGTATTTTTCGACCGCGTCGCCGGCGGCAAATATGTCGGGAGCCGAGGTGCGCAGCATCTCGTCCACCACAATGCCCTTCCGGGCGTTGACCTTCAGGCCGCTCTGCACGGCCAGGGTGCTCTCCGGACGGACTCCAATGGCCATGACGGCGAAGTCGCAGGGCAGGCTTTGGCTGCCGCAGAGCACCTGATACCCGCCGCCGGAGGGGCGGATTTCTTTGACCGGATTTTGGAGCAGGACCTGTATGCCGTTCCGCTCCAGCTCCCGGGCGGCGATAGCGGCCATCTCCGGGTCGAGGGGCGGGAGGAGCTGGTCGGAGCCCTCGGCCACCACCACGTCAAGGCCGGCCTTCCGCAGGTTTTCGGCCATCTCCAGACCGATGAAGCCGCCGCCGATTACCACCGCCTTTCGGGCACCGCCCGCTGCCGCGGCTTCCTTGATTCGCGCGGCGTCCTCGATGGTGCGCAGGGTATAGGCGTTTGAGCCGCCGGGGATGGGGGGGACCAGCGGCTCCGCGCCCGGGGCCAGTACCAGCTTGTCATAGCTCTCGGTGTACGCCTCGCCGCTGTCTGTCCTGCGTATCCGCACCGTTTTGGCGGCCGGGTCCACTGAGACCGCCTCAGAGAAGATCCGGACCTCCACATGGAAGCGGTCCCAGAAGGACTGGGGTGTCTGTAGAAGCAGGTCGTCCCTGTTTTGGACAACGCCGCCGATGTAGTACGGAAGGCCGCAGTTGGAGTAGGAGACCGCACCGCCGCGCTCCAGCAGGATAATCTGTGCCGATTCGTCCAGACGGCGCAGGCGCGCAGCTGTACTTGCGCCTCCGGCGACGCCGCCGACAATGATTACCTTCATGCCGTCTCCCCCTTGGCCCCGTATTTCTCCAGTACCTCGTCCAGAAAAATGGCCATCATCTCCACCGCGCGGTAGCAGCGGATGTCCTCCTGACGCCAGATGCCCTTAATGTCGTGGCAGTCCAGACTGCCAAAGGCCTGCCGGCAGAGGGCGACAAACTCCTGGGTGGCCTCCTTGCTCCGCTCGAAGCTCTCCTCGTCACCTCGGTTGATCTCATATCCGATGGCCGCGACTCCACCCAGAACCGCGCCGCAGAAGCTCTCGCTGCTTACTCCGCCGCTGAAGCCGCTCATCATCCGCCGGCAGTCGGCCGGAGCCTCGCCCTGACAGGCGCCGATCCCGGCACAGAGCATGGTCTCGCCGCAGCTGATCCCCTGGGTCACATAGATATCATAGAGGCTGTCGGTTATTTTACCCATTTTTCCGTTCCTTTCATGCCATCACAGATATCCACAATCACTTTCAGCTCCTGATTGCCAGGGGCAGCCAGGGCGTCGAAGGCGGCCTGGCCATTGCTGAGGGAATAGATGGAGGAGATCAGCGGGCCGAGCTGAATAGCCCCCTGGGAGACGGAACGGACCGCGTCGTAGATTTCATCCGTAAAGGTGTAGCTGCTGATGATGTTGATGTCCCGCCCGAAGATGTCCATGGGGCAGAAATCAAGCTGGGACTGGATCATGCCCACCAGAATGACGTCGCCGCAGCTGCGGGTGGTCTGGATCGCCTGGTGGAAGGAGGAGGGGACGCCGGCGCAGATGATGGTCCGGTCGGCGCCCAGGCCGCCGGTGGCCGCCTTGACCGCATCGGGAAGATTCTCCCGGGAGGCATCTACGGTGATGTCCGCCCCGAGCTGCTTTGCCAGGGCCAGCCGGGCGGCGGAGGTATCACTGCAGATGATTTTTCCCGCGCCCAGGGCCCGCAGGCTGAGAATTGTCATCAGGCCGATGGGGCCGGTTCCGATGACGGCCGTGGTTTCGCCGGGGGTGAAGGCGCCGTTTTTGGCCGCGTGGTAGCCCACCGCCAGGGGTTCCATCATGGAGCCGTGGAGGAGAGATACGTTTTCCGGAAGGGGGACCAGGGTGAAGGCCGGCAGACAGATGTATTCGGCAAAGGTGCCGTGACAGGTATCGACGCCCACGGAATTGCCCAGGCTGAGACGGTTAGGGCAGATGTTGTAGTGCCCGTGGGTGCAGTACCAGCAGGTTCCACAGTAGATGGGGGGATTGCAGCACACATGCTGTCCGACATGAAATGCGGTGACGCCGGGGCCGACCTTTTCCACGATGCCGGAGGCTTCATGGCCCAGAATCAGGGGGGGCTTAAAACGGTCGGAGGCCGTTTTGTAGGCGCCGAGATCGGAGCCGCAGATGGCGGTATACTGGAGCTTGAGGCGTACCTCGCCCTCCTTGGGTTCCGGCGTGGCCCATTCCTCCAATACCAGTTTTCCGGGTCCGTGGTAGACCAATGCTTTCATATGTAATTTGCTCCCTTATTGTTTTGTGTACCCTTTTGAAACAGTGCGCGCACACTTATTTCGTTGAATGAAATTATCCGGGCTTTGGGTGTTGATAAAGAGAGAGGATTCCGGTAAATACTTCAATTTTCAACCCGGAATGCTTATAAAACCCTGGATAATCTGCACAGTTCTTTCGAGCTGTGTGGCTATTATATTTCATTTTTCGACGATTGTCAATAGTGTAATTTTGTTAAACGAAAAAATTTATTGGTGAGAATATAAAATTTCATTTAATGAAATAAACGGGCGAGATGGTCGGCCGAAAAGGATTGACGGGGGCAAAAGGTTTGTGATATGATAGCAGCACAACAATTTAAGCGCTGTTTGAGGTTCAGGATGAGTGATAAGAGCTTATATACCCGTTCCGTGGAACGGGCGATTGATATACTGGAGTGCTTTATGGAGCGGGATGTTCTGTCGCTGCATGAAATTGCCGAGGCGACCTCTCTGCCGGACAGTACGGCGCTTCGGATTATCAACTCGCTGCGCAAGCGGGGATATGTGGCCCGCGTTCCCTGCGGCAAGACCTACCGCCTGGGGGACCGATTTCTCCTGTTTACCGCCTGCGAAAACCAGTCCTATGTCCGGCTGAAGAGCGCCGGGACCGCCAGTATGCAGGCCCTGTATCAGAGCTATGACGAAAATTTGCAGCTGTTTACCTTCAACGGGGCGGAGTTTTGCAGTGTTCTGGCCTTTGAATCGACCCGGATGCCCCATCCGCCCATCTGGGAGGAAAAACGGAAGTGGGGCCCCAGTGCAGCCGGGCGAATTTTTCTGGCCTATCAGGACGAGGAACAGAAGCGCCTGCTGGACCCGGAGGGGCAGGTGGAGAATGAGGCGCTGGCGAAAATCATTGATGACGGCTATACACTCTGCGTTGACCCGAAGGATATCAGCGTTGTGGGCATCGCAGCCCCGGTGTTCCTGCCCAGCGGGGCGCTGCAGGCGGTGCTGCAGTTCTCCGGGCCGGCCTCCCGGTTTGTCAATGAGAGGATTATGGATAAAATCAAGGACACTGCCCGCACTGCCCAGGAGATCTCCCGCCTGCTTGGAGAGCAGATGGGGACTGCCGCCGGCGGCGCCCATCAGGACGGAGGAGAGATCGGATGATGCGTGAGTGTGAAGACCGCTTTGACGCGTTCCCTAAAATATGCAACGCGATTATGGGCGGCGATGCGCGCAGTATTTTGGAGGAAGTGAAGATTATTGCCGAGCTGTCCGGCGATATTTTGGAGTGGCGCGCGGATTTTTTCCAGCACCAGGGAGACCCCAGGCAGGTCCAGCAAGTGTTGAGAGAGATTAAAAGGGCCTCGAAGCGGCGGAAGATTATTTTTTCTCTGCGCAGCGTGAGCCAGGGGGGCGGGTGCCGGCTGTCTGAGGAGGAGAAGCGGGCTGTCTTCCACAGCGTTTTGGACTGCAGCTGCGCGGATTATATCGAACTGGAACAGGACCCCTTCCTCCCCTGGAAGGAGGAGGTCCTGGGGCGGGCGAAGGAATCGGGCCACCAGGTCATCATTGCGGCCTACGACTATGAGAAGACCCCAGAGGCCGGCGAAATTACCGCCCTGATGCGCAGATGCGAGACCACCGGCGCGGATATCCCCAAAATCGCCGTGATGACCCATGGGCGCAGAGACATCCTGTCCCTCCTCCAGGGGATTTTGAACCTGGAGCAGGAGTATGGGGAGCGGGAGCGCATTGTGGTCGCCATGGGCCGGGAGGGCAACATCAGCCGCGTGGCCCCGTGGCTCTTCGGCTCCAGCTTCACCTTTGCCAGCGGAATTACCACGTCCCTCCAGGGGCAGATCAACCCCAATGATCTCACCTTGATTATGTCGCAGCTGCGTGTGAGCCGCTAGTATCCCGTAAACAGGCAAATCCCCCCTGATGGACGCATCAGGGGGGATTTATCTGTTGGACCGGTCTGTTACTTAGAGGCCCGGGCGGTCTCCACGATTTCACGGGACTTTTTGCACAGCTCGGTGATCTCGTCCCACTTCTGGTTGTTGATGAGGTCGGCGGTGACCATGTAGGAGCCGCCGCAGGCCGCGATCACCGGGGCGGAGAGATACTCGCCCAGGTTTTTGAGGGAGATGCCGCCGGTGGGCATGACCTTAAACTGGGGGAAGGGGGCGCTCATGGCCTTGATTTTGGCCAGCCCGCCCGACTGCTCCGCGGGGAAGAACTTGAGCAGCTCCAGGCCGAACTTCAGGGCGGTGTGGTAGTCGGTGGGGGTGGTGCAGCCGGGGTAGATGGGGATGTTCTTCTCCTGGGCGTAGGCCACCAGGTCCGGGTCCAGGCCCGGAGTGACAATAAACTGGCCCCCGGCGGCAATGGTGGCGTCGATGTGGGCCTTCTCCGTGACGGTTCCGGCGCCTACGATCATCTCAGGGCAGGCCTCCCTCATGAGTCGGATGGCCTTGTCCGCGCCGGCGGCCCGGAAGGTGACCTCCGCGACAGGGACGTCTCCGGCGCAGAGGGCGCGGGCCAGAGGGGCCGCATCCCGCTCCGGGTTTTCCAGCTTGATGACAGGGACTACTCCGATGTTGGCGATGGCTTGGTTCAATGGGTTCATGGTGATTGCTCCTCTCTGAAATATATGAAATGACAAGATAGGGTCAGATTTCCGCCAGCTTGAGGGCCAGGCGGATTTTATTTCGGGCGTTTTCAATGTGGACCTGAATTTGAGCCCTCAGCTGATCCACATCCCCCGCCAGCATGGACCGGTACATGACCTTGTGCTCCAGTATGCCGTTGACCGTCTGGCTGCGGGGCTGCCTGCCGTAGAGGTAGTTGGCGAAGGAGTGGGAGTTCAGGCCGTTGTACGTGCGCAGGGCGGTCTGGTTTCCGCTGGCGAGGATCAGCAGCTCGTGAAACTGCCGGTCCAGCTCGTAGGTGCGGAAGTAGTCCTCCGTGCTGGAGTAATTCCAGGCCAGCTCCAGATTTTCCTCCAGATTTTGCTCAAAACGGGCCTGAAGCAGCGGGCTGGTTTTGACGGCGGCGGTGGTCTGAGGGGCGAAGTAGAGCTCCATCATCATGCGGATCTCAAACCGCTCGTCCACCCAGGCCCAGTTGAAGGGCCGCACCCGGCAGCCCTTCCGGGGGATGCTCTCAATCAGCCCCTCCGCAATGAGACGGTTGAGGGCCTGCTTGATGGGGGTGGGGCTGGTGCCGTAGCGCGTACACAGGGTGTTGAGGTTAATTTTTTCTCCGGCGGGGAGATATTCTTCAATAATATCTTTCTTCAGACTTTGATAGGCCTCGTCCACCAGCGTATTGGTGGAGGCCAATCTGGCGTTTTCTGACATAGGGCTGAGGTTCACTTCCTTTTCAGCCGGACACGGCGGCCAGGCATGTTTTTTAGGGGCGGAGTCAGCCGTTCCAGGGGTGATGGAATACGCCCTCCCGGTCTGTCCGGCGGAAGGTATGGGCACCGAAGCAGTCCCGCTGGGCCTGGAGCAGATTCAGTGGTCCCTCGGGGTCCCGCAGCCCGTCGTAGTAGCTCAGGCTGGCGGCAAAGGCGGGGACGGCCACGCTGTTCCGGACGGCGGAGGCCACAACCTGCCGCCAGTCCTGCTGGTAGTCCTCCAGCACCTGGGCGAAGCTGGCGTCCAGCAGCAGATTTTCCAGCTCGGGCTGGGCGCGGTAGACCCGGGCCAGCTGGTTGAGGAAGGAGGCCCGGATGATGCAGCCCCCCCGGAACAGCAGGGCGATGCCGCCCAGGTCCAGGTTCCAGCCGTAGGCCTTTCCGGCACGGCTCAGCAGATCAAAGCCCTGGGCGTAGGAGCACAGCTTGGAGGCGTACAGCGCCCGGCGGATCTGCTCGGCAAAGGCGGCGCGGTCGGCGATGGCCGGGGCGGCCGCGGGGGAGGACTGTTGGGACATGCGGGCCCGGACGCCGGAGGAGCAGGACAGGTCTCGGGCGAAGACCGCCTGGGCAATGGTGGGCAGGGGGACGCCCTGAGACAGAGCCTCCTGTACCGTCCACATTCCGGTGCCCTTGCTGCCGGCCTCCCCCAGGATTTTGTCCACCAGGGGGGCGCCGGTGCCGGGGTCCTCCACCGTCAGGATGTGGGCGGTGATCTCCACCAGGTAGCTGGACAGCTCCCCCTTGTTCCACTCCTGGAAATACTGGGCGATCTCGCCGGCGGACAGGCCCAGCAGGCGCTTCATCAGATAGTACGCCTCGCAGATCAGCTGCATGTCGCCATACTCGATGCCGTTGTGCACCATCTTCACAAAGTGCCCCGCCCCGGCCGGCCCGTTGTAGGCGCAGCAGGGCTGGCCGTCCACGTGGGCGGCGATGGCGGTGAGGAAGGGCTCCACCAGGCGGTAGGCCTCCCGGCTGCCGCCGGGCATGAGGGCGGGACCGTGGCGGGCTCCATCCTCGCCGCCGGAGACGCCCATGCCCAGGAAGTGGACGCCTTTGGCTCCACAGCGGTCCTGGCGGGCGTGGGTGTGGGGGTAATGGGTGTTGCCGCCGTCGATGACAACGTCGCCGGACTCCAGCCAGGGGAGCAGGCTGTCCAGCACGCTGTCCACCGGCGCGCCCGCCTTCACCATGATGAGGATTTTTCGGGGACGCTCCAGCATCTGGCACAGCTCCTGGCAGGAGGGAGCGCCGGCTACGGAATAGCCCTGGCGGAGACCCTCCGCCACAAAGGCCTGGGTCATCTCGGGCTCCAGGTTATAGCCGGCTACGGAGAAGCCGTGCTCGGCCAGATTCAGGGCCAGGCCGCGGCCCATGACGGCCAGGCCGATGACGCCAAATTGATATTGGGACACGGGATTCACGCCTCCTTATAATAAATAAATGAAACGCTCTGTCTGGCTGTTATACCAGATGGGGACAGGTTCCGGTGGTGAGAACATCCAGCACGTTTTGGGCGGCCAGCATACCCATGTTGCGCCCCGCCTCATAGGTCGCCGCGCCGGCGTGGGGGGTGAGGATGCAGTTGGGCAGAGTGGCCAGGGGACTGCCGCAGGCGGGCTCCACCAAGGTGGCGTCCAGGGCGGCGGCGCCGATCTCTCCCTCCTTCAGGGCCTGATACAGGGCCTCCTCATCCACGATGCCGCCCCGGGCGGTGTTGACCAGCACGGCGGTGGACTTCATCTCCTTCAGCCGGCGGCTGTCCACCATGTTTTTGGTCTCCTCTGTATAGGGGGCGTGGAGGGTGATGAAGTCCGACTCGCGAAACAGGGTGTCCAGATCGGTATATGTTCCGTTGTGGGCCTCTACAAAGGCCTGGTCCGGATAGGCGTCGTTGGCAAGCACCTTCATCTGGAAGCCGGCTGCCCGCTGGATGACCCCCTTTCCGATGCGTCCGGTGCCCACTACGCCCAGCGTTTTGCCCCACATCTCTACGCCGGTGGTCGGTTTGCTGTTCTGTCCGGCCCGGATGGCGGCGTCCATGGGACAGACGTGCCGGGCGGCGGCCAGCATCAGCGCCATGGCCAGGTCCGCCACCGAGTTGCTGTTGGCGCCGGGAGTGATGGACACCAGAATCCCCAGCTCCCTGGCGGCGGCCACGTCCACCTTGTCGTAGCCCACGCCGTAGCGGGAGACAACCTTCAGCTTTTTGCCCAGCTCCAGCGTGGTCCGGTCGTAGGACTCCAGACCGGCGATGACGGCGTCAGCCTGGGGGAGATACTCCAGGAGCTGCTGGCGGAGGTCGCCGCCGTCAGTGGGGAGGCGGAGAACCTGGCATCCGTGCTCCTCCAGGAGACGGATGGGGGCGGGGTCAGTTTTGGCAAAGGAACGGGGAGTTGCTAAAACGAGATATTTGCTCATCTATACATCAGCCCTCTTATTTCACTTTAACAAACGAAAGGATTAGATTTTAAATCCTTCAATTTGTTTCCTTCATTGTATCATGAATTGGGGACATGTCAATGCGTTTTCAGAGAAAAATATCCTCCGGAATGGAAAAAAAGAGGAGGATTCCGCATCGTCTTGCTTGATAGTGGGGGAGAGAGATATTTTATTTTGTGCAATACAGACAAAAAATGCTCTGATTTCTTGGCAGGTAAAACGATGGAATCCTATTGACAATCCAAAATTCAAACTATACAATACAACCGTTGAATAAAATTTAAAATCTAAAAAACTTTATAAAGTTTGTGTCGAAAAAAATAATTTATGATTTCCGCCTCCGAGGCGCAAGATGTGAAAGGAGTTTGGCAGCTATGAAAGCACTGGTCTACGCAGGTCCGAAGCAGGCAGTTTTACAGGATGTACCTGCCCCTGTTCCCAAGGAGGGCGCGGTGAAGGTGGATGTGGATTACTGCGGCATCTGCGGTTCCGACATCGGCATCTTCCTGGGCACCCACCCCCGGGCCAAGGCTCCCCTGATCTTTGGGCATGAGTTTTTGGGCAAGGTGGCTGAGGATGGAAAGCGGTTTAAGAAGGGCGACCGGGTGGTGGCCTATCCTTTGCTGTCCTGCGGTCACTGCCGCGCCTGCCGCACCGGCAACGCCCATGTGTGCAACAGCCTGGGACTGATCGGCATCGATGTGGACGGCGGCGTCTGCGAGAGCCTGTATGTGGATGAGGATGTGCTGTTTAAGGTGCCCGACGGCGTCAGCGACCGGGCCGCCGTGGTGATTGAGCCGCTGGCCGTGATTCTGCGGGCGGTTCACCAGGCTGAGGTGAAGGGCCGGGACGTGGCCGTGGTGATCGGCGCCGGCCCCATCGGGATGCTGACCGGCATTGTGCTGAAGAACCTGGGGGCGGCCCAGGTGTTCATCTCCGACGTGGCGGAGAAGCGGCTGGCACTGGCTGCCGAGCTGGGCCTTACTCCGGTGAACGTGATGAAGGAGGATCTGGAGCAGGTGGTGAAGGCCGCCACCGACGGCGAGGGCTGCGATGTGCTGTTTGAGTGCAGCGGCTCCCCCCAGGGCGCCATGGATATGACCAAGATTACCCGGGTCAGCGGTACTATCTGCATGGTTTCCGTCCATAAGGTCCCCCACGAGGTGAATCTGCAGCAGCTGAACTTCAAGGAGCAGTGGATGATCGGCACCCGGGTGTACACCAAGGAGGAGTTTAGGCAGGCCGTGGAATACACCAAGGACCTCCAGCCCCAGCTGGAGAAGGTGGTCACCCATATCGTACCCATGCGGGAGGCGGAGAAGGTGTTTGACATGATTGCCGACACCAGCCTGGGCACGGTGAAGGTGGTTGTGGACTGCAAGGATATTTAACAGAACCCGGCGAAATGGGGAGAGGTGGCGGAGAGATGGAAATTCTGGTGCTGGAGGCCAGTACAACCTCGGCCAAGGCGATGCTGTACCACACCGCGGAGCAGAGCTTTGAGGTTAAGGTGCGGGCCTATACCGGAAATTATGAGGATGTAAGCATCCATGACGCGGAGAATGTGTATCAGCACATGATCGCGGTGGGCAGAGAGCTGCTGAACGGCCGGCAGGTGGACATGATCGCCCTGAGCGGCACATGGCACAGCCTGCTGCTGTGCGACCGGGGGATGACCCCCGTCACACCGGTGTATCTCTGGTCCTACACCGGAGCGGCCCAGATTTGTAAGGCTCTGCGGCAGGATCAGGATTATGTCCGCCGCTTCTATCAGAAGACGGGCTGCATGGTCAATGCGGTCTACCCCTTCTTCAAGCTGCTTCTGCTGAAGGAGAAGGGCTACGACCTGACCCAGCACTACATATTGGGACAGGGCAGCTACAACAACTACCGCATGACCGGCCGGCGGGTCAACACCGCCTGTATCGCCTCGGGCAGCGGCCTGCTGAATACCTGGAAGGGGGCCTTTGACCCCGATCTGCTGGCGGAGCTGGGGATTCAGGAGGAACAGCTCAGCGCCCTGGTCCCCTATAACAGCACCTTCCCCATCACCCAGGAGGCCGCCCAGGCCCTGGGCGTGAGGCCCGGCACCCCGGTGATCCCCTCCAACTCCGACGGAGGGCTGAACCAGGTGGGCGCGGGGGCCGTGGCGGAGGGAATCATGACCTTCTCGGTGGGCACCAGCGGCGCGATCCGCCTGACCACCGGAAAGCCCGTCCTGCCGGAGGAGCCCAGCACATGGTGCTACCGCTCCCCCAAGAACTGGCTGTCGGGCGCGGCCACCAACGGCTGCTGTAACTGCCTGGACTGGTATAAGGGGCAGATGGGCCTGTCCCGTATGTCCTATGTGGAGCTGGAGAAGGGGATCACCGACCGGGAAAATACGCCGGTGTTTCTCCCCTTCCTCTTTGGAGAGCGGTGCCCCGGGTGGAATGACGAGCGGGAGGGCGGCTTCCTGCGGGTGCTGCCCCGGCACGGACTGTCTGATCTGTATCTGGCGGTGCAGGAGGGGGTTTTGTTCAACATCTACCACTGCTATCAGATTTTGGCCCAGGTCAATGGCCGGCCCAGGCATATCCGGTTCTCCGGCGGGATCCTCCACTCGGAGAGCTGGAGCCAGATGTGTGCCGATATCTTCCAGCAGGAGCTGGAGGTCAACGAAAACGAGCACGGCTCTCTCCTGGGAGGGGCGGTGCTGGCGATGGAGCTGCTGGGCGTGATTGACGACGCCTGCGCCTACGACGCGGAGGTCAGCCGGGTGATCCGGCCTGATCCGGCCAGGGCGGAGCTGTACCAGAGAAAATTCCAGCGGTATCTGGAGTGTTACCAGACGGGCCGCTGAGATTGGATTAAGGAGGAGAACAAGTTGAAGCTGTTTGATTTGACCGGCCGGAAGGCCATTGTCACCGGGGCCACCCGGGGCCTGGGCCGGGGAATGGCTGAGGGCCTGATGGAGGCCGGATGCGAGGTCGTGGTGGTGGGCTCCAGCGACACCGCCCTGAAGGTGGCCCAGGAGTTTGCGGAAAGAGGCTTCCGGTGCCACGGCATCGCCATTGACCTGGCCGACCGGGCCAGGCGGGAGGAGGGCTTTGCTCAGGCTGTGGAGCTGCTGGGAGGCCACCTGGACATCTTGGTCAACGGTGCGGGCATTCAGCGCCGCCACTTCTGTGAGGAGTTCCCCATTGAGGACTGGGACGATGTGCTGGAGGTCAATCTGACCGCTACCTTCCATCTGTGCCAGCTGGCCGGCCGGCAGTTTATCCGCCAGAACTCCAGAGGAAAGATCGTCAACATCGCCTCTATGCTCAGCTTTTTCGGCGGCTTTACCGTGCCCGCCTACGCGGCCAGCAAGGGCGGCGTGGCTCAACTGACCAAGGCGCTGGCCAACGAGTGGACAGGCAAGGGGATCAATGTCAACGCCATCGCCCCGGGCTATATGGCCACCGAGATGAACACCGCGCTGATAAACGACCAGGGGCGCAACACGGAAATTCTGGCCCGTATCCCCGCCCACCGCTGGGGCACCCCGGAGGACATGAAGGGGCTGTGCATCTTCCTGTCCAGCGACGCATCGGACTATATGGCCGGGGCCGTAATCCCCTGCGACGGCGGATACCTGGCCAAATAAATCGCTCAGAGCGTCAGCGGATATATCCGCTGTTGGCCTCCTGTAGGAGGCCAACAGGCAGAAGTCTGCCTGCGAACGCGGTTATCGCACGGCCCGCGGCCGTGTGTTTAATAACAATCAAAAGTATTTTAGGAGGAAAGATTATGAAAAAGAAAGTTATGTCCGCACTTCTGGCCGGAGCCATGCTCTTCGCGCTGGCGGCCTGCGGCAACAACAGCAGCAATGGCGGAAACGGCGGCAATGCCGGCGGCGGAAGCAACGGGGGCGGGAACTCCGGCGCGGTCATCGAGCTGCGTATGGGCAACGTTACCTCCTCCAGCGCCAAGGACGCTGTGACCGAGGTGTTTATCCCCAAGGTGGAGGAGTACTCCAACGGCACCATCAAGATCACCCACTTCCCCGATAACCAGCTGGGCAACGACGAGCAGTCCTTTGCGATGGCCCAGACCGGCGAGTGCGACATCGCTGTGGGCTCCACCTCTTCCGTGGCCACTACCTACAACGACCTCTACCTGTATGACATCCCCTACATGTTCCTGAACAAACAGGAGGTCTATGAGGTGGGCTTCAACGGCGAGGCCGGCAAGGCGATTCTGGACGGCTTCTCCGGCTACGGCTTGAAGGGCCTGGCCTTCTGGGAGAACGGCTTCCGCAATGTGACTACCAATAACAAGGACATCGCCGCCGTGACCGACCTGAACGGCCTGAAGATCCGCACCATGGCCAACGAGATCCATCTGGAGGCCTGGAAGGCTATGGGCGCCAACCCCACCCCCATGGCCTTCGGCGAGCTGTTCACCGCTATGCAGCAGGGCACTGTTGACGGCCAGGAGAACCCCCTGGGCATCATCACCGGCAACAAGTTCGAGGAGATCGAGAAGTTCTGCACCCTCACCGAGCACGTGTATACCCCCTACTATGTGGTTATGAACCTGGAGAAGTGGAACTCCCTCACCGCCGAGCAGCAGGACGCCCTGACCCGCGCCATGGAGGAGACCACTCAGCGCCAGTACGAGCTGTCTCAGAAGTATGAGGACGAGGCCGTGGGCGTGATGGAGGCCGCCGGCTGCAAGGTGCGCACCCTGACCGACGAGGAGAAGCTGAGCTTCAAGGAGGCCGCTGACAAGGCCAACAGCCTGGAGGCCGCCAAGAAGATCATGTATAAGCCCGAGCTGGCCGACCAGATGTCTGAGGAGCTGGCCGCTTACCGCAGCAAGTAATTTCCAAAAACTGAGCTGAACCAGGAGGGGCCCCTCCCCCCTTTCGCGGGGGCGGGGCCCCTCTCTTACAAAAAGCAGACAGAGGAGGAGATAACCCTTGAAAAAGATTCTGAAATGGTTGGATGACAACGCAGAGCTGTATCTGTGCGTGTTTCTGATGTCCTTCATGACCCTGGTCACCTTTATTCAGGTGGTCATGCGCAAAGTGTTCAATAACTCCCTCTCCTGGTCGGAGGAGCTGGCCCGCTATGTGTTTATCTGGCTGATCTATATCGGCATCAGCTACGGCTGCAAGCTGCGCAAGCATATTAAAATCGACGCGGCCCTGAACCTGTTCCCCAAAAAGGTGCGCCCCTACATCGTCGTGTTGGGCGATATCCTGTTTATCGTGTTTGCCGTGTACATCGTATATACCGGCACGGTCTATTCCCTGTCTCAGATGCAGTACAATATGCGCTCCCCCGCGCTGAAAATACCCAATGAATTTGTCTATATGTCCACGGTTGTGGGCTTCGGTCTGGCTGTGATCCGGCAGATTCAGACCATTGTTTACCGGGTGAAATGCCTGAAGAACGGGGAGGAGTTTGAAGGATGAGTACAACTGCTATTGTTTTGTTCGCCGCCCTGCTTGTCTTTCTGGTGCTGAATGTCCCTGTGGGCATCGCCATCGGTATGAGCGCCCTGTGCGCCGTTCTGGTCAACCCCCGCATGACGGAGACCTTTGTGGTCAGCCAGCTCATCGCAGGCAGCGACTCCTTCCCCCTGATGGCCATCCCTCTGTTTATTCTGGCCGGTGAGCTGATGGCCAGCGGCGGCGTGTCCAAGCGCATCCTGAACGTATGTAATGTGTTCTTCGGACGGGTGACCGGCGGCTTGGCCATCGTCACCGTGGTGGTGTGCATGTTCTTTGCCGCCGTGTCCGGCTCCGGCCCGGCCACCGTGGCCGCCGTGGGCAGCATGGTGGTGCCCACCATGCTGGAGAAGGGCTACAGCAAGAGCTTTACCCTGGCCTGCGTGGCCTGTGCCGGCTGTATCGGCGTTATCATCCCGCCCAGCATCCCCATGGTTATTTACGGCACCTCTACCGGGGCATCGGTGTCCACCATGTTCATGGCCGGCTTCTTGCCCGGCATCATGATCGGCGTGGTCCTGTGCCTGGTGTGCTACTTCTACTGCAAGAAGATGGGCTGGCGGGGCAGCGACCAGAAGTTCAGCGCGCAAGAGAAGTGGCACATTATTGTAGACGCCATCCCCGCCCTCATCGACCCCATTATCATTCTGGGCGGCATCTACGGCGGTTTCTTCACCCCCACCGAGGCCGCCGCTGTGGCTGCGGTCTACGCCCTGATCTGCGGCCTGTTCATCTACCGTGAGCTGAACTTCAGCAACCTGTTTTCCACCATTGCCGCCGCCTGCTCCACCAACGGCACCACCATGGTCATCATCGGCTGCGCCACCGGCTTTACCCGGCTGCTGACCCTGGAACAGGTTCCCGCCGCCGTCAGCAATTTCCTGATCGGCATCACCGACAACAAGATCATTATTTTGCTGCTGATTAACCTGCTGCTGCTGTTTGTGGGCTGCTTTATGGATACCACGCCGGCTATGATGGTGCTGTCTCCCATCCTGCTGCCCGTGGCGGAGGCCCTGGGGCTGACCGCCATCCACTTCGGCATCATCATGGTGGTCAACCTGGCCATCGGCTTTATCACCCCGCCCCTGGGCATCAACCTGTTTGTGGCCGCCCGGGTGGGCAATACCTCGCTGGAGGTTGTCTGTAAGGGCATCATACGCTTCATCATCGCCATGCTGGTCTGTCTGATGCTCATCACCTTTATCCCTGCTATTTCCGAGTTCCTGCCCAGAATGACGGGGATGCTGAAATAATCTATGTCGAACAGGTATCCCCCGTGGGCTGCCTGTTCGGCGCAATGGGCGGAATTTTCAAAGTCAGAGGAGCGACGCCCCATGGCACAGATCCTGTTTAATCTTATGTTCAAGGTGTTCTTTGTGGTGGCTGCGGCCTATGTGCTGCGCCGCCGGGGAGTGCTGACCGCCCAGGACCAGAAGAGCGCCACCAATATTCTGATGAAGCTGGTGGTGTACTTCACCGTTATCATGTCCTCACAGCAGGAATTTTCCCTGGAGGCGGCCCGGGCCATTGCCCTCACCGGGATCTTTGGGGTGCTGTATTTTCTGCTGACCATCCCGGCCGCCGCCCTTCTGAGCAGACGGCTGGGACTGGAGGAGGCCAAGCGCCGGGTGTTTGTCTCCTCGGTGGTGTTCTGCAATATCACCTTTGTGGGCTATCCCATCCTCCAGGAGCTGTATGGCAACATAGGACTGCTGTGCGCCATTATGTTCAGCATGATCTACAACGTGCTGTTCTACACCTGGGGGATGGCCTACCTGGGGGAGCGGGGACAGGTGAGCGTCCGGTCCCTGTTCTCCAACCGGATTGCCCTGGTGTCGGTGCTGGCCCTGGTGATGTATTTCCTCCAGGTCCGGATTCCGGAGCCGCTGAACAGCACTTTCTCGGCCATCGGCGCCCTGACCATGCCCCTGTCGATGATTATCATAGGCTGCAGCCTGGCCCAGTCGGGAATCTGTAAGATTCTGCGGGACAGGGAGCTGTATTTGCCCACGCTGCTGCGGATGGCGGCGGTGCCCGCCGTGGTGTTTGGGGTGATGAGCCTGCTGGGGGTGGAGCCGCTGATTGTTCGGATCAGCACCATAATTGCCGCCCTGCCCAGCGGGGCCATGACCGCCATTGTGGCAGCGGACTACGACTGTGCCCCCGAATATGCCGCCAACCTGATGGTGCAGACCATGCTGGCCATGGCGGCGGCTCTGCCCCTGTGGGTGTTGATTGTGGGGCTGTGAGTATTTTATAAGGAGGAATAAGTATGACCATTACCAATATCAGCACCTATCTGGTCCGGCCCCGCTGGGGGTTTGTGAAGGTGGAGACCAGCGACGGCCTTACCGGCTGGGGCGAGGCCGTCATCGAGGGCAAGGCCGCCACCGTTCTGGCCTGCGTAGAGGAGATGCGCGACTATCTGATTGGCGCCGACCCCATGCGGATCGAGGATATCTGGAGCACCCTCTATCGGGCCGGCTTCTACCGGGGCGGTCCCATCCTGATGAGCGCCATCTCCGGCATCGACCAGGCGCTCTGGGATATCAAGGGGAAGCACTTCAACGCCCCGGTCTACCAGCTGATGGGCGGCCCCTGCCGGGACAGGATGCGGGTGTACTCCTGGATTGGCGGCGACCGGCCCAGCGACGTGGCCCAGGCGGCCAAGGAGCGTCAGGCCGCCGGCTTTACCGCCATCAAGATGAACGGCACCGAGGAGCTGCAGTTTGTGGACAGCTATGAGAAGATCGACGAGGTGCTGGAGCGGGTGGCCTCCATCCGGGAGGCGGTGGGCAAATACTTCGGCATCGCGGTGGACTTCCATGGCCGGGTGCACAAGCCCATGGCCAAGATTTTGGCCAAGAAGCTGGAGGAGTTCGACCCCATGTTTTTGGAGGAGCCCGTCCTGTGTGAGAACATGGAGGACTTTAAGGAGATTGCCGCTGCCTGCAACGTGCCCATCGCCACCGGCGAGCGCCTGTTCTCCCGCTACGACTTCAAGCGGCTCTTCCAGGCGGGAGGGGTGGATATCATCCAGCCCGACCTGTCCCACGCCGGAGGCATCACCGAGGTGAAGAAAATCGCCGCTATGGCGGAGGCCTATGATATCGCTCTGGCCCCCCACTGCCCCCTGGGTCCCATTGCCCTCAGCGCCTGCCTCCAGGCCGACGCCACCTGCTACAACGCCTTCATCCAGGAGCAGAGCATGGGCATCCACTACAACGAGTTCCACGAGCCCCTGGACTACATCCTCAACAAGGAGGACCTGACCTTCCACGACGGCTTTGTGGACCTGCCCAAGCGCCCCGGTCTGGGCGTGGAGGTCAACGAGGCCCTGGTGCTGGAGGAGAGCGCTGAGCCCCACAGCTGGAAGAATCCGGTGTGGCGGCACAGAGACGGCTCGGTGGCGGAGTGGTAGAGCCATGAGACAAAAGCTGATTCAAATTGACAGCCGGGACAACGCCGCGGTGGCCCTGGACGCCCTGTCCCCGGGGGAGGAGGCGGTCCTGGCCGGAAGGACGTACCAGGTGCGGGAGGATATCCCCTTTGGACATAAAATGGCCCTGGAGGACCTGGCTTCAGGGGCCGTGGTGGTGAAATACGGCTGTCCAATCGGGCATGTCACCCGGGCGGTCCAGGCGGGGGAGTGGCTGCACAGCCACAACATGAAGACAAATCTGGAGGGACTGCTGGAATACACCTACCGGCCGGCGGCCCCCGCTCCGGCGGACTGTGCCGGACTGCCGGGGACCTTCCTGGGCTACCCCAGGGCAAACGGGGAGGCAGGGACCCGGAATGAGCTTTGGATCATTCCCACCGTCTCCTGCGTGAACAATACCGTGGAGCGCATGGCCCGGGCCGCCCGGGAGAGGGGCCTGAGGGCGGGGGACGGAGTATTTGCCTTCCCCCACAACGCCGGCTGCTCCCAGCTGGGGGACGACTTCGAGACGACACAGCGAATCCTGGCCAGCATTGTAAAGCACCCGAATGCCGGCGGCGTACTGCTGGTGAGCCTGGGCTGTGAGAACAACGATCTGGAGCACTTCCTGCCCGCCCTGGGAGACTATGATTCCCGGCGCATCCGAACCCTGGTGACCCAGGACGTGGAGGGGGACGAGGTGGAGGCGGGGCTGGCCCTGATGGCCGAGATCGCCGCCGTGATGGCGGAGGACAGGCGGGAGGAGCTGCCGGTGTCCAGCCTGACCCTGGGCTTTAAGTGCGGCGGATCGGATGCCTTTTCTGGAATCACCGCCAACCCCCTGTGCGGCCATATCGCTGAATTCGTCGCCGGACTGGGGGGGGCCGCCGTGCTCACCGAGGTGCCGGAGATGTTCGGCGCAGAGCAGCAACTGATGGACCGGGCAGACAGCCGGGAGACCTTTGACAAGGTGGTGGGTATGATTAACTCCTTTAAGGAGTACTATCTGCGCCACCAGCAGCCCATCTATGAGAATCCCTCCCCCGGCAACAAGCGGGGCGGCATCACCACCCTGGAGGAGAAGTCGCTGGGCTGTATTCAGAAGGGGGGAAAGGCCCCGGTGGTGGACACCCTGGCCATGGGGCAGAGCTGTGAAAGGTCGGGGCTGAATCTGATGATCGGGCCGGGCAACGACAGCGTGTCCGTCACCAATCTGCTGTCTGGCCACGCCCAGGTGATTCTGTTCACCACCGGACGGGGCAATCCCCTGGGGACGGCGGCGCCCACCATTAAAATTGCCTCCAACAGCACCCTCTTCCAGAGAAAGGAAAACTGGATGGACTTTAACGCCGGCCGGGTGCTGGAGCACGGGGCGGTGGAGCCGGCTGCCCGGGAGCTGTGGCAGCTGGTGCTGGATGTGGCCTCTGGCCGCAGACAGACCAAAAATGAGAAGAACGGCGACCGGGAAATTATGATTTTCAAGGACGGCGTAATTTTGTAATAACTGGGGGTTGAACTATGGCACTCAATACAGTAAAAGAGGGAAATGTGGTGACCAGACTGGCCGATTCCACCGTGCTGCCCAAGATGGTAACGGTGCGGCAGCTGCTGGACCACAGCCACATTGACCCGGCCGACCTTCCTGAGCTGGTGCGGACGGAGCTGGAGCCCATGCGCGGCCGGATCAGGCCGGGGATGTCGGTGGCCATTACCTGCGGCAGCCGGGGCGTGTGCAACATTGCCGTGATTACCCGGGCCATCGTTGACTTTGTGAAGAGCTGCGGCGGCCAGCCCTTTGTGTTCCCGGCCATGGGCAGCCACGGAGGTGCCACGGCCGAGGGCCAGCGGGAGATCCTGCGGGGCTATGGAGTGACCGAGGAGACGATGGACTGCCCCATCCGGGCCACCATGGAGGTGGTTCAGGTGGGGGAGACCGAGGAGGGGATGCCCGTCTTTGTGGACCGCTACGCCTATGAGGCCGACGGAATCATCCTCTGCGGACGGGTGAAGGCCCACACCGCCTTCCGGGGGCCCTACGAGAGCGGCATTTTAAAAATGTCCGTCATCGGCCTGGGAAAGCAGCACGGGGCGGAGCACGTCCATCAGGACGGCTTTTCCGACCTGGGCCGCCTGCTGCCCATGATCGCCCGGGTGGTGTTTGACAAGACAAACATTCTGGGGGCGGTGGCCGTGGCGGAGAACGCCTTCGACCAGACCTGCATCGTGGAGGGACTGCTGAAGGAGGAAATCTTCGAGAAGGAGCCGGATATTCTCCGCCGCTCCAAGGAGCGGCTGGGCCGCATCTTCTTCGACGACATCGACGTGCTGGTGGTGGACCGGCTGGGCAAGGATATCAGCGGGGACGGCATGGACCCCAACATCACAGGCCGCTTCGCTGTCCCCTACATGGAGAGCGAAAAAAAGGTCCAGCACATCGCGGTGCTGGACCTGACCGAGGAGACTCACGGCAACTGCAACGGACTGGGGCTGGCCGACGTGACCACCCGCCGTCTGGTTGAGAAGATTGACGTGGACTGCACCTATCCCAATGTGGTGACCTCTACGGTGCTGTGTACCCCCAAGATTCCCCTGTTTGCCCACTCCGACCGGGCCTGCATCCAGATCGCGCTGAAAACCTGCAACTACATCGACCGGGAGAATCCCCGCATTGTCCATATCAAGGACACCATGCGGCTGGAGGAGATTGAGATTTCTCAGGCCATGCTGGAGGAGGCCCGGGCCAATGAGCATATCCAGATTCAGGGCGAGCCCCACGACTGGCCCTTTGACGAAGAGGGAAATCTCTGGTAAGCTGAAGGGTCAGAGGATGCTGTCAATCTTCAGGATGGAGATGATGACCTGCTTGGAATTGAGGAGGTGGGTGGTCAGGGCCTGCCTGGCCTGCTCCTCATCTCCCTCCAGCAGACAGCGCAGGATTCGTTCGTGCTCCTGGATGCCGTTGAGCAGCCGCTCCTTGGACTGCTTGTTGAATACGTAATTCACATACAAAAAAGGGTTGAGATATTCATACAAGTTGACCAGCAGCTGGTTCCCCGCGCACTTGATGAGCATCTGGTGAAATTCCATGTCGTAGTCGTAGTTGATGAGGTAGTCGTCGATGGTATCGTCCGGCCCCAGCCGCTGAACGATCTCCAGGTTTTCGACCACGTTCTTCTGAAAGCGCAGACGGATGGACTCATTGGTGCCCAGCGTCATGATGACGTAGGGGATGCAGTAGCACTCCAGCAGCATCCGAAGGTCGAAGGTCTCCTCACACAGGTTGATGTTCAGCTCCTTCACCCGCACTCGCTGGCGGGGGGAGTGCTCGACGATGTTTTCTGTGGCCAGCCGGTTCAGGGCCAGCCGGATGGGAGTTTCACTGGTCTCATACCGGTCGCAGAGATGCTGGATGTTGATGGTCGATCCGGCCTTCAGATGGCCGGTGATGATATCCCGGCGGATGCACTGACAGACGCGCTCTGACAGGGTTTCTTTTGTGGGGACCTTTTCCATAATTACCTCCGACATAAGCTGTTCTGATTGCCATGGCTGAGGGGCGTTCTCCCGCTTGGAGAAGAAGCCCTGAGCCAAGCATAACAGAAAAAAGAAAACAATACAAGACAGACCGGCGGGAAATCCGGGCTTGTCACCCCAAAATGCAGAAAAATCAGGAAAGAGGGTATTCATATGTCTCAAACTGTGCTGAACAAAATTATTGAGGGCAAGATTGTAGCCATTGTGCGGGGGATTCCCAGCACCAAGATTCTGGGGCTGGCCGCCGCGCTGGAGAAGGGCGGCGTCAACTGCATTGAGGTCACCTTTGACCAGTCCAGCGAGGAGAAGGCCAGAGATACCCTGGCCGCCATCCGGACCATTAAGGAGGGGCTGGGGGATAAGGTGTGCGTTGGCGCCGGCACCGTCATGTCGGTGGAGCAGGTCCGTCAGGCCGCCGAGGCCGGGGCGGAGTATATGATCTCCCCCAACGTGGACGAGGAGGTCATCCGGGAGACCAAGCGGCTGGACAAGGTGTCCATCCCCGGGGCCATGACCCCCACCGAGGCGGCCTTCGCCTACAAGTGCGGCGCAGATATCGTCAAGCTGTTCCCCGCCGGCCTGCTGGGCGCGGCCTACATCAAGGCGGTTAAGGCGCCTCTGAAGCACATCCCCGTCACCGCCGTGGGCAATGTGAACGTGGACAACTGCGCGGAGTTTATCAAGGCCGGCGCCGTGGGCGTGGGCGTAGGCGGCAGCCTGGTGAGCGCCAAGCTGGTGGACGAGGGTAAATTTGACGAGATTACCGCGACCGCCCAGGCCTATGTGGCGGCCCTGCGGGGCTGAGACGGCAGGGAGGAACGGAAGTTGGACAACTATTTGCTCTATTTTGATTCCGGCACCTCCAACACCCGGGCCTATCTGCTCGACCGGGACTTTCAGGTCCGGTATGTGGCCAAAAAGGCTGTGGGCTCCAAGGATTCCGCCATTGCCGGCAGCAACCGGGTCCTGATTGAGGGCATGAAGGCGCTCCACGACCAGGTGCTGGCAGAGAACGGTCTGGGGGAGGAGAATATTTCCGCCATCTACGCCTCCGGCATGATTACCTCGCCCTATGGCCTGAAGGAGGTTCCCCACCTGCCCCTGCCCCTGACGGTGAAAAAATTCGCGGACAGCCTGTATCCCTTCCGGGAGGACACCTGCTTTCACCGGGAGATCATCCTGGTCCCCGGGCTCAAGACGCTGAGCGACGACTTCTCCTTCGTCAACAATATGAGGGGGGAGGAGATCGAGATTATCGGCGCGCTGGAAGAGCTGAAGGCAATGGATGACGTACAGGATGCCGCCATGATTTTCCCCGGCTCCCACACCCACGTCACCTATGTTCAGGGGGAGGAGATTACCGGGATTATCTCCAACTTTACCGGGGAGCTGTTTTACGCCATCCAGAAGGACACCATCCTCTCTCCGGTGCTTGCCTCCGACGGCAGCGCACTGGACACCGAAATGGTGCGCCAGGGCTATCAGAACCTGAAGCGGTTCGGCTTTAACCGGGCGCTGTACATCTGCCACGCCATGCGCCTGTTCGACCAGGGGACGCCCCAGCAGCGCTTCTCCTACGGTGAGGGGGTCATTATGGGGGGCGTCCGGGAGTCTCTGGAGTACTATTGCGAAAACCTCTGGCCCAAGTGCCGCACAGTGGTGATGGTGTCAAACGAGTTTATGTATCAGCTTTTTGCCGCCCTGTTTGAGGACAGCCCCTTTATTGACCGGGTGCTCTGGATGCCCATCTCTGAGTCCAAGAGCTACGCTGTCAGCGGCCTGAAGAAAATTATTGGTGCGAAAGGAGCAGACCATGGATAAAAAGGTGTTGATTACCTCCCGTTCCTTCGGAAAAATCAGCGACGAGCCGCTGAATATCCTGAAGGAGGCAGGCTACGAGGTCACCCTGAAGGGGAAGGACTTTGACCAGACGGAATTTGAGGCCATGATTCCGGACTACGACGCCCTGATTATCGGCGCCCACGAGTTTCCCGAGGCGGTGATGGAGCGCTGCTCCAGGCTGAAGATCATCTGCAAGCACGGGGCGGGCCTGGACAACATTCACCTGGACAAGGCCAAGGAGCTGGGAATTGCGGTGTGCAATGTCCCGGGCACCAACTCCAATGCGGTGGCCGATTTGACCTTCGGCCTGATGCTGGCGGTGGCCCGGAATATTGTCAGCACAAACCGGTGGGTCCACGAGGGCAAGTGGCAGACCGCCATCGGCGTGGATGTGTGCGGCAAGACTCTGGGCCTGATGGGGTTTGGGGCCATCGCCAAAAACGTGGCCCGGCGGGCCAGAGGCTTCGGTATGCAGGTGCTGGCCTATGACCCCTATGTGAAGGAGCTGCCCCAGGAGTTCCAGGAGTACGTGACCCTGTGCGGCCAGGAGGAGGTGCTCACCGGATGCGACTTCCTCTCCCTCCACCTGCCCCTCAACGACGAGACGCGGGGGATGATCGCCGACCGGGAGCTGACACGTATGCGCCAGGGGGCCTATATCATCAACTGCGCCCGGGGCGGTATCGTCAGTGAGCGGGCCCTGTATGAGGCTCTGGTGACCGGCCATATCGCCGGCGCGGCTATGGATGTGTCTGAGGTGGAGCCTATGGCGGCGGACAACCCCCTGCTCACCCTGGACAACGTGATTGTCACACCCCATATTGGTATGTACTCCAAGGAGGCCATCGGCGCGGTGAGCCTGATCTGCGCCCAGAATGTGGCCGCCCGGGGGGAGAACAGACCGCTCCAGCACCAGGTGGTATAATAGAAAATTGGCCCGTGAATCCCTCTGCCGCCAGGGGAAGGATTCACGGGCCGGATATATTTTTACCAGTAGTGATACCGGTTCCGATACCGCCAGATGAGTCCCAGGGCTACGGCGGCCCCCAGGCCGTCGGCCACCACCACGGTCAGCCAGATGCCGTCCAGACCCAGCACCAGCGGGAACAGGAGGACCATTCCGCCCCGGAACAGGAAGGTCCGCAGGAAGGAGATGAGGGCGGACACCGGCCCGTTGCACAGGGCGGTGAAAAAGGCGGAGCCGTATACGCCGAAGCCCACAAAGAGGTAGCTCAGGGCAAAGATGCGGAAGCCGTGGACCGTCATGTCCAGCAGCTCCTGGCTGTAGCCCACGAAAGCAGCGGACAGGGGCTGGGCCAGCAGCTCCGACGCCGCCACCATAGCCAGGGAGGCCAGTACAATTACCGTCATGCTCTTGCGGAAGACACTTTTTAGCTCGTCCCGGTTGTCCGCGCCAAAGTGGAAGCTGATAATGGGCCCGCTGCCCATGGAGAAGCCCAAGAAGACGGCGGCGAAGGCGAAATCCACATACATCATGACCGAGTAGGCCGCTACCCCAGACTCCCCGATGATGGACATGAGCTGCAGGTTGAACAGGATGCTTACCACCGAGGCGGACAGATTGCTCATCAGCTCGGAGGAGCCGTTGGCACAGGCGTTTTTCAGCTCCCGCCAGTAGAGGCGGGTGGGGCACAGCCGAAGTGCTCCCCTGGGGGGCCTGAGGAAGTAGATCAGGGGCGGCAGGCCGCCCACGGCGTAGCTGAGCACCGTCCCCCAGGCCGCCCCGGCGATGCCCATGTCCAGGGGGCCGATGAGGAGGTAGTCCATGATGATGTTGGTGGCTCCGGCGGCCAGAGAGAAAAACAGGCCCGTCTTGGGCAGCTCGGCGGTGACGAAAAAGACCTGAAAGGCCACCTGTAGCATGAACACCGCGCTCCCGCCCAGCAGGACACGGCCGTAGGCCAGGCAGTCCTCCATAAGCAGGTCGCTGGCCCCGGCCAGCCGTGCGATGGGCTGGATGAACAGCGCGCCTCCAATGGAGAACACGGTCCCCAGCCCCAGGGTCACCAGGACAATCATGGAAAAATACTGGTTGGCCAGTGCGGATTTGCCCTCTCCCATGGTGCGGGCCACCACAGCGCTGCCGCCCGAGCCCAGCATAAAGCCGGCGGCCGACAGGATCATGGATACCGGGAAGACGATGTTTACCGCCGACAGGGCGTTCTCTCCCACCAGATTGGAGACGAACAGGCCGTCCACCACGCTGTAAATTGAGGTGAAGATCATCATAATGATGGAGGGCAGGGTGAAACGGAGCAGTTTGCTGTATGTGAAGTGGTCAGAAAGCTTGATCTGCATAGTTGGATGATTCCTCCTGGGATATGTTGAAAATTTGCTCTGATTTCTGGAGCAGCAGGGACAGATATTTGCGCTCCAGGGCCAGCAGGCTGGCCCTCTCCTCCTCGGCCAGGCCGAGGAAAGCCCCTCGCTCCACCTCCAGCGTGGGACGGATGGCCCGGTCCGACAGGGCCCGGCCCTGCCGGGTGAGCCGGAGATATTTTTTCCGCCCCGGCCCGTCGGAGAGGCAGATGTGGCCGGAATGCTCCAGCTGCTTCAGGGCGGAGTTGATGGTCTGCTTGCTGAGCATCAGCGTGCTGCCGATGTCGGTCTGGGTGACCGGACCTGGGGCGGTCTCAATGGAATACAGGACCCAGAAGGCGGCGTCGGACAGTCCGGAGTGCCGGGCCAGACGCCGGTAAAAGTCCTCTTCCTCCTTATAGGTGCGGTTTACTTCAGTGATGAACTGCTGAAAGGTCAGCTCCTCCATGACAGGGCCTCCTAAAAAGAATATCCGAAACCGGACTTACGATAGTCTAGTCCGATTTCGGATATTTGTCAAGTGCTTTTACTTATTTTTCCGCCAGCCCAACCGCGATGTCCAAGATGCGGGAGGCCGCGGCCTCCTTGGACATGAGGGGCAGCTCCTCCAGGCCGGTGCGGGTGATGACGGTCATCACGTTGGTGTCGGTGCCGAAGCCAGCCCCGGCTACCTTCAGATTGTTGGCGCAGATCATGTCCAGGTTCTTTTTCTCCAGCTTGGCCCGGCTGTTTTCCACCATGTTCCGGGTCTCCATGGAGAAACCGCACAGCACCTGGCCCGGCCGGCGGCCCTCGCCCAGGTGCTTGAGAATGTCCCGGGTGCGCTTCAGGGGAATGGACAGGTCGGAGTCCTTCTTTTTCAGCTTGTTGTCAGCGTACTGTGCGGGGGTGTAGTCGGCCACGGCGGCGGCCTTGAAGATGAAGTCGGCCCACTCCTGCCGGGCGGCCACCGCCTCAAACATCTCTTGGGCGGAGGTGATTTCCACCACCTCTGTAAAGGGGGGGGGCGCGACGGCTGTGGGGCCCGAGACAAGGAGTACCTCCGCTCCCCGGAGCATGGCCATTCTGGCCAGAGCATAGCCCATTTTGCCGGTGGAGTGGTTGGTGAGATACCGCACCGGGTCCAGGGCCTCCTGGGTGGGGCCGGCGGTGACCAGGATGCGTTTTCCGGCCAGGTCGTGGGGCAGGGCGACGGCCCGCAGGATGTGCTGAAGCAGTTGGTCCGGCTCGGGCAGCTTGCCGGCCCCCACCGCCCCGCAGGCCAGCCGTCCGGAGGCGGGGGCGATCACCTCCCAGCCGTAGCGGCGGAGGATATCCAGGTTGTCCTGGGTGACCGGGTTTTCAAACATTTTGGTGTTCATGGCCGGGGCGATGAGCTTGGGACAGGTACAGGCCAGCACGGTGGTGGTGAGCATGTCGTCCGCCAGGCCGTGGGCCAGTTTTCCGCACACGTTTGCTGTAGCCGGTGCCACTATAACCAGGTCAGTGCGGTCGGCCAGGGCGATGTGTTCCACCTGGTGAGAAAAGTTCCGGTCGAAGGTGTCCACCATGCACCGGTTCCCCGTCAGCTGCTCGAAGGTGAGAGGGGTGATAAACTGGGTGGCGTGGGCGGTCATGATGACCTCCACATGGGCGTGCTGCTTCACCAGTGCCGAGGCCAGCGCCGCCGCCTTATAGGCCGCGATCCCCCCCGTGACCCCCAGCAGAATGGTTTTTCCCTGTAACATGGCGGGTTCCTCCTTTGTGTTTTCTCCATTATACCCTCCCCGGCCCCCGGCTGTAAAGATAGAAAGTTTTTTCTTGCATCTTGGGCAAGTATCCTGTATAATAGGCGGCTGAGAGGGCGGGGGCATCCCGTGCCCTTTCCCTCTTAAATATTGCGCTGCATCCGCGTCAGGCGGAGCGGCAGCAGGAGGTAATTTTTATGAAAACCCGTAAGTACGACACCCGCTGGATGGTGGGAGTGGCCATGTTTGTGGCGCTCCAGCTGGTCCTCCAAATCACTGGCATCGGCCTCATCCCATTGCCGTTCATTAAGGCCACAACCCTGCACATCCCGGTCATTATCGGCGCGGTGGTCCTGGGCCCCCTGGCGGGCGGACTGTTAGGCGGCGTATTTGGTCTGTGTTCCATGTGGACGAACACGGTGGCCTCCAGCGCTCTGTCGTTCGCCTTTTCCCCGGTGCTGGCGGCTGAAAACAGCGGCGCGTCCGGTGCGCTCAAGGCTGTCTGGATTGCCTTCGGGTGCCGTGTTTTGATCGGCGTTGTGTCCGGCTGGCTGTGGATCGGACTGAAGAAGCTGAAGGTCAACGACTTTGTTGCCCTGCCCGTTGTGGGGGTGGCCGGGGCTATGACCAACACCGTGCTGGTGATGGGCAGTATCTATTTTCTCCTGCGCCCGGAGTATGCCGCACTGAAAAACGTAGCCATGGAGGCCGTGTTGGGTCTGATAATGGGTGTGGTCGGAACCTCCGGCGTGGCGGAGGCCATTGCCGCCGCTGTTTTGGTCACCGCCATCGGCAAGGCGCTGCTCCATGTGCCTGCTCTCCGGGCTAAGCCCCAGATGGGATAATTTTCAGAAATCAGGTGAGCGCCATGCTCCTGGCAATTGATATCGGCAATACCAACATTGTCATCGGCGGCATCCGGGAGGGTGAGATCGCCTTTGAGGCCCGCATTGCCACCGACCGGATCAAGACCTCCGACCAGTACGGGGCGGAGATTAAAAGTATGCTGGGCCTGTTTGACGTGAGACCCCAGGATGTGGACGACTGCATCATCTCCTCGGTGGTGCCCCCGGTGTTTAACTCGGTGCGCACCGGGATTATAAAGGTGACCGGGAAGACCCCTATGGTGGTGGGACCGGGCATCAAGACGGGGCTGAATATCCAGATGGACAACCCGTCTCAGGTGGGCAGCGACCGCATCGTGATTGCCGTGGCCGCCCTGGCGGAGTATGAGCCGCCCCTTACGCTGCTGGACCTGGGCACCGCCACTACGATTGAGGTGGTGGGGCAGGGGAGCACCTACCTGGGGGGATGTATCATCCCGGGAGTCCGGGTCTCGCTGGAAGCGCTGACCTCCCGTACCGCCCAGCTGCCCGGGATCCGGCTGGACCGGCCCAAAAGGGTGATTGGGAAGAATACGGTTGACTGTATGCGCAGCGGAATTATGTACGGCACCGCCGCCATGCTGGACGGTATGCTGGAGCGGGTGGAGGAGGAGCTGGGGTTTGCCACCACCGTGGTGGCCACCGGCGGAATGGCGCAGTTTATTGCGCCCCTGTGCCGCAGAGAAATCAAGCTGGAAAAGGACCTGCTTCTCAAAGGGCTGAATATCATTTATCAGAAGAACAAAAAGTAGAACACAGCGGCCCGGCGCGTATGCGCCGGGCATTATAACAGACTGAAATTACCCCCTTGCTATTTTGAACTATTTGGAATATAATGCCTCTGGGAGAAATAGCAGGACGTGAACAGAGCAGATGCCATGAGCGATGCTGGCTGAAATGAGCAATCCGAACGAGGTGTGTAGAAATGGAAAAAGTGTTGATTGTTGATGATAGTCTTGTGCAGGCTGCCCAGTTAAAATCAATCCTGGAGGATGATTATGATGTTACCACCGTCCATACGGCGGCGGAAGGGCTCAGCGCCGCAAGCTCCGACGAATTTTCGCTGATTCTGCTGGATGTGGTGATGCCGGATATGGATGGCTTCATGCTGCTGAAAAAGCTGCAGGATGAGCTGATTACCCGGCATATTCCGGTCATCCTGATTACAAGCCTGGCCGATATTGAAAACGAGCAGCGGGGCCTGACCCTGGGTGCGGTTGACTACATTGTAAAGCCCTTTCACCCGCTGATTGTCAAGGCCAGGGTCAACACACATATCAAGCTCTACCAGTACCGCAAGCAGGTGGAGTATCAATCTATGACCGACCAGCTGACCGGCGTGGCCAACAGGCGGAAGCATGACCGCATCAGCGTAGTGAAATGGCAGGAGGCGGTCCGGCTGAAGGTTCCCTTTTCCATTTGTATGTTTGATATTGACAAATTTAAGGTATATAATGACACCTTTGGCCATCCCGCCGGAGATAAGGTGATTTCCAGCGTGGCTAAGACGGCGGCCTCCTTTTTGCGCCGCAACACGGACTTCTTTGCCCGCTACGGCGGGGAGGAGTTTGTGGCCTTCAGCATGGGTGACAACGCCGAAACGGCCTTTGGACATCTGAAAAAAATCCGTCAGGCGGTGGAGGACCTGCATATTCCCCACAATCCATCGACCTCCCAGTGGGTTACGATCAGCATCGGAGGGGTTACTGTGATTCCTCAGATGGACAGCTCCTACGATGCCTACCTGAAAATCGCTGACACTATGCTGTATGACGCCAAGCGGTTTGGCCGGAACAGAGTGGTGTGGGCCAACGAGTCTTTGAAACAGCTGAGGGAGAAGTAAGCCCGCCATATAAAGCGAGATCAGCGGGCTGAAGGAGGATATTCTGTGGGATTATTGGATATATTCAAGCGGCGGCCCCAGGAGGAGCCGGCAGCGTCAGAGACGGCCGCAGACGTGGAGGCACTGGAAATTTACTCCGGGATGCGGGTGGAGGTGACCACCTTTGATGGCCGACTGCTCTTTGTGGCCAAGCTGATAGGCCCGCGGGGGAGCTCGGCGGAGCTGCACCAGTACTCTGAGGCGTCGCTCCCTCAGGACGCGGAGCCCGTCCGGGTGAGGATCCGGGGCTACAACGACCACGAGAGAAAAGCGGTTTATATGGAGGGGACCATTGCGCCGGATGTGAAGCACATCTGGAAGGTGGAGGAGCTGACCGTGGCCAGAATCGGCAACGACCGGGCGTTCTTCCGCCTGGATACTGACATTGACGCGACAATTACCACCTTCGGCGGGTTTGGAGCCGGAGAGCAGCCCTGCAAACTGCTGAATATCAGTGTGGGCGGCGCCTGTATCAGTTCCGCATTTCGGTTTCATGAGGACGACAAATTCTTGTTGAAGGTGAAGCTGCTGGAGGACAGGGATATCTCTGTGATGTATTGTCAGGTGCTGCGCATTATTGATAAGGGGGATTCCGGCTATAAGTACGGCTGCCGCTTCCTGGAACTGAATGAGAACGACGAGGCAAAGATCACCCAGAATATTTTTGCCGCCCAGCGCAAAAAGCGGGGAGTCGGCTGAGGAAGAAAAGCGGCCGCTCCCGGTGTCAACGGGACAGACAAGGGCATAAACTGGTACGAGAGGGGAACGCAGGTTCCCCTCCCGGCTATTTCTGGGGGGCGGATTGCTCCGCCCCAGGAAAGGAAACCATGCCATGCTCTATTATCTAATTGTATGCCGTTCGCTGACCTATGCCCAGCGCACTGCCGCCGCACTGGAGCGAGCGGGCATCACCGCGCGGATTCTCCGCTCCCCCAAGAGCATTGCGGGGGAGGGGTGCAGCCACTCGGTGAAAATTTCCCAGCGAAATCTCCCTGACGCCCTGCGTATTTTGCAGCGGGTGGGCCTGAGCCCTAAACGGGTTTATATCACTGCGGGGGACGGAAGCTATCAGGAGGTGGCCCTTTGATCTATCTCGACAGCGCCGCCACCACATTACAGAAACCGGAAAAGGTGGCCGCGGCCAGCGCCTGGGCCATCAGCCACCTGGCCAGTCCGGGCCGAGGCGGCCATCGGCCCGCCATGGCTGCGGCGGATACCGCCTTTGCCTGCCGGGAGGAGGCCGCCAGGCTGTTCCACATGGATGACCCGGAGCGGGTGGTGTTTACCTTCAACGCCACCCACGCCCTGAATATCGCGATAAAAACCCTGGCCCGGCCGGGCAGCCGGGTGGTGGTCTCCGGCTATGAGCACAACGCCGTTACCAGGCCCCTCCACGCCCTGGACGTGGACCTGAGGGTGGCCAGAGGACCTCTGTTTAACCAGGAGGCCACCTTGGAGGCCTTCCGCCGGGAGCTGGCCCGGGGAGTGGACCTGGCGGTGTGTACTCACGTGTCCAATGTGTTCGGCTTTATTCTTCCGGTAGAGGAGATTGCCGCCCTGTGCCGGGAGAGAGAGGTGCCGCTGATTATCGATGCATCTCAGTCCGCCGGATGTGTTCCTGTGGACTTTGAGGCCCTGGGGGCAGCCTTCATTGCCATGCCGGGCCACAAGGGGCTGTATGGCCCTCAGGGCACCGGTCTGCTCCTGTGCGGAACAGACCCAACGCCGCTGCTGGAGGGAGGCACAGGCAGCGAATCCAAGCGCCAGGCTATGCCTGAGTTTCTCCCCGACCGCCTGGAGGCAGGTACCCACAATATCGCGGGGATCGCCGGGCTGCTGGAGGGACTGCGTTTTCTGCGCCGCAGAGGAGTGGAGCGCATCGCCGCCCAAGAGGGTGAACTGATCCGCAGGATGGGGGATGGCCTGCGGGCCATGCCAGCGGTAGAGGCATTCCAGTCCCGGAGCCCGGCGGTGCAGGCCGGCGTGCTGTCCTTTCGGGTCAAGGGCCGGGACTGCGAGGAGATCGGAGAGGCCCTGGGCAGCCGGGGGATTGCCCTGCGGGCGGGGCTCCACTGTGCCCCGCTGGCCCATGAGAGCGGGGGTACGCTGGAGACAGGCACCCTGCGCGCCAGTGTCTCGGCCTTTAATAACAGCCGGGAAATTGACCAGTTCCTTCAAGCGGTGCGGGAGCTGTGCTGAGGGACTGGAACGGAAACGCAACGGAGAGAGGCTGAATTGACGGTGAAAATGGCTGAGGGATTTCCCTTTGACGGCATGGACCGCAGGTGGAATCCCTCAGCCGCTTTGTCCTTTTGTGTGCGTCTGAGCCCGGAAGAAAGAGCGGAGAGAGGTGCCGATAAAAATTTGGAAAAATTTCAAATTTACTGTTGACAACAGAGGAGAAATCGGCTATACTAGCCCTTGCCCTGTTTGAGGGGCGTGACACGGCGGCATAGCTCAGTTGGCTAGAGCACGCGGTTCATACCCGCGGTGTCACTGGTTCAAATCCAGTTGCCGCTACCACTACAAAAAACGGACAGGTGTCCGTTTCCATATAAAACGGCCCGGTGGTCAAGCGGTTAAGACTCCGCCCTTTCACGGCGGCAACACGGGTTCGAGTCCCGTCCGGGTCACCACCGTTTTTCATATGGAGGCATAGCTCAGCCGGTAGAGCGCTCGCCTCACACGCGAGAGGTCACAGATTCGAGTTCTGTTGTCTCCACCAGAAATCCCCTAGAGCCACAAGGCTTTAGGGGATTTTAATGTTTCGATATTTTTGCTGTTGATAGTAACGTGTTAGTAACGTCAAAGCCTGTTGATTTTTCGCAAAACGCTATCATACGCCCGAGGATTCACCACTTGGAGGGTCTCCATCAGCTCATCCATAACGGACCATGCGGCGGCAGGGTCTTTGCCAGATACGGCACGCAGGAAGTCGCTGTCACCATACTGCTTAAGCGTTTCCGAAGCAGAAATCCCCGCTTCGGAATATGCCGATATCTGAGGCTGAGCCGTAGAAATTCCCATCATTTCATTGCGGACTGTGTAAAGGTTCGCCAGCTTGGCATAGACCGGAAAGGAGCTTTCCTCCTGTTCCAGCTCGTGAATCGCCCACTCTATTTCCTTGAGATTAGGCGCAGACATGGGCGTTCCCTCCTATCAGGCGTTCTCCAGATCACGCATAAAGCGCTTGATCTTCTCACGGTCCCGCTCATCGGCGCTATCAATAGCCATCTCGATGTGCTCCATCATCTCAGAGCGGCCGTCATCACGGCTGTAGCGTCCCCGGCTGTCCCGGCGGGAGCTGTAGCCACCCCGGTCCATGCCGCCGTCCCGGCTGTAATGGCCCCGTACATAGTGCTTGCCCCGGTTAGCGTAGCTGGAGCCTCGGCCATAGTCGCCGCCGTCTACGGCCTCGCTGTATCCTTCGCCATCTTCCAGCATACAAATTTTGTCGATGTTTTTGATGGTGTCGGTGAGCTTGTGAATGATCTCCAAATCTCCAGCACCCAGCTCCGGCTTGCGGGAAATTTCATCCAGCTCGTCATGGAGCTTGTCCTTTAATTCGTTAAGAGCTTTCATGTCCATTCTCCTTTCACGCCACCCGCTCAACAATGAGATTGGGGTTGGCCACGTTGATCGCTTGGGTGCTGATGTTTTTTACGGACAGGCTGAGGCAGCAGCCCCGGTCAACATCAATGTAGGCGGTGGAGAATACGTTGAAATATTCCTCCACAGCAGCGGGAGTGACAGTGGCAACGGCACTGTTCAGGGCCTCGCCATTGACCGCCAGAGCGACGGAAATGGCTCCGGCAGTCCCGCCAGTAGGGACGGCAATGTTACCGCCAAAGGTGACCTTGTACCGGGCGCGGCACTGGTTGGTTATCCCCCGCAAGGTGACAAGGCCGCTGCCCTCCCGATGAGTAACATATCCCCGGTTGCAGCCCACAGGCGTCTCAGAAAAAAGCACGTTCTGGTTGACTGCCACGGTCTGTATGGCGGCATTCGTGTATTCGGGCATGATATCAGTCCTTTCTTAAAGTGGTCGAAATCGACCTGTTTAAAAACAGCGGCAGGGTAGACTTACCCCGCCGCTGTTTGTCTCAAAATCGGCACGGGCCGAACATTTTCCATTTTGGAAAAAGTTGATTGCTATTTGTATTTAAGCTGCGCAACTGCCGCAGCCGTTGCCGCCCCAACCGTTGAACTGGCCGCAGCAGTTGGTGGGGAAAGAAACAGGCGTGGGAGGCTGGACGATGTAAGCCGCAGTGGGGCACTCCGCACCAGTACGGCGCAGAATGGTGGCCTCGCTGGCGGAGATCATCGCGCCAATGGCGGCATTCTGCTGGGCCTGAGAAGCGGACAGCTGGAGGGCCTGAATCTGAGCAGCCTGAGCGGCAATCCGTTCGTCCTTGGCTTCCAGCCGCTGGGCGGTCAGGGCATCCAGGACAGCTCGAGCGTTGGCGTTCTGGTTCTCAATCAGGTCGCGGGTGTTGGACTGCATCAGGTTGCGGGTAGCGCAGTCCTCCTGGGCGATGGTGAACTTTACGCCATCAATGGAGCGCTGGGTCTCGCAGCAGCAATCCTTCTGCTGATAGCCCAGGTTACACAGCTGCTGCATCAGCGCAGCCTGCTGGTTGGCCCGAGACAGTTCCGCCTGAGAGAATCCCTGCATGACGTTCATGCCAAGACCGTTAATGCTGTTCTGCATGGCGTAGAAGCCATCACACAGGCCCTGGGTAACGCCGCGCACAGCGTTCTCCAGACCGTTAAAGTTGAACTCGCTGCACAGATCAGCGCGGGTCAGTGCGCCGTTGGCAGCGGCTATCATGCCGCCGTTGCCCCAGCCGCCCATGCCGCCGAACATACCGCCGAACATACCGCCGCCCCAGCCCCCGAACATCATGGGGAACAGGAACAGCATAACGATTGCAATCAGCCAGTCGCCGCCAAAGCCGCCCCAGCCATTGTTTCCGTTGTTGCCCGTCACAGCCGCCACGTCAGCAGCGGACAGAGGAGCAGCACAGTTTTCAGAACCAAGAGACATAGTTTTTCTCCTTTGTTGATGTATTTGCAAAGTCTGGCCAGACTGTATGCACGATTTTAGTTGACATGCGATTAAAAACGTAGTATTATCATAATGTTGGGGGTGATAATGTGAAGTTTGGAGAATACATCCGATCAAAGGGATATACCTCAAAACGCATTGCAGAAGAAGTCGGAATAAGCGTCCGCACTATAGAGGCGTATGCGAATGGAAGATGTTCCCTCAAAAAGTGCCGTGCTTGGCTGATAGTAGCACTTGCTGAAATTCTTGAAACAACCCCAAAAGAGCTAATATCGCTGGATGATTGACCGTCAGAAATGGCGGTCAAAATTTTTTGCACTTTTTTGAAAATACCTCTTGACATACGATTGCAATCGTAGTATTATAATGTCAGAAGATACGAACACAATCGTATATCGAACAGGCCACAGGCCGGGAGGGAAAGAAAATGACAGGTTTCGAGTTTGCAAAAAAGTACAACACTATTGATGAAAAAATGATCGTTCTGTTTATGGATGCAACAAAGACAGCCTATAAAATGAACGGGATCGATTTTGATTCATTGCCTCAGAGCAAGCGCGAAAGCATTTTGACCGGAATCATTAACAAATTCAACGCGTAACAAGCGCCCGCCCAACGATGGCTGACTGACTACCAACCGAACCGCCCCCTAACCGGGGCGGTTTTCATCTGCGAGGCAGAACCCCCATCATCCGCTGGACGATGTTCTCTGCCATGCCCCAGAGCTGGTTGTATTGGTCCTGGGTCATTTCCCCGCTGTTGAGCTTGCTTTGCAGCTGCTCCATGGGATTGCCTTGGAAGCCCTGGATATGCTGGAGAAGGGCCGGGGCAAAGTTACGCTGACCGCCCCGTAAGGCATTTCCGCCGTTCAGAGCGTGGAACAAAGGGTTACTCATGTTCGGTATCCTCCTTTGGTTTTGTGGGCCGTGCTGGCTTTTTCAACCGCTCGGACAGGATGTTTTCCAATTCATCACGGGTGATGTACTGGCTTGGGTCGAAATGAGGGGCGGGCGGTTGCTTAGGCTGATTTGATGTGCGCTCGGTGTAGTCAAAAATCCTCAGCGGAAGCGGCATGCCGCTTTGATCGCTGGATTTCAGGTAAAAAACAGTGTTCTCGCTGTCCATCAGCATAACAGAGCTTCCGGGAGCGACCATATATGCTTTCGCCCCTTCCTCCCCCTGAACCCAAATAGGATTACTCTGTGGGGTTGGAGGTGTGGGTTGAGGTTGTGCGGGGCTGGGAATCATGGGCTGCTGCATTTGATTCTGGCGAAGCTGAGCCAGACGGTCAGGGACAGGCGCGGAAAACCCGCCTCTCTGTTCCCCGGGGTCTGGAAGGTAATAATACTGTCCCATTGTCAACACTCCTTTGTCCAATAGTAAACGGGAACTTCTCCGCCGCTGTCCCAGGAATCAAACCACTGGCCATCCTGGACACACAGCACATGCCGCCCTGGCATGGACAGAATGAAGATTCCAACGGGGTGGTCCGCGGCAAAGTCAGCAACGGTATAGCAGTCCGGGCAGGTATCGGGCAGAAGATGACGGGTAAAGCCGCGGTCTCTCAGATATGGGCCCCAAACGCTATCCGCATTGGGCATATCTCCAAGACAGAACCCCTTGAGGGCCAGCTCCACATAGGTCTGTTCCCAGCTCTGTTCCAAAGCCATCGACAACGCCCGGACAGGGCAGTCCCCAACGCTTTTATTAGTTGGGTTTGGGTTATAGTAGGCGTAACTCATACGGCACAAACACAACGTTTATGGCGGCTTTCCGCCTCCTGGATATATCGCTCCAAGCCGTTGTCATTTCCTTGCTGCCGGAACCACGCTACTGTCTCTACAGCGCAATCCGGGCGGATACCCGCCTGTACCAGCCGAGTAATGGTATCCATAGAATCACATCCTTTACAGATAAATTTTCGCACAAAAAACGGCAGGAAACCTATCAGTTTCCTGCCGTTTTTCTATCAGTTTTCTATCGCAATACTTTGTCGATTTTCTTTTTTATGGAGCGCAACCGTCGGTTAATTGTTGCTTCTGACATGGGCATTCCCATCTCTTTCAGCCTCTCGCCAATAGCTATGATGGTGGTATCCTTTACCCGTAAATTAAACACCGCCATTTCTTGATCGGAAAAATTGCACTCTCGACGAAATCTTTCACACTCCGGCTCGGTAAACTCGGTCCTGATGTTCAAGGGCTCACCCCTTTTTCTTCTTGACCTTAGTCCCCTTGGAGCCCCCCTGTTTCTTGCGATGTACTGCCACTTTGGCCATTATAGATACCTCCAGTATTATCGCCCTGGACGTAGTTTGCAGGACCCTGGTCACTGTCAACCACTACGGTATCAAACTGGCTCCACTGATAAATATGGTAAATATTCGTACCAGCTAACGCAATAACCAAAACAATAATCGCAATGCAGGCAGCAATCAGGAGCTTTCGAAGAAACCGGTTTGTGTCCTTCAGGTCCTGATACATTTCAGAAGCCAGAGGGATCATTTTTTCGTCCATATATTCACGTCCTTTCGGGCTCATTTTATCATGAAACTTTTTAAAATTCAACTATTCATTGCTCGAATAATCATGGCCGCCACCTCCACCCTGGTGGCCGGGGACTGGGGGCGGCTCAGGTCGGCGATAATCCCGGCGCTGTGTGCCCGGTCCCATTCGCCGGTTTTTTCGGCCCAGGCCGGGGCGGGGAGCGCGGCCCGCTCCTTTTCGTAGCGGTCCATGTATTCCTTGAACTGCTCGTAGCTCATTTCGTCATCTTCTCCTTTCATAGCCCGGGCCACATCGGCCCGGAAATCGTCCATTGTCTTGCCGAATTTCGGCCACCAGTGGAGGACGT
>CAJUSG010000012.1 GCA_910589085.1 uncultured Oscillospiraceae bacterium | reverse complement strand
TCCTGATGTGGCTGGGCGAGCAGATCACCGAGTTCGGCATCGGCAACGGCATCTCTATTATCCTGTTTGCCGGTATCGTCTCCCGGTTCCCCCGGATGCTCATGGACGGCATCAACGGTCTGCGGACCTGGATCAGCCTCCAGGGCACCACCGTGGAGGGCCTGGTGGAGCAGGGTATGACCGAGGAGTCCGCCAAGAGTTATATCGAAATCATGAAGCAGTCGGCTCTGGCCCCCTGGATGCTGGCTCTGGTGGTGATCGGTATGCTGGCTCTGGTGGTATTCATCGTCTATATCAACAACGCCGAGCGCCGCATCCCGGTGCAGTACGCCAAGCGCGTGGTGGGCCGGAAGATGTACGGCGGCCAGTCCACCCACATCCCCATGAAGGTGAGCATGGCGGGCGTCATGCCCATCATCTTCGCCCAGTCCATCGCCTCTCTGCCCGCCACCATCTGCGGCTTTATGGGCATCACCAAGGACAGCCCGGGCTTCGGCGGCGGCCTGATGAAGGTGTTCGACACCGCGGCCCCCTTCTACAGCATTCTGTATTTCCTGCTCATCGTGGGCTTCAGCTATTTCTACTCCACCATGGCCTTCAACCCCATTGAGGTGGCCAACAACCTGAAGAAGAACGGCGGCTTTATCCCCGGCCTGCGGCCCGGAAAGCCCACTGCCGACTTCCTCATGAAGGTGCTCAACAAGATCACCATGTTCGGGGCTCTGTATCTCTCCGTGATTGCCATCGCGCCCATCATCACCGGCAATCTGGTGCGCTACCAGTCCCTGGCCATCGGCGGCACCTCGGTCATCATCGTGGTGGGCGTCGCCCTGGAGACCGTGAAGCAGATGGAGGCCCAGATGCTCATGCGGCATTACAAGGGCTTCCTGGAGTAAGGAGAGGCGGCTATGGGTATGAAGCTGATCCTGCTGGGCGCCCCAGGCGCCGGCAAAGGGACCCAGGCCGAGATTCTCAGCGCCAAGCTGGGCATCCCTACCATTTCCACAGGAAACATTCTCCGCGCGGCCATCAAGGAGGAGACTCCCACCGGTTTGGAGGCCAAATCCTATATGGACGCCGGCAAGCTGGTGCCTGATTCGGTGATTATTGGCATTGTGGCTGACCGTCTGGCCCAGCCCGACTGCGCCAGGGGCTTCATTCTGGACGGGGTGCCCCGCACCATCGGCCAGGCCGAGGCCATCGACAGGGCGGGCATCACCTTCGACCGGGTGCTGTCCATCGAGATCTCCGACGGAGAGATCGAGGAGCGCATGTCTGGCCGCCGGGTGTGCCAGAGCTGCGGCGCCCCCTACCACGTGAAGGCCCGCCCCCCCAAGGCGGAGGGGGTGTGCGACTCCTGCGGCGGACCTCTGGTCCAGCGGGAGGACGACCGGGCCGAGACCGTCCGGGCGCGGCTGGCGGTCTACCATCAGGAGACCGAGCCCCTGAAGGGCTTCTACGAGGGCAAAGGCATCCTGGTCTCCGTGGCCAATCAGGACACCATTGAGGGGACCAGCCAGGTAATCATGGAGGCGCTGGAGCTCTGATGGCGCTGGAAATGATATCACTGAAATCCCCCCGGGAGATCGAGGCCATGCGCCGGGCCGGGCGGCTCACCGCCCAGGCCCGGGCGCTGGCGGGCTCCATGGTGCGCCCCGGGGTCACCACCCACGAGATCGACAGGGCGGTCCGCCGCTTTATCGAGAGCCACGGGGCCAAGCCCTCCTTTCTGGGCTACGGCGGCTTCCCCGGCTCGGCCTGCATCTCGGTGAACGAGGTGGTCATCCACGGTATCCCCGGCCCCCGAAAGCTGCGGGAGGGCGACATCGTCAGTGTGGACGTAGGCGCCTTGATCGGCGGCTTCCACGGCGACTGCGCCGCCACCTATCTGTGCGGGGAGGTCAGTCCGGAGGCGAAGCGCTTGGTCGAAGTCACCCAGCAGAGCTTCTGGGAGGGCATCAAAAACGCCCGCCGGGGCTGCCGGGTGAGCGACATCGGCCACGCCGTCCAGGTCTATGTGGAGGCCCACGGCTTCTCTGTAGTCCGGGACTTTGTGGGCCACGGCGTGGGCGCCAGGCTCCACGAGCCCCCCGAGGTGCGCAACTTCGGCCCCGCGGGCCACGGCCCCCGGCTCCAGCCGGGGATGACCATCGCGGTGGAGCCCATGGTGTGCGCCGGAGGCTGGCAGGTGGAAAACCGGGAGGGCAACTGGACCACCGTAACGAAGGACGGCTCCCTGGCCGCCCACTATGAAAATACCATCCTCATCACCGAGGACGGCCCGGAGATTCTGACCGTCACGGAGGACGGAACCTATGTATGATTACACAGGCTGGATCGTCCAGGCCAACGCCGGACGGGACAAGGACGGTATTTTCTGTGTGGTGGGCGTGGATCAGGAGGGACACATGCTGCTGCTGGCCGACGGAAAGCGGCGCAGGCTGTCCCGGCCCAAGCGGAAAAAGCTGGGCCATGTCTCGTGTTTGACTGACGGCCAGTCGCGCATGTATGACCATCCTGTGGTCCACAGCCTGAAGCAGGGAGAACCGGTCTCCGACCGGGCATTGAGACGGGCGCTGGCCGCCTTCAAGGAGGGATATTCGCTTGGCAAAAGATGATATGATCGAATTGGAGGGCGTCGTAACCGAGGCTCTGCCCAATACCACGTTCCACGTGGATATCGGAAACGGACACATCATCCTGGCACATATTTCCGGGAAGCTGCGCATGAATTTCATCCGCATCCTCCCCGGCGACAAGGTGACCATTCAGATGTCACCCTACGACCTGACCAGGGGAAGAATCACCTGGCGGTCCAAGTAACTATCAACGACCGAGTTGTCAAGGGTTCCCCGGGAGCCTTGCCTCCGGGGAGGCGGCCGCAGGCCGCCCCCAAACCGAAGCCCAGCGAAGCGGGGTCGGTTTGGAGAGGAGGAGCGGCGAAATGAGTGAGCTTTGCCCGAAGGGCGAAGCGAAGGATATGCAGCCCGCGACGACGAGGGGCCATTAAGGCATTCATCAGGAGGTTTTAACAATGAAAGTCAGACCGTCCGTGAAGCCCATGTGCGAGAAGTGCAAAGTCATCAAGCGCAAGGGCAAAGTCATGGTAATTTGCGAAAACCCCAAGCATAAGCAGAGACAAGGATAATGGAGGTGCTGTAAAAAATGGCTCGTTTAGCCGGTATTGACCTGCCGAGAGAGAAGAGAATCGAGATCGGCCTCACTTATATCTACGGCATTGGGCGCACCAGCGCCAACAAAATCCTGGCCAAGGCTGGGGTAAATCCCGACACCCGCGTGAAGGACCTTACCGAGGAGGATGAGGCCAAGCTGCGGGAGGTACTCCACGACTACACCGTGGAGGGCGACCTGCGCCGCAACGTGGCTATGGACATCAAGCGGCTGACCGAAATCGGTTGCTACCGGGGCATCCGCCACCGCAAGGGGCTGCCCGTCCGCGGCCAGCGTTCCAAGACCAACGCCCGTACCCGCAAGGGTCCCAAGCGTACCGTCGCCAATAAGAAGAAGTAAGGAGGGATACACATGGCTGCGAACAAAGGTAAAAAAGTGGTGCGCAAGCGCCGCGAACGCAAGAACGTAGAGAGGGGCCAGGTGCATATCCGCTCCTCCTTCAACAACACCATGGTCACCGTGACCGACGCGCAGGGCAACGCCCTGTCCTGGGCCTCCTCGGGCGGCCTGGGCTTCCGCGGTTCCCGTAAGTCCACCCCCTACGCCGCTCAGAGCGCTGCCGAGACAGCCGCCAAGGCCGCGATGGAGTATGGCCTGAAGACCGTGGAGGTCTTCGTGAAGGGCCCCGGCCAGGGCCGCGAGGCCGCCATCCGGGCGCTGCAGGCCGTGGGCCTGGAGGTCACCCTCATCAAGGACGTGACCCCTGTTCCCCACAACGGCTGCCGGCCCCCGAAGCGCCGCCGCGTCTGATCGATTGAAGGAGGTTTTGACAGATGGCTAGAAATATGCAGCCCATCGCCAAGCGGTGCAAGGCTCTGAACCTGTCCCCCGCCGCCATGGGCTATGCCAAGAAGACAACCAACCGCAACCCCAAGGGTCAGATGCGCAAGAAGCAGTCTGAGTACGCCATGCAGCTGACCGAGAAGCAGAAAGTAAAATTCGTCTACGGCGTGATGGAGAAGCAGTTCCATATGTACTATGAGAAGGCCTCTCGTATGCAGGGAAAGACGGGCGAGAACCTGCTTACCCTCATCGAGCGCCGGCTGGACAACGTGGTGTATCGCCTGGGCTTCGCCATGACCCGGCGTGAGGCCCGCCAGCTCACCACCCACGGCCACTTCACAGTCAACGGCCAGCGGGTGGATATCCCCTCCTACCTGGTCAAGTCGGGCGACGTGATCGAGGTCCGGGAGAAGAGCCGCGCCTCCGTCAAGTTCAAGCGCCTGACCGGCGAGGACGCCCCCGTGGTCAACGTGCCCAAGTGGCTGGACCGCAACAAGAACACCCTCCAGGGCACCGTCGTTGCTATGCCCACCCGGGACGACATCGACTTCCCCGTGGAAGAGCACCTCATCGTCGAGCTGTATTCTAAGTAATTTTTGCGGCCCGCCAGGAGGACGTTTGGTGTGTAGGGGCGCGCGTTGCGCGCTCGCGGGCGGCCATGGGCCGCCCCTACACGCAGACGGACTGTAGGGCGGGACGACCCGGCCCGCCGCGGATGTGGTGGTTTGGGCAAACGGCGCGCCGAGGTCGTCGCGCCCTACGCCTGTTTGCCCAGACCCGGCGGGTATAACAGAACTTAGAGAACCCTCAGATATTGGTGAGCTGAATGAAGCGGCGCGAAACGCGCCGCCGAGAAAAGGAGGGTATTCCAGCATATGATAGAAATTGAAAAGCCCCGCATTGAATGTGTAGAAAATCCCGGCGACGCCTCCTACGGCAAGTACGTGGTGGAGCCGCTGGAGCGGGGTTACGGCACCACCCTGGGCAACTCCCTACGGCGGATTCTGCTGTCCTCACTGCCCGGCACCGCGGTGACTTCTATCAAGATTTCCGGGGTACAGCACGAGTTTACCACCATCCCCGGTGTGAAGGAGGACGTGACCGAGATCGTCCTCAACGTGAAGGGAATCATTGCCAAGTTGTACAGCGAGGGCACCAAGACCGTCCATATTGAGGCTGCCGGAGAGTGCCGGGTCACTGCCGGCGACATCAAGGCGGATGCCGATGTGGAGATTCTCAACCCCGATCTGCACATCGCCACCCTGGGCCCGGACGCCGCCCTGTCCATGGAGCTTACCCTGTCCCACGGCCGGGGCTATGTCTCCGCCGACAAGAACAAGCCCGCCCAGTCCATCATCGGGGTCATCCCTGTGGATTCCATCTACACCCCGGTCCGCAAGGTCAACTATACGGTGGAGAATACCCGTGTGGGGGACGCCACCGACTACGACAAGCTGACCCTGGAGGTGTGGACCAACGGCACCATCGACGCCCGGGACGCCGTCTCACTGGGAGCCCGCATCCTGTGCGACCACTTCACCCTGTTCACCGATCTGTCGGAGACCATGGGCAGCCGCTCCACCGTGGTGGAGAAGGCGGAGACCCAGCGTGACAAGGTGATGGAGATGACCATCGACGACATGGACCTGTCCGTCCGCTCCTATAACTGCCTGAAGCGGGCCAACATCAACACGGTGGAGGACCTGATCTCCAAGACAGAGGAGGAGATGATGAAGGTCCGGAACCTGGGCCGCAAGTCCCTGGAGGAGGTCATCAACAAGCTGTCCATGATGGGCCTGTCTTTGGCGAGTGAAGAAAATAATTGATTTTATCCCTGTAGGGGCCGACCCATCCCGACCGTGAGCCCAGCGCAAGCGGGTCACGGTCGGAGAGGAGGAGCAGCGAAATGAGCTCGCTTTCGGCCTTGGCCGGAAGCGAGCGATATGGAGCTTGCTCCGACGAGCGTATGTAACGTTCCGCTTTGCGCGGCCCAGGCCGCCTGAAATGAACGAATTTAAACGGATCTCGCCACGCGAGGTCGAAGGAGTGTTTACCATGTCTCAGAAGAACCGCAAGCTGGGCCGTACCAGCGACCAGCGCCGGGCCATGCTCCGCGCTATGGTCACCTATCTGCTGGAGAACGGTCAGATCAAGACCACCGTCACCCGCGCCAAGGAAGTGGCTCCCGTGGCCGAGAAGATGATTACCCTGGCCAAGACCAACACCCTGGCCTCCTACCGCCAGGCCCTGTCCTACATCACCAAGGAGGACGTGGCCAACAAGCTGTTTAAGGAGATCGGCCCCAAGTACGCCGACCGCAACGGCGGCTACACCCGTGTGGTCCGCATCGGTCCCCGCCGGGGCGACGCCGCTGAGATGGCCATCATCCAGCTGGTGTAATGAAGCATAAAAATCCCGCCCCCAGGGCGGGATTTTTTTATGCCTTCCCATGCCTCTGGGCGTGGGCTCTGATCTTCTCAAAAGTCTCGTCGCTCAGGTCGTGCTCCATTTTGCACGCGTCGGCGGAGGCCGTCTCCTCGCTCACGCCCAGGAGCATTAAAAACCGGGTGAGCAGCTTGTGGCGGCTGTAGATCCGCTGGGCGATCTCCTCACCGGGCGGGAGGAGGGTGATAAAGCCGTCCCCGTCCATCTCGATGTAGCCGTTCTCCCGGAACCGCTTCATGGCCACGCTGACGCTGGGCTTGGTGAGCTCCAGCTGGCGGACCACGTCAATGGAGCGCACAGCCCCCTGGCGCTCCCGCAGAATCAGGATCGCCTCCAGATAATCCTCAGCAGATTCGTGAATATTCATAAGCCATAGACCTCCCGCTGGAAATTTTATCACATACACGACTAAAAAGCAAGAAATTTGGGATACCTCTTGACAGATCGAGTTAGTTATATTAAACTAACCACATCAAGAAGTTAGCAAAAGCTAACTAAAGGAGGGGACCAACTATGCCGCTGACGCTGGCAAGGGCGGGGGAGACCGTCACCATCCGCAAAATCACCGGCAGGGACGAGGTCCGGCGGCACCTGGCCGAGCTGGGCTTTGTGCCGGACAGCCCCATAAAGGTGGTCAGCCGGGTGGCGGGCAGCCTGATTGTCCAGATAAAGGACAGCCGGGTGGCCCTCAACCGGGGCATGGCCGCCCGGATTCTGGTATAAAGGAGGAAATCAAATGAAAACGCTGAAGGATGTCAAGGTGGGGCAGAGGGCCACTGTGGCCCGGCTCCACGGCGAGGGAGCGCTGAAGCGCCGGATCATGGACATGGGCATCACCAGGGGGGTAGAGGTCCTTGTCCGCAAGGTGGCCCCGCTGGGGGACCCCATGGAGCTCAATGTGCGGGGCTATGAGCTCAGTCTTCGGAAGGCTGAGGCCGAACGCATCGAGGTGGTCTGATTTTGCCCACAAGTTAGTCTAAACTAATTCGAAAGGAGAAAACCAGCAATGAATATTAAAATTGCCCTGGCGGGCAATCCCAACTGCGGCAAGACCACCCTGTTCAACGCCCTCACCGGGTCGACCCAGTACGTGGGCAACTGGCCCGGGGTCACGGTGGAGCGGAAGGAGGGCCGTCTGAAGGGACGCCGGGACGTGGTGATCCAGGACCTGCCGGGCATCTACTCCCTCTCACCCTATACGATGGAGGAGGTGGTGGCCCGAAACTATCTGGTACAGGAGCGGCCCGACGCCGTCCTGAACATCGTGGACGGCACCAACATGGAGCGCAGCCTGTATCTCACCACCCAGCTTTTGGAGCTGGGGCTGCCGGTGGTAGTGGCGGTGAACATGATGGACCTGGTGGAGAAGCAGGGGGGGCGGATTGATATAAAAGGCCTGGGGGAGGCCCTGGGCTGTCCGGTAGTGGAGCTGTCCGCCCTGAAAAACCGGGGAATCGAGGAGGCCGTGACACTCGTTCTGGCCGCCGCCCGGGGTCCCGTCCCCCAGAGCCGTCCGACCTTTCAGGTGGATGAGGCGGCCCTGGAGGAGGGCGACGACCTGGAGAGCGCCACCGCCGCCGCCAGGTACGACTTTATCCAGGGGATAACGGCCCGGACGGTAGAGAAGCGCGGGGCGGGGGAGCTGTCCCTCTCCGACCGGATCGACCAGGTAGTCACCAACCGGCTTCTGGCCCTGCCCATCTTTGTGGGAGTCATGCTTCTGGTGTATGGCATAGCCATGGGGGGCTGGTCCATCTCCGTCGGCACTGCCGCCACCAATTGGGCCAACGACACCCTGTTTGGCGTCTGGGTGCCCGCCCTGTTTGACACTGTCCTGAGCACCCTGGGGGTGGGGGAAGAGAGCTGGGCCTACGGCCTGATTCAGGAGGGCATAGTGGGGGGCGTAGGCTCCGTGCTGGGCTTTGTGCCCCAACTGCTGGTGCTCTTTCTGCTGCTGGCCGTGCTGGAGGATGTGGGCTATATGGCCCGGGTGGCCTTTATTATGGACCGGATCTTTCGCCGGTTCGGCCTGAGCGGCAAAAGCTTCATCCCCATGCTGGTGGCCACCGGCTGCGGGGTGCCTGGCATCATGGCCTCCCGCACCATTGAACAGGACCGGGACCGGAAAATGACCATAATGACCACCGGCTTCATCCCCTGCGGAGCCAAGCTGCCCATCATCGGCCTGTTCGCCGGGGCGCTGTTCGGCGGCTCCTCCCTGGTGGCGGTCTCCGCCTTCTTTATCGGCGTGGGGGCGGTCATTGTCTCCGGCGTAATTTTGAAGAAATCCAGGGCCTTCGCCGGGGAGCCCGCCCCCTTTGTGATGGAGCTGCCCGCCTACCACGCCCCCTCCGTCCAGGGCGTGCTGCGGACCGCCTGGGAGCGGGGCTGGTCCTTCATCAAGCGGGCCGGCACGGTCATTCTTCTGTCCACCATAGTGCTCTGGTTCCTCCAGGGCTACGGCTTTGTGGACGGCGCCCTCCGGCCGGTGGAGGACAACAACAGCTCGCTGCTGGCTGCCATCGGCTCCGCGGTGGCCTGGGTATTCTACCCCCTGGGCTGGACGGGAGACATGGCCTGGAAGGCGGCGGTGGCCACCTTTACCGGCCTGATCGCCAAGGAGGAGGTGGTGAACACCTTCGGCGTACTCTACCATTACGGGGGCGGGGTGGACCTGATGGAGGACAGCAGCCCCATCTGGGCCCTGGTGGCCGCCGATTTTACCCCGCTGTCGGCATACAGCTTTATGATTTTTAACCTCCTCTGCGCCCCCTGCTTCGCCGCCATAGGGGCGATACGCCGGGAGATGAACAGTCCCGCCTGGACCGCCGCCGCCATCGGCTACATGTGCGGCTTTGCCTACCTCATCGCCATGATCGTCTACCAGGTGGGGGGCCTGATTACCGGAGAAGCGGCCTTCGGTCCCCTGTCAGCCGCTGCGCTGGCGCTGCTGGCCGGACTGGTGTACCTGCTGCTCCGAAAGGGCCGGCGGGGAGGAGAGCAGCCCCGCCTCGCGGCGGCGGCGACTTAATCTGAAAGGGAGGATAAAACCATGACGCCTGGTGAAATCATTGTCCTTCTGGCCCTGGCGGCCGTGACAGGACTGGCGGTCCGCCGTATGTGGAGAAGCCGTGGGGCGGACGAACATTGCAGTGGTGACTGCGGCCGTTGCGGCGGCTGTCACAGATAGGCCATGGGGAACCGGCCGCCCGATTTTTGGGCGGCCGGTTTTTCCTGCGAGAATTGTGTTAAAATAGAGACAAGGCCCTTGACATACAGCGCCGGTTTCAGGTATAAATAAAATGGGGTAATTTCGGGACCCCGATTAAAAACAAAGGAGATAAAACATGAACCTGCTGGAATTTCTGGGTGTCTTTGGCGGCCTTGCGCTGTTTCTCCACGGCATGCAGATGATGAGCTCCGGCCTGGAGGCCGTGGCCGGCAACCGGATGAAGGCCATTCTGGAGCGGCTGACGGCCAACCGCTTCATGGGGGTGCTGGTGGGGGCGCTGATAACGGCCGCCGTCCAGTCCTCCTCGGCCACCACTGTCATGGTGGTGGGCTTTGTCAACGCCGGGATGATGACCCTGAGCCAGGCGGTGTGGCTGATTATGGGGGCCAACGTGGGCACCACGGTCACCGGCCTGCTCATCGCCCTGGACGTGGGGGCGCTGGCCCCTGTGGTGGCCTTCGGGGGCGTATTCCTGATGGTCTTTGTAAAGCGGGCCAGATTGCAGCACATCGGCCAGATTCTGGCCGGCCTGGGCATCCTGTTTATCGGCATGGACACCATGAGCGCCGCCATGGCCCCACTGCGGGAGTTCCCCGCCTTCATCCACCTGATGTCAACCCTGTCCAACCCTCTGCTGGGCATCCTGTTCGGGGCGCTGTTCACCGCCCTGATCCAGTCCTCCTCCGCCTCGGTGGGCATTTTGCAGACCCTGGCGGCGGGAGGGATTGTCCAGTTCTCCGGCGCGGTATATGTCCTGTTCGGCCAGAACATCGGCACCTGCATCACAGCGGTGCTGGCCGCCATGGGCACCAGCCGGAACGCCAAGCGGGCCACCTGCATCCATCTGCTGTTCAATGTGATCGGCACGGTAATCTTCACCGCCGTGGTCCTGGTGTTCCCGGTCACCGCTCTGATTGAGGCGGCGGTGCCCAGCCCCAAGGCCCAGATTGCCGCCATGCATATGATCTTCAACCTGGCCACCACGATTCTGCTTCTCCCTCTGGGGAACTGGCTGGCCAGGCTGGCCGAGCAGCTCCTGCCGGACCGGGAGGAGCCCCAGAGCGCCGGGACGGAGATGCGGCTGGCCTACCTGACCCCCGTCACCGCAGGCGGCAAGGACGGCGGCCTGGGCGTGTCGGCCATTGTGGTGGACCAGCTGCGCAACGAGCTGCACCGTATGTTGGAGATGGCCCGGCAGAATGTAGAGGCCGGCTTCAACGCCGTTCTGCGTCAGGACACCGCCCCTCTGGAGCGGGTGGAGCAGCGGGAGGAATACATCGACTTTCTGAACCGGGAAATATCCCGCTATGTCTCCCGCCTCATCGCCATTGAGACCAACGAGCGGGGCTCCCGGATTGTAAGCAGCTTTTTCACCATTTCGGGCAATATAGAGCGAATCAGCGACCACGCCGACAACCTGGCGGGCTACACCAGGCTGCTGGTAGAGAAGGGGATCTCCTTCTCGGTCTACGCCCAGGAGGAGATCCGGCAGATGCGGGACGTCTCCATACGGGCGGTGACCGCCCTGCTGTCGGGCGAGGGCGGACGTGTGGAGTGGCTGTCCCAGGTGGCCCAGCTGGAGCAGCGGATTGACGACATGACCGCCGACTTCCGCCGGGACCAGCTGTCCCGTATGCGGGAGGGCGCCTGCTCCGACGAGGCCTGCATCCTGTACTCCGAGCTCCTCACCGACTTTGAGCGTATCGGCGACCATGTGCTCAACATCGCCGAGGAGCTGACCAAGGCCCGGACCACCCTGTAGAGCGGTACAAACAGAAGGGCCCGCACCCCATGGGGTGCGGGCCCGAATTGTTCAGCTTATCAGTAGGCCACGCCCCACAGGATGGAGTGTCTGGCGGGCTTGCCGCAGCAGACGCACACGTCGGAGACATGCTCCTGCTCCAGGGGCATGCACCGGGAGGTGACCCCGGCCCTCTCCTTCATGGCCAGCTCACAGTCCAGCTCGCCGCACCACATGGTTTTGGCGAAGCCGCCCTCGCTCTCCATGAAATCCTTGACCTCCTCCAGGGTCATGCACACCCGGGTGTGGTCCTCCAGATTCTTTTTGGCCCGGTTATACAGGCCCTTGTGGACCTCGTCCAACAGCCAGCGCACGTCCTCCTCCAGCTCGCTGAGGGGGACAAAGATCTTCTCCCCGGTGTCCCGGCGGCAGATGCAGCACTGATTCTTCTCCATGTCCTTGGGACCGATCTCCACCCGGAGGGGGACCCCCTTCATCTCATACTCGGCGGCCTTCCAGCCCATGGACTGGTCAGAGTCGTCCATCCTGGCCCGGACGCCGGCCTTTTGCAGCCGCTCCAGCAGGGCGGCGGCGGCGTCCAGAACGCCCTCCTTGTGCTGGGCCACGGGGATGACCATGACCTGGATGGGGGCGATGCGGGGGGGCAGGACCAGGCCGTTGTTGTCGCCGTGGGTCATGATGATGCCGCCGATCATCCGGGTGGACACCCCCCAGCTGGTCTGGTGGGGGTGGTGGAGCTGGTTGTCCTTGCCGGTGAAGGTGATGTCGAAGGCCCTGGCGAAGCCGTCGCCGAAGTAGTGGCTGGTGCCGCTCTGGAGGGCCTTGTGGTCGTGCATCATGCACTCCACGGTGTAGGTCTCCTCGGCGCCGTTGAACTTCTCCTTGTCGGTCTTCCGGCCCTTGACCACCGGCATGGCCAGCACGTTCTCCAAAAAGTCGGCGTAGACGTTGAGCATCCGCATGGTCTCCTCCCGGGCCTCCTCGGCTGTGGCGTGCATGGTGTGGCCCTCCTGCCACAGGAATTCCCGGTGGCGCAGGAAGGGGCGGGAGGTCTTCTCCCACCGCAGCACGGAGCACCACTGGTTATACAGCTTGGGCAGGTCCCGGTGGGAGTGGATCACATTTTTGTAGTGCTCGCAGAACAGGGTCTCGGAGGTGGGGCGGATGCAGTATTTCTCCTCCAGCTTCTCGCTGCCCCCCAGGGTGACCCAGGCGCACTCGGGGGCGAAGCCCTCCACGTGGTCCTTCTCCTTCTGGAGCAGGCTCTCGGGGATGAGCATGGGCAGGTACACGTTCTCGTGGCCGGTCTCCTTGAATTTCCTGTCCAGCTCGCTCTGGATGTTCTCCCAGATGGCGTAACCGTAGGGACGGTAGATAAACATACCTTTGATGGAGGAGTAGTCGATGAGCTCCGCCTTTTTGCACACGTCGGTGTACCACTGGGCGAAGTCCACCTCCATGTCGGTGATCTGTTCCACCTGTTTTTTATTTTCCTTGGCCATAGCGTCTCAGTCCTTTATGATGAATTGGGATAATACGGTTCCCTCTATTCTATAAATTTACAGGGGGAAAGTCAATAGCTTTGTCTTGATTGGGCCCCCATAAAAAACCGCCTCCCGGCGGGGAGGCGGAGGGGCTTATTTCATATAGGAGCCAAAATAGTCGATCACGCTCTTGTCCAGCGTGTCCATCCCGGTCTCCACCAGGGAGTAGTAGCCGTCGTCGTCGGCCTTCAGGTGGAGCATGATGACCTGGTCCTCGCCGTAGGTGAGCTGGGGGAGCAGCGCCTTCACCTTCTCCAGCATCAGCGGGCCGTAGATGGCGTCAGAGGCCTCCAGCTCCTCCTCGGTCTCGGCCTCGTTGAAGCCGGCCTCGTCCAGGGCCTCAAAGAAGTCCTCGTCGCTCAGCAGGGAGAACAGCTCGATGGGAGAGACGGTCACCTCAATCACGAAGTCGCCGTCCTTGGTCTTGCTGGCCGGAGCCACCTTGTACTGGGCGCGGGAGTAAATCTCCTCCATCAGCTCCTCGGCGGCGCTGACAACCTCGTCGGTGGGGTAGTCCACCTCCAGGAAGATCAGCATGTTCTGGGCCTCAATCTCCACATAGTCCCTGTGGTCCTGTTTGGCGTCGTCCATGGTCATGTCCTCCACCAGGTCGATGTAGGCCTGATCGTAGCTGCCCAAATAGGCGGCGTCCAGGTAGCCCTTCACATAGGTCTCCGCGTCCTTCTCGGTCAGGCCGCCTCCGCAGGCGGTGAGGGCTGTCAGCAGGCAGAGGGAGAGGGCGCCGGCTGCCAGACGCTTCCAAAATGTTTTGCTCATTCCACATTCTCCTTTACAATAGAAACATGTTTGGGCGGTCCCGGCAGGTGAGAGAGCGCCCAATAAAAATATACACCTTTTGACAAAAAAGTCAAGCTTGCCCTGAGGAGTTTGGTGTGCTACACTAGAAAAAAAGACAGTGGGAGAGGGGGAGGCTGTATGGACAGCGAGGGGCGCCGGAGGGCGCTGGCGGAGCGGCTGAGCCGGGCGGAGGGTCCGGTGAGCGCCGCCGCCCTGGCGAAGGAGCTGTCGGTAAGCCGGCAGATTATAGTGGGCGACGTGGCCCTTCTCCGGGCCGGCGGGCTGGAGATCACCGCCACCCCCCGGGGCTATGTCCTGCCCCGTCCCCCCTCGGGGGTGACCTGCACCTTCGCCTGCCGCCACCGGGCGGACCAGATGGCGGAGGAGCTCAACGCCATGGTGGACCAGGGGTGCACCGTGCTGGATGTCATAGTGGAGCACCCCATCTACGGCCAGCTCACGGGCCCTCTGCGGCTGTCCAGCCGGTATGACGTGGCCCAGTTTGTGGCCCGCTGCCGCCGGGAGGAGGCCGCCCCGCTGTCCCAGCTCACCGAGGGGGTCCACCTGCACACCGTCCTCTGTCCCGACCGGGAGGCGGCGGACCGGGTGCGGGGCGCGCTGGAGCGGCTGGATTTTCTGTACCGATAAGGAGGCCCGGGCCATGCTGGGAAGACAAAAACCTGCCAATGAGAAGCTGGGTATCTACATCCATATCCCCTTCTGCCGCAGCAAATGCGACTACTGCGACTTCTACTCCCTGGCGGGGCAGGAGGGGCGGATGGACGACTACCAGCGGGCCGTGCTGGCCCACCTGAAGGAGAGCGCCTTCGCGGCCAAGGGGTATGTGGTGGATACCGTCTATTTTGGGGGCGGCACCCCCAGCTTCTACGGGGCGAAGCGGCTGCGGGAGCTGCTGTCGGCGGTGAAAAAGAACTACCGGGTGGAAAAGGACGCCGAGGTCACCCTGGAGGCCAACCCGGACAGCGTGGACCTCAAATCCCTGAAAATGCTGCGTAAGGCGGGCTTCAACCGGATCTCCATCGGGCTCCAGTCGGCCTGTCCGGCGGAGCTGCGGGCGGTCCGCCGCCCCCACACGGTGGAGCAGGGGGACGAGGCGGTGGCCGCCGCCCGCAAGGCGGGCTTTGCCAACCTCTCCCTGGACCTGATCTACGGTCTGCCCCTCCAGACGGTGCCCAGCTGGTGGGACACGGTGGAGCACGCCCTGGCGCTGGAGCCGGACCATCTGTCCTGCTACGGGCTGAAGGTGGAGGAGGGCACCCCTCTGGCCGCCCGAGTGGCCAAGGGCGAGCGCCTTCTCAGCGACGACTCACAGGCCAGCCTCTACCTGTGGACGGTAAACCGGCTGAGCCAGGCGGGCTACGGGCAGTATGAGATCTCCAACTTCGCCCGGGCGGGCCATGCCTCCCGGCACAATCTCCGCTACTGGCTGACCCAGCCCTATATCGGGTTCGGCCCCGGGGCCCACTCCGACTTCGGGGGCCGGCGCTGCTCCTGGGTCCGGGACCTGGAGGGCTACATCAGGGGCGTGCTGGAGGGGGATGTCCCCCTTCTGGACAGTCAGGACCTGATCCCCCGGGAGGAGCGGGGCAGCGAGTACCTGATGCTCCGTCTGCGCACCGCCATGGGCATAGAGGAGTGGGAGTACCGGGGGAGCTATTTTATGGACTTCGCCCCCATCGAGGCCCGCCTCCGGGACTTTCAGGCCCAGGGCTGGGCGGAGAAGACGCCGGCCGGCCGCTGGCGGCTCACGCCCAAGGGCTTTCTGGTGTCCAACCAGCTGATCGGCGACCTGCTGGAGCGGCAGGAGAAGGTGCGGCTGTCCAATCTGCTGCCCCGGGTTCAGGAGAAATACCAGGGGCGGAGGCCGTAGGGCGGGATGATATCCACCCCATATTTTACAGTTAATGACAGGAAAATTCTGAGCATCGGACAGGGGAGAAAGTATTTTATCTCCCCTGTCCGTCTTTTTTAACAATTTGTTCACAGCCACGCAATTTTTGTTGCAACCCGGACATAATAGTGCTATAATGTATCCGGTTTGTTGTGCCCTGCCGCCGGCGGGGCCGGGCTTGATATTACATATGGCATAAATGCCGTATATTCTTATATACTCCAAGACATGGAAAAGAGGGTGCAGGTATTTGACCAAGTATCTGATTCACGGGGGCAGTCCCCTCCACGGAACCATCCAGATCAGCGGAGCAAAAAACGCCGCTGTCGCCATCATTCCCGCCGCCCTTCTGGTGGACGGGGTATGCCGCATTGAAAATGTGCCCCAAATCAGCGATGTAACGCTGATTCTTCAGATCCTGCGGGAGCTGGGGGCCAATGTCCGCACCATCAACCGCACCACCGTCGAGGTGGACTGCTCCAATATACGAAACCGTCAGGTGCCCTACGAGCTGGCCCGGAAGATCAGGGCCAGCTATTATCTGGTGGGCGCCCTGCTCAGCCGCTTCGGCTGGGCGGAGGTCCCCCTGCCCGGGGGCTGCGACCTGGGCGGCCGGCCCATCGACCAGCACATCAAGGGCTTTGTGGCCATGGGGGCTGAGGTGGATGTGCGCAGCGGCCTGATCTGCGCCCGGGTGCCAGGCGGGGCCCGCCTGACCGGGGGACAGGTGTATCTGGACATGGTATCGGTAGGGGCCACCATGAACATCATGCTGGCCGCCACCCTGGCCGACGGCATGACCATCATCGAGAATGCCGCCAAGGAGCCCCACATTGTGGACCTGGCCAACTTCCTCAACTCCATGGGGGCGGATATCCGGGGGGCGGGGACCGACGTCATCAAGATCCGGGGGGTGGCCCGTCTGCGGGGCGGCGCCTACTCCATCATCCCCGACCAGATCGAGGCGGGCACCTACATGGCCGCCGTAGCCGCCGCCGGGGGAGAGGTGCTCATCAAAAATGTAATTCCCAAGCACCTGGACTGCATCACCGCCAAGCTGGTGGAGATGGGGGTGGATGTGGAGGAGCAGGACGACGCCGTTCTGCTCCGCCGGGAGGGCCCCATGGGCCGTGTAAACGTAAAAACCATGCCCTATCCCGGCTTTCCCACCGATATGCAGCCCCAGATTGCCGCGGCGCTGTGCGTCGCCCAGGGGACAAGCGTTCTGACGGAGGGCGTCTGGGACAACCGCTACCGCTATGTGGACGAGTTCCGCCGCATGGGTGCCCGCATCCAGGTGGACGGCAAGGTGGCCGTCATCGAGGGGGTGGACCACCTGACCGGGGCCCCCGTCCACGCCTGCGACCTGCGGGCCGGGGCCGCCATGATTATCGCCGGCCTGGCCGCCCAGGGAGTCACCGAGATCGACGGCATCCACCACATCGAGCGGGGCTATGAGACCATCGTGGAGAAGCTGGCCGCGGTGGGGGCGGACATCCGGGTAATTACGGTGCCCGGCGAGGAGGATCAGTCCCAGGTGGGGTAACCGTCCCCAGGGGCCGGCGGCCCGATTTTGCAGGATAATAAGGCGGCGCGGCCAGGCCGTCGTGCCCTACAATATTCCCCAGGGTCCGGCAGGGATGTCGGGCCCTGAATTGTTGTAAAAGGAGCGATAGTTTGTTTACCTTCACCACCCTTGCCAGCGGCTCCACAGGCAACGCCGCCCTGGTGTCCTGCGGGGACACCCACATCCTGCTGGACGCGGGCATCTCCGCCAAGCGGATCACCGCCGGGCTGGCGGAGCTGGGCGTGAAGCCCTGCCAGCTGTCCGCCATCCTCCTCACCCACGAGCACGGCGACCACGTCTCCGGCCTGCGGGTGCTGTCCAAAAAGGCGGGGGCTCCCATCTATGCCACCCGCCCCACCCTCTGGGAGTGGTACAAGCGGAACCAGTGCGATGAGGTAAAGGAGCTGTTCCGGCCCCAGGAGGCGGGGACCGGGGTGCAGATCGGCGCGCTGTGGGCGGAGTCCTTTCCCACCCCTCACGACGCGGCGGGCAGCGTGGGCTGGTCCATCGCCGGGGAGGGGTGCCGCATGGTGCTGTGTACCGACCTGGGCCATATTACCGAGCCGGTCCGCCGGGCGGCGGCGGGTTGCGACCTGCTGGTGTGCGAGACCAACCACGACGTGGACTGGGTCAAATCGGGCCCCTACCCCTACTACTTAAAGCAGCGCATCCTGGGGAACCACGGCCATCTGTCCAACGAGGCGGGGGCGGAGCTGGCCGCCTTCGCGGTGGAGTCCGGGACGAGGGCTGTCATCCTGGCCCACCTGTCCCAGACCAACAATACCCCCGTCCGGGCCTATGAGGCGGTGTCTCTGCGGCTGCTGGCCATGGACTGCGACCCGGAGCGGGACATCTCCCTGTGGGTGGCCCCTGCCAAGCTCACCGGCCCCACCTGGAGCCCCAAGGGGGTATCGGTGTGCTGAGCGTCTATCTGATCTGTGTGGGCAAGCTGAAGGAGAAATTTTACAAGGACGCCTGCGCCGAGTATGTGAAGCGCCTGTCCCCCTACTGCAAGCTGACAGTCCTCGAAATTCCCGAGGCCAAGCTGCCCAAGGACCCCACCCTGGGGGAGATTACCGGGGCTCTGGCCAAGGAGGGGGAGGCCATCCGGGCCAGGATACCCCCCGGCTCCCGGGTGGCGGCCCTGTGCGTGGAGGGCCGGATGCGCTCCAGCGAGGAGATTCCCCAGATGTTCCCCGTGCCGGGCCGCAGCCCGGAGAAGCATATGGTGTTCATCATCGGCGGCAGCTACGGCCTCCACCCCTCCATCAAGGCGGAGGCCAACACCCAGCTGTCTATGTCCCTTATGACCTTCCCCCACCACCTGGCCCGGGTCATGCTTCTGGAGCAGATCTACCGGGCGTTCAAGATCAGCGAGGGGTCGTCCTACCATAAATAAAACGGCCCCGCCTCAAAAATGAGAACGGAGCCGTCCCACAGCTTGACACCGCCACAAAAATGTGGTATACTACAGCTGTGTAGGGGAATCGCCCAGCGCTGGCGGTTTGGCCTCTATGTTACGGTTTGCAAATGAAAGAAACCGTCACTTGCCAGAGTGGCGGTTTCCGCTTGCCTTGACCTTGACCTGAATCGTCACAGTGTAACCACGGATACGAAATGTGACAGTCATTGTCGCTGGCATTGGGCCTCACCCCCTTTCGGAGGATAGACCAAACCGCCCTCGCCTTAACCGGCGTTCCCTTGTGTCGAATTATAGCAGAAACCCACCTGTACGTCAACAGAACGCCCTCAAAATCGCCCAAAGGAGTCTGACGCGGCACGTCAGGCTCCTTTCATATTCCGGTGAGGTCAAAGGGCGGGGTATACTCCTCCTTCGCGCTGGTCCGCTCCTGGGTAAAGCCGTCCAGTCCCAGGTTCTCCATGTACTCCCGGGCAGAGCGTATCTCGCCTGGGCGCAGGCGGCGGTTCAGCTCCGGGAGGGCGGACAGGTCCCCCCAGGGGGTGTACTGGCTCATGAGGGAGAACAGCACCGTCCCCGGCGGAAACGCCCGGGCGACCCAATCCATCACCTCCCTGGCCTGATTGAGCTGACCGGGGAGGATAAGGTGGCGTATAATGGTGCCCCTTAATAACAGTCCGTTATCATCAAACCGGCAGGGGCCGGTCTGACGGACCATCTCCCGGATGGCGGCCTGGGCGACCTCCGGGTAGTCGGGGGCCCCGGAGCAGCGCCGTGCGACGGCGCCGTCCAGATATTTCAGGTCGGGGAGGTAGATGTCCACCTTGCCCTCCAGCCCCCGCAGGGTCTCCGTTCTGTCATATCCCCCTGTGTTGAATACGACGGGTATAGGTGGCCTCCACTTCTCCAGCAGGGCTGCGAGGGTGTGGGCGTAGTGGGTGGGGTTGACGAAATTGAGGTTGTGAGCCCCCTGGTCAATGAGGGTCTGGCAGATCGCCCGCAGGCGGTCCAGGGTGACGGATTTTCCAAAATCCTGATGGCTGATTTTTTCATTCTGGCAGAAGACGCAGTCCAGGGAGCAGCCCGAGAAGAAGATCGTTCCCGAGCCCCGGGTGCCCGAGATGGGGGGCTCCTCCCAGTGGTGGAGGGCGGCCCGGGCCAGGACGGGCATCTCCGGCATCCGGCAGTGGCCGGACCCGGCAGTCCCGGTGCGTTCCGCCCCGCAGTGCCGGGGACACAAATTGCAAATCACATCAGCCAAACCCTTTCATCCCAGAGTAATAACAGGAAAAGTTCTTTTTCGGTTCCTTTTTCTTTCAAGAAAAAGGAACAAAACCCCCCGCTAAAAATGTCCCAGACGGTCCAAAACGGTCTTTTCAAAGCTCCGGAAGGCGTTGGGAACGGCGTAGGTGTCCCGCAGTGCCTCCCGGCCGGCCCACACCCAGCCCTGGGGGAGGTCGGGGCCGTCCAGCTCCCCGGCCAGAGCGGTCATGTGCCATTCGATGTGAGTAAAGATGTGCTTCCCCGTCCCCGCCCGGGCCAGCGGGGCGGACAGCCCCCACCGCTGAAGCCAGAGGGTGCCGTCGGCCGGCTCGTTGGGGAACTCCCACAGCCCGGCCAGCAGACCCCGGTTCGGCCGGCGGCGGAGGGCCACGCGGTCCCCATAGAACAGCAGAAAGACGGTCCGCTCCTCCACCCGGCGGGCCTTCTTGGCCGCCTTGACGGGCAGCTCCCCCGTCCGCCCCTCCTGAAAGGCCCGGCAGAGGCAGGCCGCCGGGCACCGCTCGCACAGGGGGGCGCCGTTGGGCAGGCAGACGGTGGCCCCCAGCTCCATCAGGGCCTGATTGAAGTCCCCGGGGGCGTCCAGGGGGATGATCTCGGCCAGGGCGGCGGTCACCTTTTTCTTCATGGCGGGGGTGGTGATGTCGCCGCTGTCCCCGGTGATCCGGGCGGCCACCCGCAGGACATTTCCGTCCACTGCGGGGACGGGCAGGCCGAAGGCGATGGAGGCGATAGCCCCGGCGGTGTAGTCCCCCACCCCGGCCAGGGCGCGGATCGCCTCATAAGTATTTGGAAATACCCCGCCATAGTCCTCCGCGATCTGTACCGCAGCCTTCTGCATGTTTCTGGCCCGGCTGTAGTAGCCCAGCCCCTGCCAGAGCTTCATCAGCCGGTCCTGGGACAGGGCGGCCAAAGCGGCCACATCGGGGGCCGACTCCAGGAAACGGCGGTAGTAGTCCAGCACCGCGGCCACCCGGGTCTGCTGGAGCATAATCTCTGACACCCACACATGGTAAGGGGTGGGGTCGCTCCGCCAGGGCAGGACTCTGGCGTTTTCCCGGTACCAGACCAGCAAGGGGATGGGCAGCTGCCGCAGTTCGTCCAAGGGGATGCTCCTCTCTGTGTATCATTTTCGACTGTTCCATCATACAACTTTTTAGCGCCGATTTCAACTGGAGACAGCGGGAGAGATATAATGAAATACCAATAATGAATATAATGGATTTGGGGATGGCAATTCGGGCTGCGGAGTGGTAAAGTCTTTCACAGAGCAAAGGTTAAAAATTTAACGAAGCACCGGCTGCCGCTCTTGCCGGAATTTCAGCGGATTTACGGCCTTTACTCCATCATTCCTTTTTCATCCATCCTTCCAGATCACCAAACAGGGACGCCCCCACCGGGGCGTCCCTGTTTGGTTGTTCCCCGGGGCGGCTGGGTCCCCCGGCGGGTGTTAGTCCAGCATCTCCACGACCTCGAAGACCAGGCCGTCGCAGTGCTCCTTCCGGGGAATGCCCGCGTCGTGGGATTTCTTCAGCAGTGCGGCGCAGTTGATGTCCCCGTGGTCCTCCCGGAACCTGCGCAGGAAGGCGGTGGACTGCTCGGCGTCGTAGCCCTTCATGCCCAGCACCATCAGGGCGCCGGTGAGGGTGCCGCAGACCGAGCCGCAGCGCATCCCGGAGCCGAAGTTGGCCCCCAGGTCGAAGGCCTGCTGTTCGGTGAGGCCGATGTCCTCCGCGAAGGCGACCAGCACGGCCTGGCAGCAGTTGAAGTGTACGTCGGTGCGGGCCCGGAGCTCCCGGGCTTTCTCGAGGTGTGTCATATTTTTGCCTCTTTTCTATTTTATTTTGTCCAATACCATTTGGTTGTAGCGCAAAAGGGTAACACGGCTCTTCCGGACGGGCGGGTAGTACCCGCCCCTACAAAATTGTTGTTGGGAATTTAGAAGAATGCTATAGTTGTTTTTCAGTTAAAAATATCCGGCGTATCGGCGAAGAGCCGGCGCACCTGTTCCAGGACGGGGCGGTTCTCCGGAGCGGTGAGCTGGGGGTCCTGTTCCAGCAGCTCCCGGGCGGCCTCCTGGGCCTCGCTGAGCAGCCGCATATCCCCAGCCAGGTCGGCCAGCTTCATCTGGGGCAGGCCGTGCTGCCGGTTGCCGAAGAAGTCCCCCGGCCCTCTGGCCTTCAGGTCCTCCTCAGAAATTTTGAAGCCGTCGGTGGTGGAGGCCAGGGTGTGGAGCCGCTCCATAGCCTCCAGGCTGCGGGTGCCGGTGATGAGGACGCAGTGGGACTGATAGGGCCCTCTCCCCACCCGCCCCCGGAGCTGGTGGAGCTGACTGAGGCCGAAGCGGTCGGCGTTCTCGATGATGATGATGGAGGCGTTGGGCACGTCCACCCCCACCTCCACCACGGTGGTGGCCACCAGCACCTGGGTCTCTCCGCTGGCGAAGGCGGACATAGCTGCCTCCTTCTCCCTGGGCTTCATCTTCCCGTGGAGGATACCCAGCCGCAGGTCGGGAAAGACCTCCCGCTGGAGGGTTTGGGCGTAGGTCTTGACGGCCTTCAGATTCAGGGCGGGGCTCTCCTCACCCGGCAGGGCGGCGTCGGGGTTGTCCTCCACGGCGGGGCAGATGATGTAGGCCTGCCGCCCCTCGGCCACCTGTTTGCGGACAAAGCCATACATCCGCTGACGCTTGTCCTCCCGGACCACATATGTGGCCACGGGGGTGCGGCCCGGGGGGAGCTGGTCGATGACGGACACATCCAGGTCGCCGTAGATCATGAGGGCCAGCGTCCTGGGGATGGGTGTGGCGGACATGACCAGCACGTGGGGGGTGGTATCCTCCCCGCTTTTTGCGGCCAGGGCGGCCCGCTGGGCCACCCCGAAGCGGTGCTGTTCATCGGCCACAATCAGGGCCAGCCTTTGGAAGGCCACCCCCTGGGAGATGAGGGCGTGGGTGCCCACCACAAAGCTGATCTCCCCCCCGGCCAGGGCGGCCCGGGTCTTTTTCTTCCCGGCGGCGGTCATGGACCCGGTGAGCAGACCCACCCGTACCCCGGCGGGGGCGAGCAGGGCGGACAATGACCGGTAGTGCTGTTCGGCCAGCACCTCGGTGGGGGCCATGAGGGCGGCCTGATACCCCCCCTTGGCGCACAGCCAGCCGGCGAAGGCGGCCACGGCAGTCTTGCCCGAGCCCACATCCCCCTGAACCAGCCGGTTCATGGGCCGGCCCGAGGTCAAATCGGCGGCGGTCTGGTCCATCACCCGGCTCTGGGCGCCGGTGGGGGAGAAGGGCAGCAGGGCCAGAAACTCCTCTTTTGGCCTGGGCGGGACGGAGAAGCCCTCTCCGCCCTTGTCCCGGCGGTTCTTCAAGAAGCTGAGGCCCACCGCCAGATAGAACAGCTCCTCGAAGGCCAGCCGTCTCCTGGCCAGGGCCAGGGCCTCCTCATTTTCGGGGAAATGGATGTTTTTGGCGGAGAACTCCGCCGCCGCCAGCTGATGGGCCTGACGGATGTGCTGGGGCAGGGTTTCGGGAATCCCCTGGGCGCAGGGCAGGGCCTGCCGGACCAGGGAGGCCAGCAGGTGGTTGGAGATGCCCGCGGTCAGCCGGTAGACGGGCATAATGCAGCCGGTAAAGGCCTGTCTGCCCACCCGCTCGAAGATGGGGTTGACCATGGACCGCCGCCGCCCCTGTTCCTCCACGGTGCCGTAAAAGATATACTCTTCCCCGGCCCGGATGGCCCGCTCCACGTAGCTCTGGTTGAAGAAGGTGAGGTGCAGGGCCCCGGAGTGGTCCACCACCTTCACCTGGACCAGCTCCAGCCCCTTCCGGATGCGGGCCAGCCGGGGGTGCTCGGCGGCCATAGCGGCGATGCACACCCGGCCCTCCAGGGGGGCGTCCCGGATGGCGCAGAGGCTCCTCCGGTCCTCGTAATCCCTGGGATACCAGGCCAGCAGGTCCCCCGCGGCGGACAGGCCCAGCTTCTCCAGCTTTTTGGCCCGGGCCTCCCCCACGCCGGGGAGCTGGGTAAGGGGTGTGTCGCGGGCGACGCTCATGGGGGCGGCCTCCTTTTCCTGGGAAATGTCACTTTATTTTACCACAGCTTACCCTGGGAGTAAAGGCGAAGAATGGGGCTTGTCACAGGAGAGGAGGGCAGGTATAATGGAGAAAACGGCGTGCCCAGTGGTCACGCCCTACGAGGAAGCCTGTAGGGCGCGGCGACCCGGCGCGCCGCCGCAATCAGACCGCCTGAAAGTCGAAAGGAGCACCGCCATGTCCGAATATATTTTAAACCTCCTCCCCCTGCACGAGGGGGAGCGTGAGGAGTTCGAGTCCATCGCCCCCGGGGCGGTCCACGTCTATGCCGGCCGGAGCACGGTGACGCCGGAGCAGCTGGCCGCCGCCACGATAATCTTCGGCTGGCCCCGGCCGGAGGCCATGGGGGCGGCGGTGAATCTCAAGTGGTTCCAGACCATGTGGGCGGGGGCCGACGACTACGCCGGCAAGCTGCCGGAGGGGGTGCTGTTCACCTCCTCCAGCGGCTCCAACAGCCGCAGCGTGGCGGAGCACATGCTCACCTGCCTGCTGTCACTGTGCCGCTGCCTGCCCGCCTACCGGGACAGCCAGCGGGCCCGCCGCTGGAAGGACGAGGGCCCCATGAAGACCATCCTGGGGGCCTGGGTCCTGGTGGTGGGGGCGGGGCACATAGGCTCCGAGTTCGGCCGGCTGTGCCAGGCTCTGGGGGCCCATACCACCGGCCTGAAGCGGCGGGTGTCCGGCCCGGTGGAGGGCTTTGACCGGGTGGGGACCATGGACGAGCTGGATGCCCTTCTCCCCCGGGCGGACGTGGTGGCGCTGGTGGTGCCCCACTCCCCGGAGACGGCGGGGCTGATAGGCGCGGACCGCATCGCCCTGATGAAGGACGACGCCATCCTCCTCAGCGCGGGCCGGGGGTCGGTGCTGGACCAGGCCGCCCTGGCGGAGGCCATGGGGACGGGCAAGCTGTGGGGGGCCGCCCTGGACGTCACCACTCCGGAGCCCCTGCCCGCCGGCAGTCCCCTGTGGGAGCTGCCCAACCTGCTGCTCACCCCCCACGTGGCCGGGGGGATGCGGCTGGAGATCACCCGCCGGAGGTGCGTGGAGATGGCCCAGGAGAACCTGCGCCGCTACCTGGCGGGGGAGGAGCTGGAAAATATCATAGAATAAAAAACAGGCTCCGGCGCACTGCGCCGGGGCCTGTTTCTGTCAATCCTTCCAATCCCACCAGTTTTGTCTGTCGGGCGGACATTCCCCGTGCTCGGCGTAGTAGACGGCCAGGCGGTAGACATAGAGCACGCACCGGTCCACCTGACAGCCCTGAGACAGGCAGTCCCGCCGGTAGAGCTCCTCCGGGTCCCGGCCTCTGAGGCTGTCCAGGGTAGGACAGCCGATGCGCTCCAGGTGCCCGGCCATGCGGGCCCCAACGCCGGGGATTTTTTGCAATTCGGACCCCATCAGAACTCGGCGTTGCCCACGGTGCGGGGGTGAGGCAGGGTGTCGCGGATGTTGTTGATGCCGGTGAGGTACATCACCATCCGCTCGAAGCCCATGCCGTAGCCGGCGTGGCGGCAGGAGCCGTAGCGCCGCAGGTCGCAGTACCACCAGTAATCCTCGGGGTCCATGCCCAGCTCCTTGATGCGGCCCTCCAGCAGCTCCAGCCGCTCCTCGCGCTGGGACCCGCCGATGATCTCCCCGATGGCGGGCACCAGGCAGTCGGCGGCGGCGACGGTCTTCCCGTCGTCGTTGAGGCGCATATAGAAGGCCTTAATCTCCTTGGGGTAGTCGGTGACGAAGACGGGGCGCTGGAATACCTGCTCGGTGAGGTAGCGCTCGTGCTCGGTCTGCAAGTCGGTGCCCCACTCCACCTTGAAGTCGAATTTGTCGTTGTTTTTCGCCAAAATCTCCACCGCCTCGGTGTAGCTCACCCGGCCGAAGTCGGCGGCGGCCACATGCTCCAGCCGCTCCTTCAGGCCCTTGTCCACAAAGGAGTTGAAGAAGGCGATCTCGTCGGGGCACTTCTCCAGCACGGTTCGGATGATATATTTAATCATGTCCTCGGCGGTGTCCATATAGTCGTTCAGGTCGGCGAAGGCCATCTCGGGCTCAATCATCCAGAACTCGGCGGCGTGGCGCTGGGTGTTGGAGTTCTCCGCCCGGAAGGTGGGGCCGAAGGTGTAGACGTTGCCGAAGGCCATGGCGAAGTTCTCGGCGTTGAGCTGGCCGGAGACGGTGAGGCTGGTCTGCTTGCCGAAGAAGTCCTTCGTATAGTCGATTTGCCCGTCGGGGGTGCGGGGCGGGTTGTTCAGGTCCAGGGTGGTCACCTGGAACATCTCCCCGGCGCCCTCGCAGTCGCTGCCGGTGATGATGGGGGTGTGGACATAGACAAAGCCCCGGTCCTGGAAGAAGCAGTGGACGGCGTGGGCGGCCACGGAGCGCACCCGGAAGGCGGCGGAGAACAGGTTGGTCCGGGGCCGCAGGTGCTGAATGGTGCGCAGATACTCCACGCTGTGGCGTTTTTTCTGGAGGGGGTACTCGGGGGAGGAGGGGCCCTCCACGGCGATGGAGGCGGCCTTGATTTCCAGGGGCTGCTTGGCCCCGGGGGTGAGCACCACCTCCCCCTTGACAATGAGGGCGGCCCCCACGTTCTGGCCGGCGATCTCCTTAAAATTGTCCAGCACATTGGCGTCCATGACCACCTGGAGGTTTTTGAAGCAGGAGCCGTCGTTCAGCTCGATAAAACCGAAGGTTTTCATGTCGCGGATGGTCCTGGCCCAGCCCATGACGGTAACGTTCTGTCCGCCCAGGCGCTCCTGGTCGGCAAAGATGGCGGCGATGGCGGTGCGTTCCATATGAATCCTCTCCTATTTCGTGGGTATTTCCCCAAAAGTGTAAATGATTTGGCTTTGGACCCGACTATTATAATGCCTTTCCAGCCGGTTGGCAAGTAAAAAATCTTCCCCGCGGCGAAGGGCGGGGAAGATATCGGTCTCTTATCCGCCCTGATAGGCCCGGATGGCCTCGGCGGTGCGGGTGTAGTCCCCCTCCACCTTGGGCAGCAGCTGCACCGCCAGGTCATAGTCCTTGGTGCGCAGAGCCTCGGTAATCTCGTGGCTGGATTGATACAGCCGGGTAAAGCTGAGATTCTGGGTTACGCCCTTGAGGGTGTGGGCGGCCCGGAATGCCTCCTCGTAGTCCCCTGCCTTCAGGGTGTCCTGAAGCAGCTGAAAGGACTTGTCTGACAGGAACTTACCCACGAACTTCTGTACCAGGGCCTCGCTGTACAGCCGGCCCAGCACCTCCTGATAATCGCCCTCCAGGGCGGCGTAGCACTCTTGCAGTGTCATCGGTTTTCCTCCTCTCTGGTTTCCAGTACCTTGCCGATTGCGCCGGTATACTGGGGGGGGTCCTCAAAGGACCACATGGCCCGGCAGATAATATGGACGGGCTTGAACCGGCCGTCCAGCAGGACGGAGCCGTCGAACTCCACCACGGGATTTTCGGGGGTGGTGCCCTGCAGCAGCTGGGCCAGCTCGGCCAGCTGGTCGAGGTCGATCAGCTCCTGCACACGCTTGTTGTGGTAGGGGTCCACCGTGGTCTCCTCCAGCCCCAGCCGCTGGGAGCCCACAGGGGAGAGGGAGAGCATGGGGGGCGTCGAGGTGTATCGAAACAGAATATTGGGGGAGATGGAGGCGAAGAAGTTGTGGATGGTCCGCTCCTGCTCCAGGATAAACAGGGTGCGGTCGGTGGCGGACAGGTCCTCATACTGGCCCAGCTCGGCCGCGGTGTTCTCCATAATCCGCTGGTCGCCGCGGGTGACGGTGTCCACCGCCATCTCCTGCTGAATAATGTCGCTGCTCTCCACCAGGCATTCCAGCAGCAGGGGCTGGAAGGTGCCGCATTCGCCGTTGAGAATCATGGTCAGGGCCTTCTCGTGGGAGTGGGCGGGCTTGTAGACCCGGGTGCTGGTCAGGGCGTCATACACGTCGGCCAGGGCCACCACCTGGGCGGAGATGGGAATCTCCTCACCCTTCAGCCCGTCGGGGTAGCCTCTGCCGTCATAGCGCTCGTGGTGCCAGCGGCAGATCTCATAGGCGTACTTCACCAGGGGCTCATCCTGGAAGGGGACTCCCTTCATCATGTCGGCCCCCATCTGGGAGTGCTGCTTCATGATGGCAAACTCCTCATTGGTAAAGCGGCCGGGCTTGTTGAGCACCTCGCTGGGGATGCAGATCTTGCCCACGTCGTGGAGGGTGGAGGCGTTGCTGATGAGGTTGATGGTCTCCCGGTCCAGAACATACTTGTCGGTTTTGCGGGCCAGGCTTTTCAGCAGGATCTCGGTCATGGTCTGAATGTGAAGGACATGCAGGCCGCTCTCCTCGTTGCGGAACTCCACAATGTGGCTGAGGATGGAGATCATCAGGTTGTTGACCTTCTCCTTCTGATAGATCTGCTCATTGACCATGGCGGCCAGCCTGCGCTGCTTGGCGTAGAGCATAATGGTGTTGATAACCCGCCGGCGGACCACCATCATGTCGAAGGGCCGGCTGATGTAGTCGGTGACCCCCATGTCGTAGGCCCGCTCAATAAAGGTGTGGGTGCTCTCCGCCGAGATCATGATAACAGGCACGCTGTCGATCCAGTTATACTTGTTCATGGCGGACAGCACGCCGAAGCCGTCCAGGTTGGGCATCACGATATCCAGCAGGACCAGGGAAATCTCCTGTTCCCGCTGCTGTAGGACGGCGACGGCCTGCAGGCCGTCCTCGGCCTCAATAATGTCATAGGATTCCTCCAGCATGGAGCGGAGGATTGAGCGGTTCATCTCCGAGTCGTCGGCCACCAGAATGGTGTACCGCTGTTCTCTTTTTTGGGGCATAAGCTCACTCACCTTCCGTAGGTAGTTCATCCTGCGCGCCGGCCCGCTGAGACATGAGCTTGGTCAGTGCAGCGCACAGCTGTTCGATGTTGATAGGCTTGGCCAGATGGGCGTCCATACCCGCCTGGGTGGTGCGGGTAATATCCTCGGCGAAGGCGTTGGCCGTCAGTGCAATGATGGGGGTGGTTTTGGCGTCCGGCCGGTCCAGGGCCCGGATGGCCCGTGTGGACTCGCAGCCGTCCATTTCGGGCATCTGCATATCCATCAGAATGGCGTCGAAGAAGAAGTGGGGGGAATTTTGGAAGGCCTCCAGGGCCTTGCGCCCGTCCTCGGCGGGAACCACCTCGGCCCCCCGCATCTTCAGCAGCTCGGTGGCGATCTCCATATTGAGAAAGTTGTCCTCCGCCAGCAGGATCTGCCGTCCGTCCAGCTGGGCCAGCTGCCGGGGAGGGTGCTCCTGGACGGGCAGGGGCATCTCGCCCACATCGAAGGGGATGGTAACCGAGAAGGTGGTGCCTTTGCCCAGCTGGCTGCTCACGGCGATCTGACCTCCCATGCGGGTGACCAGATTCTTCACAATGGGCATCCCCAGGCCGGTGCCCATCACCTCCCGGGCGCCGAACCGGACCTCCCGCTCATAGGGGTCGAAGAGCTTGGGCAAAAACTCCTCGGACATGCCGGTGCCGGTGTCCTCCACCACAAAGAGGTAGTTGTTCCGCTTGCCCTCGTCCATCTGCCGCAGGGAGACGGACACCTGATCTCCCTCCCGGGTAAACTTCATGGCGTTGGACACCAGGTTGTTGATAACCTGTCCCAGCCGGGTGGGGTCGCCCTTTATCATCCTGTCCTTCACGTCGATGGCCAGACTGAACTCCTTGCCCTGGTTTTTGGCCTGGGTCTGGAAGGGGGAGACATTGGTCTCCAGCACCTGGCACAGGTCGAAGGGCTTGATCTCCATGGAGACGTTGCCCTGCTCCAGCCGGGAAATCTCCAGAATATCGTTAATCAGGGCCAGAAGCTGCTGGCTGGCGGCGCCGATTTTGTTGAGGTAGCCCTCCATTTTTTCCCGGTCGCAGTCGGGCTGAAGGGCCAGGCTGGTCATGCCGATGATGATGTTCAGGGGGGTGCGCATGTCGTGGCTCATCACGGAGAAGAACTGCTTCTGAGACCGCTCGCTCTGCTCGGCGGCGGCCAGGGCTCCCTTCAGCAGCCGCACCTGCTGCTGCTGCTGTTCCTTCTCGGCCTCCACATCGCGGAAGCAGAGCACCGCCTCGTTGGGGATCTGCTCCGGGTCGGTGAGCAGCCGCACGCTGATCCACCGCTGTTCGTCCCCGTACTGGCGGAGGAACTCGCCGCCGAAGTCCCGGACCTGATCCTTCACCAGCTTCCGGATATTCTCCAGGGAGAAGTTGTTGACAAAGTCCTCCTCGGTCCAATCCCCCAGGCTGGAGATAATAACCTTCAGCAGGTCGTTGTAGTCCCCCTGCTGGCATGGAAGGGCCTGCCTGGCGAAGTCGGAGCTCTTGGTCATCTCATAGGTGCCGGTATCCACATTGATCCGGTAGAGGGCGTAGTACATATTGCCCAGCACCTGAACGGTCTCGGCATTGCGCTGGGCGGTCCGGCTGAGCCTGCGGTCCCGCAGCCACATGGCCACAGCCGCGATCAGGAACAGGACCAGCCCCGCGCCGTACCACACCAGAATCTCCTGCACGCCCTGGAGCAGCGTGTCGTAGGGGACGGTGAGGATGCACAGCCAGCCGTTCTCGGCGTGCTGGTAGTACAGCCCCCGGGTGACCTTCTGCACGCCGATGATCTCGTTGTTCTTACCGTCCAGCTCCCCCCGGTTCACCCGGTCAAAGAGGTCCTTGGTGTAGTCTTTAAGTACTTCCTCGGTGGATTCAAAGGGGACATTGTAATACAGCAGGTTGCCCATGTTGTCGCAGACGTAGTAGGCGCCCCCCACAGGCAGGTCCTGCTTGTTGTGGTGCTGCTGGAAGTGGTCGGCGGGCAGGTCGATGACGATGGCGCAGTCGGTCTCCGGGTCGGCGGAAGCGATGGTGAGTACCTTCTGGCTGCGGATGTCGCTGTAGTACAGGTCGGTGAAGATCACCTTCCCGCTGGCCGCGATGGCCTGCTGATACCAGCTGGTTTGATGAACGTCCTGGTCGGAGAGGCCGTCGCTGGTAATCAGGCGGCCTCTGACCACCGCGTATACATAGGCGTCGTCAATATTCAGTTGGCGGCTGTTTTTCTCAAAGAAGTCGTGGGTCCAGCGGCCGATTTCTGCCGTACTGGTGTTTCCCGTGGCCATATCGTTAAGGTAGGCCATACCCAGGGCCACCATGCGCTCATACTCGTTCAGGTTCCGGTCCTCGTCTGTGGAGTAGCTGGTCACCAGGTTTTTGCCCATGGCCCGGGCGTTGTCCAGCAGCAGCTGCTGGCTGACCAGCATGCCGAAGGCGGCCACGGCCACAAACAGGCCCAGAACCAAAAGGATCCGCCAGCTGCTCCAGCTGCGGGAATTGCCGTTTTTGTTGTACTGCATATTGTTCACTCCCATTCGGCCGGCCCTGGGGTCCGGCCGGATAAACACATGAGACAGAAGACTCCGATACTCAATCACAGTACAGTATAGCATATTGAACTCCGGCTGTAAAGTGGCGAATGCCCGTTCAGCGGAAGATTCCCCCTGGAGGGTCCGGCGTGCTATGCAGGGCAGGGGTTAGGGGCAAATTGGCCCGCAGGGCCCACGTCGCCGCTCTCTTCCATTAATATACAGTTGACGGGCGGTGGGGCGCTCGTGTTATACTGACAGAGTACGACATTGGGAAACTTTCCCGAAAACCCAAGAATCAGAGAGCGAGGAACACTATGACAAAGAAACGAACCTTTAAGATGTGCTGGGCCGGACTGACGGCTCTGGCCCTGACCCTGAGCGCGGCCCCTGTCCGGGCGGCCAAAACTACATACCAGGACGTGGACGAGGGCGCGTGGTACGCCGCCTCTGTGGCCTTCTGCCAGCAGCACGAGCTGATGGAGGGCGCCTCCTCCGGCTCCTTCGAGCCCGACGGGCTGCTGACCCGCGGGGTGCTGGCCGAGGCCCTCTACCGCCTGGCGGGCAGCCCCGCCCCGGAGGGGGAGGAGGAGGCCCCCTTCACCGACGTAGGGGCGGAGCACCCCAATGTGGCCGCCATCCGCTGGGCCAAGGCCGACGGGGTGGTCAGCGGCTATGAGGACGGCTCCTTCGGCCCGGAGGACCCCATCACCCGGGAGCAGATCGCGGCCCTTCTCTGGAACGACCGGGGCCGTGAGGAGCCGGGGGCGTCGGCCCCGTATACCGACCGGGCGGAGGTGTCCGACTGGGCCGCCGGCGCGGTGGAGTGGGCCTACGGCGTGCGGCTGATGCAGGGCACTCCGGAGGGGGCCTTCCTGCCCCAAAGCAACACCAGCCGGGCCCAGGGGGCGGCGGTCATCATGAATTACGCCCAGATGTACTACGGGCTCCGGCCGGGCTACCAGCTGCCCGCCCCCAGCCCTGTGGCCGCCAACGGCTACCGCGGAGAGGCATACACCCTGGACAGCCGGGGCTATCTGTCCTATTCGGCCGGCCCCTTCACCCGGGGGGTGGACGTCTCCGCCCACCAGAAGGAGGTGGACTGGCGGCGGGTGGCGGCCACGGGCATGGACTTCGCCATGGTCCGGGCGGGCTACCGGGGCTACACCTCGGGCGGCATTGTAAAGGACGCCTGGTTTGACGCCAATATGCGGGGGGCGCTGGCCAACGGATTGCAGGTGGGGGTGTATTTCTTCTCCCAGGCCCTCACCCCCCGGGAGGCGGAGGAGGAGGCCAGACAGCTGCTGGAGTGGATCAGGGACTATCCCGTCACCTATCCGGTGGTCTTCGACTGGGAGGAGCAGGACAAGGAGGGCTCCCGCACCCAAGGGACGGACGGCAACACCGTCACCGCCTGCGCTCTGGCCTTCTGCAAGGTGATCGAGGACGCCGGCTACCTGCCCATGACCTACGGCAGTCCCAGGAAGGTCTACAGCGGGGGCATCCAGCTGGAGTACCTCCAGGATTACCCCTTCTGGCTGGCCCACTATACCAAAGACACCGCCCCCACCAGCTTCCGCTACAATTATCAGATGTGGCAGTACTCCAGCACCGGCCAGGTGGACGGCATCGAGGGCAACGTAGACCTGAATATCTGCCTGACCAGCTGGACGGACTGGAAAAACGGCGGACATGCCTGGTGGATCGGCCCGGTGTAACCCATTCGCAACCGGCGGTTGCGGAAAGTTCCAGCCCCTGCTGGTGGACCGCAACCACCTTTTCTGATAGGCTGTACCCACAGGAAAGGAGGCACAACTTATGAAACTGAACGAAAAAATCGCCTGGTACCGCCGGGACCGGAGGCTGTCCCAGGAGGAGCTGGCGGCCCGGGTGGGGGTGTCCCGCCAGGCTGTCAGCAAGTGGGAGCTGGGCGAGGCCTCGCCGGACGTGAACAAGCTGCTGGCCCTGGCCAGGGCCTTCGGCGTGACCACCGACCATCTTCTGAACGGGGACGAGGAGCCGGAGGGGGACACTCCTCCGGTCCAGCCCCGGGAGGAGACGCCCCCGCCCCCGCCGCCGCCCGCGCCCGGAGAGGGCCTCCCCGGCTTTGTGGGAAGAATGGCCCGCCGGTGGGGCTGGCTGGCGGGGGTCTATATCGCCCTCCAGGGGCTGGGGGTGACGCTGGTGGGCGGCATTGCCCGGTGGGCCTTCGGGCGCATGTTCTCCGCCTCCAACCGGATGATGGGGAGCATGGGCGGCTTTGGCGCGGGGGGCGGCTGGACCTACAGCGGCCCGCCCGAGCTGGAGGGGGCCGTGATGGAGGCCCTGGGAGTGGCCCCTCAGACCTCCCCGCTCTCCGGCTTTCAGGGGGTCTTCTCGGGCCTCGCCAGCCTCATCATGGTCCTTGGCCTTCTCTGGCTGGCCGCCGGTCTGATTCTGGCCTTCGTGCTGTGGAAAAAGGGCAGACGGGGGGATTAACCCCCGTCCCGGCGGACGGGCTCCTGCGCAGATTTAATGTAGGGGCGGATATTATCCGCCCGTCTCGCCAGAAGATGCGGTTCGTCATGGGGCGGGCGGCTGATAGCCGCCCCTACAGAGGCGTCATAGAAAATCAATCAGGATAAAATACGCAGTAAGACATTCCCGCCCGCAGTCTTTCCCTTGACAAATTTTCCTCAGCCGCTATAATAGTCCACACAGGTGTCAAGACACCGGTGTGGACTATTTTGTTAAGAAGAGGAGATTGAAATGAAGGAATTTTTAAAGCGGAAAAACATCATTATTTCCGCCAGGCGCTACGGCATCGACGCCCTTGGGGCCATGGCCCAGGGTCTGTTCTGCTCCCTGCTCATCGGCACCATCATCAAAACCCTGGGCACCCAGCTGTCCCTGCCCTTCCTGGTGGAGATGGGGGGCTTTGCCTCGGCCATGTCGGCCCCGGCCATGGCGATTGCCATCGGATATGCCCTTCAGGCCCCGCCTCTGGTGCTCTTCTCCCTGGCGGCGGTAGGTCAGGCGGCCAACGCCATGGGGGGAGCGGGGGGCCCCCTGGCGGTGCTGTTCGTGGCCATTCTGGCCGCCGAGACAGGCAAAGCGGTGTCCAAGGAGACCAAGGTAGACCTGCTGGTCACCCCTGCCGTCACCATCTTCACCGGGGTAGTGCTGTCCTACCTCATCGCTCCCCCCATCGGGTCGGCGGCCAGCGCCTTCGGCACGCTCATCAACCGCACCACCACCCTCCAGCCCTTCTGGATGGGCATCGCCGTCTCGGTGCTGGTGGGGGTTGCCCTGACGCTGCCCATCTCCTCCGCGGCCATCTGCCACACCCTGGGGCTGGTGGGGCTGGCGGGGGGAGCCGCCGTGGCGGGCTGCTGTGCCCAGATGGTGGGCTTCGCGGTCATGTCCTTCCGGGAGAACCGCTGGGGCGGGCTGGTCTCCCAGGGCCTGGGCACTTCCATGCTCCAGATGGGCAATATTGTAAAGAACCCCCGCATCTGGATTCCGCCCACCCTGGCCTCGGCGGTCACAGGGCCCATCGCCACCTGCCTGTTCCGGCTGGAGATGAACGGCGATCCCATCAACGCCGGCATGGGCACCTGCGGCCTGTGCGGGCAGATCGGGGTGTGGACGGGCTGGCTGGCCCCCAGCGAGCGGGCACTGGCGGAGGGGGCGGCGGCCATCAGCCCCACGGCCCTCCACTGGGTTGGACTGATTCTGGTCTGCTTCATCCTGCCCGCCGTGCTGTCGGTGATTTTCTGCCAGCTTCTGCGAAGGATCGGCTGGATCAAAGAGGGCGACCTGGCCCTGCCCCAGTAAAAAAATAAATTTCCCCCTTGCATATACAAAGCAGGCTGTGGTATAATGACTTCAGACCAAGAGCCAATTAGTTCCATGGCTTTCACCAAAAGGCTGACCCCCGGAGAGAGGCTGCTCTCCGGGGGTCATTTTTGCTGGGGCGGGCTTACTGTCCCCTTCGGCGTCGGTCAAGCCACTTGCAGGTATAGTGGCTGGCTATACCCGCTATGAACGACACCAAGAAACCAAGAATAAATTCCATAGCTTTCACCCCCTTCCCGTTGCCAGTATGGGGTGGGGCAGCACAGTCGGTATAACAATATTCGGCAAAATCCGCAAGTGGGAGCGATCAAAATCTCTTGACGCTGCTCCCCCTCCGGATGTAAAATATTAGGGTATATTTTACTAATGAGAGAAAAAGGAGTAATGGGGAATGGCCAAGCGAGGCTTTGACAACGAGAAGTATCTAACCACCCAGTCCCAGCACATCCGGGACCGGATCGCCCAATTTGGGGGCAAGCTCTACCTGGAGTTCGGGGGCAAGCTCTTCGATGACTACCACGCCAGCCGGGTGCTCCCGGGCTTCGAGCCGGACAGCAAGCTGCGGATGCTGGAGCAGCTGCGGGACAAGGCGGAGATCATCATCGCCATCAACGCGGGGGACATTGAGAAGAACAAGGTCCGTGGGGACCTGGGCATCACCTACGACAGCGATGTCCTCCGGCTCATCGACCAATTCCGGGGCCGGGGCTTATACGTAGGCAGCGTGGTGGTCACCCGCTACACGGGCCAGCCCGCCGCCGATGCCTTTCAGGCCCGCTTGGAGGGCCTGGGGCTGAAGGTCTACCGCCACTACCCCATTGAGGGCTACCCCCACAACATCGGCAAGATTGTCAGCGATGAGGGCTACGGCCGCAACGAGTATATCGAGACCAGCCATCCTCTGGTGGTGGTCACCGCTCCCGGTCCGGGCAGCGGCAAGATGGCCGCCTGCCTCTCCCAGCTCTACCACGAGCACAAGCGGGGGATCGTGGCGGGCTACGCCAAGTTCGAGACCTTCCCCATCTGGAACCTGCCTCTGAAGCATCCGGTCAACCTGGCCTATGAGGCGGCCACCGCCGACCTGGATGACGTAAACATGATCGACCCCTTCCACCTCCAGGCCTACGGCGCGACCACGGTGAACTACAACCGGGACGTGGAGGTCTTCCCGGTGCTGGCCGCCATATTTGAAAAGATCACCGGCTCCTGTCCCTACCAGTCCCCCACCGACATGGGGGTAAACCTGGCGGGCAGCTGTATCTTCGACGACGCGGCCTGTCAGGAGGCGGCCCGGCAGGAGATTGTCCGCCGGTACTACGACGCCGTCTGTGAGCGCCGCCAGGGCAAGGGCTCGGACAGCGCGGTGTACAAGCTGGAGCTGCTCATGCAGCAGGCGGGGATTACCCCGGAGATTCGGCCGGTGGTGGCCCGGGCCAACGAGCTGGCGGAGCTGACCGGCGAGCCGGCCATGGCGATTCAGCTCTCCGACGGCACGCTGATCGACGGCAAGACCTCCGAGCTCATGGGGTGCTCCGCCGCCGCCCTGCTCAACGCTCTGAAGCGCCTGTCGGGGGCGGGGGGACACGGGGTCCACCTCATCGCCCAGTCGGCCATCGAGCCCATCCAGACGGTCAAGGTGGAGTATCTGGGCTCGGCCAACCCCCGTCTGCACAGCGACGAGGTGCTCATCGCCCTGGCCTCCTCGGCCAGCGCCGAGCCCAAGGCCGCCAGGGCGCTGGAGCAGCTGGCCGCCCTCAAGGGCTGCCAGGCCCACTGCTCGGTGATTCTCTCCCCGGCGGATGCCGTCACCTATAAGAAGCTGGGCCTCCAGCTCACCTGCGAGCCCAAATATCAGACCAACAAGCTGTATCACCGGTAAAACGAAGCAGGCTGTCCGCCTTTTGGCGGACAGCCTCTATTTTTCCGGCTCACCGGCGTGAAATTCCTCCAGCAGGCGGTCCAGCATGGCCCGAAAGAGAAAGGCGTTGGCGGTGCCCTCGCTGGTCTTCGCCGCCCCCCGGTCCAGGGCCCGCAGCATGTCCTGCCACAGCCCGGGCCGCCGTTTTTCCGACATCACCGCCGCGGTGATGACCCCCGCGATGAGGTCGTCCCCCAGGGTGTAGGATATTTTTTGCTCCATAGAAAGCACCTAATCTCTTTCCTGTAAAATCTTTAGTATAATTTTCATTATAACACCCTATACTGTCTTGTCAAGAACAATCGTAGGTGTTGATGTAAGGATGCTAAAAATTTTATCACAGCGTTTGCGGGACTGTCGGAAAGAGGGCGGCTATACACAGAGAGAGGTCTCGATTTATTGCGATCTGACAGAAAAAGCCTATCAGAACTATGAGCTGGGCACCCATGAACCCAAATTGTCAATTCTGATGCGAATCGCGAAATTATACAAGGTATCGCTGGACTATCTGGTAGGGCTGACGGATGATCCGACGCCCTATCAAAGGAAGGAGTAACCCCCGTCCGCAGACGAAAAAGGCCCCTTTTGAAAGGGGCTCCGCCCGGAGGGCGGTGGGGATTGCGTTCGCGAAGCGAACATACGAAGTACCCCCCACAGCACCCCGGGGCACTTTACTGCTGAGACCGGGAACGCTTGACAAGGTATCGTTATTTTGATAGAATAACGATATTAAGGGGGTGCTGTTATGCCGAACATCCGACCGAGCTCCGATCTGCGGAACCACTACAATGAGATATCCGCCTTTTGCCACCAATACGGCGAGCCGGTGTATATCACCAAAAACGGCGCCGGCGACCTGGCTGTCCTGAGCATCGAGGCCTACGAGCGTCTTACCGCCCGTTTTGAGCTCTACGCCCTTCTGGAGGAGGGGATGGCGGATATCCGGGCGGGGCGGGTAATCCCGGCCGATGAAGTGTTTGCCAAGCTCCGGGAGGATTTGAAAAATGGAACGCTATAGCGTCGATATCTCCAGGCAGGCGCGGGCGGATATGCGGGGCATTTTGCATTACATCGCCATGCGCCTGCGGGAACCATCCACTGCGGAGCATACTCTGGACCGCCTTGAGGAAACGGTCTCGTCCTTAGCAGTCATGCCCAAACGCTTTGCCCTGGTCCCCGACAGCTGCCTTGCGGCGGCTGGATTCCGTATGACTTCAGTGGGAAATTACCTGGTTTTCTACACCTTGGATGAGGATAAAAAGGTGGTAAACATCTCCCGCGTGCTGAGCGGCAGGCAAAACTGGATGGAGCTTTTAACCCGCGATCTGTCCTGATATAAACACCCCCGGCGGAGCGATCCGCCGGGGGATTTTCTCATTTTGCCAGAATATCCAGCTGCTTATACTCCGAAATTTTCTGCGCGGCCTGTTCCCAAGTGAAACTTGAGGAGACGAAGCGGTAGTCGTCCTCCACGCGGGCCAGCTCGGCCCTGATCTGGGGGACGTCGTTCAGCTCCTCCGCTCCGGTGCGGATATAGTAATCGGGCAGCAGGGCGCAGGCCACGATGCTGCTTCCGGCGGCGGGCAGCTCCTCGGCCCCCTGGCTCAGGGCGGCCAGCAGGCGCAGGTGGCTGTCGATGTAGTCGTTGAGCTCCTGCTCCACCCCCATCATGCCGTTCAGGTCGAACACCTGGAAGGGGGCTCCGCCGGGGACGTCCACCTGTCCGGTGTAGTACACCGGCCTGCCGTTGAGCTCATACAGGCTGTTGCACAGGTCCATCAGCCTCTGGAATTCCTCCTGGGCGGGGGGCTGCTGGAGAGAATTGAACATCATATCCACGGCCCAGCCCAGCTGGCCCAGCACCTCGCAGCCGGGCAGGGCGGCCAGCCGCTCCCCCAGGCGTACCAGCCTGGCGATGGACAGCAGGCCCCAGATGCGGACCTGAAGGTCGTTCAGTTCCTCCGCCTTCTCCTCAATCTGGGCGGGAACGGCGTTGTAGAGCAGCCCTTCCTCGTCCTCCAGGGTACCGATGCGGTCGGAGCAGTCGTCAGTGAGCTTGTCTCCCACCTTCTCATAGGTGGTGTCGTCAGCGCTGTAGATGGTATCCGCCCGGTGGAGCCACAGCTGGGCGTGATTCAGGTCGCCCTGCTCCATGGCGGCGGTGCCCAGCTCATAGTAGGCCTTAGCCAGCCCGGCCCAGTCCTTTTTGTTCTGGAGGTTGGCCAGCCGCTCCTCTGGGGCGGCCGCCTCCTTTTTTCCAAACAAACCAAACATGACAGTCATCTCCTGTTTTATTTTAGGGAGCACTGACTGCATTATAAGCCCGGAAAATGGGGGCTGTCAACACGGAAAATGCCGCGGAAGGGACATATCCCGGCAGATCATGTAGGGCAGGGGTTCTACCCCTGCCTATCCCCGAAAGGGGATAAACCGAGATTGGAATAAGGCGGGGGGGGCAGGGCTCCGCATAAGGAAAGGGGCGGCTTCTGTGCCGCCCCCACAGGCTTACTTAAACCGCACCGCGGTGCCGTAGGCGATGACCTCGGCGGCCCCCTGCATCACGGCGGAGGAGCCGTAGCGGATATTGACGACGGCGTCCGCGCCCAGACCCTCGGCCTCGTCCACCATGCGCTTGACAGCGATCTGACGGGCCTCGTTGAGCATCTCGGTGTAGCCGGTGATCTCGCCGCCGACGAGGGTTTTCATGCCGGCCATAAAGTCCTTGCCGAAGTTTTTAGACTGGACCACGGTGCCCTTGGCCATACCCAGCACCTCAAATTCCCTCCCGGGGATGTAGTCGATATTTACCAGCAGCATAATGTTTTCCTCCTTATAAAAAATAGAATCAATATTTTTTGGCTTCTTCCAGTTCGCCCTTTTCAATCTCCCGCACCCGCTGCCACAGGGCGGTAAAGGTAAAGGGGATGGTAATCAGGTCAGCGACAGCGAGAAGGAGCAGCAGTCCGCTGAGCCAGTCCGGGGGGCTCATGGTCCGCAGCCAGAGCAGGGCGGCCACCATCATCAGCTGGAGCAGGGTGCTTACCACCACAGACCGCACCGCCGCACGTTTTTCGGCCTTCCGGTCAATACTTCTTGGCCTCATCCTCTTCGCCTCCCCTGATCTCCTTCCACCGCTGAAACAGGGCCACAATGACCCCCACAGCGACGGCCAGGTACAAAAATGCTGTGAACAGGATCACCCCGGTGGCGAAGGGCTCAGGGTTTTCGCCGAAGTAGCCGGCCAGCATGGCCCCGGTGAGCAGGAACATAAACCCGGCGGTCAGAATGGTGATGACCACCGCTCCGGCAAAGCCCTTCCCGTTAGTAGTTTTTCGCATCGTCTTCCTCTCCTTTCTGAATTTCCTTAATCCTTTGGAACAGGGCCAGCAGCACCCCCAGGATAATCACCCCGGGGATAGCCACCAATACGGCCAGCAGGGGCATAGGCGGGGCGTCGGCGGGGTCCACAGTGAAGCCCCACACCATCAGCACGATGAGGGCGGCCATGAGGGCGGTGGTCAGCAGGGCCATGACGACGGCGCCGGCGTACCGGGCGGGCTTGGCGTCGTTTTTCTGTTTATCCTGGAAGGTGGTGCCCTTCTGTTCCAGCTGTTCCATCTCCTCCAGCAGGGCGGCGGCGTCCAGGGTGTCCAGCCGTTCCTCCCGGTCCTTCAGGTTGGAGCACAGCTGAATAGACTGTTCCAGGCTGTGCCGTTCCCGCTCCAGGGTAACCAGGTGGCGGCGCATCCCGTCGGCGACGGTGCCCCCGGCCTGCATCCGCCGAATCTCCTCCAGGGGCACGCCCAGCTTGCGCATGAGCTTAATCTGCCGCAGGACGGCCACCTCGGTGTCGCCGTAGTCCCGATAGCCGTTGGAGCTGTCCCTCCGGGGGGACAGCAGGCCCTGTTCCTCGTAGAAGCGGATATTCTTTTTGGTAATGCCCACCTGGGCCTCCACCTCGTTGATTTTCATGAGCGATCCCCCTTTCTGTCCCTACTCTACACCTTCCACAAGGGGGAAAGTCAATAGGTTTTTGAAAAAATTTAAGGTTCCAGCCGCTGTATGGGCGTAAGCCCCCGTCCCCCGCAGGGGCAAGGCCCCTTTTGAAAGGGGCTGTCAGCCGCAGGCTGACTGAGGATTGCGTTTTGCGAAGCAAAACATACGAAGTAAACAAGATTTGCGGAAACCTCGCTTGCTTCGCACATTTCGCCTGCGGCGAAATCAATCCTCCGCCCCAGTGTGCCCACTGGGGCACCTCCTTTCAAAAGGAGGCTTTTGGTGCGCCCCTACAAAATCTCCGTCACCGCCAGCCTGTCCCCCGCCACCTGGAATTTCACCTCCAGACCGGCGAAGGCCATACCGTAGACCCGTTCCGGGTCGTCCTGATACTGGGGGCGGGGGTCCTGGGCCAGCACGGCCAGCAGGGCAGACCGCTTGTCCGCCGGGACGCGGTCCAGCAGGGCTGGCGGGCACTCCACGGTGAGATCGGCCTCCTTGGGCCGGGCGGCGAAGCCCCCCACCGCGTCGGGCCTGCAATCGGCGTAGGGCAGATAGGGCTTCACATCGTAGATGGGGGTGCCGTCCAGCAGGTCGGCCCCGGCGACGATGAGGACGGGTCCCAGCGCCCGGTCCCGGCGAATCTCCCTCAGCCTCACGCAGGACAGCCCCAGGGGGTTAGGCCGGAAGGGGGACCGGGTGGCGAACACCCCCATCCGCCTGTTTCCCCCCAGTCTTGGGGGCCGGACGGTGGGGGACCAGCCCCGGACTTTTGAGAACTCCCAGATGAGCCACAGGTGGGAGAAGCCGTCCAGCCCCTGGAGGGCGCTGATGTCCCGGTATTCCGGCTCAAAGACCACCGTGGCGGACAGCTCCTCCACCAGGCCGCTCTGCCGGGGGATGCCGAACTTTTCCGAAAAATCGCTGCGGATATGGGCGATAGGGGTCAGCTCCATAAAAAATCCCTCCCGCCTCTATTATAGGGCACAGGAGGGATTTTGTCCAATCAGCGGACCACAATATTTTCCGAAATTTCGCACAGGGCCTGGGCGGCCTCCATATCGAACCGGCCGCTGCGGGCCAGGTCAGACAGGGAGATCATCCCCACCAGCTTTCCGCCCTCCACCACGGGCAGGCGCCGCACCTGGTGGAGGGCCATCAGCCTGGTGGCCTCCCGGCAGTCGTCGCCGGGTGCGACGCAGGTGCAGGAGCGGGTCATAATATCCCGCACCGGGGTCTGGGCCGGGTCCTCCTCGGCGGCCACGCACCGCAGGACGATGTCCCGGTCGGTGACCATTCCCCGGAGGCGGCGGTCGGGGCCGCACACCGGCAGGGCGCCCACGTTGTGCCGGCTGATGAGCCGGGCGGCCAGCGCCGCCGAGGAGGCGGGCTCCACCGTCACCGCGCTGGGATTCATCAAATCCTTTACCTGCATGTAAAATCACCCTTTCGGTAAAAATTGGCCTGTGGCCAGTTTGCCCGAAGGGGCGGCATTTTATACGGTATTTTGTTTTTTGGTTTTACGGGATATCCCGGATTTTGGAAATCTTTCGAATGCAGGGCAAGGGCTCTGCCCTTGCCTGATCTCTTACAGGGATAGGCGGGGGTAGAACCCCTGCCCTATGGCAACAAAAGCGGCCCGATGAAGGCTTCACCGGGCCGCCAGCTCTGTTATAAGGAGGAAAAAGAAGAAAAACCTCTTGTCCTTGGTGAAAGCGCCGAAGGGGCGCCGGGGCGGGGGGCCTGCCGCCGGCCCCCTCACACCATACTATGCGCCGCCGCCCGAACTGTTACAGCAGAAACAGCCACGCCGCCCACCCCGCCGAGGCCAGCGCCGCGCCCAGGGCGCCCCAGGCGGGGGCGGGCAGCCGCTCCAGCCGCCGGTTCCACACCTTGCCCTGCCTGATATAGCCGTCGGCGGCCTGGCGGGCCTCCCGCAGCACCTTGTCGGCGCTCACCCCCTCCCGGGCCAGGGCCTCCTCCTTGACGATAAAGATGGCCTCCTCGAAGAGCCGGGGGTCGGGGGATTTTACCAGAATCACCTGCCGGGTGATCCCCTTAACCATCATGACCACATCCTTTTCCAGTATTTTCCTCTAGTCTGCCCCGCTTTCCCCGGGACTATCCAAAAATGTCCGTGTCCTGTGGACAGGGTCTAAAAGGACCCCTTTTAACCCGTTTTGGACCCCTAAAAGGTCGATTTTGGCGCCTTTTTGGGTGTATTATTTTACACAAAAAATACAAACAGTATAAAAATCCGCCTGTGGCGGACAGTCAGGCCAGCAGCAGCTCCAGCTCCTCCACCGACAGACCGGGCTGGAGGGCCATGCTGATTCCGTAGCCGATGACCTTGGCCAGGTCGTTCACCTGGCTGTCGATATCCTTGGGGGTGACCAGCAGGTCGTGCCCCTCGCCCAGGTCGGGCAGCTCGTCGGCCCCCAGCAGGTCGGCGGCCAGGGTGGCCCCGTCCACCACCGTGGGAACGCCTACAGCCACAACGGGTACGCCCAAGGTCTCCCGGGTGAGGCCCAGCCGGTGGTTGCCCACCCCGGAGCCGGGGGTGATGCCGGTATCGGCGAGCTGCACGGTTTTGCACAGCCGCTTCAGCGACCGGGAGGCCAGGGCGTCCACCGCCACCACGCAGGCGGGCCGGAGCTTTTCACACACCGCCCGCACCAGCTCGCCGCTCTCCACCCCGGTGGTGCCCATTACCTCGGCGGCCAGGGAGGCCACGGGGCGCAGATTTCCGAAATATTCCGGCATTTTTTGAATTAAATGCCGGGTAACCAGCACATTTTCGTGGACTTTTGGTCCGATGGCGTCGGGGGTGATGGCCCGGTTGCCCAGGCCGGCCACCAGCACCAGACTGCCGGGGGGCGTCCCCTGGATCAGGCCGAACAGCTCGTCCGCCACCGCATGAACACAGCGCTGAAAAATGCCCTCCTCCCGGCTGGCCAGCCCCTCCAGGGTGAGGGTGATGTAGCTGCCCCGGGGCTTGCCCAGGGCCTGCTCCCCCCGCTGGTCCAGCACCTTGACGGTGTTTACCGGGATGCCCTCCCGCAGGCTGTCCCGGGCCTCGACCCCGGGCAGCGCGGTGACAGCCCCCGCCTGTTCCTGCCAAAGCTCCCGGGCCTCCAGGGCCAGGTCCGTCCGGCGCATACGCATGGCTGTGCCCTCCTACGCAAGATATTGTGGAAAAATTTCCTTTGCCGTACTATTTTTTGCGGCATTTGAAAAAATATCCAGCTTTCGCAAAAAAAATTAAAAAAACAGTTGATTTTTCCCGTGGTCGATGGTACAATACAAATCTGCACGGGCGTACTGTGCCCAATTTAACGATGAAAATCGGAGGAGGTGTTTGGTTTGCCGAATATTAAGTCTGCTAAGAAGCGTGTTCTGGTGGCTGAGTCCAAGGCTGCGCGCAACAAGGCCGCAAGATCCGCGCTCAAGACCGACATCAAGAAGTTTGAGGCCGCGGTGGCGGAAGGCAACCGCAGCGAGGCCGATGTCGCTTACAAGGTGGCTGTCAAGGCGGTGGACAAGGCTGTCGCCAAGGGTCTGCTGCACCGCAACAATGCCGCCAACAAGAAGAGCAAGATGACCGTCAAGCTGAGCAAGCTGGCCTGAGTTTCTGAAGCCGCGTAGAAAGCCGTCTGAGGTACAGACGGCTTTTTTCGTATGTATTTCGACAGCAGGCTGTGATAGAATTGTGTAGGGGCGCATAGTATGCGCCCGCCTTCTATAGGGAGATGTCGTCACAGGTGGATGATATCCGCCCGTGCAAGCCGGTGTTTTGCCGAAAGGAGGCCCGTTGATGAAAAAAATCCTGTCATTCCCGCCGGTCTCCTTCGGAGTGAAGGCGGCGGAGCTCTATCTGGAGATTGGCGCGCCCCGGGCGGCGGCGGCCCTGTCCTACTTCCTGATTCTCACCCTGTTCCCCCTGCTGGTGTGCGTCAACTACTTCATCGGCCTGTTTCACCTGGACCTGGAAAATTTGCTCCTGTCCCTGGACCAGTTCCTGCCCGACGAGGTGCTGCTGGTGATGCGGGACTATCTGGGCTATGTGGCGGGCAGCCAGTCCCGGGCGCTGCTGCTGGCCAGCCTGGTCACCATCCTCATCTCTGCCTCGGCGGGGCTGCGCACCCTGCTGGCCGCCATGGACGGCCTGCACGGGGTGAAAAATACCCACGCCGTCCGGCGGGTGGTCCTCAGCGTGGCGCTGTCCGCCCTGTTTCTGCTCACCATCTACCTGTCGGTGGTGGTCATCTTTACCGGCGAGTGGTTTTTCTGGCTGCTGGAGGAGCGGCTGCCCCGGCGGATCGCTGAGCTGATCCCGCCCCTGTCGGGGCTGTGGCGGTGGATGCGCTACCTGCTGCTGTTCTGCTTTGTGCTGCTGCTGGTGCTCATCGTCTACCGGGCGGGGACCCCCAGGGGCGCCATGGGCCGGCGGGTGGTGGTGCTGGCCTCGCTGCTGGCCGCGCTGGCCATTGTGGCCGCCTCGGCGCTCTTCTCCTGGTTTATCGGCATGTCCTCCCGCTATGCCCTGGTCTATGGCTCCCTGGCCTCCCTCATCATCCTGCTGGTTTGGCTCTACCTGTGCGGCAATATCCTGCTGCTGGGGGCGGTGATCGGCCGGGTGCTGGAGGACAGGCGGTAAAAACAGCGCCGGTTTTCCGGCGTTGTTTTTTATTGTTTATCAAGCGAGGGCGGGTTCCCGTTTTTCCTCTTTTCAAACCGGCTGGCTTATGCTAAAATTATGGTAATTTCATATAAATTTTGCCGCCCCGGAGATGCGGGGCGGGAGATGAGGTGGCAGCATGAACAAGACCGTCCGCCAGCTGAACCGTGATATTTTTGAGGCCCTGGCCCTTCGGGCCCCCGGGACCGTCCCCAGCCGAAAGGCGGTGGCGGAGCTGATGCAGACCCAGGAGTGGACCCAGGGGCTGGAGGCCCTGTTCCCCATCCGGGAGCGGCTGAGCTGCGCCCGGATTCTGGAGCTGTGCGCCCCCCTTCTGGACCGGACCTGCCCCCAGGGGCCGGAGAAGGGCTGGGGGCCCTTTACCTACCAGTATGTATGCGGCCTGATGTACCCCGGCGGCGGCTTTGCCCCCGAGGCCGGCCGGTGCGGCGCCGGCGCGCAGTTTTACCTGATTGTCCTCCAGCTGCTGCTGGACCGGGAGCGGGAGGCCCTGCCCTTCGACCCCATGCTGGATTTCCAGTTCTTGCCGGAGGAGGAGTATGAGGCCTGTGACAAGGCCAGGGAGTACCGCCGCTTCCTGGCCGCCTGGCGGGGGGAGTTCCTCTATGAGCTGATGCGCCTGGGGATGGAATTTACCCCCTTCAAAACCCTCAGCCATATCGCCGGGGTCCACTACATCGCCATGACCGCCGCCCGGGGGCTGGCGGACGCCGGGGTGGAGGTGGATCTGGCTCTGATCTCCGGAGCCGCCGCCGCCCACGACGTGGGCAAGTTCGGCTGCCGCCCCGGGGAGCGGGTGCCCTACCTCCACTACTACTACACCGACCAGTGGCTGCTGGAGCGGAGGATGGAGGACATCAGCCACATCGCCTCCAACCACTCCACCTGGGACCTGGAGCTGGAGTCCCTGTCGGTGGAGTCCCTGCTGCTCATCTACGCCGACTTCCGCTCCAAGTCGGAGCGGGATAAGGACGGCAACGAGATCGTGGTCCTCTACCCCCTGGACGAGTCCTTTCAGGTAATCCTGTCCAAGCTGGACAACGTGGACCGGAAAAAACGGCGGCGGTATGAGTTCGTCTACGGCAAGCTCCACGACTTTGAGGACTATATGCGCTCCCTGGGGGTGGATGTGGACCTGACAGGAAGGCCCCGCTCCCCCGTCCCCGGAAAGGACCCCGCCCTCATGGGGCCGGAGGAGACGTTGGACGGGCTGATCCTCCTGTCGGTGGAGCACAACCTGAGACTGATGCACATGCTGTCCAATGAGCAGAAATTCGGCAATATCATCGAGGGGGCCCGCTCCGCCAAGAGCTGGCAGCAGCTGCGGGCCTACCTCAACGTGTTTGAGGAGTATTTTACCTATCTGTCGGTGCGGCAGAAGACCCAGGCCCTGTCCTTCCTCTACGAGCTGCTGATGCACCGTGAGGGCGACATCCGCCGCCAGGCCGGCGCCCTCATCGGCCAGATTATCGCCCGGTTCCACCTGGTCTACCGCAAGGAGGTGCCCAGCCACGCCCAGAATGATCCGGCGGAGGAGGTGCCCTTTACCCTGTGGGGCCAGTACCTGGACATGATTATCTTCCCCGACCACAAGACCACCCCCCAGCAGCGCTCCCATATCAGCTACACCCTGAAGCTGGTGGTGGAGTCTATGCTCCACCACGCCCGGCCCGGGGATATCCCCCGCTTCCTGGACGCCCTGCTGGACTACTACGGCGACCCGGAGCACACCGACGACGACACCGCCTTCACCCTGCTGGACGCCGCCCGGTATCTCCCCCCAAAACACTACGGGGAGGACACCCGGGAGAAGCTGGTCCGCTTCGCCGCCCACTTTACCGCCGCGGAGGACCCCAGACTGGTGACCGCCGCCCTCCAGTTCCTACGGGAGACGGTGCGCAATATCCCCCGCAGCCACCCCCAGATGGCCCACATTGCCCGGATTGTGGAGGACACCCCCTCCCGCCAGCTGACCACCGTGTTCCTCAAGTGCCGCATCCTCCGCCGGGCCGGCCGGGATGTGTCCGAGCTGGAGGAGACCCTGTATCACACCAACATCACCAGCGAGGTCTTTTTGGACAACCTGAAGATCGCCACCCCCTGGATCGTGAAGGTGGCCGGGGTGGAGCTGCTCCGGGACCAGGTGGAGCACGGGGTGGAGACCCATGTGCTCCACATCGCCACCCACTTCTCCAACCTGGTGAAGGTGTCGGAGCGGGTGGTGGTGCGGCACACCGCCGGCTCCGCCCTGGTGCGCACCCTGTCTATGCTGCGCCGGGACCAGCGCAACGAGGTGGTGGTGGAGCTGGGCAAGGGCCTGGAGATGGGCCAGTATGAGATCTCAAAGTACATCCCCCAGTACCTGGGAGAGGCCGCCCTCTACCTCCACCCCAGCGAGCTGGACGAACAGGTGCTGTGGCTCAAGTCCCTGCTGGGCTCCCCCAACGACTCCGCCGTGGCCGGGGCGCTGAACACCATCGCCGTGCTGCTCCAGCACTACCCCGCCTACAAGGACCGCTTCTCCGAGAAGCGGGAGGTCTATGAGGCCAGGCGGCAGGAGCTGCTGGGCCTGCTCCTTCAGGGGCTGGCCCACTACCGGGAGACGGTGCGCCAGGAGGCCCTGCTGGTCACCGGAAAGGTCCTCTTCGAGAGCCCCATCCTGGATATGGCGGAGACGGCCCGGCTGTTTGCCCTCAGCTACCGGAAGCTGCTCTTCCTGACCCAGGAGTCCTCCTCCCGGCAGGACGGCCTCACCTTCTTCTACCGGGCCGCCGCCCTGGCCCACATCAACCGCTTTATCGCCATCCGCCGGCTGGACCACGGGCCCTTTACCTTTGAGAAGCCCCGGAAGATCGCCTTCTTCCCCGGCACCTTCGACCCCTTTACCCTGTCCCACAAGGGCATCGTCCACGCCATCCGGGACCTGGGCTTTGAGGTCTATCTGGCGGTGGACGAGTTCTCCTGGTCCAAAAAGGCCCAGCCCCACC
>CAJUSG010000011.1 GCA_910589085.1 uncultured Oscillospiraceae bacterium | reverse complement strand
CCAACGCCGTCACCGGCAAGACCACCGCCTGCTTTGAGCCCACCATCGACTACTGCGTGCTGAAAATCCCCCGCCTGCCCTTTGACAAATTCACCACCGCCAGCCGCACACTGGGCACCCAGATGAAGGCCACCGGCGAGGTGATGGCCATCGCCAATTCCTTCGAGGGGGCCGTCATGAAGGCCATCCGTTCCCTGGAGCTGAATGTGCGGGCACTGAAGCTGGACAAGCTGGAGGGGCTGTACACCGACGAGATTGAGGAGCTGCTGGTAAACGTCACCGACGAGCGGCTGTTCGTGGTGGCCGAGGCCCTGCGCCGTGGCTTCTCCCCGCAAAAAATCTACTCCATCACCAAGATGGATATCTGGTTCCTGGACGGCTTCAAGCGGATCATCGACATGGAGGAGGAGCTGAAACGGTGCAAGGGGGAGCCGGATATCGACACACTGAAGCAGGCCAAGGAGATGTGCTTCGCCGACAGCTATATCGGCGCCCTGTGCGGCATGACCCAGGCCGGTGTGAAAGCCCTGCGGGAGCGGTACGGCATTGTACCCGCCTTCAAGATGGTGGACACCTGCGCCGCCGAGTTTGACGCCGAGACCCCCTACTACTACTCCACCTACGACGGGGAGAACGAGGCCCGGGACGACGGGTCCGGCCGGAAAAAGGTGCTGGTGCTGGGCTCCGGCCCCATCCGCATCGGCCAGGGTATCGAGTTCGACTACTGCTCGGTCCACTCGGTCTGGGCCCTGAAAAAGCTGGGCTGTGAGACCATCATCGTCAACAACAACCCGGAGACCGTCTCCACCGACTTCGACGTGGCCGACAAGCTGTACTTTGAGCCGCTTACGGCGGAAGATGTGCAAAATATCGTGGAACAGGAAAAGCCCTGGGGGGCGGTGGTCCAGTTCGGCGGACAGACGGCCATCAAGCTGGCCAAGGCCCTTACCGACATGGGCGTCCGGATTCTGGGCACCTCCTCCGACGGGGTGGACGCCGCCGAGGACCGGGAGCGGTTTGACGATATCCTGTCCAAGTGCGGCATCCCCCGGGCCAAGGGCCGCACCATCTACACCACCGAGGAGGCCCTGGCCGCCGCCCACGAGCTGGGCTACCCGGTACTGGTCCGTCCCTCCTACGTGCTGGGCGGCCAGGGTATGGAGATCGCCTACTCCGACCGGAACATTGAGGAGTTCATGAAGATCATCAACATGACCGTCCAGGAGCACCCCATCCTGGTGGACAAGTACCTCATGGGCCGGGAGCTGGAGGTGGACGGCGTCTTCGACGGGGAGGACATCCTCATCCCCGGCATCATGGAGCACGTAGAGCGGGCTGGCGTCCACTCCGGGGACTCCATCGCCGTCTACCCGCCCCTCCACCTGGAGGACAAGCACAGGGAGCTCATCCTCAAGCACACTAAGAACATGGCCAGGCACCTGGGGGTGGTGGGCCTCATCAACGCCCAGTATATCCTGTACAACGACGATATCTATGTGATTGAGGTCAACCCCCGGTCCTCCCGCACCATCCCCTATATCTCCAAGGTGACAGGGGTGCCCATCATCGACCTGGCCACCCGTGTCATGCTGGGCGAGAAGCTGAAGGATATGGAATACGGCACCGGCATCTTCAAGGAGAGCGAATACTTCGCTGTCAAGGCCCCGGTATTCTCCTTTGAGAAGCTCACCGATGTGGACACCGGCCTGGGTCCGGAAATGAAATCCACCGGCGAGGTGCTGGGCCTGGCCGAGACCTACCCCCAGGCCCTGCTGAAGGCCTTCAAGGGCTCCGGTATGCGGGCCCCCAAGAAGGGCGGCCGGGTCATCATCACGGTAAAGGACGAGGACAAGGGGGAGAGCATCGCCATCGCCCGGGGCTTTGAGGAGATGGGGGTGGAGCTGTACGCCACCGCCGGCACCTGCCAGACTCTCACCGACGCGGGCATCCCCTGCAAAAGCGTCAACCGGGTATCCCAGGCTCACCCCAATATTCTGGACATGATCGCCTCGGGCACGGTGGACCTGATTATCAACACCCCCACCCGGGGCCGCAAGCACGACAGCGACGGCTTCCGCATCCGCCGCTCCGCCGTGGAGCACGGCGTAGGCTGTGTCACCGCCATCGACACCGCCCGGGCCCTGCTCACCGTCCGGCAGCGCAGCCGCAGCGAGGACCTGACCCCCATCGATATCACCAAAATTTAAGCGGCAGGCGGCCCCCGGATTTTCCGGGGGCCGCCTTATGCCGCCTCTTCACTCCAGCTGTTCCTCCACGTAGAACATGGACCGGGCCTCGTCAAAGAGGCCCACCATGCCGCAGTAGTTCAGAACCTCATACCTCCACAGCCAATCCTGCTGCGCCTCGTCCAGCTCCGCCTTGGACAAAAACTGCCCCTCCGCCGTCACAAAGCCCACCGGAGTAACTGCAGGCAGCTCCTCATACATCTGGAGCAGAAAATTCATGTAGCCTGTGAGGGGCAGACCCGCCATCTGCGCGGTGAGCGCCCCCAGGTAGTTGGGGCTGACCACCACATCCCGGCGCTCCTCAATGTCGTAGTTGGCCCAGATGAAGAAGGGGACGGCATACTGCCGCATAACCTCCTCTGTGGTCCGTTCAGACAGCTTCTTGCCAAAGAGCTCCTCATAAAAGGCGTTGGTCAGGGGCGGCTGGTGGTCCCCGAAAAACACCACCAGAGTGGGCTCGTCACACTGGCTGTAGTAGGTAATCAGCTCCTCCAGCGCCTTGTCGCTCTCCCGCATCAGAGCCAGGAACTGCTCCGCCGTCCGGTCCGCCGCCTTCAGGTTTTCGGGCAGCTGAATGGTCCGCTGCAAATTCCGCCAGCCCTGGGCATAGCCGCTGTGGTTCTGCATGGTGACATTGAAGAAAAAGCTGGATTCCTCCGCCTCCGTGGACCTGTAGATCATCTCATAATCAGACTGATCTGAGATATAGCTGCGGATCATGTAGGGATTGGGCACATCTTCCTGATACATCTGCCGGTCAAAATCCAGATACTGGTAGGCCAGCACCCGGTTCCAGCCGGAGGATTTATAGGGGTGGAAGGCCGTCGTGGCGTAGCCCTGGCTCTTGGCCAGGGCTGCCAGGGAGGGCATTCCCTCCTCCACATAGAGCTGGTAGGCCACCGTGTGGGGCGGCTGAAACAGGCTGGTAAAGCCGGTGAGATACTCAAATTCCACGGTAGCCGTCCCCCCGCCGGTAACCGAGGAGTACATCCAGCCTTTAATGGTATTTTCCTCCAGGGAGTGGAGGAAGGGGGTGGGGTCCTCCGAAGGATTCAACCCCTCAAAAATGGTTAAATCGCCAAAAGACTCGTTCATAATCGCCACAATATTTACCGGCGCCCGGTCCGGGTCCCCCGGGAGGGCGGGGTACTCCTCCATCAGCTCCAGCACGGCGTCTCTGGAGTAGCCCTCCGGCCGCTCCACCGAGGAGTACCGCAGGGCAATGGAGAAGTTGAGCAGAAAGCCGTTGCGCTGAGTGACCCACTGCTGGGTATAGATGTCCAGGGCGGGGAGCATACCTGTACAGAAGAACGCGTAGCAATAGCTCCCCATCACAGTCCAAAGGAGCAGGGCGGCGGGCAGAGGCACCCTCGCCCGCTTTTTCTGGGGCACACAGTAGAGCACCAGGAAGAGATAGGCCGTCAGAAGAATGGCCGCCTGGGTGATGTAGAGGTCAATAGAGTAGTCAAAGCCCTTGGCCACGTTGGCGGCAGTGCGCCAGCCGGTGATATCCGCCGGAAAGAGAATACGGCCCCGGAACCGCAGAACATAGTGGTTGACCAGACCAAACAAAAAGCATACAGCCGCCCCCAGAGCGGCGGCCCGGCGGTTCCGGCCTGAAATCAGCCGCAGGGCAATGAAGATGCAGTAATAAAACACCATGTTCATCAGCACCTGCCAGGCGGCCAGGTCCTCAAACACGTCGTTTTCATTTAAAATCTCCACCATCCACAGGCAGACCCAAGGCCCCAGCAGAAATACCAGCCGGGAGACCCACCTGCCCGGGTTATTCCGCAGGTCCCGGACCAGCCATTTGGATGAATCGTTCAGCAGCGCGCTCATATTCTCCCTCCATGGATAAGACAGTTCCTGTTAAGCATAGCGTTTTCCGCAAAAAAAGCAAGAGAATTTCAGAATCTTTAAGAAAAATTTAATTGTCCTCTCCATGGTATAAGACGTAAAATTTTCCATCCGGTTCCCTTTTTGAAGCAAGATTTTTTATTCACTCTTTTTTGCATATTCATTCTCTTTTTTATTTCCTCCCTCTTCAAATCCTCTGACTATTTTTCACCTCATCTGTGAGATCAAGCGGTTTCTCTCCGAATTATACAAAAAAAATCCGACCGTCTCTAATTTTTTGAGAAATTGCCTATTGACTATATATACATCTCAGTGTATACTTTTCCACAGTGTCCGGCACCAACCGGACCGCCTATCCAGCATTTGAAAAGGAGTTTTTAAAATGAAAAAGATTCTTGCTTTGACTATGGCCGCGGCCATGTCCCTGTCCCTCGTCGCCTGCGGCAACGGCGGCAGCGGCTCCAAGGGGAATACCTCCACGGCCAATCCTCCCGTTGTCTCCGGCTCTCAGGGCGGCAGCTCTGCGGACGCCAGCACCCCCGCCTCCGTCACCACGGTGGAGGCCGGCAAGCTGCATATGGCCACAAACGCCGCCTTCCCTCCCTATGAGATGCTGGCCGACGACGGCACCTTCGAAGGCATCGACATTGAGATCGCCAGCGAGATCGCCAAGAAGCTGGGCCTGGAGCTGGTTGTGGACGATCAGGACTTCACCGCCGCCATCACCGCCGCGGGCAACGGCCAGAGCGACATCGTTATGGCCGGCCTTACCGTCAGCGAAGAGCGCAAGGAGACCCTGGACTTCACCGACACCTACGCCACCGGCATTCAGGTGGTTATTGTCAAAGAGGGCTCCGACGTAACCATGGACAATCTGGGCGAGAAGATGATCGGCACCCAGAAGGGTACCACCGGCTACCAGTACGCCTCCGACACCCCAGAGAATGGCGGCTACGGCGAGGACCATGTCATCGGCTATGATAACGGCGCCATTGCCGTGGAGGCCCTGAAGGGCGGCCAGATCGACTGCGTCATCATCGACAACGAGCCCGCCAAGGCATACGTGGCCGCCAACGAGGGCCTTACCCTTCTGGAGGGCAACTGGGTCGTTGAGGACTACGCCATCGGCATCAAGAAGGGCAACACCCAGCTGCTGAACGCCATCAACGACGCGCTGAAGGAGCTCATTGCGGACGGCACTGTACAGGACATCGTCAACAAGTACATTCCCGCTGAGTAAGAAGCACGCGAACAAGCGGCCCCTGGCATAAAGGGGCCGCTTTTCACTGGACAGGGAGGAGACGAGCTTATGGAGGCATTCTGGGCTGACTTTATGAAAAAATTCACCATGGCCTTTATCACCGGGGACCGTTGGAAGCTCTATTTGAAGGGGATGTGCACCACCCTGGAGCTGACCGCCTGCGCCCTGATTATCGGCGTGGTTCTGGGCGTTCTGGTGGCGGTGATCCGCTCCGCCCACGACCAGCAGCGCCTGGGCCGGCGGAGCTTTGCCCTATGGGTGCTGAATTTTCTGTGCAAGATATACACCACAGTGATCCGGGGCACCCCCATGCTGGTGCAGCTGCTCATCTGGGGCATGGTCATCTTCAAATCCAGCCGCAACCGCTTTTTCGTCGGTATGCTGGGCCTGGGCATCAACTCCGGAGCCTACGTGGCGGAGATTGTCCGTGGCGGCCTGATGAGCGTGGATGTGGGTCAGACCGAGGCGGGGCGCTCCCTGGGCCTGAACTATGTCGATACCATGCGGTACATCATCATCCCCCAGGCCTTTAAGAACATCCTGCCCGCTCTGGGCAACGAGTTCATCGTCCTGTTCAAGGACACCTCCCTGGTCTCCTCCATCGGCGCCGCCGAGGTCCTCTACTACGCCGATGCGGTGGGCTCCAAGACCTACCAGTACATGTTTCCCTACTTCGGCGTCGCCATCATGTATCTGGTCTTCTGCATTATTCTCACCTGGCTCCAGGGCAAGCTGGAAAGGAGGCTGCGTCAAAGTGATCGACGTTAAAAATCTGTCCAAATCCTTCGGAGACCACCTGGTGCTGGACAACATCTCCGAGCACATCAGCCCCGGGGAAAAGGTGGTTGTCATCGGCCCCTCCGGTTCGGGCAAGTCCACCTTTCTGCGCTGCCTCAACCTGCTGGAGACCCCCACCAAGGGCATCATCACCTTTGAGGGCACCGTAATCACCGATTCCAGAGTGAAGATCGACCAGGTCCGCCAGCAGATGGGCATGGTGTTCCAGCACTTCAACCTCTTTCCCAACATGACCATCCGGAAAAACATCACCCTGGCCCCGGTGCGCACCGGCCTGATGAAGCAGGAGGAGGCCGACAAGGCGGCGGACGCCCTGCTGGCCCGGGTGGACCTGTCCGACAAGGCGGAGGCATACCCCGCCCAGCTGTCCGGCGGTCAGAAGCAGCGCATCGCCATCGTCCGGGCTCTGGCCATGAAGCCCAAGGTCATGCTCTTTGACGAGCCCACCTCCGCCCTGGACCCCGAGATGGTGGGCGAGGTGCTGGACGTGATGAAGGAGCTGGCCCAGGAGGGCATGACCATGGTGGTGGTAACCCACGAGATGGGCTTCGCCCGGGAGGTGGGCAGCCGGGTGCTGTTCATGGACGGCGGCCACATTCTGGAGCAGAACACCCCCCAGGAGTTTTTCGACCACCCCCAGCACCCCCGGACCCAGCTTTTCTTGTCAAAGGTACTGTGACCTATACGGACGGTCACGCCGGGTATTTTATTCCCATCCGCCGCATATCACTCACTGAGGTGGTATGCGGTGGATTTTTTGTCTCAAGCGGCGGACGCCCTCTGGAATCCCTGGCTGTTGGGCCTGTTCCTGGTGACAGGGCTGGTGTACTCTGTGGGCTCCGGATGGTTTCAGATCTTTGAATTTCGCACCTGGTGGCGCTCCACGGCCGGGTCTCTGCTTCACCGGCAAAACGTGAAGGACGGCGGACTTTCTCCCCTTCAGGCTCTGGCCACCGCGCTGGCCTCCACCATGGGCACAGGCTCCATCGCCGGAGTTGCCGCCGCCCTCACCCTGGGAGGACCGGGGGCGGTATTCTGGATGTGGATATCCGCTCTGCTAGGCATGATGACCTCCTGTGGCGAAAAGCTGCTGGCGGTGAAATATCAGCGTCCCGGGCCGGACGGACAGCTTCGGGGCGGGCCCATGTACTACCTGCGGGATGGTCTGGGCTGTCCTCCCCTGGCCGCCTGCTTCTGTCTGGCCTGCATCCCCGCTACCCTGGCAGGGGGAAATCTGGTCCAGTCCTCCTCCATCGCCTCCAGTCTGGAGGCCGTCTGCGGCCTCCCCAGGCTCCCTGTGGGCCTTGTAACCGCCCTGCTGGCGGGGCTGGTGATGTTGGGCGGGCTGGGCCGGATTGCGGCGGTATCCTCCGCCCTGGTTCCGGCAATGGCAGTCCTCTATTTGGGCAGCGGCGCGGCGGTCGTGCTGTACAACTGGCAGAAAATCCCCGAGGCCCTGGGGCTCATCCTCTCCTGCGCCCTCTCCCCCTCCGCCGCCGCAGGAGGCGGGGCCGGCTGGACGGTGGCGGCCGCTCTCCGCTATGGGGTGGCCCGGGGGGTCTTCACCAACGAGGCGGGGCTGGGCACCTCCGCTATGGCCCACGGGGCCGCCCAAGTGGACCACCCCGCCCGGCAGGGCATGTGGGGAATTTTTGAGGTATTTCTGTCCACACTGACAGTGTGTACTATCACCGCGCTGGCCATTCTGGTCAGCGGAGTCTGGCAGCCCCTCTCCCCCAGCGCTCTGACCGGAGCCCCCCTCACCGCCGCCGCCTTTGGCTCCGCTCTGGGGCCGGCCGGAGCGCGTGTGGTGGCCCTCTCCCTGCTGCTGTTCGCCTTCTCCTCCATCCTGGGCTGGAGCTACTACGGAGAGCAGAGCCTCTCCTTCTTTTTCCTGAACAACAGGAAACCCTCGAAAAACCATAGACAGATGGCAAAGCAACCCCAAAGGCTTTTAAGGATTTCGAGCCTTTTATACCGTGCGGTCTTTTTGGGGTGCATCGTTCTGGGATCGGTCTGGAATCCTCAGGCAATCTGGCAGTTGGTGGACCTGTGCAACGCGGTCATGGCCCTGCCCAACCTTACGGCGTTGCTGCTGCTGTCTCCTACCGCTCTGGTCTCACTTCGGATGTGGGCTCGAAAAAAACACCATTGTGGAAAGCGCAGAAAATGGAAAAACCCTATTGACAGCTGAGGGAAATATGCCTATCATAAAAGACAGAAAATGTGCCACGGCACATAGTAGAAGGAGCGACAATTATGATCTTTGAAAAGCTGGCTGCACTGATTGCCGAGCAATTCAATGTTGACGCCGACAGTATCACTATGGAAACCTCTTTTACCGACGATTTAAACGCCGACTCTGTGGACATTCTGGACCTATCCATGGCCCTGGAGGAGGAGTTCGGCATTGAGGAGCTGGGTGAGGAGGAGGCCTCCTCCATCACAACAGTGGGTGATTTGGTCCGCTTTCTCAAAAATAAGATCGACTGAAATTTTTATCGGAACTCCGCCCAGGGCGGAGTTCCGGCATGTCCAAGGAGCTTTTGCATGAAAACATTGGAAGAAAAACTGGGATACACCTTTCAGGATCCCGCGCTGCTGGAGAATGCCCTCACCCACAGCTCCCGCGCCAATGAGAGCCGGGGAAAGCTGTCCAGCAATGAACGGCTGGAGTTCCTGGGGGACTCCATTCTGGGCATGGTGGTGGCCGACCACCTGTACCGCAACCACCCCGACCTGCCCGAGGGGGACCTGACCCGTACCCGGGCCGCCCTGGTGTGCGAGGAAAGCCTGGTGGAGGTCGCCCGTGAGCTGGGCCTGGGGGAATATCTCCGCCTGGGCAAGGGCGAGAGCTCCGGCGGAGGCCGGGAGCGGCCCTCCATTCAGGCCGATGCGGTGGAGGCTGTGCTGGCCGCCATCTATCTGGACGGCGGCATCGGGTCAGCCCGAAAATTTATTCAAAAGTATATCCTCAGCCGGGAGGTCGCCGGCCTGACCAAGCCTCTGGACCACAAAACCGCCCTTCAGGAGCTGGTGCAGCGGGAAAGCGGACAGGTGCTCCAGTACCGCCTGGTGGGTGAAGAAGGTCCGGACCATAACAAGCGGTTCTTTGTGGAGGTGGATCTGAACGGAAAATCCGTCGGTTCCGGCTCCGGACGCAGCAAAAAAGAGGCCGAGCAGATGGCCGCACAGGCCGCCATCTCCACCCTGGAGGAGAAAAAAGATTAAACATGCCGCCCCGCTTCTATAGGAAGCGGGGCGGCGATTTCTCGTTTCAGCCCATTTGGGCGGCCTGTGCTCTGACCTCGGGCTATGTATTATTTTTTGAAGAATCCAAACAGTCCGCCCTTCTTCGGCTTCCCCTTGGGCGGGGCGGGCTGAGGAGCCGGCGCCGGCTTAGGGGCCTCCGCAGGGGGAACGTAGGTATATGCGGACTTCTGAACGCCGCCCTCCAGCCGCTGCAGGGCCTCCTGCGCGCTCTTGTACCCCTTGTCGGCGGCCTTTTGGTAGTACTGCTTCGCCCGATTCAGGTCGGCCGTGACGCCGTGGCCCTCCTCATAGCACTCCCCCAGCAGGAACAGCGCCCGGGGCTGTCCCCGGTCCGCGGCCCTCTGGAACCACTCCACCGCCTTCTGGTCATTCTCGTCCACACCGATTCCGGTGTAGTAGCAGTAGCCCAGATTGCACATGGCGGTAACATTGCCATTTTCAGCGGCCATACGGTAGTACTCGGTGGCCCTCCGTTTGTCCTCGGCCACACCCCGGCCCAGCTCATAGCACAGCCCCAGCATACACTGGCCACGGGAGTTCTCATCCTCCGCCGACTTGGAAAACCACCGGAAGGCCTCGTTGTAGTCAATCTCCACCCCGATGCCCTCATAGTAGCAGTAGCCCAGGTTGCACTGGGCACGGGACAGCCCCCGCTGGGCGGCCTGACGGTACAGTTCCACCGCGCGAGCCTTGTCCTCCGTGACCCCCTGGCCCAGCTCATAGCACAGGCCCAGCGAGCAGGTGCCCGAGGCGCTGCCCCGGTCATGGGCCTTCCGGTACAGTTCGGCCGCCTGATACACGTCTTTCCTTACGCCATAACCGTTCTCATAGCACTCCCCCAACAGCTGAATGGCCCGGGGATAGTCCTGCGCGGCAGCCTTTTCAAACCACTTGAAGGCCTCGTCGTCGTTCTCCGCCACACCGATCCCCCGGTAATAGCAGAATCCCAGGTTGCACTGCGAACGGGCGTGTCCCCGCTCTGCCGCCTGGCGGTACAGCTCCACCGCTCTGGCTTTGTCCTCCTCCACGCCGGTCCCCAGCTCATAGCACAGCCCCAGGGAACAGGTGGCGGGCACATAGCCCCTCTCGTGGGCCCGGCGGTACAGCGCCACGGCTTTGTCCATGTCCTCCTGTGTGCCATAGCCATTCTCATAGCACTCAGCCAGAAGGCACATGGCCCGGGGGTAATCGTCCTCAGCGGCCTTGGAAAACCAGCGGAAGGCCTCCTCGTTGTTCTCCTCCACCCCGATTCCCCGGTAGTAGCAGTACCCCAGATTACACTGGGCACGGGAATAGTTCCGTTCCGCGGCCTTGCGGTAGAGCTCCACCGCCTTCCCAAGGTCCCGCTCCACCCCGTCGCCGTACTCGTAGCACACGCCCAACGCGCAGGTGGCGGGGATATAGCCCTGGGCGTCGGCCTTCATGTACAGCTCCACCGCCCGGACCTGGTCCTTTTCCACACCATATCCGTTCTCATAGCACTCCCCCAGCAGCTGGATGGCCCGGGGATAGTCCTGCTGGGCCGCCTTGGAAAACCACTTAACCGCCTCGGCGTCGTCCTCCTCAAAATGGATGCCCTGATAGTAGAAGTAGCCCAGGTTGCACTGGGCGCGGGGGTAGCCCCGTTCAGCGGCCCGGAGGTAGAGCTGCGCCGCTCTCTCCTTGTCCTCCTCCACGCCGCGCCCCAGCTCATAGCACAGGCCCAGGGCACAGATGGCAGGTACAAACCCCCTGTCGCTGGACTGCTGATAGAGCTGGACCGCCCTGCCGATATCCTGCTCCACGCCATAGCCCCGGTCGTAGCATTCTCCCAGCAGCTGCATGGCCCGGGGATAGCCCTCCTCGGCGGCCTTGGCAAACCACCTGGCCGCCTCGTCATCGTCCTCCGCCACACCGATGCCCTGGTAGTAGCAGAAGCCCAGATTGCACTGGGCACGGGTGTCCCCCTTCTCGGCAGCCTGGCGGTACAGCTCCACCGCCCGGCCCTTGTCCTCTTCCACGCCGGTGCCCAGCTCATAGCACAGCCCCAGAGCGCAGGTGGCAGAGGGGTATCCGGACTCGTGGGCCTCTGTATACAGCTGGGCGGCCTTGACCAGGTCCTGCTCCACGCCGTAGCCGTTCTCATAGCACTCTCCCAGCAGCTGGACGGCCCGGGGATAGCCCGACTCCGCCGCTTTGGAGAACCACTGGAAGGCCTGGCTGTTGTCCTCCTCCACGCCGATCCCAGTGTAATAGCAGAAGCCCAGATTGCACTGGGCGCGGGTATGCCCCTCCTCGGCCCCCAGGCGGTACAGTTCTACCGCCTTGGCCGGGTTCTTTTCCACCCCCTGGCCCAGCTCATAACACAGGCCCAGGGCACAGTAGGCGGGCACATACTCCTTGTCCACCGCCTGCTGGTAGAGCTTGAAGGCCCGGTCCATATTCTGCTCCACGCCAAATCCCCGGTCATAGCACTCTCCCAGCAGCAGCAGAGCCCGGGGGTACTCCCGTTCGGCCGATTTCTCAAACCACTCCACCGCCAGCTCCGGCTTCTCCTCCGTACCGATGCCCACATAGTAGCAGAAGCCCAGGTTGCACATGGCGGGGGGATAGCCCTGGTCGGCCGCCTGACGGTACAGCTCCACCGCCCGCGCCCTGTCCTCCTCCACGCCGGTGCCCGACTCGTAGCACAGGCCCAGGGCACAGGCCCCGTCGGGATAGTGCTGCTCATAGGCGGCCCGGTACAGCTCAATCGCTTTGGCCGGGTCCTTTTCCACCCCGTAGCCGTTTTCAAAGCACTCCCCCATCAGCACCTGGGCCCTGGGATAGCCCTGCTGGGCCGCCTTGGCAAAGAGCACCGCCGCCTCGTCGTTGTTCTCCTCAAAGTAGATCCCCTGGTAGTAAAAGTACCCCAGATTGCACTGGGCGGGGGCATAATCCTGATCGGCCCCCTCCTGATAGAGCTCGGCGGCCTTTCCCTTGTCCATCTCTACCCCGTGGCCCAGCTCGTAGCACAGCCCCAGCTCACATACGGCGGGCATATAGCCCTCCGCCGCCGCGCCGGAAAACAGCTCCACCGCCCGAACCATATCCTTCTCGGTGCCCACACCCCGAATATAGCACAGTCCCAGATAGTACTGGGCGGCGATACTGTCCCCGTCGGCAGCCCGGCTGAACCACTGGAAGGCCTGTTCCCCATCCTTGGGCGCGCCGTCCTCCCCATAGTAGTAACTGCGGCCCAGCCGGTACTGCGCATCCAGGTCGCCGTCCTCAGCGGCCGCCTGAAGCGCCTTCAGGTCCTCCTGCTTCTTCTCCGCCATATCGTTCAGGCTGCTCATCAACTTGGGATCAATGTAGATCATCATGGAGCCCTGGTCAAGGAACTCCGGGTTTTTGCTCTGCTCGTCTGCCATTGCGATTCGCTTCCTTTCTGTGTTTCTAAATGGGCCGTTCTGTAGGGCGCGACGGCCCCGGCGCGCCGCTTTCCGAATCTTCTCCCTATTGTAACGGCGGGCCGGGTCGTCCTGCCCTGCTCAGTTCAAAAAGTCCTTCAGCTTCTTGCTCCGGGAGGGATGGCGCAGCTTTCTCAGCGCCTTGGCCTCAATCTGACGGATGCGCTCCCTGGTGACGTTGAACTCCTTGCCAACCTCCTCCAGGGTGCGGGTGCGGCCGTCCTCAATGCCGAAGCGGAGTTTGAGCACCTTCTCCTCCCGGGGGGTGAGGGTAGACAACACCTCCACCAGCTGCTCCTTCAGCAGGGTGAAGGAGGCCGCTTCCGCAGGCTCGGATGCATCCTCGTCCGGGATGAAGTCGCCCAGGTGGGAGTCCTCCTCCTCGCCGATGGGGGTCTCCAGGCTCACAGGCTCCTGGGCGATTTTCATAATCTCCCGCACACGCTCGGCGGGCATGTTCATCTCCTCGGCGATCTCCTCGGCGGAGGGGTCGTGGCCCAGCTCCTGGAGCAGCTGACGGGAGACCCGGATCACCTTGTTTATGGTCTCCACCATATGGACCGGGATGCGGATGGTACGGGCCTGATCGGCAATGGCCCTGGTGATAGCCTGACGAATCCACCAGGTGGCGTAAGTGGAGAATTTAAAGCCCTTTACATAGTCAAACTTCTCCACTGCCTTAATCAGACCCAGGTTGCCCTCCTGAATCAGGTCCAGGAACTGCATACCACGGCCCACATACCGCTTGGCGATGGACACCACCAGCCGCAGATTGGCCTCAGCCAGCCGCTGGCGGGCCTTTTCACCCTTTTTAATGGTCTTCTCCAGCTCAATGCGCAGCTCCTCCGGGATCTCCTCCCCCGCCTCCTTCAGCTCGTTCAGCTGGGCCTGGGCCTCGTTGCCGGCGGTCATGGCCTGGGCCAGCTCCACCTCCTCCTCGGAGGTGAGCAGATTCACCTTGCCGATCTCCTTCAGATACATGCGCACCGGGTCGTCGGTGCCAAAGGTGTCCATCAGCGCGTTGGGGTCTACAATCTCCTCCTCGCTGATCTCCTCCATCTCCTCCACAGGGGGCTCAACGGTATCGGCCAGGTCAGGGATGTAGTCCTCCCCCACGGTGTCGATGCCCAGATTCTCCAGGGTATCGTAAATTTTATCCATCTGCTCAGTGCCCAGCTCCATGTCCTCCAGCACATCCAGCAGTTCAGAGGAGGAGAGATTGCCCTTCTTTTTGCCGCGCTCAATCAGCTCCCCCAGCTTCTCCGCTCCGGGGATGCCCTCCACCACCTTCATAATCTCCACCTTGCCGGTCTCCATGCGGGCCTGGATATCGGTCTGTTTCTCTCTCTTCTCCAGGATCATCTCGCCGATGGTGTTGTCTTTCTTTTTGGTGCTCATGTTGTCTCCTCCATATATGCTTTCTTCTGTTGATATTTTTTCTGTACGGCCAGCAAAAGACTGTCCTCCTCCCCCTCCCGCAGCAGCTTCTCGCCGCGGATGAGGGATATGTAGTCCTGAATAGCCCGGCCGCTGTTGGCCACCGACTCGGGCTGAGCCGCCACCTGAGCCAGATGGTCCATCTCCTCCCCGGTAAACACGCCGGCCAGGGCGGCCAGCTGGGTAGACAGCCCCTCTCCGGCCCGGCTGCGCAGACAGTCGAAGGCCCGGCCCAGCAGTGGGGAAGAGAACTCCTCCCCTGTAATTCCGCCCATCTGCCCCGCCAGACCGGGGTCCAGCATAAGCAGACGGAGCAGCCCCTCCTCCGCCCGGGCGGAACGGATATTCTCATACCGCAGGCCCCGGGCCCTGGGCTGGAGCTGGCTGACCGGGGTCAGGTCCCGGCGCTCCTGCTGTTTTTTTGCCTTGCGCAGCCGGCCGTTCAGCGCCCGCTGCACCTCCAGCTGCATAGCTTCAGGCGTTACGCCCGCCGCCTGAGCGGCATGGCCCCCATAGATCTCCCGCTCCACCGCGCTGTGCAGGGCAGATATCAGCTGGGCCGCCTCCTGAAGGAAGGCCACCTTCTGGCCGTCGTCGTTCAGATCGAACTTTTTCCGCAGCTGGGCCAGGCGGTAATCCACCTGGTTTTCGCTCTGATCCAGCAGCCTGGCAAAGGCCTCCCGGCCATAAGCCTTGATGAACTCGTCCGGGTCTTTGGCCCCCTGCATCCGCAGGACCTTCACCTTCAGTCCCGCCTTCTCCAACAGCGGAATGGCCCGCTGGGCGGCCGCCACGCCCGCCCCGTCTCCGTCGTAGGCGATGACCGCCTCTTTAAAATATCTGGCAAGCAGCTGGCCATGCTCCTCCGTCAGCGCGGTGCCCAGAGAGGCCACCGCGCTGTCAAAGCCCGCTTGGTGGAGGGCGATGGTGTCCATATACCCCTCCGTCAAAATGACCCGGCCGGCTTTGGATGTCTTGGCCCGGTTCAGGGCAAAGACATTGCGGCTTTTGTTGTACACCAGGGTGTCCGGCGAGTTAAGGTATTTTGGGGTCGCGTCGTCCATCACCCGGCCGCCGAAGCCGATCACGTTCCCCCGCACATCAATAATGGGGAACATCACCCGGTTGCGGAAGCGGTCATAGATCCGTCCGTCCTTATTGCTCACGGCCAGACCGGCGTCCAGCAGGTCCCGCTTGTCGTACCCCTGGGCGGACAGCTCAGTGATAAGGCCGTCCCACCGGTTGGGGGCAAAGCCCAGGCCGAAATTGGTCAGCGTGGCTCTTGACAGCCCCCGCCGGCGGAGGTAGTCCAGCCCCTCGCTCCCCTCCGGGCCGTTGAGCCAGCGATGAAAGGTCCGGGCAGCCTGTCTGTTCATCTCCAGAATCTTGTCCCGGCGCTCCCGCATCCCGGCAGAGGAGCCGCCAAACTCGGGCACCTGCATCCCCACACGCTGGGCCAGCACGGCCACCGCATCCCGGAAGGGCAGATTTTCCAATTCCATCACATAGTTGATGGCGCCGCCCCCCTTGCCGCAGCCGAAGCACTTGTACATCTGGCGGTCGGGCACCACATGAAAGGAGGGGGTCTTTTCGCTGTGGAAGGGACAGCAGCCCCAGTAGCTGTTTCCCTTTTTGGTCAGCCGTACTGTCTCAGACACCAGGTCTACAATGTCGGTCCGAGCCAGCAGCTCGTCCAAAAATCGATCGGGTAAGGGCAAGGGTTTTCCCTCCTATTTGTATCCGCTTTGGGGTAAAAATATCCCAATTTTATCCACAAACCTGCGACTGGCGGTATTTCTACATCACCGTCCACCCCTTGGGGATGAACAGCGACTGAAAGGTATCCACCGCAAACGGATCGGTCATGCCGGCGATATAGTCGCACACCGCCCTGTCGATCCCCTCCTCCGCCCGGATGACCTGGAAGTCCTCGGGCAGCTCGTCAGGGTTCACCTGAAAATATTCAAACAGCCGGCGGAGCATATCCTGGGCCTTCCCCTCTTCCCCCTTGGCCATGGGGTTGGTATACACATTGGCAAACATAAACTCCTTCAGGGCCATCATGGCCTCCCCCACCTCGGGGGACTGCCGGATCGCCTCCTGTCCCTGGCTGGCCTGGATGGCGTCGGAAACCAGGGTGTTGATTCGTCTGCTGTGGGTAAAGCCCAGCACATGGGAGATATCCAGCGGGATATCCATCGGATAAATGATCCCGCCCCGGAGGGCGTCCTCAATATCGTGGTTGATGTAGGCGATATGGTCAGCCAGGCGGACAATCTGTCCCTCCAGGGTGGCGGCAGGGGCCCCCTTGGTATGGCAGACAATCCCGTTGCGCACCTCCCAGGTGAGGTTCAGCCCCGCGCCCTCCTTCTCCAGCCGCTCCACCACCCGGACAGACTGCTGGTAGTGGGCGAAGCCGCTGGGCATAACCTCGTTCAGCAGCCGCTCTCCAGCGTGGCCGAAGGGGGTGTGGCCCAGGTCGTGGCCCAGCGCGATGGCTTCGGTGAGGTCTTCATTGAGGAATAGAGCCCGGGCCATAGTGCGGGCGATGCGGGAGACCTCCAGGGTGTGGGTCATCCGGGTGCGGTAGTGGTCCCCCTCTGGCTGGAGGAACACCTGGGTTTTGTGCTTCAGCCTCCGGAACGCCTTGGAGTATACAATGCGGTCGGTGTCCCGCTGAAAGGGCGTCCGGACGGCGCACTCCTCCTCCGGCCGGGCTCTGCCCCTGCTCTGAGACGACCGGCAGGCCAGTGGGGACAGCATGGCCTCCTCCCGCGCCTGCAGCTGTTCCCGCAGCGTCATGAACAGTCCCTCCCTGATATGTATTCTGGTTACGATTACTTATACGAAATATCTTCCTGGATTCCTCTTTTTTTCAAAAAAATTTTTGTTTCTCTTCCGGCAGAAAAAGTCCCGCTGCGGACTGGCCGCGGCGGGAGCTGAGCGGTTCTTTTAACCCTTTTTCTTCCCCGCGCCTACCAGGATATAGACCACACAGGCCAAGGCTAGCAGGTAGGGGTAGTACAGACAGGGCATGATCTGAAAGGCGGTCACCACGCCGCCGGAAGCGGTGATTGCCACCAGCATCTGGGCGCCGTAGGGGATGATGCCCTGGAACACACAGGAGAAGGTGTCCAGCAGGGAGGCGGACTCTCTGGGGGTAATGCCATATTCCTCGCTGATCTCCTTGGCGATGGGGCCGGCCATGACGATTGCCACGGTGTTGTTGGCGGTGGCGATATCCATAGCCCCCACCAGCAGGCCTACACCCAGCCGTCCGCCCACACGGCCCTTAAACATCCAGCGGATAAAGGCCAGCAGGGCCTCGAAGCCGCCAAACTCCCGGATCAGGGCGCACATGGACGACACCAGAATGGTGACCATGATGGTCTCGAACATGCCCGAGGCCCCGGAGCCCATGCTCCCCAACAGCCCCATAAAGTCGATGGTCCCGGTGGGAAGTACGATGGCCACCCCGGCCAGAATCCCTACCAGCAGCACCACAAACACGTTCAGTCCGGCAATTCCGCCGATCAGAACCAGCACATAGGGAACCAGCAGCAGCAAATTATAGTCCGGGATATCAATCTGACCCACACCCGCGCTGAGGGACTGGATCAGAATCACAGCCAGGGTCAGAATGGCGGCGGGCAGGGCAATCTTAAAGTTGGCCCTGAATTTGTCCCGCATCTCACAGCCCTGGGTATTGCAGGCGGCAATGGTGGTGTCAGAGATGAAGGACAGGTTATCTCCAAACATCGCCCCGCCCATCACGGAGCTCACACACAGGGCCATCGAAAAGCCGGATACGTTGGACACCGCTGCGGCGATGGGGGTAATGAGAGTAATGGTGCCCACCGAAGTTCCCATAGCGGTGGACACAAAGCAGGCGGCCACAAACAGCACCGCCACAGAGGCCCAGGCGGGGGTGACGGACAACAGGAAGTAGGCCACTGCCTCGGCGCTGCTCCGCCCGGTGACCCCCACAAACACACCGGCCACCAGGAAGATGAGGATCATGGTCATAATGTTTTTGTCCCCAACGCCCTGGGCCATAACGGCCAGCTTGTCGTCAAACTTCAGCTCCCGGTTTTGCAGGCAGGCCACCAGCAGGGCCACCATGAACACCACCACAATGGGGATGTTGTAGAAGGCCATCTCAATGCGCAGGACGTACTCAAAGATCAGGCCCATGCCCAGGTAAAGCGCCAGAAACACCAAAATCGGCAGCAACGCCGCGGGATTCTGCTTTATTTTTTTCTCTTTTTGATCCATGAATGGATCCCCCTTTTTCTCCCAAGTTCCTCTTATTTTAGTGGAAATCTTCCTCTCTGTCAATCCACTTTGCAAAATTGCCCCAGGATATTATCCCATCTGAGGCCTGCACCCGGGCACAAAGCAGCCCCTGCCCGGCGGGCAGGGGCTGAGATGATTACAGAATAATGCAGATCAGGCCGCCGGAGCCCTCGTTGATAATCCGCTGGAGGGTCTCACGCAGCTTGGTGCGGGCGTCCTCCGGCATACGGTTGATCTTGGAATTCAGGTCCTCGTTTACCAGCTCATGGAGGGATTTTCCAAAGATGTTGGCCTCCCAGATGCGGCTGGAGTCCCCCTCGTACTCCTGGAGGAGATAGTTTATCATGTCCTCACTCTGTTTCTCGCCCCCCACAATGGGGGACACCTCGGTCTCAATATCGGCGCGGATCATATGGATGGAGGGGGCACTGGCCTTCAGCCGCACGCCGTACCGTCCCCCCTGCTTCATAATCTCAGGCTCCTCCAGCACCAGGGAGTCGATGGGGGGCACCACTATGCCGTAGCCCGTCTCCTCCACCTGCTGGAGGGCGTCGGCCACCTTGTCGTAGGCCCGCTTCACCCCCGCCAATTCCGTCAGCAGAGCCATCAGGTCGCCGTCGTCGCTGATCTCGAAACCAGACTGCTGGGACAGGGTGTTATAGAACAGCCCTCGGGGCAGCTCCAGGCAGGCGGCCGACACCCCGGTGCCCAGGTCGATATTGGAGATGCGGGCGTCGCTGACCACCTCGCAGTCCCGGAAGGAGCTTACCGCGTTGTCCACGTCCCGCACCCGGTGGAGCTGCGCGGTCCCCTCCCGGATCGCGGCGTACAGGGCGGCCTTGATGGGGTGCTCCTGGGGCAGAGCGTCCACCCAGGGGGGCAGGAACAGGTCCAGCTCCTTCACCGGAAATTCGTAGAGCACGCTCTTTAAAATGGCGTTGATCTCCTCCTGGTCCAGCTCCAGGCAGTTGGCCGCCACACAGGTCACATCGTACCGCTGGGCGATGTCCGACCGGATGGCCCGGGCCCGCTCCGATGTGGGATTGGCGGAGTTAAGCAGCACCACAAAGGGCTTGCCCAGCTCCTTCAGCTCCGAGATGACCCGCTCCTCCGCCTCCAGGTATTCCTCCCGGGGGATATCGGTAATAGTGCCGTCGGTGGTGACCACCACGCCGATGGTGGAGTGCTCCGAGATCACCTTCCGAGTGCCGATCTCCGCCGCCTCCGCCATGGGAATCTCATGGTCAAACCAGGGCGTGGTCACCATTCGCTCGTTCTCTCCCTCCAGCTGCCCCACCGCGCCGTCTACCATGTAGCCCACGCAGTCGATCATCCGCATCTGGAAGGCCGCGCCCCCGTCCACCTGTACCGCTACCGCCTCCTCGGGGACAAATTTGGGCTCCGCCGTCATGATGGTCCGGCCGGAGCCGCTCTGGGGCAGTTCGTCCCGGGCCCGCTCCCGGCGGTAGACGTTCTCGATGTTGGGGATCACCAGCGTCTCCATAAAACGCTTGATAAAGGTGGATTTTCCTGTCCGGACCGGCCCCACGACGCCGATGTAGATATCGCCCTCGGTACGGAGCGCAATATCCTCATAGATTTTGCGATCTTCCACTGCAATTCCTCCTTCGGCCTCACTGTCAGCCGGTAATTCCTTACAATGTATGAGGATAAGCTGTGGAATATAACAGAGGATCAAAAAATGCTTGCCTTCTTCTCCCCTATTCTGATAGAATGGGGGCACAAAATTGGTCTCGGGAGGCATGGCGATGAAACTGGAACATAAACGGCTGCTCCAGGCGGCCATCCCCCCGGCGGCTGTGGCGCTGCTGCGCTTTGGCGGCGGGGCCGTGCTGGAGCTGTTTGGAATGGGCTGGCGCTGCGGGCCCCGGTACGCCATGGACTTTCTCCTGATGGGGCTGATGCTGGTGACGGCTGTCCGTCTTACCCGCATTTCCTTCGACAAAGAACATTCGCCCCTATGGATGTGTGCGGCGCTCCTTTTAACGGCTGTGATGTTCCTTGCTCCGCTCGTCGGCTTTTTTGTTGTACATCCCCTGTTCAGCTTGTCTGAGGAGGTGGTGGTCCAGAACGGACAGACAATGGTCAAGGAGTACCGGATCAACGGGGGCGCTGTGTTCTACTATTACGCCCCTGTCAACGGCCTCGTCCACGGCGCCGAGATTGAGCATGACGGTCCGTGGTAAGGTGCCTCGTCGCTTTTCATATCCCTTTTCAGATTGGTGTTGCCAAAAGCCGCTTCGTCAAACCGTGCGTCAAAATATCCAAGGTGGGCAGCCATCCACTGGTGGATGACTGCCCACTAAACCGGAGGTTATATCATCACAGACGACAAAGCATAATATATTCTTCCTCATTTTCGCCTACAATTTCAAATCCTGTTTTTTGATACATTCTCACAGCATAGTTTGTTTTTTGTACAGCGAGTGAGGCTTGTTTATACCCTCTGTCTTTCAGAATACGAAGCATTTTCTTCATCAAATTAGTTCCTATTCCAAATCCCCGATAATCTTTACATAAGGAAATGGCAAAGGACGGAGTGTTTTTATCTATATGTCCATAATCATTCATAATGCGCACCCAAACAGCACCGACAACCCTTTTATCAACCTCCGCAACCAAGCCTATATCGTCTTTTTTCTTACCAAAATCGGCTATATATACCTGCAATTTTGGCTGATTGATAATTGATTTAGGTGGTGCAGGTACTCCCTCCGGCACAAAGATGGCATTGTATAAAAACTCTTGAAGTAAGCCATCTTCTCCCTCTAATAGTGTTCTAATATAATAATTCATAATTCCCTCCCACAGCTGGGATTTGTTGAGCCGATTATAGCATAAGACTCCTATTATATCAATATGCTTTTGTAGAAACTGCCGAAGGTATATCCCAGCAACACCTTCCTTAAAAGGGACCTTTTCATTTCCCCCTTGCGCCACTGTAAAAACCATGCTATAATAATATAAAGGCAGGTAAATGGAGCTGAACAACAGCGGAGGTGAAATTCATGGGAACCGAAAAGGACCGCAAGGACACACAACAAGCTGTTCTTTATGAACTGCGCCGGCTGATTAAAAAGAGCGGAAAGGATTACACGAACCAGGAATTGTGCGATCTGATCGACACCATTGCAGAGGCAAAGGATCAGGAAATCTGATATCTGACAGCAAAAAGAGGCAGACCCAAACGGGCCTGCCTCTTGATTTTATCTGGTGCTGGGGATGAGGAGCATCCGCCCATAGGGCAGGGCTTCCTCCTCCAGCTCGTTGGCCTGGAGAATCTGCTCCATAGTGGTGCCGTGGGCCTTGGCGATGTCCCACAGCTCCTCCCCCGGGGCCGGCATACGCAGCACAACCGAGGGCCGAACCCCCTCCCCGGCATTTCGGGGTTCCCCAAGCTGGGCCGAGGTCACCGCCGGCACCGCGGCGGTCTCCGTGGTCAGGCAGTGAAATTCCACTGTGAAGCGCACCTCCACCCCGCCGGCGGCGGGGGCGGCAAACACCTCTCCCGGGCAGGCACAGCGGCAGGAGCACCGGACACCCTCCGGACACTCCAGGCGGCTGGACACCGGAATCGACCGCTGGACACACTGAACCAGCTCATTCTCATCCAAATACAGCACAGTCACACAGGCATCCACCGTGAGGACCAGCTCTCTGCCCTCTATGCTCTGGCGTACCTGACCCAGGGCCAGCCTGGCATCCACCACCGAGCGGACCATCTCCCCCGTCTCCAGCAGCTCCCGGACCGACTGAGGCCGCACGGACTGCTCCCCCAGCCGGCACAGCAGCTGGTTCTCCCGCTGTACCTCCATCAAATTGCTGGTGCTGTACAGGTCCTGAAGAAGGGTTACCGGCCGGCGGCACCGCACCTGGGCTTGGGCCAGCAGCTCCAGTTCCACATCCACCGCCCGTCCGTCCGCCGGGTCCTGGTCGCACCGGAAGGAGGCAACCTCCACCTCCACCTGACAATCCCCCTCCCCGTCGGTCCCTGATACCTCAATGGCCTGAGAGAAGGGCAGCGATTCGTGGCTGGTAACCAGGGCGCCCCCCGGCTCCTGAAGCAGAAGGTATATCTCCACCATTCCCTTGAAGATCAGCTTGCTGCCGATCAGCTTGCTCTCACCGCACTCCGGCTGAGCCCTGGCGGCCAACAGCACAGGGGCCTCGCCTGAGCCGGAGGGAAGCCTGATCTGGTCCGAGAAGGTAAATGGCTTCTCCTGTACCGCGCACAGCTGGTAGTGCTCCCCCTGGAACTGACGCTGGCACACCGTCCCCTCCTCCGGGCCGGTCACTCCGCAGCAGACAGCCCGCTCCACCGGCTGGCAGGCCGTCACATCCACCGCCAGATCCACCCGCAGCAGCACCTTTCTGGGATTCAAGGCCCGGGCCTCCGCCCGGCGCAGCCGGGGGCGGGCCAGTACCGTTCCCCGCTCGGTGAGACCGGGGGCCTCCGCCTGACAGGTGAACGGCAGCCCCACCTCCATCCGCCGCAGGCCTCCGCCGCCCTCCGGCTGGTAGAGGATTGAGGCCCGCACCATCCCAGTGACCTGGGCCACCCCCTCCCGGGCCTGCTTTCCGCTGATGGTCGCCTGACCGCAGACATCCACAATGCGCAAAATATCCGGACAGGCGTCGGGTACAATGCTCTCCAAGGTCTCCTCCTGGCAGAGGGTGACCTCCGCCGCCGTCTCATAGCTGATAATGGTATCACGTTCAAATTCCATGGTGTCCTCTCCCTTGTCATAATGTCAGCCTGGCTTTGTTGACACTATATGTCCGGGAGCTCATATGTATGCTATTTTACCTTAAAAATCCTGCGCAGCAGCCCCCGCAGGCACCGGGGGGAACGTACCACCACGATACCCATGAAAACGCCTCCCCTCCCTGTTGGATTTACCGATGACGGCTGTTCTATCCTATGTGCGGACTGGAAAAGTGTGCCTTGCAAAATGATAGAAATGTGCTATACTGAGGTAAAACAGAAAACGGAGGAGGGCTATCATATGACAGATCAAGAATTGCTTCAGGCTATTAGGGAAATTACCAGGGAAGAAATTCAGGCATCCGAAAAACGTGTCCTGACCGCTGCCAGAGAAGAAATTCAGGCATCCGAAAAACGTGTTCTGACTACTGCCAAAGAAGAAATTCAGGCATCCGAAAAACGTGTTCTGACCACTGCCAAAGAAGAAATTCAGGCATCCGAAAAACGTGTTCTGACCGCTGCCAAAGAAGAAATTCAGGCATCCGAAAAACGTGTTATGCTGGCTGCCAAAGAAGAAATTCAGGCATCCGAAAAACGTGTTATGACCGCTGCCAAAGAAGAAATTCAGGCTTCCGAAAAACGTGTTCTGACCGCTGCCAAAGAAGAAATTCAGGCTTCCGAATCGCGTATCAAGAAAGAAACCATTATTTTAATGGACGCTGAATTTGGACCGAAATTTAACCTGTTGGCGGAAAATCAAGCCATTATGCTCGAAAGACTTGACAGGCTGGAGCGGAAAGTCGATGGCTTGGAGGACAAAGTACTGGAGCATGATTTCAGGCTAAAAATCATTAAGTAAGCGTAAAAAAAGCCGCCCGGCCGGGCGGCTTCTTCTATGCGCTTGTCATTCCTGCAATCAGGAGGTAAACCATTCCCGGTCAAAGCCGCTGTCATCCATGAACTGCTCCACGGCGGCGGGGTCGGCCTTGCTCTCGTCCAGAGGCAGGGTGAACAGGGCCTGGGGGCCCTCAAAGTTTTCCGCAAAAGCGATGGTCCCGTCCTCAGCCATAGTGAAGATATCCGGGTCGGGCAGCCTCCCCTGGTAGAAGGCCATATACACCGTGTGGTCCGCGAACATCTCAATATTCCGCGTGTCCAGCAGATAATAGAGCGCACCGTCCTGCTCCAGAAGGGAGACGCCGGCATCCAGGGTCCAGTTGTTCACAGACCAGGGGGTAAACCCGGCCACCAGAGGCGTGAAGGTATACTCGGTGATCGAGAAGTCATCTATATCCAGCGGCGTGCCGTCCAGACTTTCCAAAATCATCACCGCATAGGTGCGGGACTGGTCGGCCTGATCGGTCCACTCGGACAGGTTCTCCCCTGAGACCAGCCCCGCCAGGGTGACGCAGAAGTTCTCCGTCTGCACCGACTGGTCCAGCCGGACGGCGTCCTCACTCTGGAAGGCTTGGGACAGCAGGGGGTCCCCGTGCAGGTCCGCCACCTGGGCCGGACTGAGCCAACGGGATGCGGCATAGGCGGAAACGGTTAACAGGGCCACCGCCGCGGCGATGGTAACAGCTTTAACAAAACCTTTCTTTTTCACAGAAATACACTCCTTTTCAAGTTCAGCAATTTTGGCGGTTCGGCGCACCAGCTCCTCCGTCCGTTCCTGGAAATCGGCGGAAAGGGGTATGGCGTCCACAGCCTTTCGATAGTCGTTCCAGTTCATTCGATCTCCTCCTTCAGCATCTCCCGCAGTCGGTCCCGGCCGCGGGCCAGTCTGGTGCCCACCGTAGCGGCGGGCAAATCCAGCAGCTTTCCAATCTCCCGGATGGAATATCCCTCGTAGTAATGCAGGTGGATCACGGCGCCGTACTTCTCCGGCAGAGCCTGTACCGCCTGAAGCAGGTCCGTCCCTGGCTCGGGGGCGGCCGTCTGGGCCGCCTCCTCCAGAGGGAGATTCCGCTTTTCCGCCTGGCGGCGGATATCACTGGCACGATGAAGGGTGGTTCGGATCAGCCACGCTCTCTCATGTCCGGCGTCCCGGAACGAGACGGGAGCGGCCAGCAGCCGCAGAAACACCTCCTGCACCGCGTCCTCCGCATCACTGACAGAGGACAGCCGGGTACAGGCCAGGCGCAGCAGCATATCGCTGTACTCCCGCACGAGGCGGCATACGGTCTCTTCGGTACCAATCGGGACCACGTTCCTCAACTCCCTTCACCCTTAACACGGAACAGGACAGCCAAATTTTTCATCCAGCTCAAAAAATTGGGAGTGTCCGAAAATCTATTGACATGTCTCCCCGCCGGCGGGGGAAGCACAGGTAAAAGCTCTGTACTCAAAACACCCCTAAAAAATAAAACCGGCCTGACGCAGGCACGATTCCCCCGCGACAGGCCGGTAAACTGTTTTTAATTTCTGTCCGCATCGAAAATGGGACGCCCCCCCTGGGGCTGGGCGCCGGGATTGTTGTTGATGGTGGCGGCCGCAGCAGCACGGAACCGGGAGCGGGACTGCTTGATCTCCTCAAAGGCCTCGGCCACCGCTTCCTCGGTGCGGCGCAAGGCGTCCTCACAGTACTCGTTGGCCGACCGCTTCAAAGCCCGGCTGCGCTCCTCCGCCTGGCGGATCATGTCGTTGGCCCGCTGCTTGGCCTGGAGCGCCACAGCGTCAGAGGCCAGCATCTGCTTGGCCCGCTCCTCAGCGGACCTGACAATGGACTCCGCCTTTCGCTTGGATTCCGCCTCCATCTCCGCCCGGCGGGCCATCATTTTCCGGGCCTCGGTCAGCTCCATGGGGAACTGGCTGCGGATGTCGTCAATCAGATCCAGGGCCCGGTCCCGCTCAATGACGCACTTGTCGCTGGACAGAGGGGCGTTCTTAGCCTCATCAATCATCTCAAAGAGCATGTCCAAAAGTTCTTCCACACCGCTTGCCATCTGGTTAGCCTTCCTTTCCTTCCATCTCTCTCATGCGTCGGTTTACATCGTCCACAATCTCACGGGGGACAAAATCCTCCAGCCTCGCTCCATACCGGGCCATCTCCTTGACAATGGTGGAGCTGAGATAGGTATACTTTTCACTGGACGCCAGAAACATGGTCTCCAGCCTGGGGTTCAGCTTCCGGTTGATCACCGCCATCTGGACCTCCTGCTCAAAATCCGACACCGCGCGCAGGCCCTTGACCACCACATGGGCTCGTCTCCGCTTGGCGTAGGCGGCCAGCAGCTCGTCGGAAAAGTCCACCTCCACGTTGGGGAACCGGGCAGTGGATTTTTTCAGCAGCTCCACCCGCTCCTCCGGGGTGAACATCCCGGTTTTTTTCGAGTTTACCATGACGCACACGACAAGGCTGTCGAAACAGGCGGCCGCCCGCTTGATGATGTTCAGGTGCCCCAGGGTCACCGGGTCAAAGCTGCCCGGATAGATGGCTGTGCTCATTGTTTCACGCTCCCGGCCCGGCGGCAGACTGTCAGTTTGATCTGTCCATACCGGTACTCCCGCCCCGCCTCGTAGGGGGGCGCCAGGGGTGGGACCGTCCATTCTGTCCCACTCTCGCACACTATTATACCATATTCCCGTAAAATGTCAAACCGTGTCAGCGTTTCCAGGGATTTTTCCAACAAACCGCTCTGATAAGGCGGGTCCAGAAATACCACATCGAATTTTTCCCGGCAGGAGGACAGAAAGGACAGGGCCTCCTCCTGGGCCACCCGCGCCCGGTCCTCAAAGCGGCACAGCTTTACATTCTCCCGCACCAGGGCCGCCGCCTCCCGGCGCTGGTCCACAAAGGTGCAGCGCTCCGCCCCCCGGGACAGGGCCTCCAGCCCCAGCTGTCCCGTACCGGCGAAGAGGTCCAGCACCCGCCGGCCCTCCAGCTCGAACTGGATGATGTTGAACAGGGACTCCTTCACCTTGTCGGTGGTGGGCCTGGTGTCCAGCCCCTGGGGCTCTTTCAATTTGCGGCCCCGGGCGGAGCCTGAGATAATGCGCATATTGACCTTCCTTTCCTGTGGAACGGATTAAAACCACATTGCCGCCCCATCCCGAAATTGCGGGACCGGTCCGTTCTGATACGGGTCGTAGCGGTTCTCATTGCACCCAAACTCCTTCAAGGCACAAATCCTGCCCTCCTGATCCCATCGGATCAGCGACATGCCTTCAAAGGCCTCCACCGTTCCGCCATTCATGGTGTTTTTAAAATACCACTCCACCACTGTCTGGCGGTCTGTGTGGAAAAACTGCTTAATATCCCATTGAAGCACCCTTCCTCGGGTGTTCCACTCCGCGAACCAGTGCCGGATGGCCTTTGCGCCACGGTACTCCGGGCCCCAGCTCTCTGTATAGACAGCATCAGCGGAAAAAATATCTAAAATGCCCAGATCGGCTCCTTTCAGCCACATATCAAACCAAAGCTGAATGATCTGTTCTCTCTTTTCTGTCATTTTTCGCTCACTCTTCCCCATGAAAATAATCATACACCGCCTGGGCAGTATTTTTGGGCACGACCTCCTGGAGCTGCTCCAGGGAGGCGGCCTTGATGGCCTTCACCGTCTTAAAATGCTTCAGCAGCTGCTGGCGGCGCTTCTCCCCCACACCGGGTATTTTGTCCAGAACGGAGGTTTTTACGTGCCCCGCCTGGAGCTGGCGGTGGTATTCAATGGCAAAGCGGTGGGTCTCCTCCTGGATCTGCCCAATGAGGGCGAACACCGCCGGGATGGACTGGATACCGATCTCCCGGCCGTCGGGGTGGACCAGGGCCCGGGTGCGGTGGCGGTCGTCCTTCACCATGCCGAAGGCGGGGATGTTCAGATTCAGGGTCTCCAGCACCCGCTGGGCCACCTTCACGTGCTCGTGCCCGCCGTCAATGAGAAGCAGGTCGGGCTTGTCCGAAAATTTCTCATCCCCGTCCAGATACCGGCGGAACCGCCGGGTGAGCACCTGCTCCATGGAGGCGTAGTCGTCGGGACCCACCATGTCCTTCAGCTTGAACCGGCGGTAGTCCCGCTTCAGCGGCTTGCCGTCCACATAGACCACCATTGAGGCCACAATGTCGCTGGCCCCGGTGTTGGAGATATCATAGGACTCCATCCGTTTGGGCGAAGCCTCCAGGCTGAGCATCTTTCCCAGCGCCTCCAGCAGCTTGTTGCGCCGCTCCTCGTGGGTGGTGGCCCGCTCCACCTCCTCCCGGGCATTTTGATTGGCCATTTTTATCAGGTCCATCTTGGCCCCCCGCTGGGGGGTGACCAGCTCCACCCGATACCCCACCTGCTCTGAGAGCATCCGGGTGAGGGGCACTTGGTCGGGCAGCTCGCAGGGAATCAAAATCTGCTTGGGCAGGCGGGTGCGGCCCACATAGTACTCCCGCATGAGAGAGGACAGCACCGCCCCCTCCTCCTCCTCCATGGGGGTCTCCAGCAGGTCGAAGTCCTTGGCGGCCAGCTCCCCCTCCAGAAAGTGGAGGACCACAAAGCAGCTCTTGGCCGTCCCACGGAAGAAGCCGGCCACATCGGTGTCGGCCAGGGAGCCGGCGATCACCTTCTGCCGCTTGCCCAGCAGCTCGATGGCCCGGAGCCGGTCCCGGAGCTGAGCGGCCCGCTCGAAACGCAGCTCCTCCGCCGCCCGTTCCATCTCCTGGGTCAGGTCCTTCTGCACGTCCTTAAACCGGCCCTCCAGCAGAGAGACCGCCTGGGCAATGGCCTGGCCGTGCTGCTCCTGAAGCTCGTCCCCCCGGCAGTAGCCGTCGCACTTGCCCATGTGGAAGTTAAGACAGGGCCGCTCCTTGCCGATGTCCCGGGGAAATTTCTTGTTGCAGGAGGGCAAGCGCAGGGCGGTGCGCAGAGCGTCGATAATCCCCTGGGTGCTGTGCCGGCCGGCGTAGGGGCCGAAATACCGGGCGCCGTCCTCCGCCGCCTTGGAAGCCAGGGAGAACTTGGGATAGGCCTCATTGGACAGTCGGACATAGGGGTAGCCCTTGCTGTCCTTGAGCAGAATATTATATCGCGGCTGGTGCCGTTTGATGAGGGAGCACTCCAGCACCAAGGCCTCGAACTCACTGTCGGCGATGATGACATCAAAGTGGTCGATCTGGGACACCATCGCCCTGGTCTTCTCGGTGTGGCTGGCGGAGTCCTGAAAGTACTGGCTTACCCGGTTTTTCAGCGCCTTGGCCTTGCCCACATAGATTACGGTGCTCTGGGCGTCCTGCATAATATAGACGCCGGGCTTCAGAGGCAGGCTGTGGGCCTTCTCCTTCAGTTCGTCAAAGGTCATGGTATCCCTCCTCCCAACCTCTCCCTCTGGGAGAGGTTGCGCGGCGAAGCCGTGACGGAGAGGGCCCTCTCAGTCTCGCTTCGCTCGACAGCTCCCCCAAAGGGGGAGCTCTAACATCAAAAAAGACGCCGCGTTGCGGCGCCTTTCATGATTGGGGTGTTTACTCGGAGAAATCGGAAGAGATCATCTTGTACAGAGCCTCGACCGCTTCCTTCTCATCAGGACCATCAGCGATCAGCTTGATAGGAGTGCCCTTCACGATGCCAAGAGACAGAACGCCCAGCAGACTCTTCGCGTTGACCTTGCGCTCCTCCTTCTCCACCCAGATGGAGCTCTTGAACTCGTTGGCCTTCTGGATGAAAAATGTAGCGGGCCTGGCGTGGAGACCGACCTGGTTGTTTACGACGGCTTCCTGACTATACATATCGCGTACCTCCGCCCTATTCATTAGGATGTGTGCTTAGCATAACAGATTTATCCCGGTTTCGTCAATGGACATTTGCACAAATATTACCGCAAATTTCACCTACTTTTACAGGATAAATTTCCGTTTTTATCTCCGATTTTCTGCCCAGACCAGAAAAACCGCTATTTTTAAAGTTTTTCAATGTCTTTTCTGAACAAATCAACATTTGTCATAAACATAAACCTTTATGCGGTTTTTTACGCCTTTTCTGCTATGCTGTCGGTAATAAGACGTCGTTTTTTCCAAAATAATCCAGTTTTTCTGTCTATCGCATTGGACATCTGCAACGGATCAGGCAGGGCATACCCCTATGATTTCAGCCGCAAAATTTGCTCATACAGCAGAGCAAAACTTCTGCGGGGCACCATATCCCCATGGTAGTGGCCAAAAAACCAATATTTAAATTTGCACCGCCCGGCCAGCACCTCAAAAAAGTCGGTCAGCTGATCGGAGCGATAGGGCCCGCCCTCCAGCTTGTCCAGCAGCGATGAGGGGCAGCAGTGGGTAATCATATAGTCCATTTTCCAGCGGCAGGCCTCCAGATTGTTCAGGGCAGTCTGGTATTCCGCTTCGCAGGGCAGCTCCTCCTGCCACCAGGACCGGCCCTTTACGCGATAGGCCGCCCCCCGAATCTCCAGCAGCTTACGTCTGCGATCAAAATCCGGAGCCGCCGGGTCCAGAATGCCGCCGGCAATATCGTGGCTTCTGGCTCCGCCCATGGCAAAAAAGGTCTGCTCCTGGATATGGAAAAGGTGTCCCCGCAGCAGATGGATCACCGAGGGACGGATCCGCTGCACCTCTCCCCCGTTCCATTGAGACCGGGGATATTCCGCCAGAAGATCAAAATTCTCATGGTTTCCGGAGATAAACAGCGTGGTAAACGGCCGCTCCTCCAGCCAGTCCAGCCACCTCTGTTCCTCCTCGCTTCCATCCCACACGCCGCCGAAATCGCCGCAGATCATCACATAGTCATCCTTGGTCATGTTCGCCTGCTCCGGAAAAAGCTCCTCTTTAAATCGGGTAAAATCTCCGTGGGTATCACCCGTTATGTAGATCGCCATATATCCTCCCTCGTCCGTATCTTACTAAATCCCCAACGTATCGGGAAAGCACACAGCCGCAAGAGTATGAAAAGATTCTGCCAATGTCGGGTCCTATATATGAAAAGTGTCCCGCCCGACGGCGGGGCACTTTTTATGTTCAGCGTAGGACAAAACCACCCTTTCCGCCATTTTTCACCTCATACAGGGCCTCGTCCGCCGCAAGGCTGAGGGTCTCATAGGTTCTGCCGAAGGTTGGGGCGCTGGCCGCGCCCACGCTGACGCTTGCGGTAATGTCAAGCCCTTCGATCCGCAGGCCGCGCACCCGCTCCAGCAGCTCCTCGCCCTTCTGCTCCGCAGTGGCCCTGTTGTCCGAACCGGACATAAGCGCAATGAACTCATCTCCGCCCACCCGGGCTACAATATCGTCAGTGCGGAAGGTCTCCTCCAAAATTCGGGCCACCGCTATCAACAGCTTGTCGCCAGCGGCGTGGCCGTAGCTGTCGTTGACAGACTTAAAGTCATCCAGGTCCAGCATAAACAGCACACCCCGGGATATCTGTTCCAACCGGGCGTTAATCAGCTTGACCCCCGCCCGGTTATACAGACCGGTCAGCGGGTCCTGCTGCGCCTGCTGGCGCAGCTCCTGTTCCCGGTCAATCTGGGCACTGATATCTGTCAGCGTACCGATTACCCGGGTGACCTGCCCATCTGGTCCAAAGACCGCCTTGTACTGGCTTCTGTACCAGTTGTACTCCCCATCCCGCTTTTTCATGCGGGTCCGGTCGTGTTCAATCTGGTCCGGGGTCATGGACGCGGCAGAGCGCAGCACCCGCCGCACACTTTCAATATCATCCGGATGGAAAATGGGAAAGCTGTTCTCCTCACTGGTGACCCGCTCCAATCTGAGGTTTTCCAGATCCAAGGTCTCCAGAGCGTTGGAGGTAAACTCCATGCTGTCGTCTCCGCAGTCGTACTCAAAAAGCAGGGTGTCCTTAAACTGTGCCAGCGCGTTGTAGCGCAGCTTTTCCTCCGCCAGCCTGGCCCGCTGCCGCCAGGTGAGGCCCGCCAAAATGGCGCACACCACCAGACTTACCAGCATGATGACAGTCTGCAGCATAGAACCGCGCTCAATCTGCACGCTGGGAGACTGGGAAAATTGCACGACCCGCCAACCGTTATAGCCCACCGAAGCCCAGGCCACATAAAACCGGCCCTCCGGCGGATCGTAGTAATAAGAGCCCGAAGCATTCTCCCGATAGAGGGTTTTGAACAGCTCTCCCTCCTCGGCTGTAATGCCGTTTTCAGCGCCCAGATCTACAAGGTCCATCCCTTCGTTTTCCGGTCTGCTTCCAAAGACGACGCGGCCATCCTCTCCGGCCACCACACTGTGGACATTATGGAAAAATGTGGAGTGTGTCCCCTGTTTCAGCAGAGTGTCAGCGTTCACTCTGGCCATCAGCACACCCACCACCTGTCCATCCCATTTCACTGGATGGACGGCGGCCACGCTGTACTCTCCGGGAAAGGAGGCTTTGAACAGTCCGCTCACCCCGGCCTCTCCCGACAGAACCCGGTCCATCAGACCGGGCTCCTCCTCGGGCCAGCTTTCAGAAGCCAACGCCTCACGATCCAGATAACTCAGAGCCATACGGTCGTCTACCAGATTAAACCCCTCTACCATGGGCTCTACCCAGCTTTTCTCCGGAGGACGGGCATCCTCCCGGATCAGAAGGTCGGTATTCTTCAGGGCGGTCTCGGCGTAGTGGAGCAGATAACCCGCCCCCTCTCCGGCCTCCACCGTGTGGGCAGTCAGGCTCTCTGTCAGCATACGGTCCAGTTCGGCCTCCACTGTTCGAAAGCGCATAATCAGCATCCCAAAGGCAACCGCCAGGAGAACGGCTCCGCACGCAGTAAGCACAACAGCCAATCGCGTCATAGTCTTTTTTCTTCTCTCTCGCATGCGCCTCATCCCCCCATCAGCTGTCTTCGGCTCCCCTATTTTACACCCACGGATACGCTTTGTAAAGGTATCTGAAGAAAAAAACTAAAAATCTAACCTCGCCTGACCAGGGCCTCTCCCGCCAGGTAGATATCCCCGGCCCCCACGGTAAGAATCAGGTCGCCGGGCTGGGCCATGTCCGCCAGCTGGGCCGTGACCCCCTCCAAATGGGGGCAGAACACCGCCCCGGGAATCCTTCGGGCCAGGTCCAGAGAGGATATCCCCATGGTATTCTGTTCCCGGGCGGCGTAGATCTCCGCCAGCACCGCTATATCAGCCAGCTTCAGCACCTCCACAAAGTCGTCGAAGAGGGCGGCGGTGCGGGTATAGGTGTGGGGCTGAAAGGCACAGATCACCCGCTGGTAGCCCAGCGTTTTTGCCATGATGAGCAGGGCCCGCAGCTCGTCGGGGTGGTGGGCGTAGTCGTCATAGACATCGGCCCCGCGGCATACCCCCTTCTTCTCAAAGCGGCGGCCCGCGCCGGTGAAGGCGTTCAGCCCCTCCTCCACCGCCGCTCCCGGCACCCCCAGCACATAGGCGGCGGCGGCGGCGGCCAGGGCGTTGGAGACATTGTGCTCTCCCCCCACCCGGAGGGACACATGGGCATACCGCTCTCCCCCCACCCGGAGGGACACATGGGCATACCGCTCTCCCTTAACCAGGATGTCAAAGGTGGGCAGCCCCCTGTCCCAGGTCAAATTTTCCGCCCGGCAGTCCGCCCCGCTGTCCCGAAGGCCAAACCGGAACAGAGAACGGCCGCAGCCCGACATGGCCTCCACAGCATTGGCGTTGTCCCCATTCACCACCACGCAGCCCCGCTCCGGCACCAGAGCGCCAAAGGCCCGGAAGGACTTTTGGATGTCGGCCAGGTCCTTGAAGAAATCCAGGTGGTCAGCCTCCACGTTGAGGACCACCGCCACCGTGGGGGCAAAGGACAGGAAGGAATTGCAGTATTCGCAGGACTCGGCGATGATGGTGTCCCCCTGTCCCACCCGGTGGCTCGCCCCCAGAATGGGCAGGGTCCCGCCGATCATAACCGAGGGGTCCCGTCTGGCAGCCAGGAAGATATGTGTGCACATGGAGGTGGTTGTGGTCTTGCCGTGGGTGCCCGCCACACACAGGGCATTTTGATAGTGCCCCATGATGGCTCCCCAGGCCTGCGCCCGCTCAAAGACGGGGATTCCGCTGGCCAGGGCGGCGGCAATCTCCGGATTGTCGTCATGAACGGCGGCGGTGCGGATGACGCACCCCGCCCCCTCCACATTCTGCGGCAGATGACCGATGGTCACCGGAATACCCAGCGACCGGAGATGCCCGGCAGTCTCGCTCTCCTTCATATCCGACCCGGTGATCTCCACTCCCTTTCCCCGCAGCACCTCGGCCAGGGGGGCCATCGACACCCCTCCGATTCCCACCAGATGGGCGTGAGCGCCGGGCTTAATATAGTCCTCAATATTGCGTTTCATTGGACAGCACCTCTTTTATACGGTTTCTCTCTTTATTCTATCCATTTTTTAGAAAATGGGTGCGGATTTTTCCTCCCTTTGCCCCTATTTTCCTACCGCCAGATCGTACAGCTGATTACGGGACAATCCCAGCTCCTTGGCCGCCCGCTTTACCCCATCGCGGAGAGACAGCCCCTCTCCCCGCAGCTTGTCCACCAGGGCCAGACCGTCCTCCAGGGTGACTTCTCCCTCCGGCTGTGGCTCCGCCCCCCGGACCACCAGCACAAACTCCCCCTTGGGGGGATTCTCCCGGTAGAAGGCCGCGGCCTCACCCAGGGTAGTGCGGCGGATTTCCTCATGGAGCTTGGTGAGCTCCCGGCACAGGGACAAGGGCCGGTCAGGGCCGAAGACGTCCGCCAGGTCCTGAAGGGTAGCGGTCAGCTTGTGGGGCGCCTCATAGAAAATCATGGTCCGCTCCTCCCCCCGGAGGGAATCCAGATGGGTCCGGCGATTTTTCTTGTTCATTGCCAGAAATCCCTCAAAGGTAAACCGGCCTGTGGGCTGACCGGAGACCGCCAGGGCGGTAACCAGAGCGCAGGGCCCCGGAATGGCACACACCGGAATGTCCAGCGCGGCGCAACGGGCCACCAGTTCCTCTCCCGGGTCGGAGACAGCGGGCGTTCCGGCATCGGTGACCAGAGCACAGCTCTCCCCCGCCATCAGCCGGTCAATCACCGCCTGGCCGCCCCAGTCGGTATTATGGCGGTGATAGGTCACCATCGGCTTTTTCAGCTCCAGATGGTTGAGCAGCTTTATCGACACCCTTGTGTCCTCGGCGGCCACAAAATCCGCCTGGGCCAGGGTCTCCGCCGCCCGTCTGGAGATATCCCCCAGATTGCCGATGGGGGTGGGGACAAGGTATAAGGTCCCGGCCAATGTGTACAGCCCCTCTCAAAAAAACTCGTCTCAAAGGAAATTTAAAATTATTATAGCACAAGCAGACAATATATGGTATCTTTTTCTTATCTATTTTACAGGAGGCGGCAAATTTGTCTGATATCGTACAAGAACAGCTGGGCCCCTGCACCCTGTCCTGGCGGGACGGGGTCTTTCCCCTGGGGAGCGACGCCCTGATGCTGGGGAGGTTTGCCGCCGTCAAACCCGGCTGGCGGGTGTGTGACCTGGGAACCGGCAGCGGCGTGCTGCTTCTCCTTCTGGCCGGGCGGACGGAGAAGCTGTCCCTCACCGGCGTGGAGTTGGACCCCTTGTCCGCACAGACCGCCCGGGAAAATCTGGAGGCCAACTGTCTGGCCGGAGAAATCCTCACCGGAGATCTGCGCACCGCCCCCCTGCCCGCCGGCAGCTTTGACCTGGTGGTCTCCAACCCGCCCTATTTCCCTGTGGGCAGCGGAAAAAGCGGAGGCCCCGCCCGGACTGAGGAGTTCTGTACCTTGGACGAGCTGTGCGCCGCCGCCGGACGGCTGGTAAAAAACGGAGGACGGTTCGCCCTGTGCCACCGGCCGGAACGGCTCGCCGACGTGATATGTGCGCTTCGGCAACATCGCCTGGAGCCCAAGCGGCTGAAGCTGGCGGCCCAGGAGCCGGGCCGGCCCCCCTCTCTCCTCCTTGTGGAGGCGGTACGACAGGGAAGGCCGGGGCTGGTCATCGAGCAGACATAGACAGCCGGCAGACACCGCAGTGTCCGCCGGCCTTATTTCTCTTAATTAAAATACAACCAGATTGGCAAACAGAACAATCAGGGGAATGGCAATGAGTGTGCGCTCCATGAAGATGACAAACAGCTTCCAGAAATTCAGAGGAATCTCGCTCTTGATGATGATGGCTCCCACCTCGGTCATATAGATGATCTGCACCAGAGAGAGCACGCCGATCACAAATTTGGTTTTTACCGCTGTGATGCCGGTAATCATCAGGGCGGGGACGAACATATCGGTAAAGCCGATCAGAGTAGCGGGAGCGGCGGCAAAGGCCTCCTCCAGCCCGAACAGGCTCAAATACATCCCCATAGGGTAGGAGATCCACTTGAACAGTGGGGTGTAGGTGGCGATCATCAGCACGATAGTGCCCCAGGAGATGACAATGGGGATCAGGTCGAAGTACATCCCCATCAGCACCTCCATGCCGCCGGAGACCACGTTTTTCAGCTGGAAGGACTCCGCCCGCTTACAGCTGCTCTCCAGCGCGTAGTGGAACAGGCCGGTCTGCTGGGGCACATCCTCATTGAGCTGCTTGCCTGTCCGCTCCTGATAGGTGTCGGGCAGGAGGGAGATGGGAGGAATCCGGGCAATAATCACCGCCAGCAGGACGCCTACCACACAGATACACAGGTAGAAGGAGGGAAACAGGTGGGAGATGTTCACCGTATTGGCGATGAGAAGGCAGAAGGGAATGGACACAATGGAGAAGTTGGTCATGATATAACCGGCCTCCCGCTTGGTGTAAAAGCCCTTCATATACTGCTCCCGGGTGAGAATCACCGCCGCGTTGGAGGCTCCGAACCAGGAGGCGATCAGGTCGATGGAGGCCCGCCCGGGCACATGGAACAGGGGCCGCACCACCGGCTTGAGGAGAACGCCCAGAAACTCCATAATCCCGCAGTCCGTCAAAAAGGGCAGGAAGAAGCTGAACCCCAGCACAATGCAGAACAGGGTGGCGCACAGGTCCGCCATGGTGGCGCCGGTGTCCACAGAGGTGACATACTCGGGCCCAATGTGGAACACCACCATGACAATAATGACGGCGCCCAGCACCTTGGAGACCAGATACAGCGGCGTGGAACAGAAGGCCTTGCTGAGATAGTGGTTTTTCCGGATCCAGTCGGGCTTGCAGATATAGTCATACACCGTCAAAAGGGCGGAGCCCACGATCATGACCACCAGAATGTAGTTCAGACTGGGGCCAAACATATCCTTCAAAAAGGATTTTACAAAATCCAGCAGGGTGGTAAAGGAGTCCCCCTGGGGGATGGGCACCAGAAACATCAAAATTCCCAGCGCCGAGCCCAGAAGAAATTTCAGCATATTTTTGCTGTTGATATAGCTCTTTGTCATACAGTTTCCCTCTCTTTACAGCAATTCAAACACAGTTACAGGTTTTCCACGGCCTCCATGGCCTGGTAGATCATGTCCTCGGTGACGGGGTAGGGGATGTGCTCCATGTCGGGGCCGGTCACCGTCTCATGGAGGACGTCCTTCAGATACACGCGGTCCAGCGCGACCTCCATCTCCCCCAGGGTGGTGGGAATCTCCAGCCTCCGCAGGAAGGCTTTCACTTCCCGGGCCCGGTCCCAGTCCTGGTCCACCGCCAGCTGGACCAGAACACCGTAGGCCACCACGCTGCCGTGGAGAAATTTCTTCTCGAAGCCGGGGAGGAGAATCAGGCCGTAGTCCACCGAGTGGGCAATGGCGCAGTTGTACTGGTCCAGCACCAGCAGAGACACCAGACCTGTACTGACCACCACCGCCAACACCGCCTGCTCCAGGGCGTGGGTGGCCCGGCCGGCCCAGCAGTCAGACAGCGCCTGAACCCCGTACTCCAGCAGGGGCGTGTAGCACATATTGCTGATCTCCCGCCCCAGGGCGGAGCTGTGCGCCAGCTTGTCTCCCCGGGCAGCGAAATGGCACTCGAAAAACTTGCCTATCGTGTCCCCCATGCCCGCCTGAAGGTACTTCCAAGGGGCCCGGGCCAGAATGTCCAGGTCGATAAAGCAGTGCCGGGCGGGGCGGGGAAAGAAGGCAAAGCGGTCAAAGCTGCCGTCCTCCCGGTAGACCACCGACAGGGCTGTGGTCCCCGCACAGGTGGCGGCAATCGTTGGGAAGGTGAACACCGGCAGGCCGGCGGCGAAGGCCGCGCCCTTGGCGGTATCCAGCGCCTTTCCGCCCCCCATGCCGAAGATCATGTCCACATCCAGCTCCCGGGCATATTCGGCCCAGCGATCAATCCGCGCCCCGGTGCAGTCCTCTCCGAACTCCACCGCATGGACAATTTTCAGGCCGCTGTCCTCCAGAGCCTCCCTCAGCTTGGGCAGTCCGGCCGCCATGGCCCGCCGGCCGCCGATCACCAGCGCCCTTGATCCAAAGGGGCTGCACAGCTCCGGGACCTGGCGGTAAACCTCAGTCCCAACAGAGTAGCTGCAAAAAAATACCGATCTTGTCTCCATCACTTCACCAGCTCCGCCAGCTTGGACAGGCGGTCCAGCGCCTCGTCCATGGTTTTCTCCTCCCGGGCAAAGTGGAGGCGGATCAGATGGTTCACCGGCTCCTTAAAGAAGCTGGAGCCGGGTACGGCGGCCACCCCGATATTGACAATCATCCACTCGCAGAACTCCAGGTCGGTCCAGCCCCGGAACCGGGGCAGGTCCAGAAAGTCCTGAATGTCGATGAGGACGAAGTAGGTGCCCTGGGGGACGTTGTGCTTCAGGCCGATGCGGTCCAGCCCGTCCAGGAAATACTGCCGCTTTTGGGTATAGGTGTCCAGCAGCCGGTCGTAGTAGCTCTGGGGGAACTCCAGCCCGGTGACGGCGGCCTCCTGCAGGGGGGCGGCGGCCCCTACGGTGAGGAAGTCGTGGACCTTTTTGGCCCCCTCCACCACCTCCTCCGGGCCGATGAGGTAGCCCAGCCTCCAGCCGGTAATGGAATAGGTTTTAGACAGGGAGTTGCAGGTAATGGTGTGGTCAAACATGCCGGGGAGGGAGGCCATGCAGGTATGGGTCCAGGGGGAGTAAACCATATGCTCATAGACCTCGTCGGTGACCACAAAAGCGTCGTATTTCAGGGCCAGCTCTCCGATGCCCAGCAGCTCCTCCCGGGAGAACACCTTGCCGCATGGATTGGAGGGGTTGCAGACAATGATGGCCTTGGCCCCCTGTTGAAATCCCTTCTCCACCAGCGACATATCAAAGTTGTATTCCGGCGGAACCAGGGGGATATAGATGGGGTCGGCCCCGGAGAGGATGGCATCCGCCCCGTAATTCTCATAGAAGGGGGAAAATACCAGCACCTTGTCCCCCGGGTTGCAGATGGTCATCATGGCGCACATCATGGCCTCAGTGCCGCCGCAGGTGACGACAATCTCGGTCTCCGGGTCGATCTCCCGCCCAATGGCCCTCCCCTGCTTCCTGGCCAGGGCCTGACGGAAGTTCTCCGCTCCAAAGGTGATGGAATACTGATGGGGACCGGCGTGGGCCGCTTTGGCCAGAGCGTCCATGATCTCCTGGGGCGGGTCAAAGTCCGGAAAGCCTTGGGACAGATTGATGGCCCCGTGCTCGTCGCTGATCCGGGTCATGCGGCGGATGACAGAGTCGGTAAAGCTCTGCACCCGGTTGCTTAAAGACGGCATATGTAAAACCTCTTTTCTTTTGGTTTTCTTCATCCCTATCATACAGGTACAGCGGCCCGCTGGTCAAGAGGATTATCGAATAAATATGCACAAATTACCTGAATTATTTCCGGTTTGATGAATAAACTTTCACAGCCCTCCCCACACTGAAATACAGCGCCGCAGCACAGGAAGCTGTTTCCCGTGCCGCGGCGCTCTGTACACATGTCCTGACAGCCCTCAGAACATATTCAGATCCATGTTTTCAGACAGATATTCCAGCATCTTCAGTCCGCCGGTGCTGTTCCCCTTCTCATCCAGCGCGGGACCGTACACACAGATCCCGTACCTGCCGATGGGACAGGAAATGATACCGCCCCCTACTCCGCTCTTTGAGGGCATTCCCACCGTAGCGGCGAACTCCCCGGAGTAGTCGTACATCCCGCAGGTGACCATCAGGGAGCGCACCAGCTTCACGGTACGCAGGGGAATCAGCCGCTCCCCTGTGCTGGGGCTGATGCCGTCGTTGGCCAGGGTGGCCGCAAACATGGACAGGTCCCGGCAGGTACAGGCCAGAGAGCACAGCAGAAAATACAGCTCCAGGTGTTCCTCACAGCTGCCCTCTATAATGCCGTTGGAGCGCATCAAGTAGATAATAGCCCGATTTTTATAGCCTGTGCGGGCCTCCGACAGGAATACCTCATAGTCCACATCCAGCCCCGAATTTCCCATCAGCTTCCGGGCAAAGGCAAGGCAGACATCTCTGCGCTCCTCCAGAGACGCCCCCCGGATGGTACTGGTTACAGCGATTGCCCCGGCGTTAATCATGGGGTTGAAGGGCTTGTTGTTGGTCAGGTGGTCCAGGCGGACGGTGGAGCTGAAGGAATCGCCGGTGGGCTCCAGCCCCACCTTGGTAAATACGTCGTCATAGCTGTTCTGCTCCAGAGCAATAATCAGAGCAATCAGCTTGGAGATGCTCTGCATGGTAAATTTTTCCTCTGTATCTCCCGCCGTCAGCAGGTTTCCCTCCATGTCGCATACCGCCACGCCCAGCTTGGAGGGATCCTTGGAGGCCAGCTCCGGAATATAAGAGGCCGGTTTTCCATACCGCACAAACCGGCGGCCATAGCTCAGCGCGCTTTGGATCAACTGTTGGTCCATTTTATCCTCTCCCTTTTCTGTAGGCCAAAGGCCGCAGTTTACACAGCCGGATTATAACATATAACGCCTGTGTTGTACAGCCCTACAATTCCCGCAAAATCTCCTCCACCCGGCGGCAGCGGTTGGGGAAGCGGGCCCGCAGCTCCGGAGCCGCGCTCTCCATCATCCACGGTTGGCCCACCCGCTCCAGCATGGGCAAATCGTTGTAGTTGTCTCCGAAGGCCATAACCTCCTCCAGGCCGATGTCCAGCGCCGTACACAGCTGCTCCAGCCCTGTGCCCTTGTTCGCCAGGGTAAAATCCACCCAGCACGCCCCCGCAATCGCAGCCTGAAAATGCTCTCCCCAGCGGCCGGACAGGGCCTGCCAGGTCTCCTCCAGTCTGTCGGGACAGTAGGCCGACACCTTTACGATATCCTCCGGAACCTGCTCCGGAGCCCCCAGTACCACGGTGTTATTTCCCACAAAAATCCGAATCATATCCAGCAAATCATCCCGCTTGGGGCAGACATAGCTGGTATTGGCCCCGGAAATCAGCACCTCCACCCCGGACAGGGCAATGATCTCCCGGCACAGCTCCTCCGCCAGGGCCCGGTCCATCACGGTCTTGCCCAGGACAGGCCCCGGACTGCCCGGTCCGTAGATCACCGCGCCGTTCTCGCACAGATAGGGAACCCGGTCCGCCACCGGGGCAAAGAGCTTCCGCAGGCTGGAGTACTGCCGGCCGCTGGCCGGGCAGAAGAGAATCCCTTTTTCCTCCAGGCGGTCAATTTGCCTGAAAATTTCCCCGGGAATCTCCACCGCGCCATTCAGCAGCAGCGTCCCGTCGATATCACAGGCGATCAATCGGGTCATTCCTTTCCCCTCCTCTGTCCACTGGTATCCTGATACTCCGACGGCGTCACCCCTGTCACCTTCTTGAAGGTGGCGGAGAAATAGGTAATATCCCGGTAGCCCACCTGTGCCGCCACCTCGTACACCTTCACCCGGCAATCCCGCAGCAGCTCCATGGCCTTATGAACCCGATAGCGGGTCAGGTAGTTGAGCAGGGTGTAGTCCGTCTCTTTTTTGAAGGTGTGGCTCAGGTGGCCCTCGCTGATTCCCAGATCCTGGGCAATGGCGCTGATGGAAATATTAGGGTCCTGGTAGTGGGCCCCAATGTAGTCCATGGCCTCCAGCACATACTTGCTCTTATCCCCTCTCTTCAGCCCCGGGAGGGCGGAATCCGCCTTTTCTTCCCCACCTATTCGCTTCCGCAGAGCAGTTACCGCCTGCTCCAGATCACCGTCGTGGAACGGCTTGAGCAAAAAGTCCACCGCCCCAAGCCGCAGGGCGCTCTGCGCATAGGTAAAGCTGTCGTAGGCCGTAAGGATGATGACATAGACATTGTTTCCTTGCTCCCGCAGACGGCGCAGCATCTCAAGCCCGTCCATCTGGGGCATTTTCAGGTCGGTAATAATCAGGCTGGGGTTCAGCCGGTCCACCGCCTCCAGGGCCTCCGCCCCGTTGGCGGCCTCCCCTACCACAACGCAGTCCAGTGCCGCCCAGTCCACCGCCAGCACGATGCCCTTGCGGATCATCTCCTCATCCTCTACCACCAGTACCTTCAGCACATCTCTTCCTCCTCTCTCACCACCGGCAGCACCGCCGTCACCACCGCGCCCCCCTCATTGGAGAGAAACAGGCCGCAGTCCCCGCCGTAGTATTTGGTCAAAATCGTGTCCACATTGTACAGGCCCAGATGCCGGCTCTCCCGCCGGCAGCGCCCCGCCGCCAGCTCCGGCGGAAATCCGGGGCCGTTGTCCGATACCGTAATACGCAGCAGGCCTCCCTCCTCCCGGGCCGCCACCCTCACCGCTCCGTCATCCCGGCCCTCCAGGCCGTGGAGGATGGCGTTCTCCACCAGGGGCTGGAGAATCATCTTGGGAATCAGACAGTCCTCCAGCTCCGGGGGCAGGTCCATGGCGTAGGTAAAGGCTCCGGACATACGGATACGCTGAATTTCAATGTACCGGTCGAGAATCTCCGCCTCCCGGCGCAGGGGGACAAATTCCTCCGGCGAGATGCAAAAGCGCAGGATATCCGCCAGATTGGTGGACATCAGCGCCACCTGGGGGACCCTGTTGATCTTGCTGATCCACTTCATGGTGTCCAGGGTATTACAGAGAAAATGGGGGTTGAGCTGGGCCTGGAGCATTCGAATTTGGGCCTGATTCAGCTCCCGCTGGTTGTCTACCAGCTGCTCCTGGTTGCACTTCAAGGCGGTCACCATGCCGTTAAACCGCTGGGCCAGCTCGGCCAGCTCATCGTCCCCCTCCGGCGGGACACGGACATCCAGGTGATTCTGCACCACCTCACCGATGCCCCGGTGAAGGCGGTCGATGGGCCGGAACAGTTGCCGGCTCAGCTTCAGGCTCATTAAGATTGAGATGGCCACACATACCACCGCACAGGCCAGGCTGACGGTATACAGCAGCTGCATGGTCTCCTGGGTAAAAATCTGGGGCCGCTGAAGAACCATGTACAGCCCGCTGGCCTCATTCCACGCGATGCTGTGAAAAAAGCCCTCCGAAGTCTCCCTGGGGCCCTGTCCGTCCAGCAGCTGTACCCGCAGGCGGTCAGCCAGGCTGTCCGCAAGGGAGGGCTGGAGGGCGTACACCGGCCGCCAGTACCGGCTGAGGAGCACCAGATCGTTCTGGCTGTCGTACACCCCCTCCAGCAGCTGATGCAGGTGGCTGTAGTACAGGCTGACTACCAGATAGCCCGCCGGCGCTCCCTGCTCGTCCCGGAGAAGCGCGGCTCCCTGGAGCTGGGGGGCATCGGTATTGGATATGTCCTCACTGACCCGATAGACCAGCCCCTCCTCCGCCCCGGCTGCGGCATAGAGGACGCCCCAGTCGGTGGGCAGGTCCGTCCCCCGCAGGTCGGTGGAGTAGCGCCACCTTCCCTCCAGATCATAGAGGTCAAAGCGGGCCTGCCCCTTGGCTTGACCCACCGCCTCGAAGAACTCCTGATATACCAGGGTGTCCTCTCCCTTCGTCCCAGCCAGCGCCCCGGCCACCAGCGCGCTATTACGGAGCTTTGCGGCCGTCTGGTCAAAGGCGTAAAACGCGGTATCCAGGGTGTGGGACACTGCGGACAGCTGTCCGGCCATCTCCTGCCGGGCCGCGCTGGTCATGCGCAGACGGAAAATCTGAAGCAGCATGGTGGAGCACACCAGCAGGGGGACCAGCGACACCACCAGGAAGGAGCGGAACAGCCGCCCCCGGAAGGAATGTCTCATGGCGCCTCCTCCCCGCCCAGGTAAAAGGCCCAGGTCATCAAAACGGCATCCCGGCCGGCGCTGGCCTCCTCCACGTCGTAGTCCACCAGGGAAATGTCCTCCAGCGGCATCAGCGCGGAGGGGAGGTCCTTTCGCACCGAGCGGCGGCAGAACTGCTCCGCCAGCAGCCGCTGCACCTCATAGCTGACGGTAAAATCCAGAAAGCGCCTTGCGTTTTCTGGGTGGGGCGCACCCTGAATCAGGGCGCTGGCGTCAGGGACGCAGCTGGTCCCGCTGGAGGGGTAAATCAGGGCCACATCGTCCCCGGCGGCGATGCGTTTCAGGGCGGTCTCCTCCAGCGTTACTCCCACCAGCGCGGAGCCGCTGGCCACTGCGCTGAGCACCTCGCCCGAGCCCGCCAGCTGCCGTCCGTCCAGATTTCCCGCGAAGCGCCGGAGAAGCTCCTCCTCCTGCACCGGCCCCATGGCAAGCAGCATGGTTTTCAGGGCGGTGAAGCTGGAGCCCGACACCGCCGGGTCCGCGAAGGCAATCCGCCCCCGCAGGTCCGCCGAGAGCAGATCGCTCCAGTCGGCGGCCTGTCCCGGACGCAGCAGCTTCGTGTTGTACACCAGCACCACAGGCAGGGCAGAGAAGGGGGTCCACCGGTCCTCCGGGTCCCGGAACTGGGGCTGGATTTCCTCCGCCTGAGAACAGGTATAGGGGGCAAAGCAGTCGGAACAGGCCTCCAGGCTCTCCGCGCCGCCGCCAAACATCACATCTGCCGCCGGGCTCTCCGCCTCCTGACGGATGCGGTCCAGCAGCTCGTTGGTGCCCCCGGGCACCACCTCCACCCAGATTCCGGTGCGCTCCTCAAATTCCTTGATAACAGGCCAGTAGACCTCCTCCTTGTGCGCGGTATACACCACCAGGCGATCCTCCTCCGCCGGCGCCCAGGAGGCCGCCTCCGGCCGCTCCGTTCCGCAGCCTGTCAGCAGACAAAGAGCCGCCAGAACCGGCAGCACATATTTTCCCCTCATCGGCAGTCTCCCCTTTCGGCATCCCGCGGGACAGGCATAGATGTTTCGCCTACAGTATACCATATCCGCCGGGAGCTTTTCATCTATATTTTACAAAGATCGCAGAAGAAAACAAAAAAGCGCAGATTTGTCCCCTGTTCATTTTGGTCCGTCCAAGGTACAATAAAATCAACAACCCGCATAGTATAGTCCGTGGGTAATTTATCAAAAGCGACGAAGGAGGATACAAAATGAAGAACATGAAAAAGCTCACCGCTCTGCTTCTGGCCGGCGCCATGACCCTGGCCCTTGCGGCCTGCGGCAACAGCAATCCCCCCGCCGGCAACGGCGGCACCAGCCAGCCCAACACCCAGGGGAGCTCCAGCTCCAAGCAGGATACCTCCACCCCGCCCCCGGTAGACGACGCCAACCTCACCCCCACCCAGAAGATCATCAAAGAGGCCGAGGGCATGACCCTGGAGGAGCTGGCCAAGAAGGCCATCGAGGAGTCCAACGGCAAGATGTTCTACGGCGTGGGCAACTCCAGCCGCGGCAAGAGCGCCCTGCCCCTGTTTATCGACTACTTAAAGACCATCGACCCCAGCTACAATATGGAGTTTGAATGGCAGCAGCCCAAGAACAACAAGATTTTCGACCAGCTCACCGCCGACTCCCTGAAGGACACTGGCACCTTCGCCATGACCCTGATTCAGGACGGCAACCAGATCGAGAGCAAGATGGTCCAGACCGGCATTCTGGACACCTTTGTCCCCAAGGAGTGGGCTGAGGCCAACGGCACCACCGCCGACGCCTACGACGGCTATCTGGCCCTCCAGACCCTGAACAAGGTGTTTATGTACAACAACACCGGCTCCAAGTCCTATGACAACTGCTGGGACTTCGTGGCCGAGGGCGAGCACGGCCTGTACATGGACATCGACTCTGAGATTGTAGGCAAGAACTTCCTGTACATGCTCACCGAGGACACCTACGCCGGCTGGCTGAAGGAGGCCTTCAACGCCCTCACCGCCGATGAGCAGGCCTACTTCCAGCCCACCATCAAGGCCATGGAGTCCGAGGCCGCCGACCTGGGCCTGGGCGCTGACGGCGCCTACGCTCTGGCCTGGATCAAGCTGTGGGTGGAGAGCTACAACGCTCAGACCGACGACGGCCCCATCTGCAACACCCTGGTTGACAAGTCCGCCACCGATCAGTTCGGCCTGCTGGTGTACTCCAAGCTGCGCTCCGTGGAGGAGTCCAGCTCCGTCTCCGTGAACAACATCAACGTCGCCGCCTACGACGACGGCTACACCGGCATCGGCGGCTACGGCTACTGCCATTACCTGTTTGTCACCGACAACAGCCCCCTGCCCTGGACTGCCTGCGCCTTCATCGCCTACATGACCGAGACCGTGGACGGCTTCTCCGCCTGGGGCAAGGACATGGGCGGCTACTCCTCCAACCCCACCGTGGCTGAGGGCACCGAGGCCCAGTACGGCCACTCCAAGGGCGGTATGGCCGAGGACGGCACCACCGTTCAGTTCGAGGCCAAGAACGACCGGGGCTACGAGTGGTGGACCACCGACGGCAAGCTGGTGCTGGAGGATCCTGAGTACTGCGCCTCCGTCTCCTTCACCGTGGGCAGCTGGATTGAGATGCTGACCAAGTACAGCGGCTGATCAGCTTATTATACAATCAGGTCATCCCGCTTCGCAACCGCAAATCCACTGTAAAATCAAAGAGGTCCGGGGGGCGCGGCCGCGCGCCCCGGGCCTTTGTCATACCCCCATCTTCATTTGGAAAGGACGGATGCCCATGGTTAAGGCGGTCATTTTTGATATGGGCAATATACTGCTGGACTTTGACACCTGGGGCCTGACGGCGGCCTTTACCGACTGCGGGGAGGACGCCGCCCTTCTTCACCGGGAGATGTTTGAGGGCCCCGACTGGCTCATTTTAGACCGGGGAGGCACGGAGGAGGAGGGGCTGGCCCGCATGAAGGAGCGTCTGCCCCAGCGGCTCTGGACGGCGGCGGACCAGGCCATGGCCCACTGGGACGAGTTTCTCACCCCCAGACCGGAGATCAACCGCCTGGCCCGGGAGCTGGACGGACTGGGCCTGCCCCTCTACATCCTGTCCAACACCTCCCACCGTTTTTACAGCTTCCGGGAAAAGATTCCCGTCTGGCCCCTGATCAAGGGCACACTCCTCTCCTGTGAGGAGCATCTGCTCAAGCCCGACCTGGACATTTTCCGGCGGCTGTTCTCCCGGTTTGGCCTGACCCCCGGGGAGTGCTTCTTCATCGATGACTACAATGTCAACATCGAGGCCGCCCGATGGTGCGGTATGCAGGCCTTCCACTATCAGAACAACATCTCCAGACTGCGCGCCGCCCTGCGTCAGGCCGGCGTCCCAGTTGCCGCGGAACCATGAGAGGAGAGATTTATGAATCCATCCACAACCCTGCGGGCGAGCAGGTCCACCATCCTGCTCAACAAGGTAAAAACCTTCTTTTCCAAGCCCCACAATGTGATTCTGGTGCTGATGGGCATCGTGCTCACCTTCAGCACCGTGGCTCCCATCATCGCCATCATTGAGGACACCTTTAAAATTCACCCCGGCACCATCGACGCCCACCTCACCGGCCAGGCGGCGGGCTATACGGTGGTCAACTATGTGGACCTGTTCACCAGCCGCCTGGCCAAGACCAATCTGTGGACCCCTCTGCTGAACACCGTCTGGCTGGCGGTGGGCACCTGTGTGGTGTCCATCCTCTTCGGCGGGCTGTTCGCCTTCCTCATCACCCGGACCAATCTGGCCTGGCGGAGCTACCTCAGCTCCATCTTCATCTTCCCCTATATCATGCCCCAGTGGACCCTGGCCGTGGTGTGGCAGAACCTGTTTAACTCCAACGCCGTCACCGGCACCTCCAACGGCCTGCTGGCCGCCACCCTGGGCATCAACATGCCCATCTGGTGGTGCCAGGGTCTGTTCCCCAGCCTGGTGGTGCTGGGTCTGCACTACGCCCCCTTCGCCTACATCCTGATCGGCGGAATCTTCCGAAATATGGACGCCAATCTGGAGGAGGCCGCCACCATTCTGGACACCCCCAAGTGGAAGATTATGACCAAGGTCACCCTGCCCATGGTCAAGCCCGCCATCCTGTCCACCATTCTGCTGGTGTTCGGCAGCTCCATGGGCTCCTACCCTGTCCCCCACTACCTGGGTCTGACCACCCTGTCCACGAAATATGTGTCCATGAACTCCAAATATACCGGCGAGGCCAGCATCCTTGCCATTATCATGATGGTGTTCGGCGTGGCCATCATGCTGCTGAACCAGCTCTCCCTCACCAGCCGGAAGAGCTACACCACCGTCACCGGCAAGTCCGGGCAGATCTCCAAGATCAATCTGGGCCGGGTGGGCAAGTATGTCATCGCCCTGGTGCTGGTGGTGGTCACCTTCTTCACCAGCATCTTTCCCATTGTCTCCTTCGCCTTTGAGACCTTCCTGCCCAACCCCGGCGACTACTCCTTCCTGTACACCGGCGACCCCAGCAATCTGACCACCAAGTGGTGGGTCACCGACGAAAACGTGTCGGAGAACGGCATGTATGGCCAAAAGGGCATCCTCCACAACGAGACCATCTGGCGGGCCTTCAAGGGCACCATCTGGGTCAGTGTGTGCTGTTCCCTGCTGGCGGGCACCATCGGCACCCTCATCGGCTACTCGGTGTCCAAAAACCGGCGAAGTAAATGGGCCAATTACGTCAACAGCGTAGCCTTTCTCCCCTACCTGATGCCCTCCATCGCGGTGGGGGTGGCCTTCTTCATCCTGTTCTCCAACGAGCACATAAACCTGTTCAACACCTACACCCTGCTCATCATCGTGGGCACCATCAAATACATCCCCTTCGCCAGCCGCAGCTCTCTCAACTCCATGCTCCAGCTCTCCGGCGAGATTGAAGAGGCGGCCATCATCCAGGACATCCCCTGGATCAAACGGATGACCCGCATCATCATCCCCATTCAGAAGTCGTCCATCATCAGCGGCTACCTGCTGCCCTTCATGACCTGCCTGCGGGAGCTGAGCCTGTTCATGCTGCTGTGCGTTCAGGGCTTCATCCTGTCCACCACCCTGGACTACTTCGACGAGATGGGTCTGTATGCCTTCTCCAGCGGCATCAACCTCATTTTGATCGTCACCATTCTGGTATGCAACACACTGGTCAACAAGGTCACCGGCGCCAGCCTTGACAAGGGAATAGGAGGATAACATATGCCTGAAATCAGATTAGAGCACATAACCAAGCGTTGGAACAAATTTTACGCCGTAGACGACCTGGACCTGGTCATCGCCGACAACTCCTTCGTCACCCTGCTGGGCCCCTCCGGCTGCGGCAAGACCACCACCCTGCGGATGATCGCCGGGCTGGAGACCCCTACCAGCGGCCGCATCACCATCGGCGACAAGGTAGTGTTTGACAGTGAGATGGGCATCAACGTCCCCGCAAACAAGCGGAAGGTGGGCTTCCTGTTCCAAAACTACGCCCTTTGGCCCAACATGACGGTGTACCAGAATATCTCCTTCGGCCTGTCCAACATCAAGGAGTCCCTGCCCAAAACCGACTTTGAAACCAAAAACGCCGCCCGCCTGGCGGAGATTCTGAAAAATCCCGGCGAGGTGGTCAAGGTTCTGGAGGACTGCCGGGATAAGAACGGCAAGCTGGACGAGAAAAAGGCCTATATCAAGCTGATTGACGCCTTTACTATCTCCATGTACACCGCCAAAAAGCTATACGGCTATCATCTGGAGCAGGACAAGGACCTGTCCGGCGAGATTGCCGCGCTGGAATCCAAAGTGGAGGCCGCGAAAAAGGCCCAGACCCTGAACGAGGAATTTCAGGTTCTCCAGGGCGGTCAGGTGGTGATGGAGACCCGGAAGCTCACCAAGGAGGAGATCGACCTCTCGGTGCGGCGGGTGTCCCGGATTGTCAAAATCGGCATGTTTATGGACCGCTACCCGGCGGAACTGTCCGGCGGACAGCAGCAGCGCGTCGCCATCGCCCGCACCCTGGCCCCCGAGCCCTCGGTGCTGTTCATGGACGAGCCCCTGTCCAACCTGGACGCCAAGCTGCGGCTGGAGATGCGCTATGAGCTTCAGCGCCTCCACGTGGAGACCGGGTCCACCTTCGTCTATGTCACCCACGACCAGATGGAGGCCATGACGCTGGCCACTCAGATCTGCCTGATTAACAACGGCGTTCTCCAGCAGTACGACGCCCCCCTTACCGTCTACAACAAACCCAACAACCTGTTTGTCGCCGACTTTGTGGGCAATCCCTCCATCAACTTTGTGGAGGCCAAGGGGGCCCAGCGGCCTGACGGCGCCGTGGAGCTGATTATCTTCGGAGATCAGAGGGCGGTATTCAAGCCCGCTCAGCCCCTGGACCTGGCCGGCTGGTTCCAGGCCCGGGATCAGCATGAGGCCGCCCTGGCGGAGGAACACAAAAAGAAGGCGGCGGAAAAGGGCTTTGTGGAGAAGGGCAACAAGGACGAGACCTTCCGCTACCACATCGCCAAGGTGGAGGAGGAGGACCTCTCCCTCCAGGAGGACCCTGTTCTCACCAACGAGGACCTGGTGCTGGGCATCCGTCCCGAGTTTATTGACATCGTGGACAGCGGCGCCCTGGAGGGCGAAATCTATGGCGCTATGCCCACCGGCATGGAGTCCACCATCAAGGTCCGCATCGGCGATTTTCTGCTCACCGGCGTGGTCTTTGGCTCCACACTGTTTACCATCGGTTCTAAAGTCCAAATTGATATCTCCGGCGACAATATCATGCTCTTCGACCGAAAGAGCGGCAAATGCGTCGCCTTTGGCAGCCTGGAGTGTTAAATCTCTCCCCTTTTCCCCAGTTCTCCCCCGCTGTGTGTCAAACAGCGGGGGAGTTTTTTGTCTGTTATGCCGAAAATAAATGGACTGCGCAGTTTTCCATTGACAAATCAGACGGACGTGCTATAATAGACTAAAAAAGTACACTTTTTAACAAGGAGGCCGCAATCCATGCTCATGACACGGGAAATGGACTATGCTCTGCGCATTCTGCGCGCCCTCCATCACGCGGAACAGCTGTCCGCCGCCGCCATTGCACAACAGGAGAACATGCCCAAGGCCGTCACGCTGAAAATTTTAAAGCAGCTTCACGCTTCCGGCCTGGTGGACAGCCGCCGGGGAGCCAGCGGCGGGTATCTGCTCAGCTCCCGTGACCCGCTGTACCTCTGGGATGTATTCCAGGCCCTGGGAGAATCACCATATGTCAACCGCTGCCAGCAGCCCGTCTACTCCTGTGAAAACGACCCGGAGGGGCGCTGCGGCATCTGTCGGGAGCTGTGCCGCATTCAGGAGGTGCTGGACACCGAGCTCCGTAGAACACCTTTGAGCGCAATTTTCCAGAAAATATAGGAAATTCATCAATAAAGGAGGAAATATCTGTATGCTGTATCAAACCACACAGGAGCATGAGGCGCTGCGGGCCAAGGTAAGGGAGTTTGCCGAAGCGGAAATCAAGCCCATCGCCTTCATGCTGGACAAAAACAACCAGTTTCCCACCGAGCAGGTGAAAAAGATGGGGGAGCTGGGCCTGATGGGCCTGCCCTATGAGAAGGAGTATGGCGGGGCCGGGCTGGACGCCCTGAGCTACGCCATTGCCGTGGAGGAACTGGCCCGGGTGGACGGCGGCGCAGGGGTGATCCTGTCGGCCCACACCTCCCTGGGCACCTACCCCATCTACGCCTTCGGCAATGAGGAGCAGAAGAAAAAGTATCTGCCCGACCTGTGCTCCGGCAAGAAGCTGGGGGCCTTCGGCCTCACCGAGCCCAACGCCGGCTCCGACGCCGGCGGCACCGAGACCACCGCTGAGGACATGGGGGACCACTATCTGCTCAACGGCGAGAAGATTTTCATCACCAACGGCGGCGAGGCCAGCACCTACGTGGTGTTCGCCGTCACCACCCCCGGCATCGGCACCCGGGGCATCTCCGCCTTTATCGTGGAAAAGGGCTGGGAGGGCTTCACCTTTGAGGAGCACTACGACAAGATGGGCATCCGCTCCTCCGCCACCTGCCAGCTGAACTTCAACGGCGTGAAGGTGCCCAAGGAGAATCTGCTGGGCAAGGAGGGCCAGGGCTTTAAGATCGCCATGTCCACCCTGGACGGCGGCCGAATCGGTATCGCAGCCCAGGCTCTGGGTATCGCCCAGGGGGCCTATGAGGCCGCCGTGGAGTACTCCAAGGAGCGGGTTCAGTTCGGCAAGCCCATCTGCCAGCAGCAGAATATCGCTTTCAAGATTGCCGACATGGCCACCAAGCTGCGCTGCGCCCGGTTCCTGGTCTACTCCGCCGCCGAGCTGAAGCAGGC
>CAJUSG010000010.1 GCA_910589085.1 uncultured Oscillospiraceae bacterium | reverse complement strand
CCACCGCTTCGCTGCCCTCGGTCACGGCGTTGATGGAGCCCTCAATCAGCTCCTTCGTGGCCTTGGCGGCCTCATCGGACTTGGAGGCCAGGTTGCGCACCTCGTCAGCCACTACGGCAAAGCCCTTGCCGGCGCTGCCCGCCCGGGCGGCCTCCACGGCGGCGTTGAGGGCCAGGATATTGGTCTGGAAGGCAATATTTTCGATGGCGGCGATGATCTTGGAAATCTCCTCCGAGGAGCTGGAGATCTTCTCCATGGCCGCGTTCAGCTCCTTGACGTGTTCCACGCTGAGGCCCAGCTGCGCCCCGGCCTGCCCCACAAACTGGCCCGCCTCCTCGGCGGCGGCGGCAGTCTTTTTGGCGCTGGAGGAGATATCGCTGATGGTGGCGGCCAGCTCCTCCACCGAGCTCGCCTGCTCTATGGAGCCCTGGCTCAGGGTCTGCGCCCCCATGGAGACCTGGCCGCTGGCGGAGGACACCTGGCCGGCGGAGGCATTAATCTGCCTGATGGTATTGCTCAGCTCCACCTTCAGTGTACGCATAGACTGCAAAATCCCCTGGAACTCGCCCACATAGGCCTCCCGGTGGGTGGACTGGATATCAAAATTCTGGTTGGCCATCTCGGTCAGCAGATGGGCGATATCCTTCAGGATGGTGTTCAGGCCGGTCACCAGCTCCGCCGTGGACCGGGTCAGCTCCGCCGTCTCGTCCTGACCGCTGGTCTGGGGCACAGGCGAGGTCAAATCTCCCTCTACCAGCAGCTTCATCCGCTCGGCGCAGGCCCGCATGGGCACGCTGATGTTGCTGGACAGCTTGACGGCCACCACAACGGAGGCCAGAATTGACACCACAATCACAGCCACATTCAGGATCATGCCAAAGTATGTATCCGCCAAATAGTCGGTCTTCAGCGCGGTGACCGCCACGCTCCAGCCGTCGGTGCCGCCCACCGGAGCGTAGGCCGCGAACCGCGCTCCATCGGCGGCGCGGTAGCTGCCAAAGCTGTTCTTGCCCTGGCGCATCTCACTATGGATGGCGGCCAGCTCCTTCAGCGACTTGTCGCTCTGGGCCTCCCGCTCGATGTTTTGGGTGGTGATGGTGTCCAGCGTCACGTCGGCGATGGTGTCGCCCGACTTGTTAATCATATAGGCCTGGCTGTGCTCGCTCACCTTGATGGAGGACACGATATCATTCAAAAAGGTCTCCGGCGGCACAAAATAGACCACGCCCACAATCGCGGAGCTCCGGCTCCCGTTCTGATAGAGGGGGGCGGCCACCATAATGGACAGCTCCCCGGTAATCTTGCTGACCAGGGGCTCAGAGACATAGACCGTCCCCGCCATGGCCTGCTTCACATACTCCCGGTCGGAGTAGTCCTTGCCGTCGAAGATGCTGCAGCCGTTGGCGCCGATGATGTTGCCCCGCTGAAATCCGTGCATCTCCACCCGCTCGTCAATAATGGCCCGCTTCTCCTCCAGGGTCACGTCCCTGTCCGTCAGCTGAGGAATGCAGCCCGTATCCATCGCCACATTTTTATAGGCGGTCAGCTCCTGCTCGATGCGCTCCGCCGCCAGCACGGCGGTCTCGCTCATCATCTGGTCCACCGTGGCGATTGTGCTTCTGTAATTCAGTGTAATGCTGGAGGCTCCCACCAAAACCAGCGCCGCCAGAACTGTCGCCATCAGACATACTGTAATTTTTTTACGAATACTCTTCATTTCCGCACACCTCTATCTGTTATAGCTGAACCGCTCAGCAGATATTGACAATTCTATTATAGGATTTGAAAAGCTCCCTTGTCAATGGTTTCTCCCCATTTCTTTCCGGAAAAATGCCCTTTGTATGGTCTCTCCGCCGCTGCCAAGGATTTCTTCCGATCCCTTTATAAAGGGTCTTGTCTCCCGCCAGAATCTAATCTATAATATACTCAGAAATTTTAAATATGAGCTGTCCTTCTCCATTTGCCCTGATTAAAGGGCAGCTTTTACAGAAAGGCGGTATTCCTGTGGATGCCACCCCCCTGCAAATTCAAATGTTCCATGAATTCACCATCCGCCAGACGGGGACACAGTGTGCCGTCAGCGGCCGTTCTCACAAGCTCTACCTGCTGCTGGCCTACCTGATCTGGGAGCGGAAACGCCCCATTCCCAGCGAGGAGCTCACCAGCCTGCTCTGGGAGGAGACCGCTCCCGCCTCCTTCAACGCACTGAAGGCCCTGGTCCACCGGGCCCGCACCTGTCTGGACCAGCTGAGCGAGGGCGCCGGCCGGACGCTGCTCCTCAGCCGTGAGGGCTGTTACCAGTGGAATCCCGACTTTCCCATCCGCCTGGATGCGGAGGAATTTCTCAGGCTGTGCCAATCCGGCCGAAGGGCCCGCAGGCTTCAGGCCCTGTCGCTGTACCGGGGGAGCTTTCTCCCTTCTCTGGAGGGCCACCCCTGGGCCGCGCCCACAGCGGAGCGGCTGCATCAGCTGTATCTCACCACCCTGCTGGAGGTCCTGCCCCAGCTGGCGGAGGAGGAGCGGTGGCAGGAGGTGGTCCAGCTGGTCGGCTGCGCCTTCGGCCTTGAGCCCTTCCGGGAGGACCTGTGCCGCTGGGAGATGGAGGCTCTGCTCCATCTGAACCGCCACCGGGAGGCCGCCCGGAGCTATGAGGGCCTGCAGGAGCGGCTGCTCACCCGGATGGGCGTACTGCCCTCCGACCAGCTGCGCGAGCTCTACCGGCAGTCCCAGCGCAGCCGCGACCCCCGGGCCGTCTCCCCCGTCACCCTGCTGGAGCGGCTGCAGGAGCCACCCCACCCCGGCGCGCTCATCTGCGAATATGACTTTTTCCGCATCGTCTGTCACTCCATGGCCCGTATGGCCGGCCGCAGCGGCGAGCCGCTCCACATCGCCCTGATCTCCATCACCGGCCCGGAGGACGCCCCCCTGCCCCGATACAGCCTGGACCGGGCTATGGACAATCTTCAGGGCGTTATCCTCAGCCGCCTGCGCCGGGGTGATGCCGCAGCCCGGTGCAGCGCCTCCCAGTTCGTCCTGCTGCTGCCCCAGGCCAGCTATGAAAACGGACAGATGATCTGCTCCCGCATCCTCCGGGCCTTCGCCCGGCAGTTCCCCCACTCCCCCGCCCGCCTTCAGATTTCCGTCCAGCCCCTGCTCTCCAGCGGCTGAAAAACCGCCCTGCCTCCACGGCAGGGCGGTTTGTTCCTATGCGGTATTCCGGTTTACCTCTTCTTGCTGAAAATCTTCTCCAAAATATCCCAGTCGTCGTCGTTGACGGTGGGCTTGGGCTGCTCCGGCTCCGGGCTGGGGGCGGGCTGCTCCGCCGCAGCCGCGGGCTGGGCCGCAGCGGGGACGGGCTCCTTCACCGGGGCGGGCTGCTCCTCCTGCTGCTGATGGGGGAAGGGGATGGACTGATTTTCGTCAAAGCCGGTGGCGATGACGGTAACCCGGATCTCGTCCTCCAGGCCCTCGTCGAAGGTCGCGCCGAAGATAATATTCGCCTCGGGGTGGGCGGCCTCCTGCACCAGATTGGCGGCGGTCTCCACCTCCTCCAGGCCAATGTCCAGCGAACCGGTGACATTGATAAGTACACCTCTGGCGCCGTTGATGGAGGTCTCCAGCAGGGGGCTGGAGATGGCCATCTTGGCGGCGTCCTCCGCCTTGTTCTTGCCGGCGGCCCGGCCCACGCCCATATGGGCCCGGCCGGCATCCTTCATGACGGCGGACACATCGGCGAAGTCCAGATTGATAAAGCCGGTATTCTTAATCAGGTCCGAGATGGACTGGACGGCCTGCTGCAGCACATCGTCGGCGATCTCAAAGGCGTTTACCATGGTAATTTTCTGGTCGCTGGCCAGCTTGAGCCGCTCATTGGGGATAATCACCAGGGAGTCCACCTTATCCCGCAGCTCGGTGATGCCGGCCTCGGCCTGGCGCATCCGGCGGGGGCCCTCAAACCGGAAGGGCTTTGTGACCACGCCCACGGTGAGGATTCCCAGCTCCTTGGCGATATCGGCCACGATGGGGGCCGCACCGGTGCCGGTGCCCCCGCCCATGCCGGCGGTAATAAACACCATGTCGGCGTCCTCCAGGGCCTTGGCGATCTGGTTCCGGTTCTCCTCGGCGGACTTACGGCCGATCTCAGGGTTGGAGCCGGCGCCCTGTCCGTTGGTCAGCTTCTCGCCGATCTGAATCTTATTGGTGGCGCTGGAGACGGCCAGCGCCTGCTTGTCCGTATTGATGGCGATAAACTCCACACCCTTGGTCCCCGTCTTCACCATCCGGTTGACCACGTTATTTCCACCGCCGCCAACGCCAATTACCTTAATGTTGACCACACTGTCAGAACCCATATCCAATCCAAACGCCATTGATCTTCCTCCTATGTAAAAGTGGGCGTCCATTCAGGTTTCGCGGGGCGCTCCATTGGTTAAGTACACAATTTCATTTTATTGTATCGCAGTTTTCCTCTCAGGTCAAGAGGAAATCACCGATCCGACCAAAGTTTCCATAATTTTTCAGCTCACATCTTGTCATTCCGCCGGGGCATAAACCGCGTCATACCCCGCCTGTGTCAGATCGATGGAGCCGGCGGCATCCACGCTGTGCCGCTCCTCAATCTGCAGCCGGACGGTCTGCATCAGCCGCAGCTTATAGGAAAAATCGTCATTCAGCCGCATCTTCACGTCAAAGCGGTCCAGGTAGCGCAGCACCAACTGGGTATCCTCCAGGCGGACGGAGGACACCTCTCCGTACAGCTCCGCCTCCTCCAGCGCGTGGAGCAGTGCGATCAGCGCCTCCAGGCGGGTCTTCTCCCCCTCCGGCACCTCCAGCATACTGCCCGCCTGGGGATCAATGGGGGTCAAGCCGGACACAGGGATGGCGCTGCTGTCCGCCGGAGCCGGCTCCAGCAACTTCCCCCCCACGCTGATAAGCCAGGACTCGTCAGCTGTCACCAGGGGGTCAGCCTCCGGATTCTTCTCCAGCAGTTCCTTCTGGGCGGCGGCGGCCTGGGCCGGGTCCGGAACGGCCAGCCGGGCCACCGCCTCCCACTCGGTAACGGTAATGACAATGGTGCTGGGCAGAGCCCGGTTGATGCTCAGGTCCCCAATGTAGGGCAGAGTTCTCCGGATATTCTGATCGATTCGGATCTTGTTCAGGCTGTACAGGTTATCCCCCAGCTGAATCCCCGAAGCGGCAACAATCTCCTCCCGGGTATACCGCTGATTTCCGCTGACCGCCACCGTCTCCACCCGAAAAAACACCGTGGCCCCCGCCGTCAGAGCCACCACAACGGCTATGATGCACAGCAGCTTGAACAGCGGCCCAAACCGGCCTCTGTTCCGTCTGCGTGTCCTGTTCCGGTGGCTGTATCTTGACATATCGTCCTCCCAAACTTCGCTTTGCTCCGCCCGGCTCTCGCCGGGCATCCGCTCCGCTCCGTTGCTCGTCCTCTCCAAACGGGACCCGCCGGGCTCCCGTTTGGGGGCCGAGGTCTTCCTTATGGCAGCTCCCGAATGTCCGCACCCAGGGTCCGCAGATTTTTGTCCAGCTCCTGATAGCCCCGGCGGATGTGCCGCAGCTCCGACACCTGGGTGGTCCCCTCGGCCCCCAGGCCGGCCACCACCAGGGCTGCCCCTCCCCGCAGGTCGGTGGAGCGGACAGCGGCCCCGTGGAGCCGTCCCACGCCGGACACCATCGCCGCCCGCCCGGCCAGCTGGATATCCGCGCCCATACGGCGCAGCTCATCCACGTGGCGGTAGCGGGCATCGAAAATATTCTCCACAAAAAGGGTGGCCCCTTCTCCCCCCGCCAGGGCGGCCATCAGAATCGCCTGCCCGTCGGTGGGAAATCCTGGATAGGGGGCGGTACGCACGGGACTGATGCCCCGAAGGGGGGCGGCACAGGCCAGCGCGATGCGGTCTGGCCCGGTATGTAGGGTACACCCCGCCTCCTCCAGGCAGGACAGCACGGCGGTCAGCGTCTCAGGGGGCACTCCGGTCAGTTCAATCTCCCCCCGGGCCGCAGCCGCTGCGCACAGATAGGTAGCGGCGGCAATGCGGTCTCCCATCACCCGGTACTGGGCCGGATGGAGGGCGACTCCCCCCTGGACGGATATGGCGGGGGTGCCGGCGCCGGAAATTCTGGCCCCCATGGCCAGCAGAAAATTCTGCAAATCCACAATCTCCGGCTCCTGGGCGGCCCCCACGATGGTGGTCAGCCCGGGACAGCCGCAGGCGGTCAGCATAGCGTTCTCGGTGGCCCCCACACTGGGGATGGACAGGCACACCTCCCGTCCCCGGAGGGAATTTCCCCGGCAGCACAGGGCCCCCTGCTCCTCCAGAATCTCGGCCCCCAGAGCCCGGAGGGCGGACAGGTGCAGGTCGATGGGTCTGGGCCCCAGCTCACACCCGCCGGGGTAGGACAGCTCCGCCGTCCCCAGACGGGCCAGCAGCGCCCCCAGGAAAATGACGGAGGAGCGCATCTCCCGCATCAGGTGCTCCGGGATATCCCAGCGGCTCAGGGCCGTGGCGTCAATGACGATGGTATCCCCCTCCCGGTCCGCCCGGCAGCCCAGCAGGCGCAGGATATCCAGCGTGGCGGCCACATCGGACAAATCGGGACAGTTGTGAATCACGCTCTGTCCGGGAACAAGCAGGCAGGCGGCCAGAATGGGCAGAACACTGTTCTTGGCCCCGTGGACAGCCAGGGAGCCATACAGCGGGCGTCCGCCCTGAATTTCGTAATAACTCATGGGATTGCCTCCAAATCTTTTGGATTTGGAGCATCCTATGCGGAAAGCGGGATTTTGGTTTATGGCGGAGCGGGAAGGACTCCCTCCCCGCTATCCGAGAATCTCCCGCAGGGTCTCATAGATCTTCTCCCCCGCGTTGGGGACGGCCATGGCCTTCAGGGCGGCAGTCATCCGCTCTCTGCGGTCCCGCTCCCGGAGGAGGAGGGCGGCCTCATCATAGAGGGTGTTCTCCACACAGTCCGCCTCCCTCAGAAGGACGGCGGCCCCCTGGTCGGCCAGCACCCGGGCGTTTTTCTCCTGGTGGTTGGCGGTGACGTTGGGGGAGGGCACCAGCACGGCGGGCTTTGCGATGGCGGCCAGCTCCGAGATGGTGGAGGCGCCCGCCCGGCACAGCACCAGATCGGCGGCGGCCATCACCAGGGGCATGTCGTAGATATACTCCCGCACCTCGATGCCGTTGTCCCCCAGCTTCAGCCCCCGCCGCAGCAGTTCCTCCTGCATCCAGGGAAAATCCCGGCCCGCGCCGTGGATATGCCGCCACGGTGCGCCCTCGTAGCACTCCTTGGCGATAAAGTCCACCATCTTCTGGTTCATGACCTCCGCCCCCAGGGACCCCCAGTAGGACAGCAGCAGGGGCCGGTCGTCGGAAAAGCCCAGCTTCTGCCTGGCCTCCTCCCGGCTGTACCGGAAAAAGTCCCCTCGGACGGGGGTGCCGGTGACCACCACCTTATCCGGGCTGTCGTAGTGCTCCCGGCTCTCCTCAAAGCCCACCATCACCCGGTCCACCACCCTGGCCAGGGCCTTGGTGGTCAGGCCGGGGACGGCGTTGGACTCGTGGACGGCGGTGGGAATCCTCCGCCGGGCCGCCTCGTTGACCACGGGGAAGGAGGCGTACCCCCCGGTGCCCACCACCAGGTCGGGCTTGAACTCGTCCAGAATGGCCCGGGCCTGTTTTTTAGACCTCTGCATGTTCATCAGGGTGCCCAAATTGTGGGCAATGTCGGCGGGGGCAAAGGAGCGGTGGAAATTGGTAATGGTGACGGAGCGGATCTGATACCCCTCCTTGGGCACCAGCTTGTTCTCCATCCCCCCGTCCGCCCCCACGAAGAGGATGCGGCAGCCGGGGTGTCTCTCCTGGAAGATGCGGGCCAGGGCCACCGCCGGATTCACATGGCCGGCGGTGCCGCCGCAGGTAAACAGAACGTTCATAACTACACCTCTAGCTTCAATCTTTTCTGGGTGCCGGTATCTGACGTGAAATGCTCAAAACCATCCCAATCTCCGCCAGCTGAATCATCAGGGCGGTGCCTCCGTAGCTGAAAAAGGGCAGGGAGATGCCGGTATTGGGAATCATGCCGGTAATCACGCTGATGTTCAAAAACACCTGGGCCGCCAGCAGCGTGATGATCCCCACAATGGTCAGGGTGCCGAATTTATCCCGGGCGTGGAGGGCCAGCCAGTAGCCCCGGAGGATCAGCAGGGAGAACAGCAGCAGGATCATAAAGGCCCCCACCAGCCCCAGCTCCTCCACCACGATGGAGAAGATCATGTCGTTCTCCGGCTCGGGGACGAAGCCGTATTTCTGGTCGCTCTGTCCCAGTCCCCGGCCCAGCAGGCCGCCGGAGGCGATGGAGTAGATGCCCTGGCGGAACTGGTAGCCGCCGCTCTGGGCGTCGGCCCCCCAGGGGTCCAGCCAGATCCCGATTTTATACTTTACATAGTCTGTCGTCACATACATCAGGCCCACCAGGGCCGCGCCGAACCCGCCGATGCCGATGAACCACCACAGGCTGATGCCGGAGACCAGCAGCACCGCGGCGGCGCCCACCGCCACCAGCAGGGCGCCGGACACATGGGGCTCAAACACCACCAGCCCCAGCACCACCACCAGCACAACGCCGTAGGGCACCAGCTCCAGAAAGCCGATTTTCTCCAAAAAATTCAGCATCCGCCCGGTGCCGGTGCGGCGCGTGAAGCGCAGCTGCTTCTCGGTGTCCCGCTTGCACAATCGGGCGGAGAAGAAGAGCACCACCGTCACCTTGGCAATCTCCGAGGGCTGAAAGGTGGGGCCGGCCACCAGAAACACCCTCAGCCAGCGGCGCACGCCATTGATGGGGGCATTCAGGCCGGGGATGTAGCACAGCACCAGCAGCCCGATGGAGGCGATCAGCGCCAGCGGGGCCATCCAGCGGAAGTGCTGGTAGTTGATGCGGGAGACAATATACATGCCCACCAGGCCCGCCATAGCGTAGGCCGCCTGGTGCTGGATGTAGTAGTAGGGATTATTCAGGACCGGCTTGGTGGAGTCCCGGAAGGCGGTGTAGTAGGAGGCCGAAAACAGCATCACCAGCCCGATGCCCAGCAGCAGCAGCACCAGCATAAGAAAGGGCAGGTCCAGCGGTCCCCGGGCCAGCTGCTCCTCCATGGTTAAATCACGTTTCGCTTTGCGGGCCAAGGGCTTTCCCTCCTTTTACGGGATCCTTACACCGTGTAGGGCACAGGAAGTATTTTTCTACATAGGATACCGGTACATGACCCCCAAAAAGCCCAGGCAGCACAGCACCAGGGTGATGCCGGAGAAGACGCAGAACAGCTTGGTCTCGCTCCAGCCCCCCATCTCCAGATGGTGGTGGATGGGGGCCATGCGGAAAAACCGTTTCCCGCGGGTCTTTTTAAAATAGACCACCTGGATGATGTCAGACAGCACTTCGGCCACATAGATCAGGCCGATGATGGGGATGACCAGCGGGATATCCAGGGCGAAGGCCAGACCGCACACCATGCCGCCCAGGAACAGGGAGCCGGTGTCCCCCATGAACACCTTGGCGGGGTGAAAGTTGTAGATCAGGAAGGCGGCCAGCCCCCCCGCCAGGGCGGCGGAGAGGATCGCCAGGTCGCTCCGCCCGAACCAGGCCGAGACAGTCATGTAGAACAGGGCCACGGGGATGGTGACGCCGGTGGCCAGGCCGTCGATGCCGTCGGTGAGGTTGACGGCGTTCACCGTGCCCACCATGACGAAGGCGGCAAAGACCATATACACCACCCAGGGCAGGGGAATGGCCACATTGAGGAAGGGGACAAACAGGTTGGGGGTCAGATAGCCCTCCCCCCGCATGAGCACGGTGAAGGCGATGGCCGCCGCCAGCTGGAGCAGGAACTTCTGGGCGGCGGTGAGCCCCTCGTTGGCGTGGTGGCGCAGCTTCTGAAAGTCGTCGATCATGCCGATGACCCCAAACACCAGGGCGAAGAGGAACACATACAGGTGGTTATAGCTCCCCGCTTTCAGCTCCTCCCAGCCCGACACCAGAATCGCCGCGCCGATGGCCAGGATAAACATGATGCCGCCCATGGTGGGGGTGCCCTGCTTGGACATGTGCCAGGTGGGGCCGTCCTCCCGGATGGCCTGACCGGCCTTCAGCCGCCGCAGCAGGGGAATCAACAGCTGGCCCGCAATCGCCGCCACGCCGAAGGCCACAATAAAGCTGAGGATATATGTCATAACTGAAACCCTCCCGGTTCTTTCTCTTTTGAAGCGCGCAGGACAAAGGATTATATCACATCCGCCGGAAATTTTCCAGTCATTTTTTGTCTTCCGTCGGCCCGCGCGAACCAGTCCGCCACAATCTCCCGCTCGTCCATGTGGTACTGCGCGCCGTTGATCTCCTGATAGGTCTCGTGTCCCTTGCCGGCCAGGACAATCACGTCCCCGGGCTTTCCCCGGGCCAGGGCCCAGGCGATGGCCTCCCGCCGGTCGGGCTCCACATGGACGTCGGCCTCTCTGCCTGTCATGCCCGCCAGAATATCCTCAATAATGGCCCGGGGCTCCTCGGTGCGGGGATTGTCAGAGGTGACCACCACCTGGTCGGCCAGATCCTCGGCAATGGCCCCCATAACAGGCCGCTTGGTCCTGTCCCGGTCCCCGCCGCAGCCAAACAGGCAGATGAGCCGTCCGGCGGTAAACTCCCGGGCCGTGGTGAGGATGTTCTCCAGAGCGTTAGGGGTGTGGGCGTAGTCGATAATCACGGTGTAGGCCCGTGGGATGGGCACCACCTCCACCCTGCCCTTCACCCCGTGGACCGCGGGCATAACCCGGGCCATAGACTCCAGCTCCAGCCCCAGACACAGTCCGGCGGCCAGGGCGGCCAGGGCGTTGTAGATGGAAAAGCCCCCGGGGATGGGCAGATGCACCCGTGAGATTCTGCCCAAAGTCAGCGCCTCAAACTCCACATGACTGGGAAACAGGCGGATATTCCGGGCGGTAAGGCCGGCCCATATCCGGCTCTCGGAGTAGGTAAACACGGGGCAGGCCACCTGTTCCGCATACCAGCGGCCCGCCTCGTCGTCCAGGTTGAGGACGGCCGTTTCGCACTGGTCAAACAGCAGCCCCTTGGCCGCCCGGTACTCCTCCATGGTGTGGTGGTAGTCCAGGTGGTCCTGGGTCAGGTTGGTAAACACCCCCACCTGGAAGCGGAGCCCTGCCGTGCGGCGCTGAACCAGGGCGTGGGAGGAGGTCTCCATCACCACGTGGGTGCACCCCGCGTCCGCCATCTGCCGGAGCAGGGCCTGGAGCTCATAGCTCTCCGGCGTTGTGCGGTGGGCGGGCAGCTCCCGGTCGCCGATCATGTTCCGGTTGGTGCCGATCAGGCCCACCTTGGCTCCCGCCGTCCGCTCCAGCAGCTCCTTGAGCAGGCTGGTGGTGGTAGTCTTGCCGTTGGTGCCGGTGACGGCGGCCAGGGTCATGGCGTCTCCGGGACGGCCGAACCAGTTGGCGGCCGTCAGGGCCAGGGCGCGCCGGCTGTCCTCTGTGGTCAGCCAGGGCCCGGGGTACTCCGGGGCCCTTTGGCACAGGATGGCGGCGGCCCCCCGGTCCAGGGCGGTCTGAATGTACCGGTGGCCGTCTGTCTTGTCCCCGGCCATGGCCACAAAGAGCGCGCCGGGCTCCAGCGTTCTGGTGTCGTAGGATATGGAAGATATTTCCATATTAAGGTCAGGATTCCCCCCCGTGAGGGGGACGCCGGCTAACAGCTCGCGCAGAATCATGGTGTCACCCCTCATGGGTGCGGTTTCATTCTATATAAGCCTTGCTTACCCCGCGTATCCGTCCTCCACCTGATTGAAGAACTTCACGTCCACCACGGTGCCGGTGACGGCGGCCACCCCGCCCGCGATGCTCTGGCTCTCAGCGGTGGTGGTGTTGCCGTAGTAGACCGACGCGCCCGAGGCCCGCATGAAGAAGCCCGCTTTTTCCAGGGCGTTTTTGGCATTCTCGTAGGTCATTCCTCTCACGTCGGGGACGGTGCCGCTGGCCTCCGGCGCGGAGTCTCCCAGGTAGAGGATCACGGTGGACCCTCCGGGGATCCGGGTTCCGGCGGCGGGAATCTGCCGGGAGACGGTCTCCCCCTCGCCGATGGTGCGGAATCTCAGGTTTACCCGGGACAGATCGTCCTCCGCCTTGGTGACGCTCAGTCCGGTGACCTTGGGCATCACCACGTCGGCGGCGGCCGCCTCCTCGGTGGAGTAGGTCTTCTCAATCCCCAGATAGTCCAGAATCTGGGCGATGAGGGGGCCGGCCTTTTTTGCGGCCATGTTGCCGCCGCTGATGTAGACGCCGCTGGGGCCGTAGTTGCTGCCCGGCTCCTTGACCTTGGGGTGGTCGTAGGCCAGCAGGACAATCACCTGGGGGTCGTCGGCGGGGGCGTAGCCCATAAAGGAGACCACATAGTGGTCCAGGTCCACGGTTTTCACCTCGGAGGTGCCCGTCTTGCCGCCGATGCGGTAACCCGCCACATAGCCGTTGTTGCCGCTGCCGGTGGCCACCACCTGCTCCAGAATGTCGGCGGCCCGCTGGCTGGTCTGCTTGCTGATGACCTGCCGGACCACCTCGGGCTGAGTGTTCTGAACCACGGTGCCGTCCTGAGTGCTCACCGATTGGACCACATAGGGCTTTACCAGGTTGCCCCCGTTGATAACGGCGGAGAAGCCGCAGATCATCTGGAGGGGAGTGATCTCAAAGCGCTGGCCGAAGGAGGCCACCGCCAGGTCCACGTTGCTCATCTTGTCCCGGCTCCAGACGGCGCCGGCCAGACTGGCCTCGCCGGGCAGGTCGATGCCGGTGTTCTCCAGCATACCGAAGGCCTCGAAGTAGTCGTAAAATGTATCGACCCCCAGCCGCTTGCCGATCTCAATAAATGCGGGGTTGCAGGAGTTGGCCACCGCCTTGGCCAGGTTCTGGTCCTTGTGGCCTCTGGTGTTGGAGCATTTGATGGGCTTGGGGTAGCCGGGCACTACGGCCTCCCCGGAACAGAAGAAGTGGTCGTTCTCGCTGACCACCCCCTCCTCCAGGGCGGCGGCCAGCACGATGGCCTTGAACACCGAGCCAGGCTCATACCGGGAGTCGATGGCCTTGTTGCGCCACTGGGTATTCACCGCGTCGGAGTAGGCCTGGCTTTCCGCCTTCTCCATCAGCTGGCTGTCGGTGAGGTTTTCGGTGTTGCTGGCCTTCAGCTTCTCAAAGATGGCGGCGGCACTCTCGTCCAACTGGCTGCTGAGCAGCTCATTTGTAATTCTTCCGTAGTTGTTCGGGTCAAAATCCGGGGAGCTGGCGATGCCATAGATGGCCCCGGTCTTGGGGTTCATGGCGATGGCGAAGGCCCCGTCCTGCACCTCAAAGTCCTTGATGCCCTCCTCCAGGGTCTTTTCCAGATAGGACTGGATGGTGGTGTCAATGGTGAGGGTGATATTGTAGCCGTTCACCGCGTCGATGTACTCCGCGTAGCTGTTGTACCGCTCGGTGCCGGCGGCGGTGCGGGTGGTGACCACCCGGCCGGCGGTGCCCTCCAGCACGTCGTTGTACACCGCCTCAATGCCGTAGGCGCCGCCGTTGGCGTTGACAAAGCCCAGGGCCTGGGCGGCCAGTCCGGAGTAGGGGTAATACCGCTTGCTGCCCGCGATCTGATACAGGTAGGAGGAGGCCTTGTTTTCCACGATGTACTCCTGAATGCGCTTGTGCTCCTCCTCTTCAATATTCACCTTGATCTCCCGATATGCCATTTTGGTGGCGTGGACGTGCCCCTCCACCTCCTGCCGGTCCAGGTCAGGGATCAGGTTCATCAGCTCCTCCACCATCTGGTCCTGCCGGGCGGCCACCTTGGCCTGATACACCTCGTCGCTGAGGGTATTGCCCTCCTCGTCCTTGTTGGAGACGCTCTTCACCAGATCTCTGGGGGACAGGATCAGCGTATACACGGTGGTGGACATGGCCATCACATTGCTGTTCCGGTCGTAGATCTTGCCCCGTTCAGCGGGGATCACAAAGTCCAGCCCATGCTGGTTTTGGGCGGCCTTCTGGTATGCCTCGCAGTTGACGATAGCGATGTCCCACAGCTTCCAGCCCAGGGGGATAAAAATCACCATGCCGCACAGCACCATCAGGAACAGGGTGCGGCGGAAAATCGACCGCTTGGAGTGGGTGCCCCGGGTGGCGGCAGTGGGCTTCACGCCCTGCTTCAGCCCCCGCTCATATTTGCTTCTCAAGGAAAAATCCCCCTTTGCGGTGAAAAGGCGCAAGAAAATCTCTTTCTTGCGCCCGCAGTTTCTATATACCGGGTGAGTTTGTGCGCTCTGACCCAGCCGGCCTCTGTGCTTAACCTTATGGCTGGGTCAGCGGAAATATTCTATAATTCCGTCCAAAACCTCATGGACGCCGTTCAGCAGGTCCCGCAGCCCCGGGTCGCCGCCCTTGTCGTGATATACGGTGACGGTGTCCGGCGCGGAGAGGTCGATATACACCACCTGGTCGTTGGTAGGACGGATCATCGTGTCCCCCACCGCCTCCTGAATGGTGGCCAGGTCAAAGACCTTCTCATACTGGGCGGAGAGGGTGACGTTTTCGCTCTGAAGGTCGGACAGCTCCCGGCGCAGGGAGACCATCTCGTCGTTGGCCACCGTCAGCTGGGCATAGCTGGTCACCAGCATGGCGGCGAAAATGGCCACCGCCAGAAAACCGATCACCGCGAAGGGGGCCACCGCGCCCACCGGCCGGACCTCCACTCTGGCCCGCACGTGGCGGTGGACCTGCTCCCGCTGCTTGGGTCTCGGGGCGGGCGGGCGCCGCAGCTCCTCCTCCCGCCGGGGCGCGCGGACGGTATTCCCCTCATAGACAGGGGCGTAGGCCACACTGCCGTAGGTGCTGTATGTGGTTGTATTCCGGCGGCGATAGGTGGCCATGATGTGTTCTCCTCTACAATTTCTCCGCCACCCTCAGCTTGGCGCTGCGAGCCCGGGAGTTCTCTTCAATCTCCCCTGGACCAGGGAGAATCGGTTTTTTGTTCACCAGCCTGATCTCCGGCGTTCTGCCGCAGACGCAGACCGGAAAATCCGGCGGACAGGTGCAGCCCCTGGCGAACTCCGCCAAACCGGTCTTGACAATCCGGTCCTCCAGGGAGTGAAAGGTGATAACGGCCAGCCGTCCCCCCCGATTCAGCCGGGGCACGGCTCCTCTGAGCATCCGCTCCACGCAGGCCAGCTCATCGTTGACCGCGATGCGGATGGCCTGAAAGGTGCGCTTGGCGGGGTGCTGCTTCTCCCGCAGGGCCTTGGGCGGCATGGCGCCTCTGATAATCTCCACCAGCTCCAGGGTGGTTTCAATGGGCTTGTCCGCCCTTCTGCGGGCGATGGCCCCGGCGATCTGGGGGGCGTAGCGCTCCTCGCCGTACTGGGCGATGATCCGCCTCAGCTCCTCCCTGGGCCAGCTGTTGACCACCTCCGCGGCGGTCAGCCCCTCCTCCCGGTCCATCCGCATGTCCAAGGGGGCGTCCTGCATGTAGGAGAAGCCCCTTGTCCCGTCGTCCAGCTGGGGGGAGGACACGCCCAGGTCGAAGAGCATACCGTCCACGCCGGACACCGAGAGCCTGTCCAAAATTTCATCCACCCGGTCGAAGTTGCTGTGGACCAGCTCCACCCTGTCCAGCCAGGGGGCCAGCCGCTCCCGGGCCGCGTCCAGCGCCGCCCGGTCCCGGTCCACGCAGATCAGCCGGCCGGACGTCAGCCGCCGGACAATCTGCTCACTGTGGCCCGCCCGGCCCAGGGTCCCGTCCAGGTAGACCCCCTCCCCGCGGATGTTCAGCCCCTCAATACACTCGTCCAGCAGCACCGGACGGTGGGTAAACTCACTCATATCAGAACCCCAGCTCCGCCATGCAGGCGGCCATCTTCTCCGGACTCATTTCCTCCTCCTGGGCGTTCCAGGCGGCGGCCGACCAGATCTCCGCCCGGTCGTGGACGCCGATGATGACGGTCTCCTTCTCCAGTCCGGCGTATTTGCGCAGCTTCTGGGGGATGACAATCCGCCCCTGGCTGTCCGGCTCGCACTTGGCCGCGTTGGCGAACAGGGGGCGCATGGCCTTGGACTGGCTCATGGGCAGGGAGGCGAATTTCTCGGTGAAGCGGTCCCAGGTGGACTGGGGGTAGACAGCCAGACAGGCATCCACTCCCATGGCCAGGTGAAAGGAGCTGCCCAGCTCCTCCCGGAGCTTGGCGGGGATAAACAGCCGGCCCTTGGCGTCAATGTTGTGCTCGTATGTGCCGGTCATCCCTCTCACCTCTCCCCCACTTCGCCTTCATTTACAGGGATTTTACCCCACTTTCCCCCACTTCGTTTTTTAGTATAAGGCTTGTTGACATAAAATGCAAGAGTTTTTTTCTTCTGTTTTTGTCCTAAACACTGCATTTTCCTCGAAAAACTTGCATTTTCCACCTTCAAAACACATGTTCTACCCCGGGCCGGAGATATGAATATCCGTTCTTTCCCACAAGATGTACGACATGCATTTTGCATATTATCCCACATCTTGGGGCACCTTTTCCCCTGTGTCGAAGCTCCTCACAAAATAAAGTGTAAAAAAAAGTTTGGAATATTTTTTTTAACTTTTCTCAGATCAAAAAATCCCTTTGCGGCGGACCTGTATTGTGGTATACTGAGAGGCACAAGGCAGTCGAATTTTGAAACCAAGGAGGACATAGTATGCTCATCACAAATTGGGAGGAACTGGAACAGACCTGTCTGTCCTGCCAGAAGTGCGCCCTGGCGGACACCCGGCACAACGTGGTATTCGGGACCGGCCCCCGGGACGCGGAGGTCATGTGCGTAGGCGAGGGCCCCGGCGAAAACGAGGACCTGCAGGGCAAGCCCTTTGTGGGCCGGGGCGGCAAGCTGCTGGACGACATGCTGGAGATGGTGGACCTGAGCCGTGAGAAGAATGTCTACATCGCCAACATGGTCAAGTGCCGTCCGCCCCAGAACCGGGACCCTCTGAACACCGAGCAGGACGCCTGCATCGACTATCTGCGCAGCCAGGTGGCGCTGATCCGCCCCAAAATCATCATCTGCCTGGGCCGAATCTCCGCCTGCCGCCTTATCAAGCCGGACTTCAAGATCACCCGGGAGCACGGCCAATGGTTTGAGAAGAACGGCGTATGGATGACCGCCCTGTTCCATCCCGCCGCCATTCTCCGGGACCCCCGCCGCCGCCCCGAGACCTTCGAGGACCTGAAGGTCATCCAGGCCAAGATCTTAGAGGTGTGCGACCATACCTATTGAGGCGCGAGGGTTTTGCTTACATCGACAACTATGATTTTCCGGAAGAAAACGCCTGAGCGCTCTGTATCATTTTATCTCCCGCAGGGCACACTAGCACCGAGGTGATTTTATGGACGTCAATTTACGCTCAGCGGTAAACTTTGGGGAGATGCTTCGAAAGAACCCCCAGGCCTCGGCCTTTTACGACCGCTGCACTCCGGAGCAGCGCAGCGCCATCCTTCTCCAGGTGGGCCAGACCAACTCGGCCGCCCAGCTGAAGGCCATCATAGACAACCTGCCCAGCGCTGCCCTGTAAAGGAAAGCGGCGGGCGGCCTCCCGGGCCGCCCGCCTTTTCTGTTGATTTCATCCCATAAGTCCAAGATATCCGTCTGCCGGGCAGACGGATATCTTTTTATCAGCCGATCACCTGCCGGGCCACGTCCACACTCTCCTTGGCGTCCCTGGCGTAGAAGTCGGCGCCGATTTTTTTCGCATAGTCCGGGGTAAGCACCGCTCCCCCCACCACCACCTGACAGGAGACCTGCTCCGCCCGCAACAGCCTGATGGTGTCCTCCATGCTGCCCAGCGTAGTGGTCATCAGGGCGGACAGCCCCACCAGCGGGGCAGAGTGCTTCTTCGCGGCCTCCACCACGGCGGCGGGCTCCACATCCTTGCCCAGGTCCACCACGGGGTAGCCGTAATTTTCCAGCAGCACCTTGACGATGTTCTTGCCGATGTCGTGGATATCCCCCTTGACGGTCGCCAGCACAATGGTGCCCTTCCGGGTGTCCTCCCCGCCGGGCTGGGCGGACAGCCTCCCCCGGATGACCTCAAAGGCGGCCTGCGCGGCCCCGGCGGCCTGAATCAGCTGGGGCAGGAAAACCCGGCCCGCCTCAAAGTCCGCCCCCACCCTGTCCAGGGCGGGAATGAGAATCTCGTCCACCACCGTCATGGCGTCCGTCGTCTCCAGCAGCCTGCGGGTGGCGGGTCCCGCCTCCCCCTTCAGTCCGGCAGCCACAATCTGCTCCAGGGTCCGCTCCCCGGCGGGGGCGGCGGATTGGGGCGCATTTCCCCCCGAGGTAATGGAGGTGGACACATCGGCGTTGGCATAGGCGGCAATATACTCCCGGGCGTCGGTGTCGATGTTCATCAGCAGGTGATAGCACCGCACCGCCGCCATCATGGCCTCCAGATTGGGGTTGATGATGGGCAGGTCCAGCCCCTTGGTCATGGCCATGGTGAGAAAATTCTGGTTCACCAGGGGGCGGGCGGGCAGGCCGAAGGAGATATTCGACACCCCCAGCACCGTCTTCAGGCCCAGCTCCTTTTTGACCCGCTCCAAAGCCTCCAGCGTCTGGGACGCCCCCTTCTGCTCCGCCGACACGGTGAGGGTAAGACAGTCGATATACACGTCCTCCCGGCGGATGCCCAGGGCCAGCGCCCGGTCCAGGATGCGCCGGGCAATGTCCACGCGGGCCTGAGCGGTCCTGGGGATTCCCTCCTTGTCCAAGGTGAGGCCCACCACCGCCGCGCCGTACTTCTTCACCAGGGGCAGGATGGCGTCCAGCGTCTCCTCGTCCCCGTTCACCGAGTTGACAATGGCCTTGCCGCAGCAGACCCGCAGGGCCTTTTCCAGCACCTCGGGGCGGGTGGAGTCCAGCTGGAGGGGGGCGTCGGTCACCCCCTGGAGGGCCTTGACCACCTTGACCATCATGCCGGCCTCGTCGATCTCGGGCAGGCCCACGTTTACATCCAGAATGTCCGCCCCGGCCTGGACCTGCTCCAGGGCCTGGGAGAGCATAAAGTCCACGTCGTCCCGGAGGAGGGCCTCCTTCATCCGCTTCTTGCCGGTGGGGTTGATCCGCTCGCCGATGACCCGCACCCGGTCGATGGGCACGGCGCACACCGGACTGCACACGGCGGCGGGGACAGTCCGGGGAACCTCCCGGATGGTCCGCCCCTCCAGCGCCTTACACAGCTTGGCGATGTACTCCGGGGTGGTGCCGCAGCAGCCGCCGTAACACTTCACCCCCAGCCCGGTCAGCTCCGCCATGGCGGCGGCGAACTGGTCCGCCGTGATGTCGTACCCCGCCCCGCCCGGGTCGGGCAGGCCGGCGTTGGGCTTCACCGAGACGGGCAGGGTGGTCCACCTTGTGAGCTCCTCCACCAGGGCGGGTATCTCCCGGGGGCCCAGGGAGCAGTTGATGCCGATGGCGTCCGCCCCCATGCCCTCCAGGGTGAGGGCGGCGCAGGCGGGGGCGTGGCCCAAAAAGGTCCGTCCCCGCTCCTCATAGGTCATGGACACCAGCACGGGCAGGGAGGAGTTCTCCTTCACCGCCAGCAGGGCGGCCCGGCACTCCTGCAAATCGGTCATGGTCTCGATCATCACCAGGTCCGCCCCGGCGGAGACGGCGCAACGCACCTGCTGGGCGAAGATATCCACCGCCGTCTCGAAGTCCAGAGTTCCGGTGGGCTCCAGCAGCTGACCGACGGGCCCCAGGTCCAGGGCCACCAGGGCCCGGCCCGCCGCCGCCTCTCTGGCGATGGCGATGGAGGGGGGAATCACCTCCTCCACCGTCCTTCCGGTTCGCCTCAGCTTCTCCCGGTTGGCCCCGAAGGTGTTGGCGCAGAGAATCTGGCTTCCCGCCTCCGCGTAGGCCCGGTGGATATCAAGGAGCCAGTCGGGGTGGTCCAGGGCGGCCAGCTCGGGGTGCTCCCCCAGCTTCAGCCCCTTGGCCTGGAGCATGGTGCCCATGCCGCCGTCCAGAATCACGGGGCCGGGAGACTCTAACAGTTTACGAAATTCCACAGTGTCCGCCCGCCTTTCGGTATTGGCAGCTCCCCTGGGCGGGACAGCCCAAGCAGCTGCGCTTTGTTTTCTCAATTTCCCCGTCGGACACCCCCAAAATAGCGGTGACCGACTTCCGTGGGGTAAGCAGATTGCTGGAGGTGACACACAGCCCCGCCCGGCGGGGGGCGTCCAACAGGTCCAACAGGGGCCCTTGGACCTCCAGCGTCAGGTCGCCGTAGCCCGGGCTGTACCGGAAGGGGAAGGAGCAGCCGGGGAATTTCCCCTGGAGCTCCGCCTCGATCTGGTCGCAGACCTCCTCCACCGCCGCCGAGGCGCAGCAGTCCAGGGTGAGGGCCCTGGCCATATCCAGCCGCTCGGCCCGGCGGATGAGGCCGTCCGCCTCCGCCCCCAGGGTGGCGCAGAAGAGGACTGCCCGGCCGCAGCCGGCCAGGTGGGCCTTCAGGTCCTCCCCGGGCAGGAGCAGCCCCCCCTCCAGCCGGACGCCCCCCGCCTCCAAGGTGAGGCTGGTCTCCCGCCAGCTCCACCGGGGACGGACCACCCCCAGCAGCTCCCGGGCGCAGGCCTCCACCTGGTCCCGCAGGGCCCTGTCCGCCTTCTCCGGGGGACAGCCCATGTAGCGCAGGACCTCGTCGGTATTCAGTTGGGTGATGGTGATGGGCATGGGGGCCTCCTGATTTGCATCTGTCACGTCATGTAGGGCAAGGGCTCTGCCCTTGCCAGGATAGATGTCCGGCTCTGTTCGGAAGGCAAGGGCAGAGCCCTTGCCCTACACACGGACACAGCCGCATTTTCACAGCAGCGTAATCCCCGCCGCCTCGGCGGCCCGGATGTTGTCCTCATCCCACAGGGAGGACTGGACCTCGCCGATGTGGGCCTTGCCCAGCAGGAGCATAGACACCCGGCTCTGGCCGATGCCCCCCCCCATGGTCAGGGGCAGCTCCCCGTTGAGGAGCATCCTGTGGAAGGGCAGCGCCCGGCGGTCCTCGCAGCCGGCCAGCTTCAGCTGGCGCTCCATACTCTCCTCGTCCACCCGGATGCCCATGGAGGAGATCTCAAAGGACCGCTGGCCCACGCTGTCCCACACCAGCAGGTCGCCGTTCAGCTCCCAGTCGTCGTAGTCGGGGGCCCGGCCGTCGTGGGGCCTGCCGGACCTCAGCGCCCCGCCGATGCCCATGAGGAAGGTGGTGGGGTGGTCCTTCACAAAGGCGTCCTCCCGCTCCTTGGGGGTCTTGCCGGGGAACAGGTCCTCCAGCTCCTGGGCGGTAACGAAGGTAATGTCGTCAGACACCAGGGGCAGAACATTCAGCTGCGGGAACACGGTGCGCAGGAAGGACTGGGTCTCACACAGGGCGTTGACGATGGACCGCACCGTCTGCTTTAAGAAGTCCACATTTCGCTCCGACCGGTCGATGATCTTCTCCCAATCCCACTGGTCCACATAGGCGGAGTGGAGGGAGTCCAGCTCCTCGTCCCGGCGGATGGCGTTCATGTTGGTGTACAGGCCCTCGCCCACGTGGAACTGGTAGCGCTTCAGGGCGAACCGCTTCCACTTGGCCAGGGAGTGAACCACGGCGGCGTCCCCCTCCACGCCGTTGATGTCGAAGGCCACCGCCCGCTCCACGCCGTTCAGGTCGTCGTTCAGGCCGGAGGACACCGCCACAAACAGCGGCGCGGACACCCGGTGCAGCCGCAGGGCTCCGGCCAGCTTGTCGGCAAAGAGGCGGTTGCCCAGGTCGATGGCGCGCTGGGTCTCATAAATGGACAACAGGGGTTTATACCCCTGAGGTAATTTGATCTCTTTCATACAAAAGCTCCTTTTCTCCTTGGATTTTCCCATTATACTCGCCGCAGGCTGGAATTGCAATAAAAAGTGTGGTATGATAGGGGCAGAAAATCAGCGGGAGGGTATGCGGTATGCTGGAGGAATTTCTCACCTGTCTGGAGGGGCAGGGTTGGAGCGTTATAAGGAACACATCTGCTGAAGTCCGGCTTCCGGAGGCCGTGGCAGGTCGGTATCGGAGCTGTCCCCCGTCGTGGCTGGCGCTGCTTGGCGCGGTTCAAGAGCTGGCCCGCGGGGACGAGAGGGCCTGGTTCCTCTGCGCCGGAGACTATGATGTGCAGGCGGACCAGCCCTGGCAGTGGAACGAGTGGGAGCGGCTCAGCCTGGAGGCCGCTGGAGACGACGCCCTCTGGACAGCGGAAATCAGGGACTTCTGGACGGAGCATCTGCCCATTTTCATGTCGCTGTCAGACGGCTACGCTTACTACGCAATCTCCATGAAAGACGGCTCCGTGGTATACGGACGGGAACCGGAGTTCGAGGAATGTGAGACGGCGGCCCCCTCCTTCGATGTGTTTATGGAGCAAATTGTGAAGGGACAGACCCTTCTGTAACAGCTTCTGTAAAAAGCTCTCGACAAGGGGATATTTCCTGCTGGAATACAGCAACCGCCCGCCCGGGTGCTCCCGGGCGGGCGGTTTTCTGTCTCAAGATCATCGGCGGGCACTTTCCCTGTCAGGAATCGATAAAGCTCCGGATCCGCAGCCTCACGCCCAGCCTCTCCGCGATTTTTTTGCAGCCTTCGATCTCCTGGGGGGTCTTGTCCTTGTCCACAATGGTCATCACCACATTGGGGACATACCCGGCGGCCTCCCGGGCGAAATCCAACATGGCCTGCCAGGCCGCCTCCCCCTGGACAGGGTGGCACAGGGCCACATAGGCGGCGGCGTTGTCGGTATTCAGAGAGATGGACAGGGTGTCAATCCGCCCCTCCAGCTCCGGGCACACATCCCGGCCGTTAATCAGGTTGGCGTGGCCGTTGGTGTTGATCCGCACTGGGGGCAGGTCGTCCCCAAATTTCTCCTTCAGCCGATCCACCAGCCACAGCAGGTCGTCCAGCCGGTAGGTGGGCTCGCCGTAGCCGCAGAACACGATCTCCCGGTAGGCGGGCACCTCCCGGCTCAGGAAGCTGTCCAGCGCCTCCTCCCTGGTGGGCTCCCGCTCCAGCCACAGGGAGTCCTCGGTGTAGATAGACCCCTCCGCCTTGCCCTGGCGCAGGCAGAACTCACAGGCGCAGTTGCACCTGTTAGTCAGGTTGACATACAGCGCGCCCTCATATTCATAGGTAATGGTCATAGCACTTCCTCCTTGATCCCAAAAAACCGTTTTCCGTTCTCCAGGGTGATCTCCGCCGCCTCTTCGGGGGAGATTCCCTTCACCTGGGCGATGGTCTCCGCCACCCGGTACACCCTGCCCGAGTCGTTTCGCTTCCCCCGGAATGGCTCGGGGGTGAGGTAGGGGGAGTCGGTCTCGATCATGACCCGGTCCATAGGCAGCCAGTCGATGACCTCCAGGGACTTCCGGGCGTTTTTGTAGGTGACCACCCCGGTGAAGGACAGCATCCACCCCAGCCTCACCAGGACCTTGGCGTCCTCCAGGCTGCCGGAGTAGCAGTGATACACCCCGGTGACATTGGGGTGGGCCTTCACCGCCTCCAGGCAGTCCCGATGGGCCTCCCGGTCGTGGACAATCACAGGCAGGCCCAGCTCCTCCGCCAGCTCCAGCTGGGTGTGGAACACCTCTTTTTGAAAGTCATGGGGCGGGTTGTCCTTCCAGTAGTAGTCCAGGCCGATCTCCCCCACGGCCCGCACCTTGGGGTGGGCCGCCAGAGCCCGCAGCCCGTCCACCGTGTCCTGAGAAAACCCCTCGCAGTCGGAGGGGTGGACCCCCACGGCGGCGTAGACAAAGGGGAAGCGCTCCGCCAGCTCCACCGCGGTTTTGGAGCTGTCCAGGTCGCAGCCGGGGTTGAGGATCAGCTCCACCCCCTGGCCGGGCATGGAGGCGAGGACCTCCAGCCGGTCGGCGTTGAAGGCTCCTGAATCATAATGGGCGTGGGTGTCGAACAAGCGCATAGGCGTTTCCTCCTAATCCGGCTTGACAGGCCGCCGGAGAGTTGTTATAATATAGGGCAAGAGGGCGGTCAACCGGGTGTCAGCCGGTAGACGGTCAATCTTCAGACAAGTTTATAGCTTGAGAAAATGCCGTCTTCCTTATTGTCTTCGGGGGGCGGCTATTTCTTTAGGTGTTTCCCGATGGTGATCCCTAAAGTGATCGCCGCAATTATGAGCAGATGTAACGTAATAACGTCGCCTGCGCTCATCGGCCTCACCTCCTGGGTACTTGCTGAGGATTGGCCCCGCCGCTCTTGCTTAACGGCAGTATACCCCTGTCAATCAAAAAAATCAAGAGGGACGGCGCCCGCCGTCCCTCTTTCTGTCTGTTTACGCGTTTCCGAACTCGCTGAAGAAGCGGTCGTGGATGGCCTGCACGGCCCGGTCGGCGTCCCGTTCGTCCACCAGGACGGACACCTTGATCTCGCTGGTAGAGATCATGTTAATATTGATGCCGGCGGAGAACAGGGCCTCGAACATCTTGCTGGCCACGCCGGCGTTGTGGGCCATACCCGCGCCCACGATAGACACCTTGGCCACCTCGGTGCTGACCTCGATAGACTTGCAGCCGATGGCCTCCTTGTGCTCCTCCATCAGCTCTTTGGCGGCCTGGGCGTCGCCCTCCGCCACGGTAAAGCTGATATCCTTGCTGCCGTCCCGGCCGATGGACTGGAGGATGATGTCCACATTGACATTCTTTCTGGCCAGCAGGGAGAAAATTTTAAAGGCGATGCCGGGCTGGTCCACCAGCCCAATCAGAGCGATGCGGGCCACATCCTTGTCCTTGGCCACGCCGCTGACATGAGTTTTTTCCATAGTCTTGACGACCTCCTTCACTTTCGTACCGGGCTTTCCGCTGAAGCTGGACAGCACCTCCAGATTGACGCTGTACCGCTTGGCCATTTCCACCGAACGGTTGTGGAGCACCTGGGCTCCCAGGCTGGCCAGCTCCAGCATCTCGTCATAGGTGATCTCGTCAATCTTCCGGGCCCCCGTCACATACCGGGGGTCAGCGGTGTACACGCCGTCCACGTCGGTGTAGATCTGGCACAGATCGGCGTGGAGGGCGGTAGCCAGCGCCACGGCGGAGGTATCGGAGCCTCCCCGGCCCAGGGTAGTGATGTCGTCATACTTGTTAATCCCCTGGAAGCCGGCCACCAGCACAATTTTCTTCTTGTCCAGCTCCTTCTGGATACGCTCCGCGCGCACCCGCTTAATCCGGGCGGCGGAGTAGGCCGAGTCGGTGAGCATCCCCGCCTGCCAGCCGGTGAGGGAGACCGCCTGATACCCCATGCGCTCGATAGCCATGGCGCACAGGGCAATGGAGATCTGCTCGCCGGTGGCCAGCAGCATATCCATCTCCCGCTTAGAGGCTCCAGGGTGGATTTCCCGGGCCTTTTCGATCAGGTCGTCGGTGGTGTCCCCCTGGGCGGACAGCACCACCACCACGCTGTGGCCCTTGCGGTAGGTCTCGGTGACAATCCGGGCTACATTCCGGATTTTATCGGCGTCGGCCACCGAGCTGCCGCCAAATTTTTGTACAATCAGTGCCATGTATGGTATTCCCCCTAAAGGTTTGAATCATTTCACAGGGGGCGGCCTCTGCGCCGCCCATCATTCCCGAACGGTATTGTGTAGGGCGCGACGACCTCGGCGCGCCGCCTGAAACCGGCTGCCGCCCCGTTTGAGGCCGGCCGCATTGAAGAGACGCGGGCCGCCGGGGTCGTCGGCCCCTACATTCTATTCTCTCAGGCCAGCACCCGGAACAGGGAGCCCACCTCCAGGCCGGCCAGCTTCTCCTGAATCTCGGGCTCGGTCATGGGGGCGGTGAGGAAGGCGGCCTCCCCTGCGGGCGCGCCGCTGCGGGCCAGCAGCTGGATATCGCCGCAGCGCTCTCTGGCCTGACCGGCGGAGAGCTGAGCCCGGACATACCATGGGGACTCCAGGCAGTCGGCGGACACCACCAGGTCGGAGGCGCCCTCCTCCCAGCCGTTGTGCCGGTCCTTTTTCAGGTCCTTGGCGATGTCGATCACGTCGGCCACCACGGCGGAGGCGGTGGGCAGCTTGCCCGCCCCCCGGCCGTAGAACATCACGTCGCCGATGGCGTTTCCGGTGACGGCGATGGCGTTAAACACGTCCTCCACTCCGGACAGGGGGTTCTCCCCGGGAACCAGGTGTGGGGCCACAAAGGCGCATATTCTTCCCTCCGGCCGGCGGAGCGCCCGGCCCAGCAGCTTGATCTTACAGCCCACCGAGTCGGCGTAGGCCACGTCCTCCAGGGTGACCCCCCGGACGCCCTGGGTGGGCACCTGGTCGGGGTAGACGTGCCGGCCGAAGGCCAGGGCGGCCAGGATACAGATCTTCCGGCAGGCGTCGTGGCCGTCCACGTCGGCGGTGGGGTCCTTCTCGGCGTAGCCGTTGGCCTGGGCCTCGGCCAGGGCCTGGTCGAAGGTGAGCCCCGCCCGGATCATCCGGGTAAGGATATAGTTGGTGGTGCCGTTGAGGATACCAGTGACCTGCTCCAGCTCGTTGGCGGCCAGGCAGGAGGTGAGGGGCCGCAGGATGGGGATGCCCCCGCCCACGCTGGCCTCGAAGAGGTAGCTGCACCCGTTGGCCTTGGCCAGCTGAAGCAGCTCATAGCCGTGGGTGGCCACCAGCTCCTTGTTGGAGGTGACCACGCTCTTGCCCGCCTTCAGGGCCCGGGTGGTAAAGTCCAGGGCGATCTTCGCCCCGCCGATGGTCTCCACCACGATGTCCACCTCGGGGTCGCTCTCGATGTCGGCAAAATCCTTCACAAAGCAGTCCTTGTAGGGGCTGTCGGGGAAGTCCCGCACGTCCAGGATGTACTTCAGCCGCACCAGGTCGTCCACCCGGTGGTCGATAAGCCCGCCGTTGGTGGTGAGCACCTCGGCCACGCCGGAGCCTACGGTTCCAAAACCCAAAATCGCTACGTTAACCATTCTTTTTTCTCCTCCAGAATTCATTTTGTCGTCTGTAGGGGCGCATATCGCCTTCCGCTTCTACCCCGCCAGAATCTCGCATCTGATGACCCCCGTGCCGGCAGACACCTGGGCCAGCACCTCCTCCAGGGAGTCCTGAAGGGCGGAGGTCTCCGCCGTTATGGTGACCACGGCGCAGCCGTTCGCGGGGATGTTCTGGTTGATGGTCAGGATATTCACCCCCGGGCCGGCCAGCACATTGAGGGCTCCGGACAGCACCCCCGGCTCGTCCTTCAGCAGCACCTGAAAGGTGACAATCCGCCCGTGGAGCATATCGTTGAAGGGCCGCACCGCGTCCTTGTACTTGTAAAAGGCGCTGCGGCTGATGTTCACCGCCTGGGCCGCCGCGTTGACGGTTTTCTCCTCTCCGGTCTCAAGCAGGCGGCGCGCCTCGGCCACCTTCCGGAAGATTTCCGGCATGGCGCTGGCCTCCACGATAAAATATTTGGCCGGACCGCTCATAGTCTCCTCCAGTCTACGCAAGGGTGTTGTCCGTGTTGCGTGGTCATTTGTTTTCATAATGTGGTCCATTGTACCACATCGCCCTTCCGGCCGCAACCTCAAAACCGCTGTACCGAACATGGAACTTTCCCCCCGAAACCGGGGGGAATTTGTCCAAATCCCACAGAGACAGCGCCGCGGGAAGCTCCTGCGGCGCTGTCGGTCGATGTTGTTATCCGGGCAGATCCTGAGACGGCGGCAGGGCGTCCGGGTTATCCGTCACCCCCGGGTCCACCGGGTTGACGATGCCGGGGTCAACGGGGGGCTTCAGGGAGCCCCCGGGGTTCATGGGATCAAAGGGGTAGTAGGGGGTATTGGGGTCCACAACACCGCCGGGGTTGCTGGGGTCCAGGGGATTTTCGGGGTCGGGCAGGTTGGGGTCCTCGGGGTCCGGATCCTCCGGGGGCGCTTCGGTGTGCAGGGTACAGGGGCCGTACTCCTTCACCAGCTCATAGCGCCAGATGTCATCGTCCGCCCGGACGCTCCCCACCTGCTCCCGCTCATAGTTGGGCAGGCAGATCTCCTGCCGGCTCTCCTCGGGACAGAACTCCCCCGCCTGATAGTACAGGCCGGTGGGGCTGCCGTCCTCCTTGAGGACGGGGCACTCGGTGCATATGGTGAGCACGCTCTCCTCCGTGTGGGCGGTGCAGATATCATCCTTTGGGTAGTCCTCCAGAAACACATAGTCCCGGGCCGACCGGTTCCCCCGGGGGTCCTTGGCGCACCACTCGGTGGCGATGAGGCCGCTGTCCCTGCAGTAGACGATGGGGCGCATCTCAGCGGGGATCGGATAGTCCTTGTCGGGCAGGTTCTCGTGGAGGGGAGCCATCACCTGCCGCCACAGCAGCAGCGAGGAGTTCCAGCCGGTGTTGGGCATGTCGTAATTTTTTGCATAGCCTGTCCACACCGCGGCGGTGTAGTAGGGGGTGTAACCCACAAACCAGGAGTCCTTGTTGTCGCTGGTGGTGCCCGTCTTTCCAGCGGCGTGCTGGCCCTTGAGGCCCTTGCCAGCGGCGGTGCCCGCGCCGGTAAACACGCCCTGGAGCAGGTCGTTCATATAGTAGGCGGTGGTCTCTTTAATCACCTGGTCGGTCTGCACGGTGTTGTCCACCAGCAGGACCTCCTCCCCGTCCACCAGCTGGGTAATCTTGGTAAAGGTGCGGGAGGGGGTGTAGTACCCCCCGTTGGGGAAGGTGGAGTAGGCCTCCGCCATGTCCCGGACGTTGGTGCCGTTGGTCAGGCCTCCCATAGACATGGGTGCCACATCAATATCGGTCTTCCAGGTGCCGTTCACCATCCGGCCCGGCTCCAGGTCGATGTGGTATTTCTCCTGGACAAATTTAAAGCTCTCCTCCGGGTTAATCACGTCGCTGATAATGCGCACGGCGATGGTATTCAGCGACTGCTTCAGGGCCTCCCGGACGGTAATCCGCCCCTGATAGTGGGTGGTGCCGGCGTTTTTGGGCCAGGCGCTGCCCGTCCGGGCGTCGTAGGGGTAGTCGTCCAGCACGGTGTTGGGGGTAATCTTCCCGAACTCGATGGCCGCGGAGTAGACGGCCAGGGGCTTGAAGGAGGAGCCGGGCTGGCGGTTGCCGTCGCCGTTGGCGAAGTTGTCCCAGAGGTTGCCCGTCTTCTCCCCGAACTGCCCCGCGATGGCCACCAGATTGTGGGTCTGGTTGTCAATCACGGCGATGGTGGACTGCATCTGCTCGCCGTTTTTATAGGTGTAATTCAAATTTTCCCGGTTGGTGTATATCTCATCCACAATCGCCTGAATATCCGGGTCATAGCAGGTGTAGATGCGCAGGCCGCCGCTCTCCAGGGCCTGGCTGGTGCGCTTGGCGGACCACTCAAACTTCTCCGCCATGACCTTCTTTACGTCGGCGATGACCGTCTCCTCATACCAGCTGTAGATCTCGGTGGCGGCCTCCTCATTCTGACCCCGGACAAACTTCAGCTCCTGGGCCACCGCCGCGTCGTGCTCCTCCTGAGAGATATAGCCCTGCTCCAGCATACACTGGAGCACCACCTCCTGGCGGTACTTGTTCCAGTCCCGGGCGGTCCACATCTCCCCCTTGCTGTTCTCCGCCTTGGCGAAGGAGTAGGGGCCGTACAGGGAGGGGTTATTGGTGATGGAGATGAGGCTGGCGCACTCGGCCAGGGTGAGCTCAGACACCGGCTTGCCGAAATATCTCAGGGAGGCCGCCCCCACCCCCTCGCAGCCGGCGCCCAGGGGGATGATATTCAGATAGTACTCCAGGGTGGACTCCTTGCTGTTGTTGGGGTTCTGGGTAAAGCGGATGGCCCGGACGATCTCGGTAATTTTCCGCTTGACGGTGGTCTCATTGTAGTTGGTCATGTTTTTAATCAGCTGCTGGGTAATGGTGGAGCCGCCGGAGATATCCCGGCCCAGAAACATATCCAGCACCGCCTTGGCCGTCCGCTTCCAGTCCACCCCGGGGTGGGTCCAGAAGCGCCTGTCCTCAATGGCCACCGTGGCGTTAATCAGGTCCTCGGGCATATCCTCGTAGTCAACCCACACCGAGCTGGTCACGCTGAACAGGGTTCTCAGCTCCTCATAGCGGCCCGTCTCCTTGTTCTGATAGTACATAACGCTGTTCTCGCCCCGGGTAAAGTCATCGGGGTGCATATCCGCCTGGGGCACAATGACCTCGTTAATGTAGACAACGGCGAAGCAGCACAGCAGCGCCCCGGTACACAGGCCGATCAGGATCAGGGTGCCCAGCACCTTAAAGAATATCCCGATCACCCGGCCCGCCGTGATGCCGCCCTTCTTTTTTCTGCGGCGCTTCTGGGCCCCGCCGGAGCCTCTGGGGGCCTGGCGGCGGGACGGATAGTCGCTGTTTTCATACAGGGAATTGTTGTTGTAATCTGACACGGTAATACCTCCAGCCAATCGAGGGCAATCTGGTCCTCCCGCCGGCTTTTCCGGCGGCAGGTCGCCAAGTTAGTCGTTGGGCGCCCCGCTTTCCGGCGCGCCCGGATGTTTTCTATTATACCATAAACTGCCGGATTGTCCACCCTTCCGAACCACAAAGGCTCACTCTTTACCGTTTCTTAAAAATTTACCGTCTTTTCCTCTTGCATTTTTTCCGCTGTCGGGGTAAAATAAGGGCAGAAAAGACAGGAGGACGCCTGCCATGGAAGAAAATTTCGGCCCTGACTTCATCACCGTCACCGACGAGGACGGCAACGACTTTGAGCTGGAGCTGGTAGACACCCTGGAGCATCAGGGCGTCACCTATTACGCCATGTTCCCCGCGGTGGAAGAGGACGAGGAGACCGGCGAGCCCAAGGACGTGGACGCCGACGACGAGGAGTACGGCCTGGTCATCATGAAGGCCATCGAGGAGAACGGCGAGGAGCTGCTCTCCACCCTGGACTCCGACGAGGAGCTCGACACGGTCTACGAGCTGTTCATGGAGCGCTTTTTCCAGGAGGACGGGGAGGAGCCGTCCTGACCTCTCCAAAAACGCAATATTCCTGCTCGGTGCGTGATGGGCTCTTTTAAACCCACATTTCTAAAACGGGATGCCCACCTCACAGCGCGGCTTGCAGGCCTCCCGGCCCCCTATGAGGTCAGCTGGACGTTGGAAGCAGAAAAACGCTGTGGAGGCAACCCACCTGCCATTACGTGCAGGTTTTAAACGGGTCCACACGGCCAGAGCGGGGTATAAAAAGCCATAGTGATCCCAGCGACTTGGTCGCGGCGCTCTCCGCCGCGATCTTTTCTATTTATAAATAAAGTGTAAAACTCCCCCCGCCCTCTTGCAATCGGAGGCGGATTTTAGTATAATATCTCGGAAATGCCCTGCGGCATTTTCCAATACACCATTGAAAAATGAGAGGAATGAAACAACAGTGATCGAAGAGAAAAAGACCAAGGCCCAGCGGGACGAGCAGCGCCGGCGGGACGAGCAGAAGGACCGCCGGTCCATGGCCGTCTACAGCGCGATCGCCGCCCTTGTGGTAATCGCCGCCGTGATTCTGATGTTCTGGAACAGCGGAATCCTTCAGCGCAGCATGACGGCCCTGAATATCAACGGCGTCAAATATACCGCCGCCGACCTTCAGTACTGCTACAACAATATCTATTCCGAATACGCCAACCAATACGCCTTCAACCCCAACGCCTCCGTAAAGGGCCAGATCTACGACCAAGAGACCGGTAAGACCTGGTTTGACTACCTGAAGGAGGAGACCGTCAGCACCCTGACCGAGCAGACCGCCCTGGTCTCCCTGGCCAACGCCGAGGGCCACACCCTCTCGGAGGCGAGCCAGGCCCAGCTGAACAGCACGCTGACCCAGCTGAACTCCTCTTGGGTGAGCTACAGCTTCGCCAGCCGGGACGCCTTTATCAAGACCAACTTCGGCCCCCACATGACCTACGACCGCCTGGTCGAGCTCATGACCCAGGGCTACCTGGCCGGCGACTACGCCAACGCCAAGCTGGACGCCATCACCCACTCCGACGCCGACTACGACGCCTACTATCAGGAGCACACCAACGAGCTGGACACCATTGTATACACCCAGTTCACCTTCCAGGCCCAGCCCCCCGTCACCGACGAGGCGGGCAATACCATCGAGATGACCGACGAGGAGAAGGCCGCCGCCCTGGAGGAGCTGAAGCCCCAGCAGAAGGCGCTGGCCGAGGAGGTCAAGGCCAAGCTGGAGGCGGGGGCGGAGCCCGAGGCCCTGGCCGAGGAGTACGGCGATCAGATCTACAGCACCGCTCTCTCCCGCCGCACCACCGCCTCCAACGCCAGCTATTCCAGCTACGCCGACTGGCTGCTGGACCCCGCCCGCCGTGCCGGAGACATCACCCTGGCTGAGAACGACACCGGCTCCGCCTGTTACTACTATGTGTCCGTCTTTGAGGACCGCCTCCGGGACGAGGAGGCCACCCACAACGTGCGCCATCTCCTGGTCCGGGCGGGCAGCGCCAGCGCCAGCGAAACCCCCACCCAGGAGGAGTACGATCAGGCGGAAGACGAGGCCGCCCAGCTTCTCCAGGAGTGGAAATCCGGCGAGGCCACCGAGAGCTCCTTCGCCGCCCTGGTCTCGGCCAACAGCGACGACACCGGCTCCGCCCAGAACGGCGGTCTGATCTCCAACATCACCCCCACCTCCAGCTATGTGGAGGCCTTCCTGAACTGGTCCACCGACCCCGCCCGCAGGGAGGGGGACACCGATCTGGTCAAGACCGAGTACGGCTGGCACATCATGTATTACGTCTCCACCGGCGACCCCGTCTGGCGGCAAACCGTCGGCGCCGCCCTGAAGGACCAGGACTACGAGCAGCTCACCAGCGACGCGGTCCAGGGCTGGAACATCACCCAGGGCATGGGCATGAACTTCCTCGCCCCCTGATGCAGCAAAATACGCCATACCCAGCAGCCAAGCTGAGTATGGCGTATTTTTTCATCCTCTGGCCAGGGCCGCCAGCGCGCTGGCGCCGATCCGGTCTGCTCCGGCCTCAATCATGGACTGGGCCTGTTCAAAGGTGCGGATACCGCCGGCGGCCTTCACCCGCACATCGGGGCTCACATGCTCCCGCAGCAGGCGCACATCCTCCACGGTGGCCCCGCCGGCCCCAAAGCCGGTGGAGGTCTTGATAAAGTCCGCGCCCGACATGGACACCACCCGGCACAGGTTCCGCTTCTCCTCCTCGTCAAAGCTGCAGGCCTCGATAATCACCTTCAGAATCCGGCCCTTGCAGGAGGCCTTCACCGCCCTGATCTCCGTCAGCAGCCCCTCCCAGTCGCCGGCCTTGGCCAGGCCCTGGTTCATCACCATGTCGATCTCGTCCGCGCCGTTGCGGATGGCGTCCTCCGTCTCGAAGACCTTCACCTCCGGGGTGGAGTAGCCGTTGGGGAAGCCGATCACGGTGCATATTTTCATGGCGCTGCCCACATAGGCGGCCACCCGCTTCACATACCGGGGCGGAATACACACGGCGGCGGTTCCCAACTCCCGCCCCTCGTCACAGACCGCCTTCACCTGCTCCCAGGTGGCGGTGGGGGTCAGCAGGGTGTGCTCCACCCTGCTCAAAATTTCCTTTTGATCCATACCTGGCTCCTTTCCCCGCCGGTCGGGGCGGGTGATTTTCAGCAGCTTATTTTACTCCGCCGCTCCCGCCGCTGTCCAGTCCCAGGATGTGGAATTTTCACGCCGTATGAATGAACGTTTTGGAAATTTCGACGGCCTCACCCCCATAAAAGGGGCCAAATCAGGGTAAAATCTGAAGCAGATTGTGGAAGGAGGTCAGATCATAGTCCTCCAGGCCGCAGCCTCTGGCGCTGCCGAAGAGGGCCAGTGCGGTCATGCCTCCCGCCCTGGCCGCCTGAATGCCCGCCCTGGCGTCCTCCACCACGGCGCAGTCCTCCGGCAAAACGCCCAGCCGGCCGGCGGCGGTGAGAAACACCTCCGGGTCGGGCTTGGCCCGGGTGAGGTCGGCCCCGCTGACCACAGCGTCGAAGAAGTCCCCCAGGCCGATCCGCTCCAGAATAAACCCGGCCTCGCCGCTGGAGGAGCCCAGGGCCAGCCTGTAGCCCCTGGCCCGCAGCTCCCTCAGGGTATCTCTCACCTCGTCCCGCAGGTCGGAAGGCCCCAGGGTATGCAGCAGCTCCCGATAGACGGCCCGTTTTTTCTCCATCAGGGCCTCTCTCTCCTCCCGGTCAAAGGACCGGCCCTCCAGAACGATGTCCAGGCAGGCCTCGGTGCTCACGCCCCGCAGGCGGTCGGTGACCGCCTCATCCAGCGTGATGCCCAGGGGGCCGGCCACCGCCTGCCAGGCCTGAAACTGCAGCCGGTCGGTGGCGCAGATCACCCCGTCCAGGTCAAAAATAACCGCTTTTTTCTCCAGCCTCATGGGCGGTCCCTCACAGGCTCGCCTTCAGCGCGTCCACCCGGTCGGTCTTCTCCCAGGCCACCCCCAGGTCCTCCCGGCCGAAGTGGCCGTAAGCGGCCAGCTGGCGGTAGATGGGCCGGCGCAGGTCCAGGTCCCGGATGATGGCGGCGGGGCGCAGGTCAAAGACCTTGTCCACCGCCTCCTCCAGCCTGGCGTCGGCCACGGTGCCGGTGCCGAAGGTGTCCACCCGGACGGAGACGGGCCGGGCCACGCCGATGGCGTAGGCCAGCTGCACCTGGCAGCGGGAGGCCAGACCGGCGGCCACCACATTCTTGGCCACCCAGCGGGCGGCGTAGGCGGCGGAGCGGTCCACCTTGGTGGGGTCCTTGCCGGAGAAGGCGCCGCCGCCGTGGGGGGCGGAGCCGCCGTAGGTGTCCACGATAATCTTCCGCCCGGTGAGGCCGGAGTCCCCCTGGGGCCCGCCGATGACGAACCTTCCGGTGGGGTTGACATAGATCTTGGTGTCGTCGTCCAGCAGATTGGCGGGGATGATGGGCTTGATGACCAGCTCAATCATGTCCCTCCGGATCTGCTCCAGCTCCGCCTCGGGGCCGTGCTGGGTGGAGACCACCACCGCATCCACCCGGATGGGCTTGTTGTTCTCGTCGTACTCCACCGTAACCTGGGTCTTGCCGTCGGGCCGCAGGTAGTCCACCTTGCCCTCCTTGCGCACCCGGGTGAGCTGCATGGCCAGCTTCTGGGCCAGGGAGATGGGCAGGGGCATCAGCTCGGGGGTCTCGTCGCAGGCGTAACCGAACATCATGCCCTGGTCGCCGGCGCCGTTGTCCAGGCCGTCGTTCTGCTCGCCCTCCTTGGCCTCCAGGCACTTGTCCACCCCCATGGCGATGTCGCCCGACTGCTCGTCAATGGAGGTAATCACCGCGCAGGTCTGGCTGTCGAAGCCGAATTTTGCCCGGTCATAGCCGATCTCCTTCACCACCTGCCGGGCAATCTTGGGGATGTCCACATAGCAGGAGGTGGTGATCTCCCCCATCACGTGGATCAGGCCGGTGGTGGCTGTGGTCTCGCAGGCCACCCGGGCCTGGGGGTCCTTCTCAAAGATGGCGTCCAGCACCGCGTCGGAGATCTGGTCGCAGATCTTGTCGGGATGTCCCTCAGTAACGGATTCGGATGTAAAGAGTCGCTTTGCCATAATGTTTTCTCCTTTCTGTTGTTGGGAGCGCAAAAACGCCCCGCCGGACGGCGGAGCGTTATATGTTGGTTGCACCCTCATCTTTCGATACACTACCGCCGGATTTAGCACCTTGCGTATACGCGCAGGTTGCCGGGCTTCACAGGGCCGTTCCCTCCACCGCTCTTGATAAGGCTATTCAGTTGTCCGGGTACATTATAGCGCGGGAATACGGCGCTTGTCAAGCGGTATTTTAACGCAGGCGTGTCCAAACGTAGGGGCTGGCTCTGTCCCGCCCCGCTTCACTGCTCATACCGCGTACTCATACAGCAGGAAATTGGCTGTTCCGGTGCTCTCATACCAGATTTGTTTTGTCTCGATGTACACAAAGCCCGCCCGCTCATACAGGCGCACGGCGGGGTCATTGCCCTCCAGCACGTCCAGCCGCAGGGCCTTCCAGCCCTTCTGCCGGGCCAGGGCCACCGCCCCCTCCACCATCTGGAGGCCCACGCCCCGCTTGCCCGCATTGGGTGACACCCCCAGGGTATGGATCACCGCCGTCTCCTCGTCCGCCGCGTCCACCCGCCAGGGGGGCGTTCCATAGGTCTTGTCCGTCCCCTGGGTAATAATCATCCCCGCCGCCAGGGCCCCCTCCAGCTCGCCCAGATACAGCGCCCCGGCCTGGATGGCCTGCTGAAAGTTCGCCCGGGTGGGGTACACGCCCTTCCGCCAGGCCATCGTCCCGGTCTGAGCCTGAAACCGCTCAATCACCTGGTCATACAGGGCCAGCACCCCATCCATATCCTCCTGAACCGCCTGCCGGAAGTGAAACATACCGCTCTCCCCTTTATTTTGATATGCTGGTATTATACCGTATCCCGTCAAAAAAGCAAGGGCCGCCCGAGGGCGGCCCAAAACGCTCTGATTATCGCGCCACACTCTGGAAGTGGGCCAGCACGGGGTTGACGCCCGTCTTTTTGCCGTTCTCATAGGTGTAGAAGCCGGCGCCGCTCTTCCGGCCCAGGAAGCCGGACACCACCAGCTTACGCAGCAGCAGGGAGGGGGCGTACTTGGCGCCGATCTCCTTCTCCATGGTGGTCATCACGTTGAGGAGGATGTCCAGGCCGATCATGTCGGCCAGCTCCAGGGGACCCATGGGGTGGTTGCAGCCCAGCTTCATGCCGTTGTCCACCTCCTCCACCGATCCGATGTAGGAGCCCACAATCACACAGGCCTCGTTGAGCATGGGCAGCAGGGCCCGGTTGACGATGAAGCCCGGCTTGTCGTCGGCCTGGATAATGGTCTTGCCCATCTTCTCGGCCACCTCTTTCACGGCGTCCAGCACGTCCTGGGTGGTGAGCAGGCCGAAGATGATCTCGCACAGCCGCATCCGAGGCACTGGGGAGAAGAAGTGCATCCCCACCACCTGAGAGGGCCGTCTGGTGGCGGCGGCCAGGGCGGTGAGGGAGATGGAGGAGGTGTTGGAGGCGAAGATGGTGTGGGCGGGGCAGATGTCCTCAAGCGCGGTGAACACCGCCTGCTTGGCTCCCAGCTCCTCCACAATGGCCTCAATCACCAGGTCGGCGTCCTTCGCGCTCTCCAGGGTGGCGTCGATGCTCAGGCGGGCCAGTGCCGCGTCCCGGTCCTCCGCCGTCATGCGGCCCTTCTCCACCTCCCGGTTCAGCGCCTTCTCAATGCCCGCCCTGGCCCGGTCCAGGGCCTCCTGCCGCTGGTCGTTGATGGTGACGTTGTAGCCGCTGGTGACGGCGTTTTGGGCGATGCCGCTGCCCATCAGGCCGGCGCCCACCACAAAAATATTCCGGATAGCCATTGCAATTACTCCCTTTCATTCTTTTTCATCTATAGCAATCAGCCAAATTACCAACAGCGATTTTGTAGGGGCGGGTATTACCCGCCCGTCCAGAAGTGCTGAGTTACCCTGCGGGCGGATGATATCCGCCCCTACCGGGTGTCACGTATTTTGACGATTGCTATAAGATTCGGCCCGGTTCCGCCCTTCCAGAAGCAAAACCGACCCTAATTGGGCCTATCATAGCACAGCAATGGCTGCAAGTCTCCGCATAAATGTTCCTAAAACCAGCGGATATTGACCTAATTCTTATTGAATTTCCTGTTCCAGGCTGTCAAATTGACGTGCGGAAAAAAATTCACCCAATGTTATTTCCAATCCATCACAAAGTTTTTTAATGGTAATAATTGACACATCTCTGCGTCTGCTGTCCAGCATACTGTAGACGGTTGACGGCGTAACCCCGGAAAGGCACGCAAGTTCATTCGCTTTCATCCCCCGGAGCCCGCACAGCTCTGTAAACCGGTCTGCCACCGCATCCTTTACTGTCAAAGCACTCACCTCGGTACCATACTATTGTCATAACCGCAAATGCGTATACGCACTTGCGTATTTTCGAAAATTATGGTATATTGACAGTTGGAGGTGACTATTATGAAAAGAGTTACTATTGAGCTGGAGGATTTAATTTATCAATTTTACCAAAAGGTTGGGGAGACAGCAGGCGGAATCCCTGTGGAACAGGTCCTTTCCGATTCCCTGTTTAAACTGGCGGGTGAACTTTCGCTTGAGGCACTCCATAAATTTCCTAAACAATAATTAATTAAGACCGCCCGAATGGGCGGTCTTAATTGCGCTAAATTTAAAACCTGTTCAGCTCGGCGGAGCCGTCGTCCTGCCCCTTCTCAATGGCACGGACCTGCGCCCAATAGCCAAAATTTTTGTTCACCTGGACCAGAAAACGGTCCCCAATTTTCCTGCCCATCAGGGCGGAGCCCATAGGGGATTCCTTGCTGATGAGCCCGCGGGAGACGTCCTGGCGTACGGTGGTTACCACCTGCCAGGTCTCCTCCTCCTCGTCCTCCTCCAGCCAGATGGTTACCTTGTCGTACAGACCCACGGTGTCGCTGTCGGAGTGGTCCTCGATAATCCGGGCGGTCTTTATCATGTTCTCCAGATAGCGGATCCGGCTTTCGTTGCGGTTTTTCTCCTGTTTTGCCGCTTTATACTCGAAATTCTCGCTTAAATCGCCAAAAGAACGGGCCACCTTGACCTCCTCCAGCAGCTGCGGCCGGAGGGTAATACGGCGGTAGTCCAGCTCCTCACGCATCTTTTTCAGGTCAATTTTGGTCAATTCGTTGTGCATTGCTCATTCCTCTTCTTGCGGTCCGGTGTCCGGAAATGCACCGACCACCGTATGTAGGGCAGGGGCTCTGCCCCTGCCTAAACCAATCCTTGCTTTGATTATAAAGGCAAGGGCAGAGCCCTTGCCCTACATGACGGAACCGGGAAATTAAGCCTCCCAGCCGGAGAGGTAGGCCCTCTGCTCGTCGGTGAGGGTGTCGATGGACAGGCCCATAGCGGCCAGCTTCACCCGGGCAATCTGGTCGTCGATCTCGTCGGGGACGATATAGACCTTTTTCTCCAGCCCCTCCCGGTGCTTGGCCAGCCACTCCAGGGACAGGGCCTGGACGGCGAAGGACATGTCCATAATCTCGGCGGGGTGGCCGTTGCCCCCGGCCAGGTTGACCAGCCGGCCCTCGGCCAGCACGTTGAGCACCCGGCCGTCGGCCAAGCGGAAGCCCTCGATATTCTGCCGGCGGGGGAAGGTCTCGGCGGCCATGGAGCGCAGGGCGGCCACGTCCACCTCGCAGTCGAAGTGGCCGGAGTTGCACAGGACGGCGTTGTTCTTCATCACATCAAAGTGCCGCTTGACAATCACGTCCTTGCAGCCGGTGGCGGTGACGAAGATGTCGCCGATTTTGGCCGCCTCGTCCATGGACATGACCCGGAAATTCTCCATGGTGGCGTCCAAAGCCTTGAAGGGGTCCACCTCGCAGACGATCACGTTGGCCCCCATCCCTTTGGCCCGCATGGCGATGCCCTTGCCGCACCAGCCGTAGCCGGCCACCACCACCGTCTTGCCCGCCACAATCAGGTTGGTGGTGTGCATGATGGCGTCCCAGGTGGACTGTCCGGTGCCGTATTTGTTGTCGTAGTAGTGCTTGGCCTTGGCGTCGTTCACCGCCATCATGGGGCAGGGCAGGATGCCCTCCCGCTCCCGGGCGTAGAGGCGGTGGATGCCGGTGGTGGTCTCCTCACAGCCGCCGATGAGCCGGTCGCCGTACTGGGCGCACTTGCCCCCCAGCAGGTTAATCAGGTCGCCGCCGTCGTCCACCACCAGGTGGGGGCGGCACTTCAGGGTCTCCACCAGGAGGTTCTCATACTCCTCCATGTTCACGCCGTAGACGCCATAGGTATCCACGCCCGAGTCGGCCACGGCGGCGGCCACATCGTCCTGGGTGGACAGGGGGTTGCAGCCGGTGAGGTGGACCTCGGCGCCCCCCTCCCGGAGGACCAGCCCCAGGTTGGCGGTCTTGGCCTCCAGGTGGACGGATACGGCGATGGTCAGGCCGGCAAAGGGCTTCTCCCGGCGGAATCGCTCCTCGATGCCGCTGAGGGCGGGCATGAAGTCCCGCACCCACTGGATCTTCTGATGGCCCGAGGGGGCCAGGGACATGTCTTTCACAATACTCATGGTAATCCTCCCTGTCTGGTCTGTGCCAGAGGTTTTGTCCCCGTTATCTTAGCACACTTTTCCGAAAAGGGGAAGTGAAATTTGTTCACACTTTAGCTGTAGACTTTCCCCCAAAAAGCGGGTACAATGTATTTTATATGAAATCAACATTGAGGAGGCTTCCGCCTATGTATCAAAATAATGTCAGCTGGCTGGACAAATTCTGCGCCCGGCACCCAAAATTCGGTATCCCGAACCTGATGCTGTACATCGCCGTGGGGAACGTGGCCATCTACCTTATCGATCTGTTCAGCATGGGCGGGCTGTCTCTGGCCTCCATCCTCAGCTTCAGCCGGTCCGCCATCCTCCGCGGCCAAATCTGGCGGCTGGTGAGCTTCGTCTTCCTCTCGGAGAGCGGAGACCTCCTCTTCTTCCGGGGCACCGGCATCTTCTTTGTGCTGATCTCCGCTTACTTCTACTGGTGGATCGGCAGCCTGCTGGAGCGGGAGTGGGGCACCACAAAGTTTACCGTGTTCTACCTGGGCGGCGTGGTGCTGAATATCCTCTATGGTATGCTCACGGGCTACGCCTCCATGTCCTACGTCAACCTGTCCATGTTCTTCGCCTTCGCCACCCTCTACCCCAATATGGAGATCCTCCTGTTCATGATCCTCCCCGTCAGGGTCAAGTGGATCGCCTGGCTGGACGGAGCGCTGTTCGTCTGGGCGGTGCTGAGCAACCTGATTATGGGGTACTGGGCCGGCGCGCTGCTGCCCGTGGTAGCGATTCTGAACTATCTCATCTTCTTCTGGCCCGATTTCCGCTACCTCTTCGCCAAAACCAAGCGGAGGACCTCCGCCCAGACCATCAACTTCAAAAGGGCCCAGAAGGAGCTGCGGGAGCGCCGGGGCTACCTGCACAAGTGCGCTGTGTGCGGGGTGACCGACCAGGACGACCCCGGTATGGAATTCCGCTACTGCTCCAAGTGCAACGGCTACTACTGCTACTGCGCCAATCACATCAACAACCACACCCATGTCCAGTAAAAGGCTGTGCCCTCCCAAGCGGGAGGGCACAGTTTTTTACCGCAGGTCCAGGTCCAGGTCCACATTGCCCTCGATCCCGGCCACCTGGCCGGTGTGGCTGTACTGCCACAGGTCGAAGTGGTAGTAGAAATCCGGCTTGCTGTCGTACTCCGCCAGCCAGAGGTCGTAATCCGTCAGCTCCCGCAGATCATAGCGCAGATAGCCCAGGGTCTGGTTGAAGTAGACCGCCGGGCGGTAGCCCGCCTCCTCAACCTTCCGGCAGAAGGCCGCGGCACACCGGGTCAGCGTCTCCCTGTCCAGGCCCTCGGTGCGGGCGTTGCTGCCCGGGGCGATGGGCTCCCAGTCGAAGGCGATGGGGTAGGTAACCGTGTACCCGTCTATGGCGTTCAGGATATAGGCCGCCTCGGCCTCGGCCTCCTCCGGGGTAATTGCCTGGGAAAAGAAGTAGACCCCTACCTCCAGGCCGGCGTCCAGCGCCCCCTGGAGGTTTCTGGAAAAGCTCTCGTCCATGAACAGGCCGCCCTCGGTATACCCCCGATAGCCCAGCCGCAGAATGGCAAAGTCGATGCCGTCCGCCGCCACCGCCTGCCAGTCCACCTCGCCCTGATAGGTGGATACGTCCACCCCCGTCTTCGCCGTCTTCCCGTCCTTCTCATAGAGCACCCTGCCCCGGCTGTCCACCACAAAGGCCGAACGGTCGTAGGGATTCAGGGGCATCCCCTCCAGAGGGGTCAGGGTCTGTCCGCCGAACTGGAAGGTGACGGGCGGCTCCGGGGGCGCGGGGGCGGGGGCCGGCTCCTTCTCCGGCCACAGGGTGAGAAGGAGGGCCGCTCCCGCCACAATCAGAGCGGCGGCCGAGATGCCCAGGGCCAGCCTGCTCAGCCCGTCTCCGCCCCTGCGGACCGGCCTGGGCGGCTCCGGCGGGGGCGGCTGCCAGCGGGCCGGCGCCTCCGGAGGCAGTTCATGCTCCGGCGGCTGTCCCTGTGAGGTCTCCCATTCAGGCGGGTATGTGTTCATAGCCTTCTCCTCCCTGCTTCGACAGTTTCTGCTATTATACCATATCGGCAAAAAAGCCGCAATCCTAAGACTGCGGCCTTCTTCATATGGAAAATATCTCCGCTAGCCTCTGGCCACCGCCTCGGCCACCCGGATGCCGTCCACCGCCGCCGAGACGATGCCCCCGGCGTAGCCCGCCCCCTCCCCGCAGGGGAAGAGGCCCCGGACCGCCGACTGGCAGCCCTCGTCCCGGAGGATGCGCACCGGGGAGGAGGACCGGGTCTCCACCCCGGTGAGCACCCCGTCCGGGGCGGCAAAGCCGCGGAGCTTCCCGTCCAGCAGGGGGATGGCCCGGGCCAGGGTATCCGTCACATAGCCGGGCAGGCAGGGCCGCAGGTCGGTCCAGGTCACCCCGGGGCGGTAGGTGGGCAGGATAGCCCCGGGGCCCTGAGAGGGCCGGTTTTGTAAAAAGTCCTCCACCCGCTGGGCGGGGGCCCGAAACCCGCCGCCCCCCAGCCGGAAGGCGGCCCGCTCCCAGCCCTCCTGAAAGCGGACGCCGGACAGCACATCGTCCCCGGGAAAATCCTCGGGGGTCACCCCCACCAGCAGACCGCCATTGATGTTCCTTCCGTCCCGGGCCCGCCGGCTCATGCCGTTGGTGACCACGCCCCCCTGCCGGGAGGCGGCGGCCACCACCTCTCCCCCGGGGCAGACGCAGAAGGTGAAGGCCGACCGGCCGTTGGGCAGGTGACAGGCCAGCTTGTAGTCGGAGGGGGGCAGCTTCTCCCAGGCCGGGCCGTACTGGCGGAGGCTGACCGCCTCCTGGCTGTGCTCAATCCGCACCCCCACCGCGAAGCTCTTCCGCTCCATGGGCACCCCCGCCTCCCGGAGCATGGCGAAGGTATCCCGGGCGGAGTGGCCGGGGGCCAGCACCAGGGCGTCGGCGGCCAGCAGACAGCGCCCCCGGGGCCCCTCCGCCTCCACCCCCGTCAGCGCGCCCCCGCTCACCGTCAGGCCGGTGAGCCTATGGCCGAAGCGGATATCACAGCCCAGGGAAATCAGCTCCTTCCGGATGGCCTTCACCACCTCCCGAAGGACGTCGGTGCCGATATGGGGCTTGTGGGAATAACTTACATCGGCGGGGGCGCCCGCCTCTACCAGGGCCTCCAGCACGGCGGAGATCCGCGGATCGTGGGTGCCGGTGGTCAGCTTGCCGTCCGAGAAGGTGCCCGCGCCCCCCTCCCCAAACTGGACATTGGAGCTCTCGTCCAGCACCCCCGTGGCCCAGAACTCCCCCACGTCCAGGGTGCGCCTGTCAACATCCTGTCCCCGCTCCAGAACCACGCAGGGCAAGCCGTTCCGGGCCAGGAACAGGGCGGCAAACAGCCCTGCCGGGCCCATCCCCACCACCACCGGGGGCAGGGACGACCTCCGGCCCACCGCCGGAAAGACATAGGGGGTCCGTTCCGCCAGGGTAATATTCTTTCCCGGAGCGGCCCGCACCACGGCCCCCTCCTGGGGCATGGACACCTCCACGGTGTACACATAGCGGACATTGTGCTTGTCCCGGGCGTCAATCGACTGGCGGACAATCTCCAGCTCGCCCAGCGCCCCGGGGCGCACCCCCAGCGCCCGGGCCGCCCGCTTCCGCAGCCCCTCCTCCCCAGCCTCCAGCGGCAGGGACAGGTTTCCGATCCTTATCACAGCAGCATCCCCTCTCCGGGCCAGGCCCGGCGTTTTCTGTCCACATTCTACCACAGATTCCCCCCATCCGAAAGCCCCTCTTTCCACACCTGTCAACATTTTTTACTTTTTTCGATTTTTTTCGACAAAATATCTTGTTCTTCTCCCTTTTATGCCTCATATTCTTTCTTGGGTAAATTTCTTTCCAATTCCGGAGAAAACACCCGAAGAGAAAAAGATATGGAGGTCAACACTATGGCAAGAAAGACAGTAGAGCGCAACATTTCCTATGACGACATTCGGAAAATCTACTACGTCAGCATGGACCTGGGCAAGGACAAGGAGGGCAGGCGGGTCAAGCGGTATCAGACCTACCGGACCCTCTACGCCGCCCGGATGGGCCTGCGGGACTTTTTGACCCACCGGGAGCAGGAGCTCCGCACCCCCAAGCACGACCTCACCCTGGCCGACTGGCTGGAGAGCTGGATGGACAACATCGTCCGGCCCACCCGGGCGGAGACCACCGTCTACGGCTACCAGAAGATTATCGACAACCACCTGCTCCCCGGCCTGGGGCACATCCCCCTGCTCAAGCTCACCCCTATGGACATCCAGCAGTACTACATTCAGGTCCAGCAAAACGTGGGCCTGTGCTCCAATACCCTGCGGCGGCACCACGACCTGCTCTCCTCCGCCCTGCGGGCGGCCGTGCGCCAGGACAAGCTGCTCCAGTCCCCCATGGACAAGGTGGAGCCCCCCCGGGCCAAGCAGAAGGAGGCCTCCTACTACCGGCCGGAGGAGCTCAAGCAGCTCTACACCCTGCTGGAGGGCCACTCCCTGGAGCTCCCCGCCCGGCTGGCCGGCAGCCTGGGGCTGCGGCGGGAGGAAATCTGCGGCCTGAAATGGGAGTGCATCGACTTTCAGCGCCAGCTGCTCTCCATCAAGGAGGCCCGCACCGCCTTCGGCGCCACCATCCTCCAGAAGGAGACCAAAACCCGCTCCTCGGTGCGCACCCTCTACATGCCAGACGACGTGGCCCGGCTGCTCCAGACGGAGCTGACCCGCCAGGACAGGCTCTTTCGGGAGGGGCGGCTGAAGGAACCCAGCCAGTTCGTGGTGCTGGACCACAAATGCCTGCCATACTCCCCCAACGCCCTGTCCCTGGCCTTTACCCGGTTCGTGCGAAAAAATGACCTGCCCCGGGTCACCCTTCACGGCCTGCGCCACTCCTTCGCCACCGTGGCCTCCTTCCAGGGGGTGCCCCTCTTCGACATCGGCAAGGCCCTGGGCCACGCCACCCCCGCCACCACTGGAAAAATCTATACCCACCTGGTGGACCACACCCACGAGGACACCCTGCTCAAGGTGTCTGACGCGCTGAAGTGAGTTCTTGGAAACGGCCATTTAAAAAAGCAAAAAGATGCTTGCAAAAAATATTCCTTCCTATTATACTTGATAGGCTGGGTAGTGTACCCGCTTATGAAATTTTGACAGATGGAGTGAGCAAGCAATGAGCAAAATTCAGCTGCCCAAGAGCGGCAAAAAGTACAGGCGCATTGGCCAGAAGGTCGGCAACATGGTTGTCATTATGCAGATCGTATCGGTCATTTTCGCGGTTGGCATGTGCACCATCATGTTCCGCAGCCTGGCCACAGGAATGCTGAAGGAGCGCTGCACCAACGGCACCAACATGCTGGCCTATGTCCTCAGCCAGACTGATGGCACCGAGGACAAGAATGAGCTGCTGGATGAGCTGGAGAGCCGCATGGGCTGTCAATTCACCATCTTTGAGGGCGACACCCGGGCCTATACCACCGTGGTTCAGAACGGCCAGCGGGCGGTGGGCACCAAGCTGTCCGACAAGCTGTCCAACATCGTGCTCCAGCAGGGACAGTCCTACGTGGGCCGGGCCACCATTCTCAATGAGGAATATCTGTGCTCCTATGTCCCCACCCGGGACGCCGACGGCAAAGTCGACGGCCTGATCTTCGCCGGCATCTCCAGCGCCGAGGCCAACCGGCAGATTCTTATCACCATCATTCTGTCCACCATAGTGAGCATCGCCGTCATCGCCGTCTGTATCCTGGTTATGTCCTCCCTCCTGAAGAAGACGGTCTCCTATCCCCTGGCCGAGATCACCCAGGTGGCCGACCGGCTGGCCCACGGCGACCTGGGCCTGACCAGCGGCGAGGATATCCAGATCAGCGTCCACTCCAACGACGAGGTGGGCACCCTGGGGCAGATCTTTGACGAGACCATCCGCCGTATGCGGTCCTACATAGGGGAGATCTCCAGCGTGCTGGACTCCATCTCCAACGGCGACCTGACCAACACCGCTCAGCAGGAGTATGTGGGCGATTTCGCCTCCATCCGCCGCTCCCTGGACGGCATCGGCGACCGGCTGAACAGCACCGTGGGCCAGATTCGCGAGAGCGCCGAGCAGGTGTCCGCCGGCTCCACCCAGGTGTCCAACAGCGCCCAGGCCCTGGCCCAGGGCGCCACCCAGCAGGCCAGCTCCGTCCAGGAGCTGTCCGCCACCGTCAACGAGATCGCCGACAACGCCAAACGGACCGCCCAGGCCACCCGGGAGGCCGGTCAGTTTGTGGATCAGGCCGGCGCCCAGCTGGGCATCAGCGTGGAGTATGTCAAGCAGCTGAATACCGCTATGGATAAAATTTCCAACTCCTCCGAGGAGATCAGCAAGATCATCGCCGCCATCGAGAATATCGCCTTCCAGACTAATATCCTGGCCCTGAACGCCGCCGTGGAGGCCGCCCGTGCGGGCTCCGCCGGCAAGGGCTTCGCCGTGGTGGCCGACGAGGTGCGCAACCTGGCCAACCGGTCCGACGAGGCCGCCAAGGCCACCAAGGACCTGATTGAGAGCTCCATCGCCGCCGTCACCGAGGGCAGCGACGTGGTGAGCAAGGTCACCCAGTCCCTGGAGCGCACCAGCGAGAGCGCCGGCGGGGTCACCGCCAAGATGTCCATCGTGGTGGAGGCCGTGGAGAACCAGACCACCGCCATCACCCAGGTCACCGAGGGCATCGACCAGATCTCCTCCGTCGTCCAGACCAACTCCGCCACCAGCGAACAGAGCGCGGCCGCCAGCGAGGAGCTGTCCTCTCAGGCCAGCCTTCTCAAAAACCTTGTGAGCTCCTTCCGCCTGAAGCGGGACGCCCGCTGGTAAATCAGCCCAGAAGGGCCGGGGGACAAATCCCCCGGCCCTCTTTTACTCCCGCCAGCTTCCACTTGCGGGAATGGCCCGAATGTAGTATGATAGACAGGCAAATACCCGCCCCATCGGGCGAAAGGAGAAATGCAACATGTGGTTTGACGAATCAGTCATCTATCAAATCTACCCCCTGGGCCTGTGCGGCGCGCCGGCGGAGAACGACGGCAGGACAGAGCCCCGGATCCTGCGCCTGCTGGACTGGGTGGACCATATCAAACAGACGGGGGCGGATACCGTCCTGCTCAACCCGGTGTTCGACAGCGACCGCCACGGCTACGACACCCGGGACTACTTCCATACCGACCCCCGGCTGGGGACCGACGACGACCTGGCCAGGGTGTGCCGGGCCTTTCACGACGCCGGTCTGCGGGTGATGCTGGACGGGGTCTTCAACCATGTGGGCCGGGGCTTCTGGGCCTTCAAGGACGTGCAGGAGAAGAGGTGGGACAGCCCATACAAGGACTGGTTCCACATCAGCTTCGACGGCAACACCAACTATAACGACGGCTTCTGGTACGAGGGCTGGGAGGGCCACAACGAGCTGGTCAAGCTGAATCTGTTCAACCCGGCGGTGGTGGAGCACCAGTTTGAGGCCATCCGCTCCTGGGTGGACCGGTTCGGCATCGACGGCCTGCGGCTGGATGTGGCCTACTGCCTGCCCCCCGAGTACCTGAAGCAGCTGCGGGCCTTTGTCAACGGCCTCAAGCCCGACTTTGTCCTCATGGGTGAGACCCTCCACGGGGATTACAACCGCTGGATGGCCGACGACATGTGCCACTCGGTGACCAACTACGAGTGCTACAAGGGGCTGTGGTCCGCCTTCAACTCCATGAATATGTTCGAGATCGGCCACTCCCTGGCCCGGCAGTTCGGCCCGGAGCAGTGGACCCTGTACAAGGGCAGGCACCTGCTGTCCTTCCTGGACAACCACGACGTGGACCGCATCGCCTCCAAGCTCACCAACCCCGGCCACCTGGTCCCCGCCTGGGCCATGGCCTTCGGGATGCCCGGAGTGCCCGCCCTCTACTACGGCAGCGAGTGGGGCCTCACTGGCGCCAAGGGCCACGGCAGCGACGCCGAGCTCCGCCCCGCCCTGGAGAAGCCGGAGTGGAACGACCTCACCGCCTGGATTTCCAAGCTGGCCGGGGCCAAGAAGGGCAGCCGCGCCCTGTGCTACGGGGCCTACCGCAACGTGGTGCTCACCAACAAGCAGATCATCTTCGAGCGGGCCTGCGACGGCGAGCGGGTACTGGTGGCCATCAACGCCGACAGCGCCCCCTACACCGCCCACTTTGACGCGGGCTGCGGCCTGGCGGTGGACCTGATCTCCGGGGAACAGCACGACTTCGGCGGCGGCAGCGAGCTGCCCCCCTACAGCGCGTTTTTCTGGAGGTGCGAGCGGTAAATCACCGTAAAACAGGCCCCGCCGGCAGGCGGGGCCTGTCTCTGAGACGCTCTATTTCATCTCCACAAATCCGATGATGAAATCAACGGCTTCCGCCACAAGATCGGCGGGAGCTTTTTCCTCAAATGCCGCCCTCCGGCTGGGCAAATCCAGCATCCGGGCCTGGTCACACATAACAACGCCGTCAGTCCTCGTCCGCTCATCCAGGCGAATATGAAACGGGTGCCCCCGGTCGGTATGGGTGATGGGACACACCATGGTCAGGCTGCTGACCCGGTTAAATAAATTGTTGCTGACGACCAGGGCGGGCCGCCGGCCCTTCTGCTCATGGCCGGACTGGGGGTCAAAATCCAAATAGACGATATCGCCCTGCTCAAATACCGTCACCATATCTCACAGCCCTCCGGCTTTCCCCAGTCCGTCTCCTGGCCTTCGATTGGCCCGATCTCCTCGATTGGCCTTCCATAAAAGGCGGTCAGCCGGTCCTCCAGGCTTCTGTGGGGCGCCGCCGCAGCCTTTTTTATGGTAATGGCCCCCTCCGTCTGAATCAGCTCCACCCGGTCGTTCTCCCGGAGCCCCAAGGCATCCAGAAGCACCTTCGGGATACGCAGGCCGTTGCTGTTCCCCCATTTTTGAATCGTCGCGTACACAAATATCACCCCTCATTCAGAGTATATACATAGTATACACAAAAGTCAAGCGTTTTATAAAAAAATTGCCCCGCCGGTAAGGCGGGGCATTCCTATTCATCACGGCTCTCCATACAGTAGCTCAAAGCTCTCGTAGTGGTCATCGGTGTAGTAGACCAGGCCGTCGTTGGAGAAGACGATGCGCTTGGCCCCCCGGGAGTTCTCCCCCACGGTGTCGATATCGCACTCTGTGTAGGTACGGCCCTGCTCCTTGGGCAGCAGGCCCTCCCGGTTGCCGAAGCGGGACCCTCCGATGGCGGTGCCCTCGCCGGTGTAGCGTTCCACATTGCCGCCGCTCCAGCCGGCGTCCTCCGCCTCGCTCTTGGTCACGTAGTTGTCGGGCAGATCGCCGTACAGGTGGATGTACAGGGCCACCTCCTCCTTGGAGGTATACCAGCCGTCCTCGTCAACCGAGCCGTTGCCCTCGCTGCTCTTGCCGTCGGGACGGTTGCCCTCGGCCTCGTTGCCCTGGCTGCCGTCCGGGAGGTTCTGGCTGCCGTCGGGGAGGCTGCCCGCCTGGCTGCCGTCCTCCGGCCCCGCCACCGGCAGGTCGATCAGACTGCCGGATGTGCCCGCGTCAATGCCGGCGCTCCCCTGCAGCTCCGGGCCGCAGCCGGTGAGGCCCAGCAGAAGCAGCAGGGACAGGGTAAGGGCAGAAAGCTGTCTTTTCATCAAAATCACTCTCTCTTCATTCGTTTAAAATCCAGATAGTTCTCCAGAATCAGGGAGGCGGCCACAGCGTCCACAATCTTCTTGCGCTTGCGGCCGTCCTTCCCCTGGTTGAACAGAATCTGGTGGGCGTCGATGGTGGTACGCCGCTCGTCCCAGAGGATCACCTCCATGCCGGTGACCTCCTCCAGGGCGGCGGCCAGCTCCCGGTAGAGGTCCGCCTTCCGGCCGTCGGTGCCGTCCATGTTTTTGGGAAAACCCAGCACCACCTCGTCCGGGCGGTGCTGTTCAATCATCCGGGCCAGCTGGTCCACCACTACCACCTGCCGCCAGCTGTTGATGGTGGCGGTGCTCCCCACCAGAAAGCCCGTCGGGTCGGAAATTGCCACCCCGGTGTGGGCGTCTCCGTAGTCGATTGCCATAACGCGCATAGGACCGCTCCTCTCTTTTTCCCATTATACCTGAAATTGCGAAAAAGAGCAAGGGGCAGCCCTGGGCCTGTCACGTCCGTCTCTCAAATGCGGAAACCTCTGGAACTATCTGCCGATACATCATGTAGGGCAGGGGTTCTACCCCTGCCTATCCCCGCAAGGGGATAAAATGGGAACGGAATAGGGCAAGGGCAGAGCCCTTGCCCTACATTCGGCAGCTAAATTTATGAGTCAAGCGTGGGGCCTGTCCTTGTAAAATCCTGTTGACTTCCCGGCCTCAAGCCCTCATAATAGTAAAAAAGAACGAACTGGGGGAAAATCGTATGGACTTTTACGCCACTCTGGGGGACCCCTGCGCCAAGCGCGACATTCTGGAACAGCTGTTTCAGTCCGGCATGACGGGGGTCCGTCTCAACATGTCCCACACCAGCCTCGCCCAGTGCGCCCCTCTGCTGGAGGAGCTGTACTGGCCGGCCGCCCGGCAGGCGGGGCGCGGGGATGCCCATCTGATCCTGGATCTCCAGGGCCCCGAGCTGCGGGTGGGGGAGCTGCCCCAGCCCATCCCTCTGCGGGAGGGGCTGGACATTCTCCTGGGCGACGGGGGCATCCCGGTCCCGCAGGTCATCCTCAAGACGGCCAGGCGCGGCCAGCAGATTTCCATCGACGACGGCGCGCTGCTGCTGGAGGTCCGGCGCACCAGCTCCACCGTCCTGCTGTGCCGGGTGCTCCAGGGCGGCCCGCTGCTGAGCAAAAAGAGCCTGTCCCTGCTGGGGGCCGAGGTGGACACCCCCACCCTCACCCCTGCGGACCTGGACAACCTGGCCCAGGCGGGCCGCTTCGGCGTGACCCACATTCTCCAGCCCTTCGTCCGCAACCGGCGGGATATCGACATTCTGCGCCAGACCCTGGAGGGGCTGGGGCTGGGCCGGGTGCAGGTCATGGCCAAAATTGAGGAGCAGCAGGGGCTGGACCACCTGGATGAGATCATGGCGGCGGCCGATCAGGTATGCATCGCCCGGGGGGACCTGGGCAGCTCCATCCCGCTGTGGAAGCTGCCCGGCATCCAGAAGGATATCGCCCGCCGGTGCCGGGCCGCGGGCAAGCCCTTCTGTCTGGTAACCCAGCTGCTGTGGTCCATGGAGCAGCGCCCCGTGCCCACCCGGGCGGAGGTATGCGACGTCTACAACGGCGTGCTGGACGGGGCCTCCTCCCTTATGCTCACCGGCGAGACCGCCGCCGGCAGGTGGCCCGTCCAGGCCATGGGCTACCTGGTCCGAACCGCTCAGGAGGCGCTGAAGGCCCTGTAAAAAACCGCCGCCCGGCCGGGCGGCGGTTTTCCTATTCCTGATCCTTCGCCAACGCGATTTTGTCCAACAGCTCTGTGATCTCCTCCACGGTATAGGTCTTCTTCTCTCCGCCGGTGAAGATAAGGCGCAGCTCATAGATCGTCGCCATCTTCGTGTCCTTGCGTTCCTTTTCCGTTCCCATATTCAGCACATCCTTTCTGTGAATATTATACCATATTTTCCCCCATGCGAGCAAGTCTCCGCCCTGTTTTTTTAAAATACCCTTGACATATTGCTAGCCAATCTCTATAATTGCTAGCATGGAGGTGATGAATCCTTGTCTCCCTCGAACTCAGCCGAGTATTACCGAAAGCGTCGAGAAACCATTGGGCAGTTCAGTATTCCTCTCTCCCGTGAGAAACTGAACGCGTTGACAGAAAAGCTGAAAGCGCAGAACAAGACAAAAACCCAATGGCTCAACGAAAAGGTTGACGAAGAACTCGGCAAATAAAATAGAGTGCTGGTGGCCCTAGCAAGCTACCCAACACTCTATTTACCACTCCAAGGAGGGATGGCAAATCTGATTATGCCACAACTCCTGGAGAAAATCAAGGAGGAACTATGGATATTCGGGAGCAGGCAGCCATTATTATTAGGTTACACAAGGCCACACGGCCATGTGTGGCCTAATTTTTTTATCGTTTGGGGGTGAGGACGTGGCCGATTATGCTTTCAGGACCCTGGAGGACCGCCAGAAAATCGAAAAACTGTGGGAGGATGGGCGGACGCCTAAAGAAATTTCCTCCCACCTGGACAAGTCCCTGGCGGTGATTTACACGGAACTGACCAGAGGGCAGGACGGGACCCGCCTGCCGGACCAGCGCCTGCGGTATAGCGCGGAACTGGCCCAGCGCCGGGTGCAGGCGTCGCTGGAGCGGCGGGGCAAACGGACCGGGCAACCCACCGACATGGGCGCGGGCGGCACCGCCAGCAGATAGGAGGACGACATGGCGAAACGAAAGGAAATCAAGTTTAGACAAAGTCATGGGGGCCTGGTGGGAAAACAAAACGGTTTGACGTTCTGTATCTATGAGGACCGGGAACTGGCCGCCACCTGTGCGCCAGCCCATTATGTGGTGATTGACCCAAACCGGGATAGTCTGGACCAGCGGCGGGTCAGTACCGGAGGACGCCAGTATTTCCACCTGGACGGGGCCATGGAGTTCTGTCAGAAGATCGCCGCCGGGGAGATTAAGCTGGAGGACCTGCAAGCGGCCTATGACGCGGAGGACGACGCCAAGGAGCGGGCCGTGTTCCGGGAGATCACGGAAAAGGCCAAGAAGTTCCACGCCCGCCTGGACGCCATGGGCCTAAAATACACTGACCTGCTGGAATTGGAGGTCCTGGCGCACAGCCTGGGCGACATGGGCCACAATATCCTGCTGGGGTATGAGCGCGGGGAGGGGTGGCCAAGTGGGACCTGACAGCAACAGCGGCACCGTGGTGGCCTACATTGACGGCAAACCCGTGGAAATCGGCCACCCCATGCCGGAAATCACGCCGGACTATTCGGCGGGCGGCGTGACTGCGGAGGAGGCGGCAGCGGCGGCGGAGAGGCTGGCGGAGATATGGGGCGATATGTCCGTAACCGTGGAGGTGGCGGCGGAGAACCTGCGGGCGTTCTTCTACTCTATGGAGTTAGCCCTGGCCGTACACCTGGCGCGGATATTCAAGCCGGAACTGGTCCGCCGATACCAACACACAAAGAAAAAGCGGACCCGCAAGAAATACGAAAAGCGGATCCTGGCCTGGTTTGGGGAGGTGTGGGGTAAATGTTCAGACTGAAAGCCAACAAAACCAGCCTTTACAAGCTGGTGGGTGAATTTGAGGATCTGCCGCCCATGCGCCGGGTGACAATCACCAAGGCATACCGGACGCCGGACTGGTGGCTAAAATGGACAGACGCGGACGGTCTGCTGTGCGTGGCGTTTTTCTCCACCTGCATGGGAAAGGCCCTGCTGTCCATCGACAAAAAGGAGTTTTGCGGGCCGCAGGTTTCCCGCGTGGTCCATGACCTGGACACCAAGGACC
>CAJUSG010000009.1 GCA_910589085.1 uncultured Oscillospiraceae bacterium | reverse complement strand
GCCGACAAGCAGGAATAAAACGGGAAAACGGTTATCTGTAAAAATCCATTCCATGTGCTGTATGGGATGATATAATCCGGGATTATGGCATGTGTGTGCCCGTAGCTCTTGCACCGCACTCTTCTTATTTTGATCCTACCATATACTACCCTTCCTGATTCATAATCTATTACGCTTTGCTCATACTGCCCATGCGCCTGCCAACTCCCATGGCGGCCGCACACCGGACACACCTGCGCCCTCTTTGCGTGCAAGTACTTCTCCTCTACATATAGCTGTTGGGAAGATTTTTTTATCTTTATTAGCTTGCAAAATAACCGTTTTCCCCTTATCATATTCCTTGGCCAGGCTGCTGCTTTTCCCGCATGCTCCCTGGCTCTGGAGAAAAGACGAACTGTGGTAGGAGCGTCCTTTCTCCTCTTTTTTCTCTTATCTACTACTATACCTGTTTCTTCCTCCTCCGACAATGAAGAAAAGAGTGTGCCGCTCCTTACGGCGCACTCTTTTCTCGTTCTCCTTATCCTATTTCGCCATTTTTCTGCTGATTCTTAATTATTAATTTCGCTGTATCACAGCAAGGAGGACAAGCAAAAACCAGCCCTGATTTTCGATAAACGGCCTGAAAATCAGGGCTGGTTCAGGGTTATTCAGGGGAAATCAACTTAAAAACAGTTCATTCTCTTTAAATTCCAAACAAATTTGCTCCAGTCTTTGCGAAGCTCCGGCCAGCATCTGTGCATCCAGCGTCCTGGCATGGACAGGGCAGACGCGAATACACCGCATACAACTGATGCAGGTTTCGGCATCTGTGAAGGACGGCTTGTCTGCTGGTATCGCTCCCACGGGACACTTCTGTGCGCACTGGCCGCAGCCGACGCAGGCCTCCCCTGCCTTCGGCTTCAGCGGAATGCCCCGGTACTCCCGATAGGGCGCATTGCCGGGCACATCTACATGGTCCATTGTGGAATCCTTTTCGATAGCTTCTTTGATCTGATGCCCAAACTGCTCCAACGCCTCCAGGTCCTCCTGATTCGGACGTCCGGCAGCAAATTGCCGCATGACAGAATGCTCCGCCACGGCGGCCACCGCCGCAACACAGTGGAATCCCACCCGAGCCAGAGTCTCCTTCAATTCCAGCAGAGTATCCTCATAGGCGCGGTTACCGTAAACAGCCATCAGGACCGCCTTTGCGCCATTCCCGGCCATGCCGGCAAGCCGGGATACCGCTGCGGCGGGGACCCGCCCTCCGTAGGAGGGAACCGCGACGACACAGATATCGCCGGCACAGAAGGAAAATCGGCTGTAATCCGTATCCGGGACAGTCAGATCAATTTCTTGGGCGTGCTGTCCGAATGCGTCAGCAAGGCCGTCCGCGGCCTTTTTTGTCCCCCCTGTGGGGCTGAATGTAATGAGATAAAGGGACATTTTATATATTCTCCTTATATAACATGTAATCTAAGCGTTAAAGACGTATTTATCCAGCCGGTTAAACGCCTCCTGAACACGGCTGAGGGGCAGTGCCAGATTGATGCGCAGATGGCAGGGGCCGTGGAACATCCGTCCATCTTGAATGGCGGCGCCCACATTCCATGCGGCCTGTTCCACTTCATCCAAGGTTTTCCCATGGGCCTCACACCATTTGGAGCAGTCCGCATAAAGCATGTATGTGCCCTCCGGCTTGAACACCTCCACGCCCTCGAAGTGCTTGGCGATATACTCGCAGGCGTAGTCCACATTGCCGGTAATCACCTGCCTGAGCTCGTCTGCCCACGCATAGCCCTCAGGCTGGTACGCGCCAATGAGGGCATACATGGAGAGGATGTTCATATCGTTATAATGGCACAGGGAGGACTCCTTCTCCATCCGCTCCCGAATCCACTTGTTGTACACAATGTGGTATGCCCCGATCAGGCCGGCCAGGTTGAAGGTCTTAGAGGGGGCGTAGAAGGCCACGGTGCGATTCCGGGCATCCTCAGAGACCGACTGGAGCGGGATGTGCTTGTGCCCGCTCAGGATGATGTCCGACCAGATCTCGTCGGAAACCACAAAAATGTCGTGTTTGCGATACAGCTCCATGACCCGCTCCAGCTCCCATCGCTCCCACACCCGGCCGCAGGGATTGTGGGGAGAGCAGAAGATTGCCGCGTGAATGTGCTGCTCCACAATTTTCCGCTCCATGTCCTCAAAGTCCATGCGCCAGACACCGGCCTCGTCCTTCACCAGGGGGGAGTGGACAATATTGTAACCGTTATTAGTCAGGCTCTTGGTAAAGCCGATGTAGGTGGGTGAGTGGACCAGGATGTTGTCCCCCTTGGAGCAAAATACGTTCATTGCGGAGACTACTCCGCCCAAAACGCCGTTTTCATAGGCGATGTGCTCGCGAGTCAGGCCGGTCACCCCGTTGCGCCGCTCGTGCCAGCGGATAATGGCGTCAAAATACTCATCCCGGGGCTGGAAATAGCCGAAGTGCGGCTCCTTCACCCGGGCGATCATGGCCTCCTGAATGGCGGGCAGGACGGGAAAATTCATGTCTGCCACCCACATTGGGATGATATCAAAGCCCTCCTTTGGGGGATTGGGTGCCATATCCGGCATTTTGCCCAGCGCATCGACCGCCAGCGCATCCTTGTTCCGGCGGTCTAAAATGGACGTAAAATCATATTTCATTCTATTCATCCTCCTGTCTGTCATAGTTACCGCTCTTACCTCCTCCCGCCCCTGCCGGGGCGGGAGGAGGGGCCAGCCCTCAGCGGTTCATGTACTCCAGCGCGGACAGCGCCATTACCCTGGTGCAGAACTTGATGTATGCTTCATCCACCTGGAACTTCTGGTTGTGGGCCGGAGCGTAGTCGCCGGTGCCGATGAACATAAAGCAGGAGGGCACCCTCTGCCCGTAGTAACCAAAGTCCTCTGCCGCCAGCATCTGCTCCGGAGCCTCGTTCAGATAGTTCTCGGGAGGCTCGCCCAGGCCCTGGAAGAGCGCCTCCCGATGCTCCCTCAGGGTGTCGTACAGGAAATCGGCCACCGCCGGGTCATTGTACACCGCGGGGTAGCTGCGGAGAAAATCGGTGTCGCAGCTGCCGCCCATCGCTGCGGCGGTGTTCTTGCAGACCTCCTCCACCCGTTTGAACATGACCTCCCGGGAATCCGGGTTCACGTTGCGCATCATGCACAGCAGCACTGCCTCGTCGGCCAGGATGTTGGGGGCAGTACCGCCCTTGATGGTGCCCACATTCAGGTTGGCCCCGTCCTTGGGGTCCAGGTTCCGGCTGGTGATGGTATTCAGGGCCATGACGATATTGGCGGCGATCAGAATTGCGTCTACCCCCTCCTGAGGCTTGGAGGAGTGGGCCGCCCTGCCGTGTACCGTAATGGTGCAGCCGTCGGAGTAGGCGGTGCGGTATCCCCGGCCCAGGGTAATCCGGCCCTGCTTGTCGGGCCATACGTGGATGCCCAGGCAGCAGTCCGGCATCTCGTCGAACAGGCCCGCCTTAATCATCTCCCGGCCGCCGCCGCCGTGCTCCTCGGCGGGCTGGAACACCAGCCGGATGCGTCCGGTCCAGGCCTCCTTCATCTCGTTGAGGATGGCCCCCACCGTCAGCAGGTTGGAGGTGTGTATGTCGTGCCCGCAGGCGTGCATCACGCCGGCCTTTTTGCTCTGAAAGGGCAGGCCGGTCTCCTCCTGGATGGGCAGCGCGTCCATATCCCCTCGGAGGAGGAGCAGCTTGCCGGGCTTTCCACTGTCAATGGTGGCGATCAGGCCGGGCTTGACGGGGCTCTCCACATAGGGAATGCCCAGGCGGGCCAGCTCCCCGGCGACCAGTGCGCTGGTCTCAAACTCCTGATAGGACAGCTCCGGGTTTTCATGAATCCGGCGGCGGAGCTCGATCGTGTAATCCGCCCAGCGGTCTACCGCTTCAAGCAGCTTTTGAATACGATCCATTGTGGGTCTCCTCCTTCAATTATTTCCTCATATTACAGCAGTGTTCAAAAACAATCAAGTTTCTTTTGTCCCCCTCTCCGGGGGACAAAAGAATCGGAGCTCATGTATCAGCAGTAACCGATTGCTGTGCCGACAAAGATGGAGGCAATCAGCACAATCGCGAGGATCGCATAGAGCGGGACACACAGCTTGTACCAGTCCTTTAAGCCGATCTTCGCGGCGGCAAGACACGCCATCAGGTTTACGCTGGTCGGCGCAAGGAGGTTGGTAAAGCCGTCGCCGTACTGAAGCGCAAGGACGGACATCTGACGGGTCACGCCGAGCACGTCCGCCAGGGGCGCCATAATTGGCATCATGATTGCCGTCTGGCCGGAGCCGGAGTTGATGAAGATATTGATAATGGCGTTCGCGATAAACATACCGATGGTTGCCAGGCTGCCGCTCAGATAGCTCAGGGGCAGGGAGACGTAGTATACGAGGGTATCCAGGATGCCGGAGTTGTTCAGGATCACGTTCATGTAGCAGGCGAAGATCATGAAGAGCATCACGCCGGCCATGCCGCCAGTCCCCTTTACCCAGTGCTTCATGGTCTCGTCCAGATCATAGCCGCCCAAAAAGCCGATGACCAGGACCAGAGGCAGCACCACAGAGGCCAGAGGCAGCATGCTGAGTTCAAGGGCCACACCGCCGGCGGCGAAGAAGATAAAGGTCCCGAAGAAGAGCAGCAAAATGATGATCTCTTTTCCGGTCAGCGGGCTGTACTCCTGCACATTGTCCATCCCGTCTCCGATCTCCGCGCCGCTGAAGTTCTTCTCATAGATGGACGGGTCCTTCTGGCAGCGCTTGACCCACAGCATCAGGAATGCGGACACGATGACCAGATTGATGACCGTGACGATGGTCCGAAGGCCCGCGCCGGAGTATTCCGGAATGCCTGCGATGGTCTGGCCCATCACACAGGTCAGCATATTGATGGGGGAGGACATGAACGCCGTAAAGGAGCCGCAGATGACAAGGCCCACCGCAAAGGCCCGGTCCGCTTTCAGCTGTTTCGCCAGGGAGAGCCCCAGCGGGACAAACAGCACAACAGTGGAGATCATAGAGCCCATCGCGCCCAGGACGCCGGTGGCGAATACATACACCGGGATAATGAGCAGCGCCTTGTCCTTAAACTTGCGGATCATATTGGCAAGAGCCTTGTCCAAAACGCCCGTGGAGTTGGTAACCCCCATCAGGCCGCTTATAATCATCAGGGTGACGAACAGCTTGCCGAAGGTGTTATAAGCCTGATCCCCCACCTTCATAATAACGTCAAGAGGGGAGAGGTAAATCTTTTCCACAACCTCATAGGAGCCCGGGATTGCGGTACCGCTCTCTGTGCGCTGGTAGGAACCGGAGGGCAAAAGCAGAGAGAGGATGTAAACAACCGCGATAACAATAATGATTGTGGTCCACATGCTGATGTCTTTCTTTTGCTTCTTTGTTTTTTCCTTTACCATATAAAATACCTCCCTGGTTTAATTTTTCTCCTTTTTATTCTCTTTTACTGATTTTCTCCCTTGCATCTGGCGATCAGGTCCTCGAAGAGACGGCGCATTCTGGGCTCCGTCTCCAGCAGAGCCTCCGGGTGCCACTGGACCAGCATAATCTGTCCGTCCTCCGACTCCAGCGCCTCGGGAACGCCGTCGTCTGTCTGGGCAACCTGCTTCAGTCCTTTGCCCGGCTCCTTCACGCACTGGTGATGTATGGTATTGGTATATACCGGCTCCTCCCCCAGCACCGCACTCAGCCGGCTGCCCTGCACCAGCTTGACCTCGTGCATCAGATAGTCCCGTCCCTGTTTCTGGGAATGCAGGTACGAGGGGACGCCCCGCCGGGACAGGTCCTGATACAGACTGCCCCCCAGACCCACGTTGACAAGCTGCATACCCCGACAGATTCCCAGCACAGGGAGCCTGTGGGCCAGGGCGAACTCCAGCGCCTGGAGCCAGAACCGGTCCATCGTGCTGTCAACGGTGCCGAGCATGGGGTCGGGCGCCTCCCCGTAAAACCTGGGGTCTACGTCGAATCCGCCCGGGAAAAGAATCCCGTCGCACAGCGCAAGCATCGACTCCGCCAGGTCCGGTTCGGGCGTTACAGGGAGCAGAAGCGGTATTCCACCGCCCCGCACCACCGCCCGGCAGTAGGCGACGCTGGCATATTCGATGGAGAGGTTTTGTCCCCCTGGGAGCGGGATATCGGATCTGCTGCTCAAAATGCCGATGATTGGTCTGCCCATTAAGTTTACCTCCTTCTCCTTAAAAAGTTACTGCTTAATTATTAAGCATATTTATTATACTATATTTTAGGAATAAATCAAGGCAATTTTTGTATTATTAAGATACTTCGATTTTATGCACAATTCAAAACCTGCCATTTTGTGACATTACAATAAAAAGCCGCGCGGTATACACCGCGCGGCTTTTTATTGATGGCTTCTTTTCGCTCCCGTCTCCGGGGCCTAGGGTCTGGACAACTGTTCCCTGCTCCGCTTCACATCGTCCTGATAGGCCTCGTTCAGCCTCCTCTGAACCCGCAGGTGAATCGACAGCTCTTCCCCGGTAAAGTCCTTTAACAATTCGAAGGTCTTCTCCTGGCACTCCTGGTTAAAGCTAATGTGGGCCTGAAATACCTCCGCGCCAGCCTCTGTCAGCTCCAGGTTATAGAGCCGGTTGTTGTCCGGGTTTCGAATCTGCTCCACAAATCCTTTGGCCCTCAGCTTCCGCACAATTTGCGAACAGGCACTGGTTGTTTTGTTCAAGGTCTCGGCCAGCTGGGTCACTGTGATGCCCGGGTGCTGTCCAATCAGGTTCACGATATATGCCTCCGCCTGGTAAAGCACCACGCTGCCATAGCAATGAGGCAGGGAATCATATTCGCTCATTAGATCATAGGCAGTATCCTGTGCCGCCCATATCTGCCGAAAGAGTTGCGTATCCATTCTGCCTCATTCCTTTGCTCAAATTCTTAGCTTCTTATTATAATCCACCATTCATGCTTTCGCAAGGACTTTTTTAGAATCTTACCCTAATTTTATAGTTTTTGGACCTTTTACTATATTTTCGATCAGCAATCTCTCCTGAACAGCAGTGCCCTCCAGGCCGCCGGTTCAGCCTGAAGGGCACGTAGAAGCGGGGTTAACTCTGTCTTACCTTAGGGTATCCTTCATCACGCGGATCACATTTTGATAGAATATTTTCTCAATTTCATCAGATGAAAAGCCTTCTTTTTTCAGTGCATCCTCCAGCAGGCAGACCTTCGCACAGTCGCTGATCTCCAAATTGCCCGAAATACCGTCAAAATCACTGCCAATCCCCACGCAGTCCACGCCGCCAACATCAGCAATATACCGCGCATGCTTTGCAATCTGAGCCGCTGTGCTGTCCTTACACCGGACATCCCGGTTCAAAAACTCAGGGCCGAAATTCAGTCCGGTCATACCGCCTGCGCCGGCAAGGACCCGGATCTGGTCATCGGTCAGGTTCCTCGGATGCGGGCAAAGGGCAAAACTGTTGGAATGGGTAGCGATAAACGGTTTTTTACAGATACGGGCCACATCGTAGAAGCCGCCCTGGGACAAGTGGGATACGTCCACAAGGACGCCAAGCTCCTGCATATACGCCACTGCATCTTTGCCAAAGTCCGTGAGTCCCTGACGCATAATTTCCGGGTCGGCGGAATTGGGGGCTCCAAAGCAGTTTGGCATGTTCCACGTCAGCGAAATGGCCCGAAAGCCCATTTCATGGAAGCGCTTGATGTTTTCCAGATTCCCCTCTGCGGCCCTGCCATCCTCCATGGTGAGGATGGCAGACATTTTCCCTTGAGCCCTGTTGGTCAGAATGTCCTCCGCATGATAGGCCATCCGTATGGAATCAGAGTGCGCTTCTACATTTTTAAGCAGATATCCGCGCAGCGTTTGAATGTACTCCTCATCGCTGATCTCCGGAATATGAAAGGGCGCAAACATTCCGGGAGCGGGCAGGAACACCGCAAAAAATTGGGCCAGCTGCCCACCCATTTTCATGCGATTAAAATCAACCATGGTTGATTTTGCATGATTCAAATCCGCCTTTTCCCGATCTGTCAACAACAGGACCATCAACGAATCACAATGCATATCAATAAATTCTATTGTCTCCGCCTCCCTGAAATATAATTGGGCTACTTGTTTATTTTAAACTCTTTCTATAAAAAAATCAACTGCCGCCGCTTACTCTGAAATAATTTCAAATTGCGCCATCTCATGGTTCCTCTAAAATAAAGCTATCACAAAAAGGAGGCACAGCATGAACACATACGGATACGTTCGGGTTTCAACCAAGGAGCAAAACGAGGACAGGCAGGTGGTTGCTATGAGAGAATTTGGCGTGGAGGACAGCCGTATCATTCTGGACAAGCAGAGCGGCAAGGACTTCGACCGCCCCGGGTATCGCCGGCTGACACAAAAGCTAAAAGCCGGAGACACCCTTGTTATCAAGAGCATCGACCGGCTGGGACGCAGCTATGACGAAATTCTGGAGCAGTGGCGGCTGCTGACCAAGGAGAAGCAGGTAGCCATTGTGGTACTGGATATGCCGCTGCTGGATACCCGACAGGGCCGGGACCTGACCGGTGTTCTGATCGCCGATATCGTCCTTCAGCTGCTGTCCTATGTAGCTCAGACGGAACGGGAATTTAACCGCCAGCGGCAGGCCGAGGGAATCGCGGCAGCCAAGGCCAAGGGTGTTCACTTTGGGCGCAATTTCAAGGACCGGGGCGAAAATTACGGGAGCGTTATGGCCGCCTGGAAGCGGGGGGAGCTGTCTGACCGGGCGGCGGCGAGAGAGCTGGGGGTGGCCCACGGCACCTTCCAGCGGTGGCGCAAGGTCGAATTTGGCCAATAAAGCGTGGGTTGTGGTCCACGCAGAATGAGCTATGCTTCTAAGCGGGATTTGTCGTTTTTCACACAACGGCAAATCTCGCTTTTGTCAATTTTGCAGAGATATTTTACCACAGCTGCTAAAAAAACGCAATAGATAAAATGGCCTGCAACCCACACCTTGTAAGCCGCACCCTTTGAAAAAAGCAGACCTATCATTTGCGGTCAGGGAATGCAGGCGCGCGGAGAATATCTGGCCGTTGCTAAGGGTGTGGGCTTACATGCTTTTTAAGTCTGTATTGCTGAAGAATATTTTTAGCGGCTGTGGAGGCCGGGGGGTGATGAGGTGGCAGCCGTGGACCTGGAAAAGGCTTTGCGTGAGGCGTCCTCGAGACAGAGCCATCTTTTGAGCTATCCAAAAATGACAAAGAAGCGGTGCGTATATCTGCGCGTCAAGCGGATACAGGACACCGTATTATCGGCACTGGCCCTGGTAATCCTTTCTCCGCTGTTGCTGCTGATCGCGTTGGCCGTGGTGATTGACGATCCCCAGGGCGGCCCGATCTTTTCCCAGATTCGCTGCGGCCAGGGTGGAGAGCTGTTCCGCCTCTATAAATTCCGCACCATGTGCGTGGGCGCGGAGCAGCGTCTGTCCGAGCTGCTGCCCTACAACGAGATGACCGGGCCGGCATTTAAGATTCAGAACGACCCGAGAATTACCCGTCTGGGGCGATTTTTGCGGTCTACAGGCCTGGATGAGCTGCCCCAGCTGGTCAACATTCTGAAGGGGGACATGTCTGTTGTCGGCCCCCGTCCCCCACTTCTCAGAGAGGTTGAGGCATATACCCCATATCAGCGGCAGCGGCTGACGGTCACTCCAGGGCTGACATGCTTCTGGCAGGTGAGTCCCCGCCGAAACAGCCTGAGCTTTGACGACTGGGTGGAGCTGGACCTGCGTTACATACGGGAGCAGAGCTGGCTGTTGGATTGGAGGCTGACTTTTCGGACCGTAAGGGCTGTTTTGCGAAGAGAAGGGCTGTAGCGAGCGGAACTGACAGGAGGTTTGAATATGCAAAAAAAGAAGGGCGGACCCGGCGGAAGCCGGGCGGTCAAGCCAAAACGGCGCGGGCGGGTGTATTTGTGCGGACTGCTTATCACCGCGCTGCTGGCGCTCGGCGGATATCATCTTTTCTCAAACGAGCTGGAGGTGACATTCTACCATCTTTATTCCCCAAAGACTGCGGGCGGGGAAAATATCCGTGTTGTCGTTCTGTCAGACCTGCACAACCGGGAGTTCGGCCCCGGGAACACAGAGCTAGTGGAGCGGATTGCAGCTCTGAGGCCGGACCTGATCGCGGTAGCGGGCGACATGGTCAATGCGGACGACGATAATCTGGATGTGATTCTGACTTTGTGCAGCCAGCTGACAGAGGTTGCCCCCGTCTATTACAGCCCGGGAAATCACGAGAGCAATCTTATGTATGAAAAGGGCAGCCCCATTGAGCGTATGCTTCTGGAGCTGGGCGTCCATGTCCTGGTGAACCGGGCGGAGGAAGTGACCATAAACAGGACCCCCCTCCTCATCGGCGGACTGACCACGTCCACAGAGGGATATGAGGAGTACGGCGCCGTGTTTTTTGACGAGTACGAAAAGAGCAACGCCTTTAAGCTGCTGATTGCCCACTACCCCAGTCTCTACTACGAATATCTGGCGGACGGGCATATCGACTTGGGCGTCTGCGGCCACTACCATGGCGGCCAGTTCCGGCTCCCGGTGGTGGGCGGGGTCTACCATGGGGATACGGGCTTCTTCCCCAAATACAGCGGCGGGATGTACCGGCTTGCCAACAGTACAATTTTTGTCTCCCGGGGCATGGGGGGACACAACGGACTGCCCCGTATCAACAACCGGCCCGAGCTGGCGGTGATTGATATCAACGGCCGTCAGGAGAAACATTATTCGTGAATCGTATTATTGGAGGAGTGATGACAGCATGATTTTGGTATGTGCGATTGTTCCGGCGCTGATTTTATGTCTGGCCATTCTGTACATAATGCTGCTCCGGCGCTTTTACCTGGTCAAGGCAAAGCTGCCGGTTCTGGGCATACGGGGTGTGCTGGACCGCACAGAGGGTAAGCGGCGGAGGATAGCGGTCCTGGGAGCGCTGTTCCTTGCGGTCTGCCTGAGCGCTCAGCTGGCCGTCGGCGCCTGGGCGCCCGGTATGCTGATGGTGTTCAGCTACGAGGAGGCGGCCCGGGGGCAGAATCCCAATGTTACCCGGTTTAATGAGTCCAGCATTCTCTCCGACGACATTCTGGAGCTGGTTGTTCAGCGGAGCGGCCTGAAAATCAGCGCGGAGCAGCTGGCCAGCTGCCTGAGCATCTCCACCTCCCTGGACGCGGAGAAGCTGGATGTCACCCAGGAGTCGGACATGAAGATATCCACAGAATACCGGGTCTGCTGCTCCGGGCGGGTGGCCCTGTACGGTACGGACCCCAAGACGGTATTGAATCTTCTGTCCGACGTATACTGGGAAAATTTTGTACTGAACTACGCAGAAAATGACAGCATCCTGGACCTGTCCTTTGAAAAGCTGGAGGGTATGGAGTATCTGGACGCGAAGGACTATCTGGAAATGCAGGCAAACAAGCTGCGCAACTACCTCCCGGGCTACAGCAGCGAGAGCAGCAGCTTCCGGGCGGCCGGAAACGAGGAGACATTTTCCTCCCTGTCCCAAAAAATCAGCAATTTTATTGATATCGAGCTGGAGCGCTATGAGGCCTTTGTCCTGGAAAACGGTCTGGCGGACAACCGGACCACCTATCAGTCCCGAATGCAGTATGCCAACCACCAGCTGGACGTCTCGAGGCGGAAGGAGATGGCCTCTCACGACGTGCGGATTGAGGCCATCAACATGTATAACGCCTACATGACCCGCTTTGTGCTCATTCCCACCTATGACACCGACAAGGAATTTTACATGTCCAAGACCAAGGTGGGCGTGGACTACTTCGCTGACGAGGCGAAGGAGCATCTGGAAGCTGCCACGGAGCTGGTGGAGAAAACCGAACACAACACCTATGCCTCCCGGCAGGTCGGCAGCTCCCGCGCCGCCCTCTCCACTTACGAGCAGGCGGATCAGCGGATTGAGGCTTTGAAGGCCGAGCTGGTCAATCTGGCCGCCCAGAGCCGTGCGCTTTGCAGCACCTACGTCCGTGAGAAGCGGGACGGCTACATTCAGGTGAGCTTTGCCGCGCCGGCTGTTCTGGACAGCACCCTGAAGGCGCTTCTGCTCACAGCCCTGTTTGCCGCCGCCCTGGGCGGAAACGCCGTGCTGGACCCCTTCTATCGGGAATACCGGAAGGGCCGTCCCGCCGGGCGGAGAGGCAGCCGCAGAGCAAAGAGCAAGGAGGGGTCTGCGTCATGAAAGAACTGGATGTATTTCGCTATCTGAAAAAATACCGCGCCGTCATCGCCGGCCTGTCGGTTCTGGCGGGTATCATTTTCTTTCTGATTGCCCAGCTCCGAATTCAGCAGTACACCGCTGTCACAGTGATCGAGTATACCGGCGCCCGGGCGGAGGAGGGGTACTCCCCGGACGGAAAGAAAATCGACACCGCCGAGCTGTACGCCACCAACCTGGTTGCCCAGGCGATGAAAAAACTTGGCATCGACGATACCCAGGCCACTGCGGACAGCATCCGCATGAATATCCATGTGGAGCCGATCATCACAGAGGAGGACCTGATGCTGCAGCAGTCCATGCTGGACAACGGAGAGCTGGACTATGAGCTGAATCCCACCCGCTATGTGGTGTCCTTTCATTGCGGTGTCAGCAACGGCAAGGAATACCCCCGCAAGGTCCTGAACCAGATCCTGCAGGAGTACGCCAGCTATTATGGAAAGAACCATGTCAACACCTCACTGGCCGCCAACCCGGTCAGCGACATCACCACAAAGGGCTACGACTACCTGGAGATGGCGGAGGTCATGGACGACACCCTGACCAATATTGCTGAGCATCTCTCTGACAAGGTGGAGTGGAACGGCGAATTTCGTTCCAGCCGGACTGGCCGAAGTTTCCAGGACCTGAAGGACGAGTTTGAGTTCATCCGGGATGTGGAGGTCCAGCAGCTCTTTTCTGAGATTCTGGCGGGCAGGATTACCAAAGACCGGGACCTGCTGCTGGAAAAGTACCGGAACCGGAACAACAATCTGGCTATCTCCAACAATGCCGTCGCCTTTGAAATCGACCGCATCCAGGGCATTATCCGCGCCTATGAGGACGCCATAGGGGAGTTCAGCGTTCCCGTTGTCAACGACGCGGGAGAAAATGTGGGCGATGTGCTCCAGAACAATGTTCTGCCCGATGTTTATGACGACTGGAACGAGGACGAGGATGGTAATTGGGCGCCGGTAGATCGGACCGCGGAGTACGACGTGCTGCTGCGGAAGTACATCGAGGACCGGACCCTCTATGAGCACAGCATAATCGACAGCGACTACAACAACTATATTCTCAGTGTGTTCGCCAACGCCCCAGCCAGCTCGCCCCAGGCCGCTCAGGATCAGATCCAGGCGAAGATTGCCCGTCTGGCAGAGGAGATCAACGCCCTCCAGTCCATCTACTATGAGACCAATGACGAGTACAACGAGTATCTGGGCGCCCAGAATATTATGATGCTCTCCAGCGTCCGTGTCACAGAGCGATTCCCCATTTTGATCTTCACCATCCTGATTGTGGTGATCTTTGGCGCGCTGGGCTGCGCCGGGGCGGCGCTCTTCGGGCGAATTGAGGACTTCATCGAGTATTACGCCTTTACCAACAAGGTGGACGGACTGCCCAACCGGGCCAAGTGTGACCAGCTCATCGCCTCCCGGGAGGGACGGCCTCTGCCCGAGACCTTCGCCTGCGTCGTGTGCAGGCTGGCAAACCTGCAGGCGGAAAACGCCCGGCTGGGACGGGAGGCGGGCGACCGGATGCTGAAGGACTTCGCCGGAATGCTGACCTCAGTCTTCACACCCTCCGACAAGCTGTTTGTGGGAAATAACGGTGCAGGGCAGTATTTGATCTTCGCCGACTCTCTGGAGGCGGATCAGATAGAGGCAGCCCTGTTCCAGATTGCAGTTGCCCTGGAACAGCGGTCCCGGGATCAGGGATATCTTCTGGACCTGCGTCACAGCTATGCCCAGGCGAGCAAGGAGCAGTGTTACTATATCCGTGAGCTGCTCTCCATCGCCATCAAGAGGGTCAATGCGGCCGGCGCAAAATCAGAGGCCAGCGCTGTACGCGTATAAAAAGCCGGAAGGGGGAATATGGTTGAGCTCCGTTCTATACATGATTCTGGCCACCGGCATGTTCTTCTTTCAGGACACCTATTTTTCTTTGGGCGGCATGGAGCTGAGCCTGAAAAACCCCTGTGCTCTGGCAATTCTCTTTTTGGCGCTGCTGAACCTTACGGCAACGGTGCGTCTGGACCGCCTGATGGTCCTGATCCGCCACACGGCAGTCCAGGCGCTGCCCTATCTGATCCCGCTGGTCTTCTCCTCTGTAATCTGGGTGGGCACAAAAGCGGAGAGCGCCGCTGTTTTAAACGGCGTCTCCATGATTTTTCCCCAGCTGCTTTCGGTGCTGGTGGCCGCCGCCACAATATACCTGTTCGGGGGCAAGGGAATCTGGTACTGCCTGGGGGCCATGTGCGCCGCGAATCTTATCCGTGTTCTGGCGGTGATTTATACAGGCGGCCTGGCCGAGTTCCTTCAGGAATTTTATACCCTTCTCATCACCTTCAGTCAGGAGACCGGCCCCCTGATGCTGCGGCTGGAGACCCACGACCTGACCTTCGCCTTTGGTCCCTTCCTGCTCTATCTCCTGCTGCACTGGAAAGCGTCCCCCTGCCCCGGTTTCTGGCTGGTCATTGTCTCCTTTTTCTGTCTGGTTGGACTGAAGCGGATCGCATTTCCCGCTCTGGCCCTGGCCCTTCTGACGGCGCTGCTTCTGCGCCGGATGCCAGACCGGGCCGCCAGACAGACTGCGGCGTGTGTGTCCATCGCAATGATGGCAGTCAGCTTTCTCTACATCGCGGGGATTCGCTGCGGCCTCTTCGATTACCTGGAGGCACAGCTTGGTCTGGACACCAAGGGCCGGGCGCTGCTGTTTGCCAATGCAGCGCCCTACTACGAGATCAGCTTTACCTATATGGGACAGGGGACGGGGTTTGAGCGCATGGTAGAGTGGCTCTCCGGAGCGGTGCAGACCATTCCGCTGCGCACTCAGACTCAAATCCACAACGATTTTCTCCGCATGTATCTGAATATCGGCTTCATTGGGTACTGGGTCTGGCTTTGGAGTTGGCTGCCGGCACGGCTGGGCTACTGGTTCCGTCAGGCGGGAAAGGACGCGGGATGTCTTTTCCTGGGAATCTGCGTTTACTGCTTTGTTCTCTATGCCACTGACAACACGATCTATTACCCTTACACTGTAATCGCCTGCACTCTGGTCCCCATGGCCTGCGGATTCGACGTCCAGGCGCAGACCGCCTTGGAGCGGCGCTGTGCCCAATGGAGCGCAGGGGCGGACGGCGTGGGGACGCTCTGAAGGTTTGAGAGGTGAGCCAGCTTGAAGGACAGAAAAACTCGGGTCTGCTTTGCCGCCTCCTCCGGCGGGCATCTGTCGGAGCTAATGCTGCTGCGCCCCCTGATGGACCGCTATGACAGCTTTCTGGTTACCGAAAAGACGGGCTACCGGGCGGTTCCGGAGGAACTGCGGTGCTACCGCCTTCTTCAGGTCAACCGGCGGGAATGGTCCTGCGTTCCAAGGCTGATTGTCAACGCCTTTCTCGCGCTGAACATCTGTTTTCGGGAGCGGCCGGACGCGGTTATCTGTACCGGGGTGCTGGCGACAGTCCCCCTGTGCCTGCTGTGCAAGCTGTTTGGGAAAAGGCTGGTATTTATAGAGTCTTACGCCAAAGTGAAGACCCCCACCCTGACCGGAAGGCTCCTCCGCCCCTTTGCGGACCGGTTTTACGTCCAGTGGGAGGAGCTGCTGGAGGTCTATCCAAAGGCCATATATGTGGGCGGCGTCTATTGAGGTGACAGCATGATATTTGTAACGGTCGGTTCTCAGAAATTTCCTTTTGACCGCCTGATTCGGAAGGTGGACCAGCTGGTCCGGGAGGGGATCATAGAGGACGAAGTCTTCATCCAGACGGGGACCAGCCAGTATATTCCCACATGTCCCCATCGGGCCTTCTGCGGACAGGAACAGTTCGCGGAGCTGATGGAGACCTGCGATATCCTCATAACCCACGGCGGCGCAGGCACCATGGTGGACGGGGTGAAGCTGGGGAAGAAGGTCGTCGCCGTCCCCCGGCTGGCTCGGTATGGGGAGCATGTGGACGACCATCAGCTGGAGCTGACAGCCCGGCTTCATGAGATGAATCTGCTGTGTGCCTGCCCGGATGTGGAGCAACTGCCCGAAGCGCTGCGGGACCTCAGCAGCCGCCGCTTTGAATCGTTCCACTCCAATACGGAGGCCTTCCTCACGTCTCTGGACAGCTATATCCGCTCACTGTGAACAGGAGGCACCTATGAAAATTTTAGAGATTGGCCCCAGTGAAACCCGCTCCCGGGGCGGGATGGCGGAGGTTATCCGTGGTATCCGGGAGAGCGAGGTCCTTGGCGGAGCGTTTGAGATAGACAGCTTTCCCTCCTACATAGACGGCAGTCTGCCCGTCCGGCTGCTGTACTCCCTCTATGGTTACCTCCGGTTTTTGACCTGCTATGGAAAATACGACCTGTTCCATATCCACACGGCGGAGCGGGGCAGCACCTTCCGCAAGAATTTTTACCTGCGGAAGGTAAAACAAGCGGGGAAAAGGGCTGTCGTCCACATCCACGGCGCGGAATACCTCACCTTCTACGACGGTCTGGACAGCCGGAAGAAAGAAATTGTAAAGGACTTTTTCCGACAGGCGGACCTGGTGCTGGCCCTGTCGGACAGCTGGAAGGAGGAGCTGGAACACCGCTTTCCGATGAAGGCCTGTCAGACCCTGTACAACGGCGTGGACCCAGCATCCCTCCAGCTGGCGGTCTCTGACCCGGCGGGGTGCCGAAACTCCTTTTTAATGCTGGGCAGACTGGGAGAGAGGAAGGGGACCTACGACCTCATCGCTGCGGCAGAGCTGGCTCTCCGGCAAAATCCCGGGCTGAAGCTCTGCCTGGCGGGGGACGGCGAGGTGGATCAGGTCCGGGCCTTGGTAAAGGAGAAAGGGCTGGAACAGAATATTATGGTGCCGGGATGGATTGACCGGGCAGAGAGGCTGCGCCGCCTTCGGGAGGCCGCCACGGTGGTTCTGCCCTCCTATCACGAGGGCTTGCCTGTCTCTATTCTGGAGGGAATGGCGGCGGGCAAGGCCATCATCAGTACCACTGTGGGCGCAATTCCGGAGGTGGTTGGGGAGGAAAACGGTATTTTAATTTCCCCTGGCAACATACCCGCCCTTGCGGACGCCCTGCTGCGGTGCAGCAGCAGCCCGGGGCTGCTGACAAATATGTCTGAACACAATCGGAAAAAGGTGGAGAGGGAGTTCAGCATCCGTCAGATGCACCAACAGCTGGCAGTGTATTACAGACAGACCATGGAGTGAGGAGGCTGCAATGGATAAACCGCTCATCAGTGTGATTGTGCCGGTGTACAATGCGGGGGACTATCTGAAGGGGTGCCTGGACTCCCTTCTGGCTCAGACCTGGCCCAATTTTGAAATTATTTTGGCAGACGACGCCTCCACCGATGGAAGTGGTCAAATCTGCGACGGTTACGCGGGCCGGGACGCCCGGGTGCAGGCTGTTCACTTCCCTTATAACCGGGGACCGTCCGCGGCCCGGAATGAGGGGATCTGCCGGGCGCAGGGGGCGTATATCTCCTTTGTGGACGCTGATGACCGTGTGGAGCGCGACCTTCTGGAAAAGCTGTATGCAAGCCTGACACAGGCCGGGGCCGAGGTCAGCGTATGCGGGGCTGACGGCATTGCTTTGAAGAGTGGCCCAGCCGCCGTCTATACCCGGTCGGAGGCCATCCGCTGTCTGGCACGGGGCACCCCCTTCAATCTTGTGCCCTGGGGCAAGCTCTACAGTGCGGAGCTGGTAAAAAAAACGCTCTTTTCAGAGGATATTTTTTACAGTGAGGATTTGCTCTTCGTCTATTCCGTCCTGAAGCAGAGCCGGCGGGTCAGCTACCGCCCGGATATCCTCTACCACTATACCCAAAGGGAGGGCAGCCAGATGCAGAGCGGCACCAGTGAACGGAAACTTACAGCCTTTGCCGCCCAGGATTTTGTCTGTCAGGATGCCGGAGTGAGCTTTCCGGAGACGGCGGAGGATTTCCGCCTTCTGGCCTTGGAGGCCAACCGCTGCCTGGCTGTGCTGACCGTGAAAAAGGGCGGGGAGGGCGGACATACTCTTGGGTACATAAAGCGGATCCAGAAGAACACGCGACGGCATTTCAGCTGGCAGATACTGAAGCGCTGCCCTCGAAAGCGGGATGCGGCGGCTTTGCTGGCCCTGTGCGCCAGCGCATGGTGCTTTTGGGTGGCGGCATCAGCCGTTACCCGGATGAAGCGGTTGGGAGGCGGCCGGTGATGCTGCGGGAGAGGCCGCTCATTAGTGTGATTGTGCCGGTGTACAACGTAGAGGGGTATCTGGAAAAGTGTCTGGCCTCGCTGGAGGCTCAGACCTATTCCCATATGGAGGTTATCCTGGTGGACGACTGCTCCCCTGACGGCAGCGGCCAAATCTGCGACGCCTGGGCCGCCCAGGACAGGCGGTTTCAGGTGCTGCACCTCCCGGAAAACCGGGGGCTCTCCGCCGCCAGAAACGAGGGCGTCCGCCGGTCGTCTGGGGCCTATATCGCTTTCGTAGATTCGGACGACTATGTGGAGCACCATTTTCTGGAAGCGCTGTATGACGCGCTGACGGAAAACCGCGGGGAGATCAGCATCTGCGGAAATGAAGGCCTGCGCCTGAGTGTTGGCCCCGCCCAGGTCCTCTCCCCGGAGGAGGCGGCCCGGTGTATGGCCCGGCGCGCCCTCTTCCTGTGGACCGCCTGGGGAAAGCTCTTTCCAGCAGAGCTGGCAAAGCAAATCCCCTTTGACAGCCAGGCCCTTTGCTGCGAGGACCTCCTGTTTTTTTACCAGGTTTTGAAGCGAGTCCGGCGAATTGCCTATGTGCCGGACCCGCTTTATCACTACGTCTGCCGGGAGGGCAGCATCATCAACCGCGGCGTGACGGCGGAGCGCTGTACGGTGCTCTCCATCCTGGACTGGATATGCGGGGACGCCGCTGGTTTTCCGGAGGCAGAGACATGCTTTCACCAGATCGCGATGGATACCGCTGTCCGACTGGCTATGCAGGTCATGGAAACTGGTGCGGACAGCAGCGCCCGGGACTATCTGAAGCGTTTCCGGAATACCGCCCGACGTCATTTCAGCTGGAGGGCGCTGACGCTCTGTCCGGGTAAAAAGGACGCGGCGGCACAGCTGGCCCTCTGCGCTGGCGTGCCGTTCTTTGGGGCGCTGGCTGCCGTCTACCGCCTGATAAGGTCCATGAGGAAGAACGGAAGAGGGTGACAAAGCCCAATGGTCAGCGCGGAACATATCACAAAAAACATCAAATATGCCGTGGCCGGTGAATTGCTGCTGGCCGTGCTGAAATTTTTGTCCCGCCGGGTATTTGTTCTCCTGCTGGGTCGGGAATACCTGGGGCTGAACGGCCTCTTTACCGATGTGCTCTCCATGCTGTCCCTGGCCGAGCTGGGATTCAGCGTCTCCATTACCTACAGCCTCTACCGTCCGGTGGCCCAGGGTGATACGGAAATGATAAAATCTCTGGTCCTGCTGTACCGCCGGGTTTATCGGGCCATAGGTTTGGCAGTTTTAGTGCTAGGGCTGTCCCTAACCCCGTTTTTGAGCTTCTTTTTTAAGGAAATCCCCCCAAATATCCCTAACATCCCCCTGATCTACGTGCTGAACCTGATAAACGCCAGTATCTCCTATTTTTTCACCTACAAATCCACGCTGCTCTTTGTACATCAAAAGAAGTATATCGAGACCTCCATCCGCGCCGTCGTGTCGCTGGCCGCCACTGCGGCTCAGATCACAGTGCTCCTTTTGACCAGGAACTATCTGTTTTACCTGTATATCACCATAGGCGCTACAGTAATACAGAATGCCGCCATTGCCGTGAAGACAAACCGGCTTTTTCCCTACCTGCGGGAGAAAAATGTCCATCCCCTGCCTGCCGGGACGCTGGAGGAAATTTACCGCAATGTGCGTGCCATGCTGCTCCATCGGATTGGAGCTGTAGCGGTTTTCAATACAGATAACCTTTTGATCTCTAAATTTGTAGGTGTGGCAACTGCCGGACTGTACTCCAATTACATGATGATACGGGGCTTTCTGAATATTCTGGTCAACGCACTGTTCGATGCCATTACGGCCGCCCAGGGACACCTGACTGCGACAGGGACAGAGACAAACAAGCAGATAGCCTTTCGCCGCCTGAACTTTTTCTCCGCCTGGCTGTTTGGCTGGATGAGCATCTGCTTGTTCTGTCTCTACGATCCGTTCATTGATATTTGGCTGGGGAAAGGCTATCTGCTGTCCAAGCCGGCAGTGCTTCTGATTGTTCTAAATTTTTATTTCAGCAGTATGCGCACCCCGGTGAACAACACCAAGAGCGTCCTGGGTCTCTTCTGGGATGACCGCTATAAATCGATTGTAGAGGCGGTCGTCAACCTGATTGTCTCTGTGTTGCTGGTCAGGCGGTGGGGCATTGAGGGTATCATGTCTGGAACGTTAATCAGTACGCTGGCCTTTCCCTTCTGGTGTGAGCCTATGGTTCTCTTTCATCGGGGCCTGCACTTGTCTGCTAAAAGCTACTTCAGGGACTACCTGCTGCATCTGAGTGTTACCGGTGCTGCCGGAGTGATCACATGGCTGCTGTGCTGCGCAGCTGGCGAAGGGTATGTCGGTTTTATGCTGAGATGCCTGACCTGTGCGGCAATTCCAAATTTGGTTTACCTGGCTGTGTACCAGCAGACGGAGGATTTTGAGTTTTACCATCATATGCTGATACATGCGCTTCGAAAAAACGCTTAAATCTTTTGATACCATCACCCATTTGGCTGCAAGTCCGGTGGGTGATTTTCTGTATTAGAAATCTTTAAGAGAAAATAAATTGTAATATGCGGATGGAAGGAGTCTGCATTTCCCAAATGTTCAGCAGTTTCGTCTCCTCAAATTGTAAACCTAAAAATAATTTAGTTGACAAACGAGACCCGCTGTGTTACTATCTGAGCCTGTAGAAGGAAACCGAAACACGACAGATTTGAGGAGGCGGTATTTTGAAAACCGGAAAGACAAGAGAATTGGTTTTGTGTGCTCTATTTGTGGCATTGATTGCGGTGGGAGCCTTTATCAAGGTCCCCATCCCGGTGGTGCCCTTCACCCTACAGCTTCTGTTTACCATGATGGCCGGACTGCTGCTGGGCGGAAAGCTGGGCTGCTGCGCCGTAGGGGCCTATATCTTCCTGGGGCTGGCGGGGCTGCCCATCTTCACCCAGGGCGGCGGACTGGCCTATGTTTTTCAGCCCACATTCGGCTACATTATCGGCTTTGCCGTAGGGGCCTATGTGACGGGGGTGATTGCCAACCGCCGGGACCGCCCCGGCTATGGCCGTCTGCTGACAGCCAACTTTGCCGGACTGGCCATTGTCTATCTCTTCGGTATGGTCTACTACTACCTGATGAGCAACTTCTATCTGGATTCCCCCATCGGCCTCTGGCCTCTGTTCCTGTACTGCTTTATTCTGGCTGTCCCTGGGGATATCGCCCTTTGCATTCTGGGGGCAATTCTGGGTAAACGGCTGATTCCTCTGGTGAGAGAGAAGGGACGTGTGACCTATGAGCAGGCTTGACGAGCTGACCCAACAGGTCCTGGACGGCCGGACAATCACCCGCGGCGAGGCGCTGGAGCTGTATCAGCAGCCCCTGGAGGAGCTGTGTCAAAAGGCGGACGAACTCCGCCGCTATTTCTGCAAAAACCGCTTTGACCTGTGCACCATCGTCAACGGAAAGAGCGGTAAATGCTCTGAGGACTGCCGTTTCTGCGCCCAGTCCGCCCACAACCACACCGGGGCGGCAGAGTACCCCCTCCTGTCCTCCCGGGAGCTGGTGGAGCAGGCCAAGCTCAACGAGGCCCAAGGGGTGCTGCGCTACTCCATCGTCACCTCTGGGCGGAGGCTGTCTGACGGAGAGGTGGATGCGCTGTGTCAGGCCATCCGCCAGATCAAGGAGGAGACCAATATCTCGGTCTGCGTCTCGGTGGGACTGCTGGACAAGATGCAGTACCGCAGACTGAAGGAGGCGGGGGCGGAGCGGGCCCACAACAACCTGGAGACCTCCCGGCGGAATTTTCCCAACATCTGCACCACCCACACCTTCGACGACAAAATTACGGCCATCCGGGCCGCCCAGGCCGCCGGGCTTACCGTCTGCTCCGGCGGGATTATGGGGCTGGGGGAAACTCCGGAGGACCGGATCGACATGGCCCTCTCCCTGTGTGAGCTGGGGATCAAGAGCGTCCCGGTAAACATGCTCAACCCCATTCCCGGCACCCCTATGGAACAGAACCGGCGGCTCACAAACGAGGACATGCGCCGGATCACGGCGGTATACCGCTTCATTCTCCCCGACGCCTCCATCCGTCTGGCCGGAGGCCGGGGCCTGCTGGAGGACAAAGGCCGGGGCTGTTTCCAGTCCGGGGCCAACGCCGCCATCTCGGGGGATATGCTCACCACAGCGGGCATCACGGTCAAAACCGACCTGGAGCTGCTCCGGGACCTGGGCTATGAGGTGCGCCTATGAGCAAGACACTGTTTATTACAGGCACCGGCACCGACGTGGGCAAGACCTTCGTCTCCGGCCTGATTCTGAAGAAGCTCCGCCAGGCCGGCCTGTCCGCCGGCTACTACAAGGCAGCTATGAGCGGCAATCCCCGCCGCCCAGACGGAACGCTGATCCCTGGTGACGCCCTGTATGTCAAGGAAATCTCCGGATTAGAACAGCCCCTGGAGGAAATGTGCCCCTATGTCTACGAAAACGCCCTGTCCCCCCATCTGGCCGCCCGGCTGGAGGGCGGACCGGTGGAGCTGGAGCAGGTCTGCCAGGGCCTGGCCGCTGTCCGCAGGCGCTGCGACTATGTCACAGTGGAGGGTTCCGGCGGCATCCTCTGTCCCCTCCGCTTCGACAGGGAGGAGCTTTGGCTGACCGACGTGATAAAGGCCTGGAGGCTGAGCTGTCTGCTGGTGGCCGACGCCGGGCTGGGAACCATCAACGCCGTGGGGCTGACCGCCTTCTACCTGCGGCAGCAGGGCATCCCTCTGAAGGGGCTCCTGTTCAACCGCTTCCAGCCCGGAAACCTGCTCCACGAGGACAACATCCGGATGTGTGAGCACCTGACCGGCGTGAAGACGGTCGCCCGGGTCCGGGAGGGCAGCACCGATCTGGAACTGCCGGCAGAGGCGCTCCAAGCGCTGTATGAATAGGAGGAGACGGCTATGATCTGGTATCCCTATCAGCAGATGAAGACTATGGGAGCTCCCTACGAAATCGTGGACGCCGAGGGGGTCTATCTGTACACGAAGGAGGGGAAAATGATTGACTCCGTCTCCTCCTGGTGGAGCGTAATCCACGGCTACAAGCACCCCGAGCTGAACCAGGCAATCATCGACCAAGTAAACCGCTTCTCCCATGTCATGCTGGGAGGACTGACCCACCAGCCCGTTCAGCGGCTCTCGCAAAAGCTGGAGGAGTTCCTGCCCGGCGACTTAAACTACTGTTTTTTCTCCGACTCGGGCAGTGTGGCGGTGGAGGTCGCCCTGAAGATGGCGCTCCAATACTGCATGAACCGGGGGGAGCACGGGCGCACCATGATTCTGGCCCTGGAGCACGCCTACCATGGCGACACCTTCAAGACTATGGAGGCGGGGGACGACGAGGACTACCACTTTGTGCTCAATGCCTACGGCCCCAGCCAGTATGTGGTACATATCCCGACGGAGGTCCAGGCCCTGGAGCAGGCCTTCGCCCGGCACGGCCACCAGCTGAACTGCCTTCTGGTGGAGCCCCTTCTCCAGGGGGCTGGGGGGATGCGGATGTATGACATTTCCTTTTTAAAGCGGGCCCGGGAGCTGTGCGACCAATACGGCGTACTCCTCATCTTTGACGAGGTGGCCACCGGCTTGGGCCGGACGGGTAACCGGTTTGTGGCCGATCTGGTCCTGCCGGACATTCTGGTCCTGGGGAAGGCCCTCACCGGCGGATATATCGGACACGCCGTCACCGTGGCCAACCAAAGGGTTTTTGAGGCCTTTTACGACGACGACCCCGGCCACGCCCTGATGCACGGCCCTACCTTCATGGGCAACGCTCTGGCCTGCGCCGCTGCCCTGAAGTCCATTGAGCTCTTTGAGCGCCAGGACTACATGTCCAAAATCCGCCGGATTGAGGCGGTCACCCGCCGGGAGATGGCCGGCTTCTCCCACCCCAGGGTCAGGGAGGTCCGGATTATGGGCGGCTGCGTCTGTGTGGAGGTATTGCACCCCGATGACCTCCGGGGCTACCAGCAGTTCGCCTATCAGAGAGGTGTGTTCAGCCGCCCCTTCCTGAACTGCATGTATGCCATGGTGCCCTATGTGATCCCCGAGGAAGCGCTGATTCAGGTGCTGGACACCATGAAGGCCTGGTTTGCCGGGCGGGGATAGCTTTGGGCAAAGCCAGGCGGCGCTCTGCCCTTTTGTCAAAAATAATCGGCTCCCTGCGGGACAAATTCCGCAGGGAGCTGCTGTGTTCAGGGGAAGAAAAACCCGCTGGTCATATCCAGATAGTTCTCTCCGCTGTAAGCGGGATACCGCTTCTTTACCTCCGCACGGAAGGTCCCGCCGTCCGAACAGGAGGAGGCAATGGTCTTCAGCTCCTCCAGATATGCGATCTTTGTCCCAGCGTCCTTCAGGTCTTCGGGCGTATAATGAGAGGTGAGAATCAGGTCAAAGCCCCTCTGAATATAGCCCTTCAGCTGGGCAATCATCCCGTCCGCATGTTCCGCGCCGGCCACAATGGAGTGGCAGTCGTGGCCCAGCATATGGGTGTAGACCGCATTGATCTCGGGAATCTCCACATCATAGGCCTCGGCGGTCCGGCGGATGATAAATTCAATCCCGCCAATGGTCACTGCCCCCTCCCCCATTATGTGGGAAATTTCGTGGATTCCGCTGTCAAACTCGCCGCCAAAGGCCGCCGCGAACTGGTCAATCAGAGCCCTTCCGCCCCCTCTTTTGGCGTACTCCACCGCATTGTCCGTGGAATATTTGGGAGCTCCGGGCAGGAAGGACGCCCCCGCCCCGTGGTAGGCCACCAGTATTCCGTCCACCGGCTTGTCCTCCAGATAGCTGCTCAGCGCAGCGATGCTGTCCACGAAGCAGGGGGGCTCCAGCACCACAAACCGGCCGGCCTTCTCCAGCAGAAAGACCTCGTCCGCCAGCGGGTCTCCGGTCTGACAGGCATGGAGCTTTACGGCTCCAAAGTCATAGATGTGCATCTCGCCCTGGCTCAGCCTGACGGTCGTAAAATTGCGCTTGTTCATAAAAATACCTCCAAGTGATCTGCTTTAGGGGGAGGTTCTCCCCCTGACAGCTTCATCATAGCAGACCGGCGATCCCCTGTGAAGTACGCACAATCATGTGCCATAGGCACCCGCAGGTAACTGTCGGGCAATTTGGGGATTCAATCCCCTTTACCTGAAAAAAATTTCACTCTGCGCCTTGACCGCTATGGAGCGGGTACGGTAAAATAAGAAGATACCGCATACAAAAGACCGCTTCAGGGAGGGAAGAGACCATGGATGTGAATGCCTTGCCCATCTGCCCGGTGGAGACAACGCTGACCCTAATCAGCGACAAGTGGAAGGTGCTGATCCTGCGGGAGCTGCTGACCGGGACAAAGCGCTTCGGCGCGCTGAAAAAATCCATTGCCGGCGTCAGCCACAAGGTCCTCACCGCCCAGCTGCGCCAGATGGAGGACAGCGGTCTGCTGGTCCGGACGGTCTACCCGGAGGTGCCGCCCCGGGTGGAATACACCCTCTCAGAGCTGGGGTACAGCCTCAGCCCGATTCTGGAGGCCATGCGGAGCTGGGGCGAGGCCTATCAGGCCCGGACCTCCCGCTGACGTCCCCCAGTCTTTGGATCAACCGGATGCCCGCAAACGATGAATAAGGAGGAATCTACCATGTACAAAGTTGACCTGAACAGCGACCTGGGAGAGAGCTTCGGCGCCTACACCATCGGGATGGACGAGGCGGTTATCGCCCATGTCTCCTCCGCCAATGTGGCCTGCGGCTGTCACGCCGGCGACCCTCTGGTGATGGACCGCACCGTGGCCGCCTGCCAGGCGGCCGGTGTGGCGGTGGGGGCCCACCCCGGCTTCCCCGACCTGGCGGGCTTCGGCCGCCGGAACATGAATTGTTCCCCCAAGGAGGTCAAGGCCTATATCCAGTATCAGATGGGCGCCCTGCTGGCCTTTACCGCCGCCCACGGCGTGAAGCTCCAGCATGTCAAGCCCCACGGCGCGCTGTACAACATGGCGGCCAAGGACCTCGATCTGGCCCTGGCCATCGCCCAGGGCGTGGCCAGCGTGGACCGGGACGTGATTCTTTTGGGGCTGGCGGGCAGCCAGATGCTGGAGGCCGGACGGCAGACCGGCCTGCGGGTGGCCAGCGAGGTCTTCGCGGACCGGGCCTACCAGGCCGACGGCTCTCTGGTCCCCCGCAGCAGGCCCGGCGCGGTGATTCACGACCCAGAGGAGGCCATTTCCCGCACCGTCCGCATGGTCACCCAGGGCAGGGTGACCGCCATCACCGGCGAGGAGGTGTCCATCGACGCCCACTCCATCTGCGTCCACGGGGACAACCCCTCCGCGGTGGAGTTCGTCAGGCGCATCCGGGCCCGGCTGGAGGAGGAGGGCGCCGCCATTGTCCCCATCGCCCAGATTGTGTAGCCGCCGGAGAAAGGAGCAGCCCATGGCAGACGTAAGATTTCTCACCACGGGGGACACCTCCCTGTGTGTGGAGTTCGGCAACGAGATCAGCCCAACCCTCAACACCAAAATCCGGGCCTTCAATATCGCCCTGAGCGGCAGCGGCATTCCCGGCATCGTGGAGACCGTACCCACCTATCGCTCCCTGATGATCCACTACGACCCGGAGGTCATCCGGTACGCCCCCCTGCTGGACCGGCTCCGGAGCCTGCTGGACCAACTGGACAGGGTGTCCGTTCCCCCCAGTGAGGTGCTGGAGATCCCCGTCCTCTACGGCGGCGACGTGGGCCCCGACCTGGACTTTGTGGCCCGGCACAACAGCAAAACCCCGGAGGAGGTGGTCAAAATCCACACCTCCGCCGAGTATCTCATCTATATGCTGGGCTTCACCCCGGGCTTCACCTACCTGGGCGGCATGAGCCAGGAGATCGCCGCCCCCCGGCTGAAGAATCCCCGGGTAAAGATCCCCGCCGGCTCGGTGGGCATCGCCGGCAGCCAGACCGGGGTGTACCCCATCGACTCCCCGGGGGGCTGGCAGCTCATCGGCCGCACCCCTGTCCGGATGTACGATGCCGGCCGGGACAAGCCCATCCTCCCTGAGGCCGGGCAATATATCAAATTTTACCCCATCGACCAGGCGGAGTTTGACGCCATCGCCGCCCAGGAGGCCGCGGGGGGCTATGTATGCCGGCGTCACCCCAGAGAGGAGGGTCCGGTATGAGCATCACCGTATTGAATCCCGGCCTGCTCACCACCGTTCAGGATCAGGGACGCATTGGCTATCAGCAGTTCGGCGTCTCCGTGTCCGGCGTGATGGACCCCCGCTCCGCCGCCCTTGCCAACATTCTGGCGGGCAACGGCCAGGAGGAGGCGGTGCTGGAGTGTACCATGCTGGGCCCTCAGCTCCGCTTCGACCGGGCCAATGTGATCGCCATTACCGGCGGCGATCTGGGCCCCACGCTGGACGGCCAGCCCGTCCCCGGCTATACCGCCGTGGCAGTCAGAGCCGGACAGGTTCTGCGCTTCACCGCCCCCAAAACGGGCTGCCGGGCCTTTGTCGCCTTTGCCGGCGGACTGGATATCCCCCAGGTCATGGGCAGCCGCTCCACCTATCTGAAGGCCAAAATCGGCGGTATTCAGGGCAGAAAGCTGGAGAAGGGGGACATCATCCCCTTCCGTAAGCCCGCGGAGGTCCTCCCCCGGATGGAAAATCGCCGGCTTCTACCCGAATTTGTCCCCCAGAGCGTCTATACCCTGCGGGTGGTTATGGGTCCTCAGGACGACGCCTTCACCTCCGCCGGAATCGGCACCTTCCTCAGCGAGACCTACACCGTCACCCCCGAGTCTGACCGCATGGGCTGCCGCCTGGACGGCCCTGCCATTGCCCACGTGGACGGCGCGGACATCATCTCCGACGGCATCGCCTTCGGTGCCATTCAGGTGCCCTCCTCCGGCACCCCCATCATCATGCTGGCCGACCGGCAGACCACCGGCGGCTACACCAAAATCGGGACCGTCATTACCGCCGACTTCCGTATTCTGGCCCAGCTGAAGGCGGGGGACAAGGTTCGCTTTATTCAGGTCCCGGTGGACTTCGCCCAAAACCAGCTGCTGGCCCAGCGCGCGGCCCTGAAGGCGCTGAGCAAAATCAATTTGTAAAAGTGTAAGAGGCCGGCACGGATTTCCCCCGCAAATCCCCAGATCATGGCACAGCTTCTCACACAGAGCCCCGCCGCTTTGCTCGCGGCGGGGCTTTTCAAACGGGTCCCGGGCTCAGCTCCTCCGGCGGCACACCCAGCAGAAGGAGCGCCCCCGCGGCGGCCAGGGCGGACAGCTCCTCCTCCCCCGGCCCCAGGGCCAGGGGAAACTCCTGCCGCTCCACCACCCGGCCGTCCACCGTCACCAGCTCCCGCTGGAGGGCGGCCCACAGCAGGTCCCCCTCCCGGCTGGAGATGGTCAGGCTGTCTCTGGGAGATACCCCGTAGCTCACCGCGCTGGCCGCCCGGAGGGGCAGCGCCGCCCTGCCGGTCTCCCCGGGCAGCAGCACTGTGCGGCACTCTCCGGACAGCTTCAGCCCCTGCTCCGCCGCCCTGGGGGACACCACCAGCAGCGCCGGGTGATTCCCGCTGCTGCACCGGGCCCGCAGGCCACCCCGGGCGGACAGCCCCCGGAGAATGGCCGCCTCGATGCCCTCCCCGGCCTCAAACACCTGAAAGCATTCCATCATTTTTCTCCCCTTTCCCATCAGTCTGCGCCGTTTCGCGGGTTTTATGCGGTATGCTTTTTGGGGGACGGCCTCCGCGCCCGCGCTTGTCTCATAAATTTAGGAAAGTAGGGCAAGGGCTCTGCCCTTGCCTGATTCCGATCCCATTTTATCCCCTTGCGGGGATAGGCAGGGGTAGAACCCCCCAGGACGCACGGCCGGCATTTCCAAAAACTTTCCATATTTACGAGACAGGCGGCCTCTACATCCACATCCCTTTTCAGATTGGTGTTGCCAAAAGCCGCTTCGTCAAATCGCGCGTCAAAATATCCAAAGTGGTCAGCCATCCACCGGTGGATGACTGACCACTAAACCGGAAGTTATATCATCACAGACGACAAAGCATAATATATTCTTCCTCATTTTCGCCTACAATTTCAAATCCTGTTTTTTGATACATTCTCACAGCATAGTTTGTTTTTTGTACAGCGAGTGAGGCTTGTTTATACCCTCTGTCTTTCAGAATACGAAGCATTTTCTTCATCAAATTAGTTCCTATTCCAAATCCCCGATAATCTTTACATAAGGAAATGGCAAAGGACGGAGTGTTTTTATCTATATGTCCATAATCATTCATAATGCGCACCCAAACAGCACCGACAACCCTTTTATCAACCTCCGCAACCAAGCCTATATCGTCTTTTTTCTTACCAAAATCGGCTATATATACCTGCAATTTTGGCTGATTGATAATTGATTTAGGTGGTGCAGGTACTCCCTCCGGCACAAAGATGGCATTGTATAAAAACTCTTGAAGTAAGCCATCTTCTCCCTCTAATAGTGTTCTAATATAATAATTCATAATTCCCTCCCACAGCTGGGATTTGTTGAGCCGATTATAGCATAAGACTCCTATTATATCAATATGCTTTTGTAGAAACTGCCGAAGGTATATCCCAGCAACACCTTCCTTAAAAGGGACACACCCGCCCCTACTTGACTTTTCCCTCGCCTCTCTGGTAATATTAAACTGATATATTGGGATTATGTACCCAAAAGAAAATGTGAGGTATCATAATGGCACAGAAGAAAAGCTACGGCAACGACTCCATCTCCGCTCTGAAGGGGGCCGACCGGGTCCGGAAGCGCCCGGGGGTCATTTTCGGCTCCGACGGGCTGGAGGGCTGTGAGCACGCCGTTTTCGAGATCATGTCCAACGCCATCGACGAGGCCCGGGAGGGCCACGGCTCCCTCATCACCGTCACCCGGTTTGAGGACGGCTCCATCCAGGTGGAGGACCAGGGCCGGGGCTGTCCTGTGGACTGGAACGAGAAGGAGCAGAAATTCAACTGGGAGCTGGTCTTCTGCGAGCTGTACGCCGGCGGCAAGTACGACAACACCGGCGGGGATAACTATGAATATTCCCTGGGTCTCAACGGCCTGGGCTCCTGCGCCACCCAGTACGCCAGCGAATTTATGGACGTGACCGTATGGCGGGAGGGAAAAAAGTACACCCTCCACTTTGAGAAGGGGGAGAACATCGGCGGCCTGCGGTCCGAGCCCACCGACCGGGGCAAAAAGACGGGCACCACCATCCGCTGGAAGCCCGACCTGGAGGTGTTTACCGATATCAGCATCCCGGTGGACTACTACCTGGACGTGATGAAGCGGCAGGCGGTGGTGAACGCCGGGGTGACCTTCCGCTTTAAAAACCAGGTGGGGGGCAAATTTGAGACCACCGACTTTCAATACGACAACGGCATCGCGGACTATGTGGCCGAGCTGGCCGGAGAGGACAGCCTCACCACTCCCGTCTTCTGGCAGACCGAGCGGAAGGGCCGTGACCGGGCGGACAAGCCTGAGTACAAGGTGAAGCTGTCGGTCTCCCTCTGCTTCTCCAACAAGGTGCAGGTGGTGGAGCACTATCACAACTCCTCCTGGCTGGAGCACGGCGGCTCCCCGGAGAAGGCGGTGCGCTCCGCCTTCGTCTCCGCCATCGACGGCTGGCTCAAGGGCCAGAACAAGTACACCAAGGGGGAGAGCAAAATCACCTTCCCCGATATCCAGGACGCCCTGGTGCTGGTGAGCAACAACTTCTCCACCCAGACCTCCTACGAGAATCAGACCAAGAAGGCCATCAACAACAAGTTTGTCCAGGAGGCCATGACGGAATTTCTCCGTGCCCAGATGGAGGTCTACTTCATCGAAAATCCCGCCGACGCTCAGAAGATTGCCGAGCAGGTTTTAATCAACAAGCGGGCCCGGGAGAATGCGGAAAAGACCCGGCTGAACATCAAGAAGAAGCTCACCGGCTCCATGGACATCTCCAACCGGGTGCAGAAGTTTGTCCCCTGCCGCACCCGGGACGTGAACCGCAGCGAGCTGTATATCGTGGAGGGCGACTCGGCTCTGGGCAGCGTGAAGCAGGCCCGGGACGGGGAATTTCAGGCCATTATGCCCATCCGGGGCAAGATCCTGAACTGCCTCAAGGCCGACTACGGCAAGATCTTCAAGAGCGAGATCATCACCGACCTGCTGAAGGTCCTGGGCTGCGGGGTGGAGGTCCACGACAAGCGGGCCAAGGACATGGCCGCCTTCGACCTGAGCGCCCTGCGGTGGAACAAGGTGGTCATCTGTACCGATGCCGACGTGGACGGCTTCCAGATTCGCACCTTGGTGCTCACCATGCTCTACCGCCTCACCCCCACCCTCATCCAGGAGGGATACGTCTATATCGCCGAGTCCCCCCTGTTTGAGATCACCTGCAAGGAGAAAACCTGGTTTGCCTACTCCAACAAGGAGAAGGACGATATCGTCGCCACCCTCCAGGGGAAGAAGTACGACGTTCAGCGCTCCAAGGGCCTGGGCGAGAACGAGCCTGAGATGATGTGGCTGACCACCATGTCTCCCGACACCCGGCGGCTCATCAAGGTCGTGCCCGAGGACGTGGCCCGCACCGCCCAGATGTTCGACCTTCTTCTGGGCGACGACCTGGCTGGACGAAAAAGCCACATCGCTGACCACGGCCACGAATTTCTGGAACTGGCGGATATTTCGTAATCGTTCTTTTCTTTTTTGAAAAAGAAAAGAACCAAAAGAAAAAACTTCGTTTTTTCTCTTGTAAGCCTGAAATTCCCCCCCTGAGCGAGAAGCAAAACGAAGTTTTGCGCAAAAGTTTCTTTTTTCGGTTCCTTTTTTCTTTACAAAGAAAAAAGGAACAAAAGGAGGATGGTTATGAATCTGTTCGACATTTTAGGCCCCGTGATGGTAGGGCCGTCCAGCTCCCACACGGCGGGGGCGGTGCGCATCGGCCGGATGGCCCGGGCTCTGCTGGGGCAGGAGCCTGTCAAGGCCCAGCTGCTGCTCCACGGCTCCTTCGCCTCCACCGGAGAGGGCCACGGCACCCATCAGGCCCTCATCGCCGGGCTGCTGGGCCTCACCCCCGATGACAGACGCGTCCCCGACAGTTTCGCTCTGGCGCAGGAGCGGGGGCTGGAATTTCACTTCGGCACCTGTGACCTGCGGGACGTCCACCCCAACAGCGTGCTCGTCACACTGGAGGGCAATCAGGGCGGCAGGCTGGAGGTGGGGGCCTCCTCCCCCGGCGGAGGACGCATCCGGGTCTTCCGGGTAGACGGCCTGGACACCTCCTTCTCCGGAGAGCTGCCCACCCTTGTGGTCCACAACTCGGACAAGCCCGGCTGTGTCAGCCAGGTCACCGGGGCGCTGGCTGCCCAAGGGCTGAACGTGGCCACTCTCCAGCTCAACCGGGGCGGGCGGGGCGGCAGCGCCGTGATGGTCATCGAGTGTGACCAGCCAGTCAGCGAGGCCACCGCCCAATGGCTGAGAAGTCTTCCGGGCATTCTGCGGGTCAACTGCTACACCCCGAACGAGGAGGCGGCACAATGATTGATTTCACATCCATTCACCAGATGCTGGAGGACAGCCGGCAGGCCGATCTGCCCCTGTGGAAAAATATCCAGCTGTCCGACTGCCACCGGCAGGATATCACCCCCGAGGTCTCCTGGACCAAAATGGCCGCCATGCTGGAGGCCATGACCCAGGCGGATGAGAGCTACCAGGAGGGCGACCGCTCCCACAGCGGCCTGGTGGGGGGCGACGGCGGCAGAATGGCCGCCTACGGCCAGGGCGGGAATACCCTGTGCGGCCCCCTGCTCACCGACGTAATCGCCGGAGCCCTGCGCATGGGGGAGTGCAACGCCTGCATGAAGCGCATTGTCGCCGCCCCCACCGCCGGGGCCTGCGGCGTTCTGCCCGCAGTGCTCCTGCCCTATCGCCGGCACTTCCAGGCCGGGGAGGAGGCCCTGGTTCAGGCCCTGTATGTGGCCTCCGGCTTCGGCATGGTCATCGCCGCCCGGGCCTCCATCTCCGGGGCCGAGGGGGGCTGTCAGGCGGAGATCGGCTCCGCCGCCGCCATGGCCGCCCCCGCCCTGGTCCACCTCCAGGGCGGTACGCCGGAACAGATGGCTGACGCCTGCGCCATGGCTGTAAAAAACCTGCTGGGCCTGGTCTGCGACCCGGTAGGCGGGCTGGTGGAGGTGCCCTGCGTCAAGCGCAACGTAATCGGCGCCATGGACGCCATGTCCGCCGCCCAGATGGCCCTGGCGGGCATCCGGAGCCGTGTTCCCCCCGACCAGGTGCTGGACGCTATGGCCGAGGTGGGCCGCTCCCTGCCCCACACCCTCCGGGAAACCGGCAAGGGCGGCCTGGCCGCCACCCCCTTCGGAATGGAGTACGCGCCGAAGGATTAAACCGGCTCCCTTTCGTAGGGCAAGGGCTCTGCCCTTGCCTATAATACATTTTCTCCTCTGTAAAAAGGCAGAGCCCTTACCCTGCACGCGGAATTTTAAGAATAGGAATTGATTCTAATGGCCAAGAAGAAGACGCCAAGTGAAAATAAAAGCCGGAAGGCTGACCCCAACGTGATGGGCCTGCGGGCGGAGGTGCTGGAGCAGCCCATCACCCAGACCCTGGAGATCAACTACATGCCCTATGCCATGTCGGTGATTATCTCCCGGGCCATTCCCGAGATCGACGGCTTCAAGCCCTCCCACCGCAAGCTGCTGTACACCATGTACCAGATGAAGCTGCTGGGGGGCGGACGGACCAAGTCGGCCAACATCGTGGGCCAGACCATGAAGCTCAACCCCCACGGGGATGCCGCCATCTACGACACCCTGGTCCGTCTCAGCCGGGGCTACGGGGCCCTGCTCCACCCCCTGGTGGACTCCAAGGGCAACTTCGGCAAGGTGTACTCCCGGGACATGGCCTACGCCGCCAGCCGGTACACCGAGGCCCGCCTGGACGCCATCTGCGCCGAACTCTTCCGGGACATCGACCAGGACACGGTGGACTTTGTGGACAACTACGACGGCAAGATGAAGGAGCCCACCCTGCTGCCCACCACCTTCCCCAACGTGCTGGTCTCCGCCAACAAGGGCATCGCCGTGGGCATGGCCAGCGATCTGTGCGGCTTCAACCTGGGGGAGGTGTGCGACACCACCATCGCCTTTCTGAAAAACCCGGACCACGACATCATGACCACCCTCAAGGCCCCCGACCTGCCCACCGGCGGCGAGCTGCTCTACGACGGGGCCGCCCTGGCGGATATCTACCGCACCGGCCGGGGCTCCTTCAAGGTGCGCGCCCGGTGGCGCTATGTGAAGGAGGAGAATCTCATTGAGGTCTATGAGATCCCCTACTCCACCACCAGCGAGGCCATCATCGACAAGGTGACCGAGCTGCTCAAGGCCGGCAAGCTGAAGGAGATCGCCGACATGCGGGACGAGACCGACCTGTCCGGCCTGAAGCTGACCATTGACCTGAAGCGGGGCACCGACCCGGAGAAGCTGATGGCCAAGCTCTTCAAAATGACCCCCCTGATGGACAGCCAGTCCTGCAATTTCAACGTTCTCATCGCCGGCTTCCCCAAGGTGCTGGGGGTGCGGGAAATTCTGGAGGAGTGGACCGCCTGGCGGATGGACTCGGTGCGCCGGCGGGTATACTTCTCCATGAACAAGAAGAAGGAGAAGCTGCATCTGCTCAAGGGCCTGCGGCGGATTCTGCTGGATATCGACCGGGCCATCCAGATCATCCGGGACACCGAGGAGGACGCCGAGGTCATCCCCAATCTAATGATCGGCTTCGGCATCGACCAGGTCCAGGCGGAGTATGTGGCCGATATCCGGCTGCGCAACATCAACAAGGAGTATATCCTCAAGCGCACCCAGGAGGTGGACGCCCTCGCCGATGAGATCGCCGATCTGGAGGACATTGTCAACTCCCCCAAGCGGGTCCAAAAGATCATCGTGGACGAGCTGGCTGAGGTGAAGAAGAAATACGCCGTCCCCCGGCGGACGGAGATCGTCTACGACCACATGGACGAGCCCGTGATGACGGTGGAGGACGAGACCCCCGACTATCCTGTCCACCTGTTCCTCTCCCAGGAGGGATATTTGAAAAAAATCACCCCCCAGTCCCTGCGGATGGCCAGCGAACAGAAGTATAAGGAGGGGGACGGTCCTCTCCTCCAGTGGGAGGCCAGTAACCGGGACGAGCTGCTGGTGTTCACCGACCGGCAGCAGTGCTACAAGACCCGGCTCAGCGACTTTGACGACACCAAGGCCAGCGCCCTGGGGGACTATCTGCCCTCCAAGCTGGGAATGGACCCGGAGGAGAAGGCCCTATGGGCCTGCCTGGCCGGGGACTACTCGGGACATGTGCTGTTCTTCTTTGAGAACGGCAAGGCCGCCCGGGTGGAGCTGGCCGCCTACCAGACCCAGACCCGGCGGAAAAAGCTCACCGGAGCCTACTCGGACAAGTCCCCTCTGGCCGCCGCCTTCCTGCTGAAGGAGGACTTCGAGGCGGCGGTCATCTCCACCGAGGGCCGCTGTGTGGTCTTCCACACAGCCAGCCTTAACCCCAAGTCCACCCGGAACACCCAGGGGGTCAACATCATGACCCTGAAGCCCAAGTACAAGGTGGCCAGGGTGCTGCCCCTGGAGCGCACCCACATCCAAAACGCCGCCCGCTACCGGGCCCGCTCCCTGCCCATCGCCGGGGCTCTCCTCAAGGAGGAGGACCGGGGGGAGGAACAGCTGACCCTGCTGTAAAGAAATAAAAGGGAGGAAGCCCCGTGAGCGACTTTCACCAGCTGGCCGCCCTGTGCCGCGGAAAACATGTCTATATCCAGACCCACAACTTCCCCGACCCGGACGCCATCGCCTCCGCCTTCGGCCTGCAGCGCCTGCTGGACCGGTATGAGGCGCGCTCCACCCTGTGCTATGACGGCCGGATCGACAAGCTGAGCGCCTCCAGGATGCTGGATGCCTTCCACATCCAGATGTTCCCCTACGCCCGGCTGCGCCCCAATATGTCGGAGGAGGACTATGTCATCTGCGTGGACGCCCAGAAGCACAGCGGCAACATCACCGATTTTGTGGGGGATGAGGTGGCCTGCATCGACCACCACCCCACCTTTGTCCCCATGGAGTACCGCTATCAGGACATCCGCTCCACCGGGGCCTGTGCCACCCTCATCGCCCAATACTACCGGCAGCTGGGCCTCGCGCCGGACAGGGATACCGCCACGGCCCTGCTCTACGGTCTGAAGATGGACACCCTACAGTTCACCCGGGGGGTAACGCAGGAGGACATCGAGATGTTTTCCTTCCTCTTCCCCCTGTGTGACCAGGAGGCGCTGGCGCGGCTGGAGCGGAACAACATGGAATTTTCCGACCTGAAGGCCTACGGCGCCGCCATTGAGAGCATCGAGCTCTATGATAAGGTGGGCTTTTCCAGCATTTCCTTCCCCTGTCCCGACGCCCTGATTGCCATTCTCTCCGATTTTATCCTGGCTCTCCAGGAGGTGGAGGTGGCCGTGGTATACTCCTGCCGGGAGGACGGCATTAAATTTTCCGTCCGCTCGGAGGACCCGCGGGTCCACGCCGGCCGCCTGGTCCGCGACGCTCTGCTGGGGCTGGGCGACGGCGGCGGCCACGCCGAGATGGCCGGCGGCCTGATTCAGCGAGACCACGTACATCTGCTGGGAAACTATCCCGGCGATGCCATCCGCAACGCATTTCTGCGGATCCTGACCGCGTAGAGAAAACACGGAATATTGATTTTTCAGGAGGACCCTATGACCAAAAACCCCCTCTCCCGCCTGGCGCAGGACTACCTCTGGATTGCCCTGGGCTCGGTGCTCTACTCCCTCAGCTTCGACTGGTTCTATGTCCCCAACCAGATCGGCTTCGGGGGACTCACCGCCCTGGGCATGATCCTCAATCACCTCTCCCCCGCCGTCCCCATCGGCACGGTGGTTCTGATCCTCAACATCCCCATCTTCATCCTGGGCTGGAAATTCCTGGGCGGCCACACCCTGGTGTCCTCCCTCTTCGCCATGGCGGCCACCTCGGTGCTGGTGGACCTGATCTCCGCTGTGTACACCTTTCCCCCTATGGACCCCATGCTGGCCGCCATCTTTGGCGGGGTAAGCCTGGGACTGTCCCTGGGGATCATCTTCTCCAAAGGGGCCACCACCGGGGGCACCGACCTGATCGCCCGGCTGCTCAAGCTGCCCTTCGCCTGGCTGCCTATGGGCAAGCTGCTCCTTGTGGTGGACCTGTCCATGCTGCTGGCGGTGTCGGTGGCCTTCCGCAGTATGGAGAGCGCCATGTACGGCATTATCGCCCTGTATATCTCCACCATGGTCATGGACATGGTGCTCTACGGCCTGGACCAGTCCAAGGTGGCCTACATTGTCACCTCCAACCCCCGGCCTCTGGCGGCGGAGATTGACAAGCAGCTGGACCGGGGCACCACCTTTCTCCATGGGGAGGGCAGCTTCACCGGACAGGACCGGCTGGTGCTCATGTGCGCCTTCAAGCAGCGTCAAATCGTCCCCCTGAAGGCTCTGGTCCACGAGATGGACCCCGAGGCCTTTATTATCGTCTGCAACGCCCACGAGGTGCTGGGTCAGGGTTTCCGGCGGTATCAGAAGAACGACCTGTAGGGGGCGGCCTCTGCGCCGCCCGTTTCCCAAATTTTATTCCAAAAAAATATAAGGAGTGTTTTTTATGACAGACTGGACCAGGCTGACCGAAAATCTGGAGCAGCGGGGATTTACCGTCCGCCGCTTTGCCACAAAGGAGGAGGCCGCCGACTATCTGGATGGCCAGATCGACGGGGTGAGCGTGGCCTTCGGCGGCTCCATGACCGTACAGGAGATGGGGCTCTACCCCCGGCTGGCCGCCCACAACAGCGCTCTCTGGCACTGGAACAAGGACGGCCTGGCCCAGGCCGCCGCAACGGACGTGTACATCTGCTCCCTCAACGGCCTGGCCGAGACGGGAGAGCTCATCAACATCGACGGAGTGGGCAACCGGGTGGCCTCCACCATCTTCGGACATAAGCGGGTCTACTTTGTAGTGGGCCGGAACAAGATTGCCCCCGACTACGATCAGGCTCTGTGGCGGGCCCGGAACATTGCCGCCCCCAGGAACTGTCAGCGGCTGGGCCTCAAGACCCCCTGCGCCGTCAAGGCCGACAAATGCTACAACTGCTCCAGCCCGGAGCGCAGCTGCCGGGCTCTGGTCGTGCTGTGGGAAAAGCCCCGGAATGTTGAGACCATGGAAATCGTCCTTATCGACCAGGAGCTGGGCTACTGATACCGCGGGACACAACGAAAAGGAGTAGCGACTATGACGAAACAGCAAATTCAGGACCGGCTGCTTACCATATTTTCCACGGTGGAGGGAAACACCATCACCGCAGAACAGGCCGGCAGCTGTCCGGTCGCCGGTCTTCAGCTCTTTCAGCCTCCGTTGGTCGGCTTCGGCAGCGCTGCGGACCCCATGTTCGAGTCCTACAAGGAGGACGGCGTCATCGGCCCCTGGTTCATGGCGCCCCAAGAGTGGCTCCCCGGCGCAAAATCCATCATCTCCTTCTTTTTCCCCTTCACCCAGGCCGTGTGTGACGGAGAGGCCCGCTCCCAGCCCGACGGCACCTCTCTGGAGTGGCTGTTCGGCAGAATCGAGGGGCAGCAGTTTCTCCTCTCCGTCCTCCAGGCGCTCTGCGGCTGGCTCACCGCCCAGGGCGCGGCTGTCTGTATGCCCGCCGCCGACCCCCGGTTTGCCGGCATCACAGGGGGCAAAACAAAGCTGGCCCACCCGGAGATCACCTCCGGTACATACAGCAGCAACTGGTCGGAGCGCCACGCGGCCTACGTCTGCGGCCTGGGCACCTTCAGTCTGACCCGGGCCATTATCACCCAAAAGGGCACCGCCGGCCGCCTGGGCAGCATCATCACCGACCTGGAGCTGGAGCCCGACCCCAGGCCCTACACCGGCCTGTACGACTACTGTACCCGCTGCGGCGCCTGTATCCGGCGCTGTCCCGTCCAGGCCATCAGCCTGGAGGGCGGCAAGCTCCAGGCCCCCTGCAATCAGCGTTCCGCCATGCTGCGGGAGCGTTACGCCCCCCGCTATGGCTGCGGAAAGTGCCAGACCGGGATCCCCTGCCAATCCCGCATCCCCGGATGAGCTCTCCCGCCCGATTTTGAAGAAGGGGGTATCTCCCATGAATAAGAGCGGAAAGGTTCTGGCCGTGCTGATGGCCGCCGGGCTGCTGCTCACAGGGTGCTCCGCCCTTCTGGAGCGGGAATACAGCCAGGTCACCACCCACAACGCCGTCCCCGCCACCGAGGGCGACCCCTCCATCCTCCGGGCGGACAGCTATCAGGAGCTGGTCAACGCCCTGATCTACTTTGTCAGCGGCGGCGTGGAGGAGGGCACCGTCCGGCTGTACACCGACACAGAGAACGTAGAACCCTACCTGTCCGACGCCTGCCTGGAGGTGGTTCAGGAGGACCCGCTGGGGGCCTACTGCGTGGAGTTCATCAAGTACACGGTGGACCCGGTGGTCACCTACTCCGAGGCCAGGGTCAATATCACCTACCGGCGCACCCGGGAACAGGTGGCCTCCATCGTCCAGGCCACCGGCGTCACCGCCATCCGGAGCGAGCTGAAGGCCGCCCTGACCTCCTTCGCCCCGGAGCGGGTACTGCGCATCAGCTACTTTGAGCAGGATGAGGCCTTCATCCGGGAGCTGGTCCGGCAGGCCTACTACGACGTCCCCGCCTGTGCCCTGGGGATGCCCCAGGTGGATCTGGCCATCTATCCCGGCAGCGGACGGCAGAGGATTGTGGAAATTTTGCTGGATTACCCCCTGGAGCTCCGGGAGCTGACCCGGCGGCAGGCCGCCCTCGCCAAGGAGCTGGAGGAGCTGGCCTGGGACCTGACCGGCCAGCCCGACCTCCCCCTGGCCGCGGCCCGGGCCCTTCTGGAACTGGGGGAATATGATCCTCAGGGGGGCTCCTCCGCCTACGACCTGTTCGCCGCGAAGCGGGCGGACAGCGAGGGGCTGGCCCTGTCCTATGCCGCCCTGTGTCAGACCCTGGAGGTGCCCTGCCATGTGGCCCAGGGCACCCTGGAGGAGGTCCCCCATTTCTGGGCGGTGGTTCAGACCCCGGAGGGGTGGCGGCATATTGATCTGTCCGCCATGAACCGGGAGGAGGGCTCGCTGTATACCGACCAGCAGCTTCTGGAGCTGGGCTATATCTGGGACGAGACCGCCCTGCCCGCCTGTGGAGAGAGCTGACGGCTGTCGAATACCCTGTTTTTCATGCCAAATTCTTACTCTTTTGTTACAGCCCTTGCCAAGGCAGAAAATATTGGGTATAATAGGCTCATCTCGCAGGCGTATCCAGAAAGGAGTCCCTCTTATGACTACGAAACGATACAAACGATGGATGGCCGCCGCGCTGGCCGCCGTGATGACGGCAGCCCTGTCCATCTCCTCCGGGCTGGCCCTCCCCGCGGCTGAGCCCTTTGCCGAATTCCGCATTGACGCCACAGGCAACGACATCCGGGACCGGACCATCTCGGTCGCCCTGTACCGCCGGGACAAGAGCGGCCAGTTTCAGGTGGACGACACGGTGGAGTACACCTGCAAGCTCAACCGCGCCACCATGGACGCCGGATTCTTCATCCAGCCCAAGGCGGACGGCGTGTGGGTGACGGTGGACTACCTCACCGACATGAACGGCGACGGCACCTATGAGCTGCTGGACGGGGACGACAGCCCTGTCTGGGATGTGATGGACCTTCAGGGCAGTCTGGCCCCGGCTGCGGAGGAAGGCGCCCCCACCCTGACCAACGGCGAGACCTACATCCTCGCCCCGGAGCTGCTGGTCCACCGCAGCAAGGAGGCGGTTCAGGCCCGGACCGCCGGCGGCGCCGCTCCCCTGGACGTGGGGCAGGGCGACATTGCCTCCCAGGACTTTCCCCTGTGCATGATTAAGCTGCACCGCACCGACCCCGCCGACGGCGAGGACTATGTGCAGACCTACTATCTGGAGATCTACGACCGCGTGCTCATCCCCTTCGACATCTCCCCCGGTAGCTGGTACTACGACGCGGTGAAGTTTGTCCTGGCCGAGGGCTATTTCGCCGGCACGGACGACGGGCTCTTCGTCCCGGACGGCCCCCTGACCCGTGCCCAGCTGGCCCAGGTGCTGTGGACCATGAGCGGCTCTCAGAACGCGCAGATGTCTCAGTTCTCCGATGTGTCCGCTGACGACTGGTACTGCCGCGCCGTCTCCTGGTGTCAGCAGGAGGGGCTGATCTCCGGCTACAATCACAACACCTTTGCGCCCAACGACCCCCTGTCCCGGGAGCAGATGGTCTCCATCCTCCTCCGCTATGCCCGGCACTCGGGCGTCTCCCTGCGCACCGGAGCCGACCTGTCCCAGTTCTCTGACGCGGCGGATATCTCCCCCTGGGCGGTGGAGAGCATGAAGTGGGCCATAACCAACAGCCTGCTTCCAAACATTGAGGATTCTCTCCGTCCCGGCGAGACCGTGACCCGCGCGGAGCTGGCCGCGGCGCTGTACACCTACGAGCTCAATTCCAGTATGCGCTGAGCTGCTCAAGCCGCCGGCCGGCAACAGAAATGTTGCCGGCTGGTGTTTTTTCTGTCCTCCGGTTTAAGGGCTGGAATATTTGTCCAGACTATCCATACAATATTAGCAGCGGAAAGTCCTTGAAAGGAGCGACAAATATGGAATCTACCCGAAAGTTCACCCTGCGCCGGGACGCCTCCGCCCAGGAGGAGGAGCGCCGGGAGCTGATGAGCTCCCTGTCCCGCACCCGCACCCTCATCAACCAGGCCTATGGCGGGTTCAACTCCGCCAGCGACAGCGATCTCATCGAATCCTATGTCTTTGAGATCAACTCCCTTCAGGCCCGGTACAACTACCTGCTGCGCCGGGTCAAGGAGCTGGAGGGGGCCACATGAATCCCATGCCTGGTTACACGGCCTGGTGCCTGGCCGGGCTGATTCTGTGCGCCGCTCTGCTCCTTCTGCGCCGGCCGGCGGCACAGCTGCTCCGGCTGGCGCTGCGCTCCTCCGTGGGGCTGGCCGTTCTGGCCCTTTTCTCCCAGGTGGGACATCTCATCGGCGTCAGCCTGGGCGTCAATCTGGTCAACGCCCTGGTCCTGGGGGTGCTGGGCGTCCCCGGCTTCGGGCTGCTGCTCATGCTCCAATGGATGCTGCGCTGACATTCCTACATAGGGACGGGCATCTGTCCGCCCCTGATATTTATTTATAAAAGCTCTTGACAAATTGCGGCACGGGTGATAAGATAACAAGCGTCTCTGATTGGAAGCCAATTTGGAGAGATGTCCGAGTGGTTTAAGGAGCTGGTCTTGAAAACCAGTGACTCGCAAGAGCCGTGGGTTCGAATCCCACTCTCTCCGCCATGTCGGGGCAAGCGTCGCCTGTCCTGTATTTTCCAAAATTCAATACACCGTTTTTACTTGCAGCCATGCAGAAGTACCCAAGTGGCTATAAGGGGCTCCCCTGCTAAGGGAGTAGGCGGGTAAAACCGTGCGGGGGTTCGAATCCCCCCTTCTGCGCCATGTCGGGGCAAGCGTCGCTTGCTCCGGCTTTTTTAAAGTCGGAGCACATTTTTCCATGCCAATCGAAAGGGAGTATTTCACCATGGATATGAAGTTTGATATCAAAGAAAAGGTAGAGGAGCTCGCCGCCAAGCTTCAAAAGGACCCCGCCCTTTTGAAGAACTTCCAGGACGACCCGGTCAAGGCGCTGGAGAAGCTGACGGGCATGAATCTGCCCGACGATCAGCTCAAGCCTCTGGTCGCCGGCATCAAGGCCAAGCTGGCCGCGTCGGACCTGGGCGGAAAGCTGGATGGTCTCAAAAAGCTGTTTTAATTGTTTTGCGCCATGTTAAAAGGCACCTCTATGGGGTGCCTTTTTTGGTGACCGCGGAGAGGAGTGAGGCGGCCTGTGAACCTATGTGACATCAATCAAATCAAAGCCCTGCTGGCCCGGCACGGCTTCCGTTTTTCCAAATCCATGGGTCAGAACTTTCTCATTGAGGACTGGGTTCCCCGGGAAATTGCCAAAGCCTCCGGAGCCGGACCGGGCGCAGGAGTGCTGGAGGTTGGGCCGGGTATCGGGCCCCTGACCCGGGAGCTGGCCGGCCGAGCAGACAAAGTTGTCTCGGTAGAGCTGGACACAGCCCTGCTGCCCATCCTGGCCGAGACACTGAGGGACTGTCCAAAGGCCGAGGTCATTTGGGGGGATATCCTGAAGACGGATATTCCCGCCCTGACCGGGGAAAAATTTCAGGGTCTGACCCCCATCGCCTGCGCCAACCTGCCCTACAACATCACCACCCCCGCCATCACCGCCCTGATCCAGGCGGACTGCTTCTCCGCCATCACGGTGATGATCCAGCGGGAGGTGGCAAAGCGGATCTGCGCCGCCCCCGGCACGGCGGACTACGGTGCCTTTTCCGTCTACTGCCAGTACCACACCAACCCGGAATACCTCTTCGAAGTCCCCCCGGACCGCTTCATCCCCGCCCCCAAGGTAACGTCGGCGGTGGTTCGGATGGTCCCGCGCCCCGCACCTCCGGAGGTGGACGACCCGGCGCATTTCTTCCGGGTGGTGAAGGCGGCATTTGCCCTGCGGCGCAAGACCCTGCTCAACAGCCTGTCCGCCGGTCTGGGCGGACAGCGGGAGGAGATCGCCCAGGCCATTGCGGCCTGCGGACTTCCCCCCGACGTCCGGGGAGAGCGGCTGTCCATTCCCCAATTTGCCCAACTGTCCCGCCGCCTGCGGGGCTCGGTTTGAGGCTTTTGCCCATTCCGCTATTTTCCCTTACTTCACTCTTGCAAAGCCCTGAAAAATGGGGTAAAATAAGGCATGATCGGAATGGATGACCATTTTCACCATTCTTTATTAAGGAGGAACGCAAATCATGGAAACTTATGGTTTGGAAAAGCTCGGCATCAGCGACATCAAGGAAATTGTCTACAACCCCAGCTATGAGCAGCTCTTCGAGGCGGAGATGGACTCCGGCCTGGAGGGTTTTGAGAAGGGTCAGATGACCGAGCTGGGCGCGGTCAACGTGATGACCGGCATCTACACCGGCCGCTCCCCCAAGGACAAATTCATCGTTATGGACGAGAACTCCAAGGACACTGTGTGGTGGACCTCCGATGAGTTCAAGAACGACAACAAGCCCGCCTCTCAGGAGGCCTGGGAGGCCTGCAAGGCCCTGGCCATTAAGGAGCTGTCCGGCAAGAAGCTCTACGTCATGGACGTGTTCTGCGGCACCAACAAGGACACCCGCATGGCCATCCGCTTCATCATGGAGGTGGCCTGGCAGGCCCACTTCGTCAAGAACATGTTCATCGCCCCCACCGAGGAGGAGCTGAAAAACTTCAAGCCCGACTTCATCTCCTACAACGCCTCCAAGGCCAAGGTGGAGAACTTCAAGGAGCTGGGCCTGAACTCTGAGACCGCCGCCATCTTCAACATCACCAGCCGCGAGCAGGTCATTCTCAATACCTGGTACGGCGGCGAGATGAAGAAGGGCATGTTCTCCATGATGAACTACTACCTGCCCCTGAAGGGCATCGCCTCCATGCACTGCTCCGCCAACACCGACATGAACGGCGAGAACACCGCCCTGTTCTTCGGCCTGTCCGGCACCGGCAAGACCACCCTGTCCACCGATCCCAAGCGTCTGCTCATCGGCGACGACGAGCACGGCTGGGACGACAACGGCGTGTTCAACTTCGAGGGCGGCTGCTACGCCAAGGTCATCAACCTGGACAAGGACGCCGAGCCCGACATCTACAACGCCATCCAGCGCAACGCCCTGCTGGAGAACGTCACCGTGGACGGCGAGGGCAAGCTCGACTTCGCCGACAAGTCCGTCACCGAGAACACCCGCGTCAGCTACCCCATCGACCACATCGAGAAGATCGTCAAGCCCATCTCCCGCGGTCCTGCCGCCAAGAATGTGATCTTCCTGTCCGCCGACGCCTTCGGCGTGCTGCCCCCCGTGTCCATCCTGACCCCGGAGCAGACCCAGTACTACTTCCTGTCCGGCTTCACCTCCAAGCTGGCCGGCACCGAGCGGGGCATCACCGAGCCCACCCCCACCTTCTCCGCCTGCTTCGGCCAGGCCTTCCTGGAGCTGCACCCCACCAAGTATGGCGAGGAGCTGGTGAAGAAGATGGAGAAGTCCGGCGCCAAGGCCTACCTGGTGAACACCGGCTGGAACGGCACCGGCAAGCGCATCTCCATCAAGGACACCCGCGGCATCATCGACGCCATCCTGGACGGCTCCATCCTCAAGGCCGAGACCAAGACCATCCCCTACTTCGGCTTTGAGGTGCCCACCTCCCTGCCCGGCGTTGACCCCGCCATCCTGGATCCCCGGGACACCTACGGCGACGCCGCTGAGTGGGACACCAAGGCCAAGGACCTGGCCAGCCGCTTCGTGAAGAACTTTGTCAAGTACACCGGCAACGACGCCGGCAAGGCCCTGGTGGCCGCCGGCCCCAAGGTGGACTAATCTTAACCCCAAACCAGGGCGCTTTTGCGCCCTGGTTTTTAAGATAGGAGGAACAATATGGGACTTTTCAAAAAGAAAAAGCCGGAGAAAGAGCCGGAGCCCGCGCCGCAAGAGAAAAAATCTCCTTTGGACGAGATGGACCCCACCGTCCGCCCCGGCGGGGTGTTCATGGTCCAGCTGCTGATGAAGGAAAAATGCGAGATGCCGTCTATCCAGCGGATTGCCGAGGTGCTGGAGCGCCGCATCGGCAAGGTGGAGGCGGCGGAGCCGGAGAAAAAAACCGCCGAAGCCATGAATGGCCTCGCTCTCTTTGCCGCCATGGACCACATCGCCAAGTTCAGCAACGGCCAGGGGCCCGTCCAGGTGTCCATCATGCCCTGCGACACCTTCCATCCGGAGACCATCGACGAGATGAAGCGCAGCCAGATGTGGGACTGCCTGGAGGACCGGGACCGCATCCTGTCGGAGTGCAAATACTGCGTCTTCGCCAACGACATACTTACCGGCGCTCTGGACCCTCTGGAGCGGGCCGACTTCGATATGGACTATCTGGAGGCCCTGGTGGAGCTCTTCCCCACCTGCGAGGCGGTGTACTCCCTGAACACCGGCAAGCTGATCCTGGCGGACACCGTGCGGAACAGGGAGTTTACCGGCCTCGACCGCTTCATCCACTACATCGTCAACGCCCGGTTCTTCAATATCAGCGGCACCAGCGACTCCGTGGTGGATACCCTGGGAATGAGCCTGCTGTACATCGAGGACATGCAGTACCACTTCCACGATATGGATCCAAACTGGGTGGTGAACCACGCCTACTCAATCGCCTCTTACTGTCTGGAAAACTGCCGGCCCATCAAGGACGGCGACACGGTGGACGGCGTGGCGGACAACGGCAATCTGGACCAGAGCATCCAGTGGAAATGCCGCTATGAGGATGCCCTGGTCCAGCCCAACCGGCCTGTGCTGGACGTCCACATGGGACAATACGCCGCCGACGGACGGTAATAAGGTTTCTCTGCCCCCTTAGGTGGGTGTCCGTAAAACAGTAATCCGAGAAAATTACATTCACGGCATCTGTCAGGCAGGATAGGCGAACAAAAAAGGGCAGAGAATGGATGAATTTCCATTCTCCGCCCTCTTTTTACATTTAGCCGCCTGTTTACCTCTTTTTTCGTTTCCGCCTCTGCGAGGCAGGAACCTTGCCCCTCCTGCTGATATGCTTCTTCATGTGCTCGGACTTGTTCAAAATTCCTATCAAAGTCACAAATTCTTCTTTCGTCAATGTATCATAGTCAATCTCAAGCTGCGACAGGAGTGCTCTTACTATCTTTTCCTCCTTACTCCCTTCACAGTTGAGAGCCGCTTCCAGTTGACGTACTGCTTTCTCTGCCGGTGACTCCGTATCAGCGTCAGCGGTAGTGGCATCGGATTTGTGCGCCTCTCGAATATCCCGGATGATGGGCCGCAGATCCTCAAAAATCACATGAGCGAAGTAATCATCCTCATCTATCTGGGCCAGCTCCAACGTGCGCATATTCAAATCATTGTCATCCAGGCCCGCACGTTCCATCAATACTTTGCGCTCGGTTTTGAGAGCGGTGTTGTTATTGCGGATGTGCATACTGGCAATCCGGTCAACATATATTTCCAGGTCAAGCATAAACCGCCGGAAGTCACCGTGGACGGCAAGCTCACAGAGCAGCCGGTTGTTAATCCTGCCACTTTTTAATAACTCAATCATTTCATCACTCAAACGCAGATCATTCAAATCTGCGTTTGGGTGATTTTTCATAACTGACAAGCCCAGCAGGTAGTCCGTAGTCACACCATAGAACTCCGCCAGTCTGACAACAGCCCAGTGGCTGATGTCTTTTGTGCCTTCTGCTTCATAGCTGCCCAGCGCGGATTTTGAAATGCCGGTCTGCTTCTCAAGCTGTTCCAGCGTCAGGTTCCGATCCTTCCGCAATTCCCAAAAACGTTCGTGCATGATCTGCTTTGCGTCATCCATATCATTCCCTCCCCTGCAATCATACCGTCTCTTTCGTCATTTTACAACAGTTTCCGGCAATATTCTGTCGAAGAAAGGCGGTATTTCCAAGAGCGTGGAAATTTGCACGTTTTGGGGCCGATTTCCTACCTCTTGGATATACGGGAAAAGGGGCATAAAACCGCTATAATTTTAAGTGTCTGGTAGAGACGTGAACATTGACAAGTGCATGACCGTCCGAATGGGATATGTCCCCCGGCGAAGTGCGCCGCGACTGCCGCAAGGCACGAGCGCACCAGAGGGGACCACACGCCGCCGGAAATGGGGGCAGGAACGGCTTTCGGAGAGAACGGCAGAAGAATCAGCCTTAAAATCGAGACTTGTTTTCAATCTATGTGAAAACAGCGAACAAACGGAACTTTTTGTACTGCAATCCATACGAAACAGCGACGCGCCCAACAGCGAATACAGTGCGCCGTCCCGTTTGGATTTTCACGGTTCAGCATGAAGTCACACCAAACCGTGAAATGCAAAGTGCGTCCCCATGGACAGGGCTTCATGGGCGGCGGCTCTGTCGGATGGACACACATCAATCAATCGTACCCGCCAGCGCATCAAATCCGCTATTGCGGGAATGAGATACGCTGACAGGCGAACACCAAAACATTTCAATTTGAAGGAGGATGAACATGGACACAAGAAACCAAATCAAATCGTACATTGTCCGGGAGGGCATGACCATGGCCAACCTTGTAGAGAAGCTGGCCGACCAGTACGGATGGAGCGCCAGCGTCCCCAATCTCTCCGGCAAACTGCGCCGGGATTCCCTGCGCTACCGGGAGGCCGTAGAACTGGCTGACGCGCTGGGATATGACATTGTCTGGCAGCGCCGGAGGGAGGTACGATAACCATTCCTAATACATACGGCTACATCCGGGTCAGCACCCGCGACCAGAACGAGGAGAGGCAGTTAATCGCCATGCGGGAGCTGTCCATCCCGGAGAAGAATGTCTTTCTGGACAAGCAGTCCGGCAAGGATTTTGAGAGGCCCCAATACAAGAAGCTGGTCAGAAGATTGAAGCCGGACGATTTGCTCTACATCAAGAGCATCGACCGGCTGGGGCGCGACTACGGCGAGATTTTGGAACAGTGGCGGATTTTGACCAACGAGAAAGGTATTGACATTGTGGTGCTGGATATGCCGCTGTTGGATACCCGCAGGGGCAAGGACTTGATGGGGACCTTCCTCAGCGATATTGTCCTGCAAGTGTTGTCTTTTGTTGCTGAGAATGAACGCACCAACATTCGTCAGCGGCAGGCAGAGGGCATTGCGGCGGCAAAGACTAGAGGTGTTCGGTTCGGCAGACCTCCCAAGCCGCTCCCAGAGAACTACCACAGTGCCTACCAACGATGGAAATCCGGGGCGATTACTGGCACGGTAGCGGCGAGAGAGTGTAGTATGCCGCTGTCAACCTTCCGCTACCGGGCAGAAATTTACGAAAAAGCCAAGTTGTTGTAAAGGGGCAAATTTACAGGAAAGTGTACCTTCCTGTAAGTCAATTATCCCTCTGAAAAATATCTCGTGAGGTATTGAAAATTGGCGATTTATGTGGTATTCTTTCCCTGTATAAAAAATAAGGCGATTTTACAGGAAGGTACACATTTTAAAAAGAGAGGAGAATTGTCAATGAAAAAACTTCGATGTCTGTTTATGGGACTTCTGATAGGAGGTGTTCTGATTTGTCCCGCTATGGCCGCATCCTCATTCCCGGATGTGGATGAGAACGCTGACTATGCCGAGGCGGTGAAGTATCTCGATGATGTTGGAATTATGAGAGGCGATAACAATGGAAATTTTAATCCAAATCAGACAGTTACGCGTGCGGAAATGGCGACAATTATCTGTAATATGCTTGGTGAAACCGAAGATTTGACTGTTTCAGATACATTTTCAGATGTTTCCAGGACTCATTGGGCCAATAAATACATTTCCAAAGCATCTGAATTCGGTCTTGTGAGCGGCTATGGGAGCGGAAAATTTGGTCCAAATGATTCTGTAACCTATGAGCAGGTATTAACAATGGTGGTCCGAGCAATGGCACTGGAGGAAGAAGCCATTCAGGCTGGCGGGTACCCGGATGGGTATATTGAGATTGCGCACGAACGTGGTTATATAAATCGCCTTTCAGCCCAAAAAGGCGAGTCCCTGACAAGATGGCAAGTTGCTATGATTCTTTACAATGCTGCTTATAGCATATTATGAAAGATTTGCGGGTGATATTATGAAACGAATTTTCACATTGATTATTACAATTTGTATGCTATGTACAATGGCATCTCCTGCTCTTGCGGCAGAACGTTCATTTACCATCAACGGGGTGACAGTAACCGCTTCTTCTGGTAAGAACGTGAAAAACTGCGCCACCTACGCCGGACAAATACTATCTAAAATTTGGAATTATAAAGGTATTACGACTGATTTTAACACTAGTTACAATATATTGAGAGAGAAATCCGCCGAGGAGCGCAGCATTACGGAAGAACATGTCAAGGCATATATCCAAGCGGCACCTTTGGGCTCAAGAATAAGAATCACACACTTCTCTAGCACTTCAAAAGATAATCGTGATAACAACTGCTTTGGACATACTATGGTTTTAGTCGCAAAGGATAATACTGCTGGAACATTTACAACACTTGAGGGTAACATTACCCTGGAAAACGGGAAAATAGGGGCCGCCGCAAGGGATTATACCTACGAAGATTTTGCTCGCAAATGGACTACTATTAGCAAAAAATGTACAGACAAAAAACACACCCATTTTGGCGAAACCAAGCATGGCTACAGCTATTTCTTTTATATTGCAGATTTAACTTCTTTTGGAGCAACTTCACCAACTACTCCCCAAATTTATAACATCACTTTTGATCCCAATGGCGGTTCAGTCTCCCAGACTTCTAAGCAGGTTTCTGCTGGTTCTGTTGTTGGCAGCATGCCCACGCCAACCCGTGAAGGTTACACATTCCTCGGTTGGACTTATTCTCAAGGTGGTTCGGCTGGGCTTCTCCTTAGAACTGGGGATGAGATGTTTGTTGAGAAGGATATTACCCTGTACGCAGAGTGGAAGGAAATTCAAGCGCCATCAAAAACTTATGAAGTAATCCTGGACAACGGCTCCACCTGCAAGACGATTACCGTTACAAACGGCGGCACCTATGGCAGTCTGCCAACGCCAAGCAGAGATGGCTATACTTTTGATGGTTGGTATACTCAGGCATCCGGCGGCTCAAAAATCACAGCGTCAACAAAAGTCCATCTGACCAGTAGTCAGACTTTATATGCCCACTGGCTCCAAAATGCCGTCCATAAGCATGAAAAGATCAATCCTACAGTCAGCCCAGAGCATCCGCACTATACGTTCTATACCTGCTCCTGTGGCGAGGTTTTTACAGATAATATAGAAAATTCTGTAGATTCCTGCCTTGTCTGTGCATTGGGTCAATTGGGAGACGATATGATTAATTCTGCGATTCCGGAACCTCCAAAGGGTTATTGGTCCACATGGAGCAATTGGTCCACAGCTTCTGCGTCTGCCTCTGACACCCGCCAAGTGGAAACCAGAACTATGACGGAACAGGTTAAAATTTCTGATGGTTATACAGAATACCGTTATGGAGGGTATGCTACCTCCGACGGTCGGCATGAATGCTGGTGCGAGACATATCTTCGGAACAAATTCGGCAGTTCAAATATTCGCTACACTGACTGGAACACCACACGGTACAAGGTCAACGGCACCAGCTGGACCTGTGGAAACTGTAGTGGAAATCACGTTTATGTAGATCACTACGGAAACGATGGAAGAGCGTGGTGGCCGGAGTACACACTCCCCAATGGAAAAAACTATTATTGGGAAGAAAGTAGAATGGTTGATGCCCAGTATGAAACCCGCGAAGTTACCCAATACCGCTATCGGGATTGGGTTGCAGGCTGAAAATAATCCAATGCACCGCCCAGCCTGATTACGGGCTGGGCGGTTCCTCATTATAGGAGAAACCCCTATTGAAAAGTGTGAGGTAAATTTGATGGAGTTCACAAGTATTATCAAATATGAGGGTGACAACAGTACCTTCGTGTGGAAGCACCCCAAAGAAGATTTTAATACGCACTCTCAGCTTATTGTCCATGAATCCCAAGAGGCCGTTTTTTTCCTCAACGGTCAGCCTTTGGATCTGTTTGGTTCCGGGCGGTATACTTTGGAAACCGCTAATATCCCTATCCTGCAAAAACTCAGGAACATTCCCACTGGCGGAGTGTCCCCCTTCCATTGTGAGGTTTACTTCATCAATAAGGTGGAGCAGATGGCAATTCGATGGGGGACGGACAGCAAAGTGCAATACATAGAACCCGTCTATGGCTTTCCACTGTCCATCGGAGCCAACGGCGAAATGAGCCTGCGTGTGCAGGACTCAAAACGGCTTTTAATCAACCTGGTTGGGACAGAGCGGGATTTGTCCCAGGAAAGGATTGTGTCCTACTTCCGAGCAGTCCTTATGACAAAAGTCAAAACCTACATTGCTCAGGTCATAAAAACCAAGACAATCAACATCTTTGAAATAGATGAACACCTGCTTGAGTTTTCCGACACGCTGAAAGGAAAACTGACCCCAAATTTTGCTGACTACGGGCTATCTTTGGATCGTTTCTTCGTGACCACCATTGCGAAACCGGATGGAGAGGCGCAGTATGAAAAATTTAAAGAGCTACATTTCCGGCAGTACGCCGATATCGCGGAGGCAAAGCTCCAGCAGCAGACTGCCATCATTTATGCTCAAACAGAGGCACAGAAAACAGTGATTGACTCACAGGCAATCGCCACCAAGCGAGTTCAGGAGGGCTACACCTATCAGCAGGAGCGGGGATTTGATGTGGCGGAGAAAGCGGCTGAAAATGAGGCGGCAGGCCAGTTTACTGGTATGGGCATCGGACTGGGCGCTATGGCGGGTGTTGGAGGGGTAGTAGGCGGCGTGGTCGGTGAGGCAGTTCAAGGCGCTTTTGGAACCCCATCTGCCCAGAGCGCGTCCGCCGGTTTCTGTGAAAACTGCGGCGCTCCGCTCCAGTCAAGTATGGCCTTCTGCGGGGAGTGTGGAGCGCCGGTGGCTGCGAAGTCCACTTGCTCCAAGTGTGGCTATGTATTTGAACGTCCCGGAAAATTTTGCCCCAAGTGCGGCAGCAAGCGGGAGGCGGTGTGAATGAGCAAGAAGATTGCTCTGGCGGTTTGGGTCCTCATGCTCCTGCTTTCCATGGTGCTCCTGTTTACGTTAAACCAGGGCATGACCGCTGCTTTTTGGATTACTTTTGTTTTTGTAGTAGCAGCCTTCTGTTCCACACTGCTTTTTCAGTGCCTTGTGGGAAAGAAAGCCAAAACCCCGGATGACAGATTCCTCCAATTCCCTTCGGCCCTCATTTCCGGCGTCTATGTGGCGGCGCAAATCCCTCTGTGTATTGTGTTTTCTTTGTGTTCTGATATCGTATCCTGGAAAGTAGCCCTTTTGGTTCATGCGATCATTCTAATCTTGGCATGGATATTGTCGCTGGGTGGTTTGGCTGGAAACGATTATATCAGGAAAGTAAACAGCAGGCAGAAAAATCATCACACGGAACTTTAACAGGAGGAGAGAGAAGATGAAGCAACTTATCTGTGAAATGTGCGGGAGCGCAGATCTGATTAAGCAGGATGGGGTATTTGTGTGTCAAACCTGCGGCTGTAAGTACTCTGTCGAAGAAGCCAGAAAAATGATGATCGAGGGTACAGTCAGCATCGACGGCGTTGTAAAAACAAAAAATGACGATTTTGAAGTGCGAGCCGGGGAACTGATTGCCTATCATGGTGCGGAAACGGATGTAGTTATTCCTGATGGCATCAAAATTTTAGGGAAAGAATGCTTTGCTGGTATGCAGGGAATAGAGTCTATTGTCATCCCAGAAGGTGTATATAAAATAGAGATTGGAGCATTTTACCAATGTAGTAGATTGAGAAAAATAGATATTCCCAAAAGTCTCGTTGAAATTGAAAATGGCGTCTTCGCGCTCTGCGCCGCTCTTGCAGAGATTGAGTTACCAAATGGAATAAACTTTCTTGGACACAATCGCTTAAAGGGATACTCTGGAAGAATTGAAATTAGACATTATGGATGCTTTTGGGGGTGCAGTTCACTGGAATCAATCAATCTGCCTGATAGTCTGAATATGATTGGTGATTATTGCTTTAATGGTTGCAATTCGTTAAGATCAATAAATTTGCCTGATAGTATTCAAACAATTGGAGAACATTGTTCTAGCGGCTGCACATCGCTTAAATCAATTAAACTGCCTGATGGCATTCAAACGCTTGAGCGTGGATGCTTTTGTAATTGTATCTTCTCTTGACAAAGGGAAACAGAAAACTAATAACATAATAGGCTGTCAAC
>CAJUSG010000008.1:1377-61576 GCA_910589085.1 uncultured Oscillospiraceae bacterium | reverse complement strand
TGGAGGAGCTGTCCGCCGTAGCCAAAAACCTGGCCGCCTTCGGCGTGCCCGAGACCCACTTTGTGCTGGACCTGACCATCGCCCGGGGGCTGGACTACTACACCGGCACCGTCTACGAGACCACCATGCTGGACCACCCGGAGATCGGTTCCATCTGTTCCGGCGGCCGCTATGATAACTTAGCGGAATATTACACCGATAAACAACTCCCCGGCGTTGGAATTTCCATCGGTCTGACCCGGCTGTTCTTCGTACTGGAGGACCAGGGCTATCTCAACGACAAGCTGAACACCGCCCCCGCCGACGTGCTGATTCTCCCCATGACCGACGACATGGGCCCGGCCATCACCCTGTCCACCCAGCTGCGGACCTCCGGGGTGCGCACCCAGATTTACGGCGAGCAGAAGAAATTCAAGCAGAAGATGAACTACGCCGACAAGCTGGGGGTGCCCTATGTGATTTTCCTGGGGGACGACGAGATCAAGCAGGGCAAGGTGTCGCTGAAGGACATGCGCTCCGGCGAGCAGGAGCTGATTCCCACCGGCGAGGCCGTGGGCAAAATCGTATCCGCCATGGGCGCCAACGACGCCGAGGCCCCCATCCTGGACAAAGGGGAGTGACGCCGCCGCTGTAGGGCGGGACGACCCCGGCCCGCCGTCCCATTGCATACGGCGCGCCCAGTGGTCGCGCCCTACACACCTTGGAGGACATCATGAAAAAACTGCTTTTCCCGCTCATAAGACCCAGCAAAAAAGGAATCGGGATCTGTGAGGTCAGCGGCTGTTCTCCCTCTTATATCGCATACTGGGACGGCAAACATTTATGGCTTCCTGACGAAGGACACTGGCGGGGTTACGCCCCCTCCTCTCCCGATGAGCTGGAAGAAGCTCTACAAACAGTAATGGACAATTAAAATAATACAAACAGGAGTGATATTTATGGGTGACACAAGCACCTTTTACCGCACCCACACCTGCGGGGAGCTGCGCATAGAGCAGGTCGGCCAGACGGTCACCTTGGCCGGCTGGATGGAGAACCTGCGGGAAGTGGGGCAAAATCTGGCCTTTCTGGTCCTGCGGGATTTCTACGGCACCACCCAGGTGGTGCTGGAGACCGAGGAGACGGTCCAGGCCGCCAAGGAGCTGAACAAGGAGACGGTCATCTCCATCACCGGCGCGGTCCGGGAGCGGGACAGCAAGAACCCCAAGCTGCCCACCGGCGACATCGAGGTGGTGCCCGCCAAAATTGAGGTGCTGGGCAAGTGCCGGCACAACGAGCTGCCCTTCCCTATCAACCGCAGCCGGGAAGCGGATGAATCCGCCCGGTTAAAATACCGCTATCTGGACCTGCGCAACCCGGATGTAAAGGACAACATCGTCCTGCGCTGTCAGGTGGTATCCGCCCTGCGCTCCGCCATGACGGGCCACGGCTTTTTGGAGATCACCACCCCGATTCTGACCGCCTCCTCCCCCGAGGGGGCCCGGGACTACCTGGTGCCCTCCCGGAAGCACCCCGGCAAGTTCTACGCCCTGCCCCAGGCCCCCCAGCAGTTCAAGCAGCTGCTCATGGCCTCCGGCTTCGACAAGTACTTTCAGATCGCCCCCTGCTTCCGGGACGAGGATGCCCGGGGGGACCGCTCCCCCGGCGAGTTCTACCAGCTGGACATGGAGATGGCCTTCGCCAACCAGGAGGACGTCTTCGCCGTGCTGGAGGACGTACTGCCCCCCATCTTCGCCAAGTACGGCAAGTACAGCACCGCCTCAAAAGCCCCCTTTGTCCGCATCCCCTACCTGGAGGCCATGGAAAAGTACGGCACGGACAAGCCCGACCTGCGCATCGACCTGACGGTGCAGGACCTGACCCAGCTCCTGTCCGGCTGCGGGTTCCCGCCCTTTGAGAACCAGCGGGTAAAGGCGGTGGTGGTGTACGGCTTCGAGGGGAGCCGGAAACAGATCGACAAGCTGTGCGCCGACGTGGAGGTCCAGACGGGGAACAAGGTGTACTGGTTCCGCTATGATGAGAAGGGGGAGCTGGTGGGCGGAATCTCCAAATTCCTCCAGCCCATCAAGGACCTGGTGGTGGAGGCCCTGACCCTCGCCCCCGGCTGTCTGGTGGGCCTGTCCGCTGGAACGCTGCTGGCGGCGCAAAAAACCGCCGGGGTATTCATCAAGACCGTGGCGCCCCTCTGCCCCGCCCACTTCGTCAAGGAGCGGTATGAGTTCTGCTGGATCGTAGATTTCCCCATGTATGAGATCGGCGAGGAGTCCGGCGAGCTGGAATTCTGCCACAACCCCTTCTCCATGCCCAACGGCGGCCTGGAGATCATCGAAAAGGCCATCAAGGGAGAGGTGGACCCCCTGTCCATCACCGCCTTCCAGTACGACCTGGTGTGCAACGGGGTGGAGCTCAGCTCCGGCGCGGTGCGCAACCACAACCCGGAGCTCATGGTCAAGGCCTTCTGGATGGTGGGCCTGGAGGAGGAGGACGTGCGGAGCAAGTTCCCCGCCATGTACAACGCCTTCACCTACGGCGCGCCCCCCCATGCGGGCATCGCGCCGGGGGTGGACCGGATGGTCATGCTGCTGTCCGGCGAGGAGTCCATCCGGGAGGTAATCCCCTTCCCCATGAACAAGAACGCCCAGGACCTGATGATGGGCGCCCCCGGCGTTGTGGAGCAGCGCCAGCTGGATGAGCTGAACATCGCCGTCACCAGGACGGAAGAGGAATAACAAACACCCCGGAGGAGCCTCATAAGCCCTCCGGGGTATCGTTTTCTATTTTTGAATGCTTACAATAAAGCTCACAGGATTGATACAACAAGCTATCACACCAGCTTAACAGAGCTTCCAAAGTACAAAGCTGTTGATTTACTAATTTTCCATAGTCCTCCTTAAAGTCATCCACTTGCTCTCGCAGAATGCGGATTTGCAGACTGAGCTGCCATATGTCATCCTTTAAATCAGAAGGATCATGCGGCAGTTTTATCAGCTCATCGCTATGCAGTGCGCTGACTTCTTCTATATTCATCATTATCACCTCAAGATTATTTTAGACCAAAACTATCTAAAATGCAATAGAACAAATTGATCTAGGATATTCTATTTTTGGTGATAAAAATGTACCTTCGTCTGCGAGATATCCGGGAGGACAACGATCTTACCCAGGCTGAAATAAGCAAGGCCGTTAACATTACGCAACGTGCCTACTCCTATTACGAGCGGGGAGAGCACATCATTCCACCCGAAATTCTCTGCCGGTTAGCGGAATATTACCATACCAGTGTGGACTATCTGCTGGGCCGCACCGACTGTATAAAACCCTATCCGAAAAAGTAAGTCCGCCGCAAATGCGGCGGACTTTTCATCCCAAAACCAGCATCAAAACCGGAATGGTCACAAAGCTGGCCAAAATAGACAGGCAGGCGCCGGTAGCGGCGTACTCCTCATCAGCCCCATAGGCTCCGGCCATCACCGTCACCTGGCTGACCACCGGCAGGGCGCTCTCCACCACAAAGACCCGCAGGGGCAGACCCTCCATACCGAACAGGAGGCAGCAGCCCATACAGATCACCGGCGACAGCACCAGCCGCATCACCAGCATCGTGGGCAGCCCCCGGAGGAACCGCAGATTTTTCAGCCCCACCTCATAGACAATAAACCCGCAGTAAATCAGCGCCAGGGGTGACACCGAATTGCTGATATAACCGGCGAAGCGCATCACCGGCTCGGGCAGTCTCAGCTCCAGGGACAGCAGCGCCATAGCGAGAATCACCGAGAGGATGGGGGGCTTAGAGAACATATCCCTCAAAAATCCGCCCACGCCGCCCCCCTGGCTCTTATGGGTGCCCGCCCGCTCGATGAGCATCACCCCCACCGACTGGAGGAAGGAGGTGTGGCCGATGTAGTAGAGCATAATAAAGGGCATACTGGCCTCGCCAAAGAGCTGGGTACACACCGGAATCCCGATAAACAAGGTATTGGACATACCGGCCATTGCCACAAAGACGCCCCACCGCTCCCGGGGCAGCCGGAGCAGGCTGGCCACCAGGGCGGAGGCCAACAGGTCCACCGCCACGGAGATGACTCCAGCAGTTACCATCAGGCTCGCCTGAGCCAGGCTGTCCCGGTCCAGATTATTCAGCAGGCCCACAACACAGTTGCAGGGCACGGCGATGTTGACAATATATTTGCTGAGAAATTTCTTTTCCGCCGCGGTCATCCACCCTCCGACGCCCATGAAATACCCCACCGACATGAGCATCAGCAGCACCAGACAGGCCGACAGCGCGTTAAAAAACCCGGCCATTCACTCACTTCCCCCATCAAAATTGGCGCCTTCCCAGTATAAACCAAAGGCCCGGCCATGTCAAATCATGGCCGGGCTCATTTTAACCCTTATCACTCCTGAGGACCGGAGGGCTTGCCTCCTCCCCCCTTGGTCCGGTGACGGCGGCGGCGGTTGGGGCGGCGGTCGCCCCCCTCCTCTCTGGGTTTGCGCTCACCCGCTCCCTCCGCCTCGTGTTTGGGCTCGCCGCCCTCGCCTTTGGGATGGCGGCGGCGGTTCCGGCGGTTGGGACGGCGGTCCTCCCGCTCCTCCCGGTGCTGTTCCTCCCGGGGACCCCGGCTGGGAAACGCGGCCTCGATGGCGGCCGCCAAAGAGTCCTCCTCCGACACCAGGGCGGTCCCACCCTCCTCCTGCCGCCGGCGCTTGGCCAGCTCCTCCAGGGGAGGCTCCACATAGCCCTCGGGCCGCTTGCCCTTTCCGCTGCGGATGACGCACAGCTCACAGTTGTGATAGGTCCTTGGGCTCTCCGGGTCGGACTCCAGCCGCACCTGAGAGGTCTGCCGCAGAAGGTTCACGCCGGACACCGTGCCCGCCCCATCGGGGGTCTCCACAAAGGACTCCTGCTTGGGCGCCCGCTTCACCAGGTCCTCATAGGCCTCCTGCTCATACTTCAGGCAGCACATCAGCCGCCCGCAGGTGCCGGAAATCTTGGTGGGATTGAGGGAGAGATTCTGGGTCTTGGCCATTTTGATGGACACGGGCTGAAACTCCTCCAAAAACTGGGAGCAGCAGAAGGGCTTGCCGCAGATGCCCAGGCCGCCCAGCAGCTTGGCCTCATCCCGAACGCCGATCTGCCGCAGCTCAATCCGGGTATGCAGGGTGGCCGCCAGGTCCTTCACCAGAGCCCGGAAGTCCACCCGGCCCTCAGAGGTGAAGAAAAAGAGCACCTTTCCCCCGTCAAAGCCATACTCCGCCCTGACCAGCTTCATATCCAGGCCGTGCTCGGCAATCTTCTGCTGACACACGGTCATGGCGTGCTTCTCCCGCTCCCTGTTTTTCTCCAGGGTCCGCAGGTCCTCCGGAGCCGCTCTGCGCACCACCGGGCGCAGCGGGGCGGTCAGCTCAATCTCGTCAATCATGCTGTTGGCCCGGACACACTGGGCATACTCCGTCCCCTTGGTGGTCTCCACAATCACCCCGTCTCCCACCTGAAACTGCGTCCCGTTGGGATTAAAGTAGTATTCCTTTCCGCCATTCTTAAAGCGGACGCTGATAATCTCTACCATAGGTATATTCTCCTTGAACTATTAAATCCTGTAATCACAGAGTGTCAAACATTCCCGCGCACAGCCAGCCGGAGAGCTGGCCGGCATTCACATTGAGGCGCGCGGCCCCCCGCAGCCGCTGAATCAGCTCCACCGCCCGGAGCAGGCGCCGCCGGTCGCCCCCCTCGGCTGCCCGATCCGCCAGCTCGGTCTCTACCGCCTCCAGCAGGGCGGACAGCTCCTCCCTGTTCCGTTTGCCGTCCAGCACCATCGCCGCCTCCAGCAACTCCAGCTCTCCGGCCCGGCTCAGGGCATCGGCCAGATTTTTCGCCAGAGCCCGGCCCTCCTGATCTCCCGGCTCTCCCGCCGGAATCAGGGACAGCTCCTCACACCGGGAGCGCACCGTCTGAAGCAGTCCCCCGGCATTTTCCGCCAAGAGGAGAAAGGCGGCGTAGGCCGGGCCCTCCTCCAGCAGCTTGAGCATGGCGTTCTGAGCGGAGGGGTTCATCCGGTCGGCGTTTTCCAGCAGATAGACCTTCCGCTCCCCCTCGTTGGCCCGGATGTAGGCGTCGGCCCGGAGGGCGCGCACCTGGTCCACTGTAATGGGCTTGCCCTCCTCCGGGCCGGCAATCACCGACAGATCGGGATGGATTCCCTTCAGCACCTTCTGGCAGGGGACACATTGGCCACAGGGTCTCTCCCCCCGGCCGGCGCAGAGCATAGCCGCCGCCAGCTGACGGGCCAGGCTGTGCCGCCCGGAGCCGGCAGGCCCGGAGATGATATAGGCGTGGGACAGTCCCCGTCCCTGCTCCTGCCGGGACAGCTGATCTCTGACGCGCTGGTTTCCCGCTAAGGCGGACAGGTTCATAAAATTCCTCCCACTTCGGGCTGTAGGGGGCGACGACTCGGCGCCCCGTGTTATGATATCAGCCAGATAATACCGTCCGAATCTCTGACAGCATATTATACCCTATTTTCTGCAAATAGGCCAGTTCTTTTTTTGAAATTCGCTCCCCCGGGGCCACAACGGGGACGCCGGGGGGGTAGGGGGCGATCTGACAGGCGGCAATCTCCCCCTCACAGTCCTTCAAGGGCCTCGGCCACTCCCGAACGGGGGCGAAGAGTGCCTGCCGGGGAGAGAGCACCCGCTCCGGGATGGGCGGGGCGGGGATAGGCGGGCAGTCCCCCATCATGTTCCGCAGCTCTTTCAGCACCTTCTCCAAACAGTCGAAGTCTCTGTCGCTATCCTGAGCGGTGCAAATAAAGACCACATGCCCCCCGTCCTCCATCTCCGCAAAAATGCCCCGTTCCTCCAGCCTTTTTGTAAAGCCGGGGCCGTCCTTCACCCTAAGGACAAACCGGCAGGGGTCCAGCGACAGACCGGGCTTTGGACAGAAACTGGGAAATTTCTGCCGCAGCCCGGCCACCCGGAGGGCGGCCCGCTGATATTCCCAGGCCCCAACCTCCTCCATCCACTGGCGGGCCAGGTCCATAGAGGCCAAAATGGGGTAAGAGGGGCTGGAGGTGCCGAAGACCGAGGCCATCTGCCGCACCCGGCCCAGCTCAAAGCCGTCGAAAAAGAGCAGGGCGGCCTGCCCCATAGCGGGGAGGGTCTTGTGGGCGGAGACGGTCACCACATCCGCCCCCCAGAAGGGGGCCAGCCCCAGGAATGGCAGGTGGGCTCCGTGGGCCCCATCTACAAAGAGTTTTCCACCATGGGCGTGGACGATTCGGGAAATTGCCCCGATATTTGACAACACTCCGGCATATGTGGGTGATGTAATACAAACCGTTTTAATATCCGGCTGTTCCTCCAGCATTTTTTCCACATCCCCCGGGGAAATGGGACCAGGGAGGCTCTCCTCTCTCAGCCAGGGCCGCTCCAGCCAGAGGGACTCCAGGTCCAGCAGGGCCAGAGCGTTGAAGACGGCCCGGTGGCAGCCCCGATCCACAAGGACCTTCTCCCCCGGCCGGGCGCACAGGGCCAGTCCGGTGTGAATCCCCATGGTGGACCCCCCGGTGAGAAATTGGCAGTTCTCAAATCCAAACAGGTCCGCCCACAGCCGCTGGGCCTGATCAAAGGGCTCGCCGGCCTCGTAGAGGTTGCCGGTGGGGGCCAGCTCTGTGAGGTCGATAGCCGCCAGCCCCGCCAGCTCCGGGACAGGGAGAGGCTTCCCCTTGTGTCCCGGCATGTGAAACCGAAGGGGGTCCTTTCCGGCGTAGCTCCGCAGGGCGTCGTAGAGGGGGGTTGGCATAACTATCTCCTTTCTCAAAGCACCCAAACGGCCCCCTTCGCGAAGGGGGCTGTCAGCGAAGCTGACTGGGGGTTTCTCCCGAAAACAGGATATTTTTTCAGAGAAAACCCTCCGTCATTTGCTTCGCAAATGCCACCTCCCTTTGCGAAGGGAGGCATTTTTGCAAAAAAGGCGGAAGGGTCTCCCCTTCCGCCAAAATATTATCTCTGATGGGGGGCGTATGCCACCACGGTGCGGCGGTTAGGCTCCACGCCGGTGGAGTAGGTGGTAACGCCCTTGTAGTCCTGGAGGGCGGTGTGAATCACGTGGCGCTCGTAGGCGTTCATAGGCTCCAGGGTCATGTTCTTCCGGTACTTGATCACCTTGCCCGCCACCTTCACGGCCAGCCGCTGGAGGGACTCCTCTCGCTTGGCCCGGTAGCCCTCGGCGTCCACGTGGATGCGCACCCGCTTGGACTGGCCACGGTTGACGGTGTAGCTGGTCAACTGCTGGATGGCGTCCAGGGTCTCGCCCCGGCGGCCGATGATGGCTCCCAGGTCCTGTCCCTGAAGAACGACCTTATAGTTCCCCTCGTCGGTAATAAAAATCTCCGGAGCCGCCTGAACCTTCAAATGCTCCATCAGACCGGTCAGGAAGGTACAAATCTGTCCGGCCCGCTGGTCCTCCGGGTCGGCGGGCCTCATCTGGACGGGCTCCCTGGGCTGGGGCGCGGAGCCGATCAGCACCTCGTCCCCCTCCTGCAGCCGATTCTCCCGGCGGGGGCGTTCCCGGCGCTCAGGCCGGGGCTGGCGGGCCCTGGGTGGAGCCATGCCGGGCTTGGCGGAGAGGATAGTCTCCTCCTCCACGGGGGCGGGCTTTTCCTCCAGCTTGGCTGCGGGAATCTCCCTCATCACCGGCTTGGCAGCGGGGAGGACCGTCTCCTCCGCGGGAGCGGGCTTTCCCACCTTGGGGGCGGGCTTCTCAACAGCTGGCTCGTCGGTAATGGGACGGGGCACGCCGTCCACCTCGTTATAGCTCACCCGGACCTTGGCCGGATTGCTGCCAAAGCCCAGAAAACCGGATTTAGCCCGCTCGATCACCTCTACAGAGACGTCGTCCCGGTCCAGTCCCAGCTGAAACAGGGCAGCGGTAATAGCGTCCTCCTCGGAGCGTCCGGTGGTCTCAATCCACTTTAACATCACTTAACCCTCCTTGTCTTCATCCACTTCAACTTCAATCTCCTCCACCTCGACCTCAATCTCCTCGGTCTCGACGGGAGCGGCAGTCTCCTCCACCAGGGGAGCCTCCTCCGGGGTCTCGGGAAGCTGAACGGCAGGAATTTCCTTCTCATCCTCCACGGGCTTGTTCTTCTTCTTTCCCTTCTGAGAGGCCTCGGCTATCGTGTGAAACAGCTGGTTAGGATCGGTATAGGGAGTCACGCCGCCATAGCGGTTGGGGATATAGGCCCGGCCGCGGGCATAGGCGCGGAGGCCCTCCCGGCTGTCCGCCTTGTTGATCCCCTCATGCTCCGGCTCGTCGTCCTTCTTTTTGGGCTTTTTCTTCCCCTTGTTCTTTTTCTCTTCCTCAATCCGGCGCTGGCGCTCCAGACGGGCCTCCTCCTTGCGGCGCTTCTCCTCTTCCTTCTCCTCGGCCTCCCGCTTCTCTGCGGCCTGACGGGCGGCCTCGTAGTCCTTTTTCAGCATCTTGCCGCAGATGACCTCCTGGATCATGGTGACAAAATACTGGGTAATCCAGTAGACGGACAGGCCGGCGGGGACGGTGAAGCCAATCCACAGGGACATCAGCGGCATCATCCACATCATCATCTTGTTGGTCTGGTCCATCTGAGCGTTCTTGGTCTGGCTGTTCATCTGGTTGGTGGCCATACTCACCTTCATGGACAGGTAGGACACCGCCACCGAGATAATGGGCAGAATAAACAGGCCGATAGAGCTGGGGGTCACGCCGCCGGCCCAGAACTTCCAGGTAGGGATTTTGGAGAGATCCAGCCCCAGGAACTGGAAATTCATCACAAACAGCCCGTCTCCCGCCCCCGCGAACTGGGAATTGAGGAAGGACTGGAGGGAGGACAGGTTCTCGCTGTTAATGAGGGACACCAGATACATCTGGTTGTACCCGGCATTATGCTGAAACAGACTGGTGATTTTACCCTCGGCCAGCTGCTCCTGCAGCTTCTCCATGGCGGACTGGGAGACCCAGCCATTGGCAACGGAGACGGTCTCCCAGTCCAGGTGGGCGGCCAGCGCCTGAATCTGCTCCACAGACAGGTGCATAAAGTAGGTCAGGGGTTCCCGAATGATGCTGAACAGGGCGATAAGCACGACCATGGGGATAAGGGACCACAGGCAGCCCCCCATGGGGTTGACCTTCTCCCGCTCATAGAGCTTCTGAAGCTCCAGATTGTAGCGCTCCTTGTCCTTGCCATACTGCTTCTGCAGCTGCTGCATCCTTCCGGAGAGCATGGTGGTCTGAATCATGCTCTTCTTGCTCTTCAGGGTAACCGGGAAGAGCACCAGCTTGATGACGATGCCAAACAGGATCAGGGCCAGGCCGTAGCTGTTGAACATATTGTAGAAAAACAGCAGCAGCCAGGCAAAGGGTTGTAAAATAATACCCACAGTGTTACCTCCGCTTTATATTTGTGGCAGCTATTCTAAGGAACCGGATCGTATTCGATAGATTTCTGCCTGTGGAAGGGATGGCACCGCGAAATTCTGCGCAGAGCCAGCCAACCCCCCTTTAGGGCGCCGTATTTCTCCACCGCCTCCAGGGCGTACTCGGAGCAGGTGGGAATAAAACGGCAGCAGGGGGGGCGCAGGGGTGAGAGATTGCGCCGGTAGAACCGGATCAGGGCCGTCAGCAGCCGTCTCATTGGGGCTTGTCCCCCTTCGGCGCAGCCATACCCAGCTTTTTCATCTGCTGGACAAAGCAGCGCTCCAGCTCGGCATACCGGCCATAGATGGCCCGGGTGCGGGCAACCACCACGATGTCGTAGCCGGCCAGCAGCCTGTGCTCGTGGGTGCGGTACAGCGCCCGGATGCGGCGGCGGGCCCGGTTGCGCTTGACGGCGTTGCCCAGCTTCACGCCGGTGGTAATCCCCAGCCGGTTTACCGGCCGGCCGGTTTTTCGGCAGTAGATGACAAAATAGGGGGACACGGCGCTCTTTCCCTTGTTGTACAGCCGGCGAAATTCATGATTTTGTTTCAGGGAGACGGTATGCTCCATGTTTTCCTCCGTATGCACACATAGGGCGGGGGAATTTCTCCCACGCCCCTGCTCTGTGCGGTATGTTGACTGTGTCCTCTTATCCCGTTTTGTCCGGCCTTGACCTCACTGGGAGAAACAGACGGCCCGGCCGCCCTCCCCTTCTCAGTGGGTCAGGCGGGCGCGGCCCTTGGCGCGGCGGCTGGCCAGCACCTTGCGGCCATTGCGGGTGGCCATACGCTTGCGGAAGCCGTGTTCCTTGGAGCGCTGACGCTTTTTGGGCTGATAGGTACGAAGCATGGGGGACACCTCCTCATCAAATCTCAAGCCGGCTCTCCCGGCCCAACAACAGCCCTGCTACAGGCTGCGGTCTGCGGTTTCGCTTCTGAGAAACAGACCGCTGCGGCCCGCTCCTCAAAAGATACGACCATCATTATAGCGGATATCCATGTCCCCTGTCAACCACATTTTTGCCCTTTGGACAAGGTTTTTTTACAATTTTTTTCTGATTGTCAACATCTTGTAGCCGTCCAGACCCTCACCCACAAGTTCTGCGGCACATTATAAATAAAAAATGGGGAAAAACCTTGCTGTTTTCTCCGTTTTTTGGTATAATGTTAAGAAGGAGAAAACCCGCCGTTTTACATACCGCGGCTTGCTCCCAAAGGTGGCTGCGCCACTTTTTTGATGTCTGTATTAAGGAGGAGCGTTATGAATCCCGCCGCTGAAGTATGGGAAAAGGTCAAGGTCCTGATGGGGTCAGAGATGACCGCCACCACCATGAACACCTGGTTTGACGACGCCGAGGCCGTCTCTCTGGAAGAGAGCCGCTTTGTGCTGTACAGCCCCACCAGGTTCAAACGGGACATTATCGCCGCCCGCTACGCCTCCCCCATCCAAAACGCCCTCCGCGAGCTGTTCTCCTCCGACTTTCAGCTCACGGTCCTCACAGAGGATCAGCTCACCAGCTTCCAGGACGGGCCAAAGCAGAGTGATTTTCTCCCCGGCACGGAGGAGTACACCTTCGACCGGTTTGTAGTGGGCTCGTCCAACAAATTCGCCCACGCCGCCGCCCGGAAGGCGGCGGAGAACCCGGGAATGAGCTATAACCCCCTGTTCATCTACGGGGCCTCCGGCCTGGGCAAGACCCATCTGCTCTACTCCATCGCCCACACCATCCACGAGGCCCATCCGAACTTCAAAATCATCTACGTCAAGGGGGACGCCTTCACCAACGAACTTATCACCGCCATCCGGGAGGGCCGAAACCAGGATTTTCGGGACAAATACCGGGGAGCGGACGTATTTCTCATGGACGACGTACAGTTCATCGCCGGCCGGGACTCCACCCAGGAGGAGATGTTTCACACCTTCAACGTGCTCTACGAGCTGAAGAAGCAGATTGTTTTCACCTCCGACCGTCCCCCCAAGGAGATGCTCCGGCTGGAGGACCGGCTGAAAACCCGCTTTGAATGGGGCCTGCTGGCCGACATCATCCCCCCGGACTATGAGACCCGCATGGCCATCATCCGCAACAAGTCCATCCGCATGGGGATGGAACTGCCCGACTTTCTCATCCAGCTCATCGCCGAGAATATCACCGCCAACATCCGGCAGATTGAGGGCACGGTCAACAAGATCATGGCCTACCAGGACCTGATTGGGGACACGGTGGACAAAAACACGGTGATCCGGGCGGTCAAGGACATATTTAAGGAAAAATCCGACATTCTCCCCACCGCCGATGTCATCATCGACGAGGTGTGCAAGTTCTACAATCTGGAGCCCGACCTCCTCCGGGGACAGGGCCGTGCCAAGGACATATCCATGGCCCGGCAGATCGCCATGTACCAGATCCGCCGCATGACCAACCTGTCCCTGAAGGAGATCGGCGCGGAGTTCGGCGGCCGGGACCACAGCACCGTTCTCAACGCCCTCAACCGCATTGAGGAGCTGGTGAAGACCGACCCGGAGAAGGCGGAGATCATCAAGGATATCACCACCAACATCAATTCCCGCTACGAGTAGGGCATTTCCACCGCTTTCGTAATGTAGGGCAAGGGCTCTGCCCTTGCCTGGAACAGGTCTTTAACCCTTGTAAGAAAGGCAAGGGCAGAGCTCTTGCCCTACACAAGTTCTCCACAAAAAAATGTGGATTGTCTGTGGAGAAATGTAGACAAACAGAGGGCCTGTGGAAAACCGCCCTCCCCCGTCCACACCCCCTGTTGACGCCTCTCCCCTACTCTCCCAAGGCTTTCCCGCATCTTTCCACATTTTTTTCGCCTACTGACTACTGTTACTAAAAATAAATCCTCTCCTTCCTGATCCGGAGAGAAAGAGATCGGAGGAACCTTTATGAAATTCTCCTGTGAAAAGGCCCTGCTGTCCGCCGCGGTATCCATTACCTCCCGCGCTGTGGCCGCCAAGAGCTCCATCCCCGCCATGGAGGGCATCCTCATCGAGGCGGGGACCACCCTGCGCCTCACCGGCTACAACCTGGAGACAGGGATCCAGGCCACCGTCCCCTCCGAGATTGGGGAGACGGGCTCCCTGGTGCTGTCCGCCCGCCTCTTCGGTGAGATTGTCCGCAAGATGCCCGACGACGTGGTGGTCTTCACCTCCCAGGGCTACACGGTAAATATCAAGTGCGGCCTGTCCGAGTTCAACATTCTGGGTACCGATCCGGAGGAGTTCCCCGAGCTGCCCTCTGTGGACCAGCAGAACGCCCTGGTCATCGGCCAGCCCGTCCTCCGGTCCATGATCGGGCAGACCCTCTTTGCCGTCAGCGACAACGAGAGCCGGCCCATCCACACCGGCTCCCTCTTTGAGGTGGACGGCACCGGCCTCACGGTGGTGTCGGTGGACGGCTACCGGCTGGCCCTGCGCCACGAGGCGGTGGAGGAGAAAAAGGGGATGGATAGCTTCTCCTTTGTGGTCCCCGGCTCCGCCCTGAACGAGGTGGAAAAGATCTGCTCCGGCGAGGAAAATGTCACAATCACCCAGGGGGCCCGGCATATCCTGTTCCAGACGGGGGACACGGTGCTGGTCTGCCGCCGGCTGGAGGGGGACTTTTTGGCCTACCGCAACGCCATTCCCCGGAGCAACACCGTCAAAATCGAGGTGGAGACCCGGACCCTGCTCTCCTCCATTGACCGGGTGTCCCTCATCATCAGCGAGAAGCTCAAATCCCCCCTTCGCTGCGTCTTTGGGGACGGTATCGTGTCCATCACCACCAGAACGGCCATCGGCGACGCCGCCGACCAGTGCGTCATCTCGGGCGACGGCGGCGGGCTGGAGATCGGCTTTAACAATAAATATCTCATGGACGCCCTGAAGGCCGCCCCCGCCGACAAGCTGCGCATGGAGTTTACTTCCGGCGTGGCCCCCTGCGTCATCCTGCCCGCCGAGGGGGAGGAGAACTTCATCTATATGGTGCTGCCCGTGCGGCTGAAAGCGAATTAAGGGGAGCCACATGGAACAAAAGGAGAAGCGCTCCAACTGGATGAATCATCCCCCCATGCTCCAGCTATATCGGCAGGTCCGAGAGGCGGGAGTGGAGCTGGAGCCCGACCCGGACTTTTTGAAAGACCCGAAGCTGGGACGGTATGGGGAATACCAGCTGAAGCATTTGGAGATTCCCCAGAATATCAAGGATTTCTTGATGCAGGTGGGACTGCCGGACCAATTTTTAGACTTTCGTTCCCCTGATGAGGAAAATGATTATAAAAAAGATGTTTATCCAGGCGTTATATTTTGGGTCAGCTGTCTAAGGATTGAAACGATCAAACGAAAAAAATATCTGGTCATCGGGGAATATCGTTCCCTGAATCGGGCTTGTATTATATCAAACGCAAATACGCCGGATGAAACCAAAAAATGGGAGAAGAGTGAAGAGTCCAGTCCGGTTGTGGTCGAGCTGAAAACCGGAACTGTCTGGCAATGGATTCACTATTACAGTGAAGATGAGTTTACCTTCATCAACAGCAGCTTGGAACAGTATCTGCTTTCCATGGCCTATTGGCAGGCTTTTTACCCGGGATTTTCAAAACATGTGCTGGATTATTTAAATAAACATCCAGAAAAGAGTGAATTGGGCTATATTTTCAGGAATGACAAACGGCTTTACAATTCATTCCGCAGCTGTCTCAAAGTATTGGACCCGCCCGCCCTGCGAAAGCGTATGGCCTTTTGGAAGCGGATGACTGATATTTCTCTGATTTGAGGTTATGCAATGGAAACACACGAAATCAAGATTCACACCGAATTTATCAAGCTCCAGGATCTGCTCAAGTTCGCCGGGGCGGTGGAGACCGGCGGGGACGCCAAGCTGATTATCCAGGAGGGCCGGGTGTCTGTCAACGGCGAGTTCTGCGCCATGCGGGGCAAAAAGCTGCGTCCCGGGGACAGGGCAGTGATCGACGGCGAGACGGAGCTTGTGGTCACGTGATTGTCAAAAGGCTGGAGCTGGATTTTTTCCGCAACTACCCCCACCTGGAGGCGGAGTTTGACCCCCGGGTCAATCTGATCTACGGCGACAACGCCCAGGGCAAGACCAATCTGCTGGAGGCGGTGGCCTATCTTTCCGCCGCCCGGTCCCACCGGGCCCGGTATGACCGGGAGATGATTATGCTGGACATCGATGCAGCCTTTATCAAGGGGGAGGTGTTCAGCCGGGACCGGGAATTTACCCTGGAGGCCCGACTGTTCCGGGGCCGGGGCCGGCAGCTGTACTCCAACGGGGTGCGGCTGAAAACCGCCGGAGAGCTGGCGGGGATTCTCAACACTGTGCTCTTCTGCCCCGAGGACCTGTCCCTGATTCGGGCGGGGGCTGCGGAGCGGAGAAAATTTCTGGACGGGGCCATCTGCCAGCTGCGGCCCCGGTATGCCCAGGCCCTGGCGGAGTACAACCGGCTCTACGACCACAAGACCCGCATCCTCCGGGACTGGCCGGAGCGGCCCTCCCTGCTGGACACCCTGGACGACTTCAATCTCCGTATGGCTCAGACCGGGGCCATTGTGATTCACTACCGGGCCCACTTTGTGAAACGCCTGCGGGAGCGCGCCCCCGCCATCCACGCCGACTTCTCCGGGGGCCGGGAGGGGCTGGAGCTGGGCTATGAGACGGTGTCCAATGTGGACGATCCCCAGGCCCAGCCCCGGGAGCTGCTTCCCCTCCTGCTGGAGCACCAGGAGAAGCACCGCCAGGCGGAGCTGGACAGCCGTCAGTGCCTGTCCGGCCCCCACAAGGACGACCTGGCGGTGAGCGTCGGCGGGAAAAACGCCAAGACCTACGCCTCCCAGGGCCAGACCCGGACGGCGGCCCTGTCCCTGAAGCTGGCCCAGCGGGAGATCTTCCAGGAGGAGACCGGGGAGTGGCCCGTCCTGCTGCTGGACGACGTGCTCTCCGAGCTGGACCCCAGGCGGCAGGCCTTCGTCCTCAACCGCATCCGGGGGGGCCAGGTGTTCATCACCTGCTGCGAGGAGGAGAAGCTGGAGGGCCTGGAGGGGGGCCGGGCGTTCCACATTCAAAACGGGAGGATGATATAAATGGCCAACTGGCACGATATAAAGTTTGTCCTGGAGTGTACCGCTGAAAATCTTTTTATCATACTTCCAGTCCTTCTGCTGTCCGGCGCGGCCGCGTTTTTTGCTGGATCGGCTGTCAGAAGGAGGGTAAAAGGTGCCTTAATGCGCTTTCTTCCTCTGATTTTTGCCCAGCTTGCCCTGTTTTTGGTTATGCTTCCCTATCTGGTCCGGTGGGTTGGCATTCAGTCCTTCACCTGGGGCTTCTGGTATGAAGGCGGATTGGAATTTTACCTGCCGTTCTCCGCTATGGTCGGGGTTTTGGCCGGGTATCCGCTGGCGTTTCAGAAGAAAGCGCAGGGGTAGTGATGTATCTGCATTTAGGACAATCGGTGGTCATCCCTGACCGGGACATTCTGGCCATCTGCGACCTGGACAACGCCAGCTGGGCCTTCAAGACCCGGGAATTTCTGGAGCGGGCGGAGGAGGAGGGCCGGGCCATCTGGCTCACCGAGGACCTGCCCCGGTCCTTCATCCTGGCGGACAGCCGCTGGGGGGAGCCGGTGGTCTACATCTCCCCCCTGTCCTCCGCCACCCTGGCCCACCGGGCGGAACGGGGCGGTTTAGAGTAGCAAAAAGCTCCATTCTGTAGGGCGCGACGACCCCGGCGCGCCGAAAAATTAAATTTATGGCGTGCCCAGTGGTCACGCCCTACACAATTGAGGAGGTTACAATATGGAATCCATCGAATATCTGTGGAAGGACCGCAAGCGCCACCTGGGGCTGCCCCTGTCCTTCACCCGCTACCGTCTCAGCGAGGACCGGCTGTTCTGCGAGACCGGCTTTTTCAACATCAAATCTGACGAGGTACTGCTCTACCGGGTGCGGGACCTTCAGCTGAACATGACTCTGGGACAGCGCATCTTTGGTGTTGGGACGGTCTGTGTGGTCTCCTCGGACAAGAGCATCCCCCACCTGGACCTGAAGAATGTAAAAAACCCCCGTGAGGTGAAGGAACTGATCCACCGGAATGTGGAGGCGGCGAAGGACAAGCGCCGGATGCGGACCACCGAGCTGGTGGGCGGCGAAGGCGGCGGCGATGATTACCACGACACCGCCGACCTGGAGGACGAGGAGCTGGAATGACGCTGATTTCTGCCGCAAGACGGCGCATGGGCGGATATCATCCACCCGCCGGGTAAAACGGGCGGGAAATAGAATCCCGGGGGCAAAGTCCGCCCCCACAGAATTTCCATCGCGGAGGTAAACTATGTCTGAAGAACTGAACCAGCTGAACGAACTGAACACCACCCAGACCGACCACGAGTACGGCGGGTCGGAGATTCAGGTTTTAGAGGGCCTGGAGGCGGTGCGCAAGCGTCCGGGCATGTATATCGGCTCCACGTCGGAGTCGGGCCTGCACCACCTGGTGTATGAGATTGTGGACAACTCCATTGACGAGGCCCTGGCCGGCCACTGCACCGACATTACAGTGACCATCAACCCGGGCAATACCATCACCGTCACCGACAACGGCCGGGGCATCCCAGTGGACATCCAGCCCCAGACGGGCAAGCCCGCCCTGGAGGTGGTGTTCACCATCCTCCACGCCGGCGGAAAATTCGGCGGCGGCGGGTATAAGGTCTCCGGCGGCCTCCACGGTGTGGGCGCCTCGGTTGTCAACGCTCTCAGCGAGTGGCTGGAGGTCCAGGTCCACAAGAACGGGGAAATTTACGAGATGCGCTTTGCCCGGGGGAAGATCACCCAGGAAATGAAGGTGGTGGGCAAGACGGACCACACGGGCACCACCGTCACCTTCAAGCCCGACCCTGAGATGTTCGACACCCTGGAGTACAGCTACGACACCCTCCACACCCGTATGCGGGAGGAGGCCTTCCTCAACGCCGGCCTGCGCATCCAGACGGTGGACCTGCGCCCCGGCCGGGAGCAGGAGGACGATATGTGCTACGAGGGGGGCATCCGGGAGTTTGTCACCTTCATCAACCGGAACAAGGACCCTCTCCATAGCGATGTGATCTACATGTCCGGGGCCCGGGAGGACTCCATGGCGGAGATCGCCATGCAGTACAACGACGGCTATCAGGAGGTCATGGTCTCCTTCGCCAACAACGTCCACACCCCCGAGGGCGGTATGCACGAGGAGGGCTTCCGCCGGGCACTGACCAACGCCCTCAACGCCTATGGCCGGAAGATCAGGCTGCTGAAGGACGACGAAAAGGTCTCCGGCGAGGACTGCCGGGAGGGCCTCACGGTGGTCATCTCGGTGAAGCTCACCGAGGCCCAGTTCGAGGGCCAGACCAAGGCCAAGCTGGGCAACAGCGAGATGCGCACCCTGGTCAACTCCATCGTCTCGGAAAAGCTGGAGACCTACCTGGAGGAGAACCCCTCGGTAGGCCGGGCTATTCTGGACAAGGCCCTCATGGCCAACCGGGCCCGGGAGGCCGCCCGAAAGGCCCGGGAGTCCATCCGCCGGAAGACCGCCCTGGGAGGCGCAGCCATGCCCGACAAGCTCCGGGACTGCAACGAGGCCAACCCCGAGCTGACCGAAATATATATCGTCGAGGGCGACTCCGCCGGCGGCTCGGCCACCAAGGGCCGGGACAGCCGTTTTCAGGCCATCCTCCCTCTCTGGGGCAAGATGCTCAACGTGGAGAAGGCGCGGGCGGATAAGGTCTACGGCAACGACAAGCTCACCCCTGTCATCACCGCCCTGGGGGCGGGCATCGGGGACGACTTCGACCTGAACAAGCTGCGCTACCACAAGGTCATTATCATGGCCGACGCCGACGTGGACGGCGCCCATATCCGCACCCTGCTGCTCACCTTCTTCTTCCGCTTCATGCGGCCCCTGATCGAGAACGGCTATGTCTACTCCGCCGTCCCCCCTCTGTTCAAGCTGACCCGCGGCAAGCAGACCCGGCTGGCCTTCTCCGAGGAGGAGCGGGACCGGGTGTCCGCCGAGCTGCGTGGGGATAACCCCAACGCCAAGGTGGAGATCAACCGCTTCAAGGGCTTGGGCGAGATGGACGCCCATGAGCTGTGGGAGACCACCATGGACCCGGAGCGCCGCACCCTGCGCCGCATCGAGCTGGACGACGCCGTCCGGGCGGACGAGACCTTCACCGTCCTCATGGGCGAGAAGGTGGAGCCCCGGAAGGAGTTCATCGAGCGCAACGCCAAATATGCGGTGAACCTGGATTATTAATATTTTGTTTTCGGAAAGGAGCGCCAGAAATGAGTAATCGGGAATTTGCAAAGACCCTCATTGACCAGATACCGGAAAACCGCCTGTTCTATGTCATTTCCTATCTGCAGGGGGCGGCGGTCCCGGACGAAACCCCGAACGCCGAAACAATAGAGGCTTTCACGGAGCTGGACAACGGCGGCGGCCACCCGTTCAACGGCACAACGGAGGAGCTTTTTTCCGAATTGATGGAGGAATGACAATGCTAAATGTCAGATACTCCACAAGATTCAAGAGAGACTTTAAGCTATGTGTAAAGCGTCATTGGAATATGGAATTGCTCCAGCAGGTAATTGACACGTTGAAAATCCCGGACACGCTCCCGCAAAAAAATTTGGATCATAGTTTAAGCGGGGATCATTCCGGACACCGGGAATGTCATGTAGTGCCGGATTGGCTGTTGATTTACAGGCAGGATGAAGAAGAATTGTTACTTTACCGCACAGGTACGCACGCTGATCTGTTTGGTATATAAAACCCACCTCTAACAAGGAGGAACACAGTAAATGAGCAAGAAACCCCAATACGACCCCGAGGAGATCCGCTATCCGGACCAAAAGATCATTACCTCATCTCTGGTGCCAGAGATGGAGAACTCCTATATTGAATACGCCATGTCGGTCATTGTGGGCCGGGCGCTGCCCGACGTGCGGGACGGCTTAAAGCCCGTCCACCGGCGCATCCTCTACGCTATGTACGAGGACAATCTCACGGCGGATAAGCCCTTCAAGAAGTCGGCCACCTGTGTGGGCGACGTGCTGGGCCGCTACCACCCCCACGGTGACGGTTCTGTCTACGACGCTTTGGTCCGCCTGGCCCAGGACTTCTCCATGCGGTACATGCTGATCGACGGCCACGGTAACTTCGGCTCGGTGGACGGCGACCCCCCGGCGGCCTACCGTTACACCGAGGCGAGGATGTCCAAGCTCTCCGACGAGATGCTCCGGGACATTGAGAAGGACACGGTGGACTGGGACCCCAACTATGACGAGAGCCGGCAGGAGCCAAAGACTCTGCCGTCCCGGTTCCCCAACCTGCTGGTGAACGGCTCCAGCGGCATCGCCGTGGGCATGGCCACTAACATCCCGCCCCACAACATGCGGGAGGTAATCAACGCCGCCATCTGCGTGCTGGACGACCCCGAGGCCACTCTGGCCGACCTGATGGAGCACATCCACGGCCCCGACTTCCCCACCCGGGCCATCATCATGGGCCGGTCGGGCATCCGCGCGGCCTACGCCACCGGCCGGGGCCGGGTAACCATCCGGGCCCGCCATGATTTTGAGGAGTTCGGCAAGGACCGCACCCGCATTGTCATCACCGAGATTCCCTACCAGGTGAACAAGCGGATGCTGATTAAAAACATGGCTGACCAGGTGGAGGACAAGCGGCTGGAGGGCATCTCCGACATCCGGGACGAGAGCGACCGCAACGGTATGCGCATCGTCATCGAGCTGAAGCGGGACGCCAACCCCCAGGTGGTCCTGAACCGCCTCTTTGCCCAGACCCAGCTCCAGACCACCTTCGCCATCAACATGCTGGCCCTGGTGGAGGTGAACGGCAAGCTCCAGCCCCGGATTCTGTCCCTGCGGCATATCCTGGATGAGTATATCGCCTATCAGGAGCAGGTCATCATCCGCCGCACCAAGTACGACCTGCGCAAGGCCCAGGAGCGGGCCCACCTGCTGGAGGGACTGCTTATCGCCCAGGACAACATCGACGAGGTCATCCATATCATCCGCAGCAGCTACGACAACGCCAAGGAGCGGCTGATGGAGCGGTTTGGGCTGGACGACGTCCAGGCCCAGGCCATCTGCGACATGCGGCTGATCTCCCTCCAGGGGCTGAACCGGGAGAAGCTGGAGGCGGAATACAAGGAGCTGGAGGAGCGCATCGCCTACTTCAACCAGCTGCTGGCCTCCGGGGAGATGCTCCGGGGGGTCCTGAAGGAGGAGCTCACCGTCATCCGGGACAAGTACGGCGACGACCGGGTCACCGAGATCCAGGATGTGGAGGACGAGATCGACATCGAGGACCTGATCGAGGAGGAGCAGTGCGTCTTCACCCTCACCCAGGCGGGTTATATCAAGCGCACCCCGGTGAGCGAGTACGCCGCCCAGTCCAAGGGCGGCATGGGCAAGAAGGGCATCACCACCCGGGAGGAGGACTGCGTGGTGGACGTGTTCACCGCCTCCACCCACGACTATATCCTCTTCTTCACCGACACCGGCAAGGTCTACCGCAAGAAGGGCTATCAGATCCCCGAGAGCGGCAAGACAGCCAAGGGCACCAACATTATCAACATTCTCCAGGTGGAGCAGGGGGAGCGGGTGCAGACCATGCTCCACTACCGGGAGCACGAGGGTGAGGAGCTGTATCTCTTCATGGTCACCCGCCAGGGCACGGTAAAGCGCCTGCCCGTCCACACCCTGAAAAACCTGCGGAACAACGGCATCCGGGCTCTGCGCCTGGACGAGGGGGACGAGCTGGTGTCCGTCCGGGAGACCGACGGGGCCAGGAAAATCCTCATTGCCACCCACGACGGCATGGCGGTGTGCTTCGACGAGAACGACGTGCGGCCTATGGGCCGGGACGCCGTGGGCGTCCGGGGCATCCGCCTCCGGGAGGGGGACTATGTGGTGGGTGCCGCCCGGGCCATCGAGGGCAAGACGGTGCTGTCCATCACCGAGAAGGGCTTCGGCAAGCGCACCCCCGTGGAGGAGTACCGGATCACCAACCGGGGCGGCCTGGGCATTAAGAACTACATGGTCACCGACAAGACCGGCCCCATCGTGGGGGTCAAGGTGGTGGACGGCAGCGAGGACCTGCTGGTGGTCACCCAGGCGGGCATCCTGATCCGCACCCATGTGGACTCCATCCGGATGGCCGGCCGGGCGACCCAGGGCGTGATTGTCATGCGCTTCAAGGAGGAGGGGGACAAGGTGATCTCCCTGGCTCTGGCCGAGCGGGAGGAGACCGCCGAGACAGAGGAGGTCCAGCCCGAGGAGACTGAGGAATGAGTCCAATGATTTCCATGGAGGCGGCCCTGAATCCCAACGGCGATACAGAGGTCATGCTGTATGTGGTGCTGTCCCTGATCGGCCTGTGCCTGGAGAACTCGGCCTATACAAAGCTCTATTATTGGAGTATGAAGTGGTGGTATCGGAGAAAATACGGCGGAACAAAGGAGACAATCGCCATAACCGCCTGCCTCCCTGGCCGGACCCAGACCGCCATTGCCATGGTCTGGAGCGGGATATTCACCCTGTTTGGCCTGCTGGTGCTGACCCCGATCTTCGGCGGCTTTGGAATCTGCTGGACGCTGCTGGCCGGGCTCATGACCGGTGTGCACACATGGCAGTTCTTTATAAAATATCCTGCGTCCAGAAAAAAACAGGGCGGCAGGAGTCAGCTGGAACAGCTGGAGAGCTTGAAGGACGCCGGGCTCATCGACGACCGGGAGTACCGGCAGAAGCGGGAACAGATTTTAAAGGAGCCGTGATTGTATGAAACTGGCCAACGCCCTGTCCCAGCGGTCGGAATTACAGACCCGCATCCGTCAGCTGGAGAGCCGTCTGAACAACAACGCCCTGGTGCAGGAGGGGGAGCAGCCCGCCGAGGACCCCATGGAGCTGCTGGCTGAGCTGGAGGCGGACTACGCCCGGCTGGAGGAGCTGATCTCCGCCATCAACCGCACCAACAACTCCACCAGGATGGAGGACGGGGCCACCCTGTCCGACCTGCTGGCTCGCCGGGACTGTCTCAAGGGCAAACTGTCCATCCTGCGTGGATTTTTGAACAGCGCCAGCGCCTTGGCCCACCGCCACTCTGTCAGTGAGATCAAGATTAAGAGCACCGTCAACGTCCGCCAGCTGCAAAAGCAGGTGGACGGCCTGTCCAGAGAGCTGCGGGAGCTGGAGGAGACCATCCAGGAGAAGAACTGGACCACCGAGCTTTTGTAGGGCGCGACGACCCCGGCGCGCCGTCTCCCCGGGATACACCGTCCCTGTTGAACGGCGTGCCCGGTGGTCACGCCCCTGCATTTATCATTTTGGTTGCGCGAAAGGCGGGCGTCAAGCCCCAATGTGCCGGGGCCAAGAGGCACGTTGTATGGGAGCGGGCGGGACCTCGCTCAGCCGGGTTCGAATCCTGGCTTATTATCAGGTCCGTTACTGTTACACCTGTACCGTTATCTGTCGTGAAAGACGCTTATTTTTATCACCGGACGCCGGTTTCGCGCGGGCGGGTTTGGGGACAATGGAAGGGCTGGGCACGGAAACTGTGTCCAGCCTTTTGTGTTAAAATATCTTGACAATGTATATAAATTTAAATATAATACATAGTATAGAGCAAAAGGGGGTATCTGATATGGCGCAGACGAACATAAATATCCGGATGGACGCGGAATTGAAGCGTCAGTTTGAGGAATTTTGTGCGGACGTGGGCATGAGCATGACCACGGCGTTTACCGTGTTTGCAAAAAAAACCGTGCGGGAAAACCGGATTCCCTTCTCCGTGGACCGGGAGATTCCCAATGAGGAGACGAGGGAAGCAATAGAAGAGACCCAGCGGATGATAGCGGACCCGAGCTACGGGAGGAGCTATACGGATGTTGATGAGATGATGAGGGAGTTGCTGGGTTGATGTATACAGTAAAGCCGACGACAAAGTTTCAGCGGGATGTAAGAAGAGCGGCAAGGCGAGGATACAATATGTCTCTGTTGACGGAGACAATCAAACGATTAGCTGCCGGAGAAAAGCTGCCAGAGAAATTTAAGGATCATGATTTGATTGGAGATTATATTGGTTGCCGGGAGTGTCACATTACTCCAGATTGGCTGTTGGTCTATAAGACAGATCAGGATAAGCTGATCCTGGTGCTCACCCGGACCGGCACACACAGCGATTTGTTTTAAGGAAGAAAAGGCTATGAAAACTGTCACCATCTACACCGACGGCGCCTGCTCCGGCAATCCCGGACCTGGAGGCTGGGGGGCCATTTTGATGTACGGCGAGCACAAAAAGGAGCTGTCCGGGGGGGAGCCCCAGACCACCAACAACCGCATGGAGCTCACCGGGGTGATTACCGCTCTGGAGGCGTTAAAGGAGCCCTGCGTTGTGGAGCTGTACTCAGACAGCAAGTATGTCATCGACGGCCTGGGCAAGGGCTGGGCCAAGGGCTGGCGGGCCCGGGGCTGGGTAAAGTCGGACAAGAAGCCCGCCCTCAACCCCGACCTGTGGGGCCGTCTGCTGGATTTATGCGAGAGGCACACCGTCAACCTCCACTGGGTCAAGGGCCATGCCGAGAACGAGTTCAACAACCGCTGCGACCAGCTGGCGGTGGCGGAGAGCCAGAAATATAAATAGTGCCTAAGACCAGAGCGGTCTTAAAATAAAGAGAAAGAAGGCAATCTATTATGGGAAAGTTTGTGATCTCCAAGACAAAAAACGGCGAGTTTACGTTTAACCTGAAGGCTGGCAACGGCGAGATCATCCTCACCGCCTCTGAGAGCTACACCAGCATGTCGGGCTGCCAGGGGGGCATCGCCTCCGTGCAGAAGAACGCCCTGGCCCACGTGGAGGACCAGACGGCGGAGGGCTTCGAGGAGCTGACCCATCCCAAATTCGAGGTCTATAAGGACAAGGCGGGGGAATTTCGGTTCCGTCTCAAGGCCAGAAACGGCGAAAACATTGGCAAGAGCGAGGGCTACAAGCGGAAGGACAACTGCATGAAGGGCATCGCCTCGGTGGGCAAAAACGCCCCGGATGCCAAGATCGAGGAGCCCGAGGAGGAGTAAAAACCTTTTGATATATGAAAAAGCGCCCGTCAGGGCGCTTTTTTCTTCTGTCGATAGCAGATATCCCGGTTGCCGCAGGTGGCGCAGCCCCGGCCGCAGCCCCGCTTCTTGCCGTAATCGTTGAACAGCAGAATAGCGATAGGGATGCCGATCACAGCCACGGCGAACAGTCCAATGGCGAAGGCTTCCATAGACAGCTCTCCTTTCAATCAAAATTAGACTTTAGGTTCGAGGATAGGGTTTTCGAACATCGGTTAATCCCAGCAGATAGTCAATACTGGTTTGAAAGAATTTCGCAAGAGCAATCAAAATCTGAGTCGGGATATCATTTTCTCCGGTTTCATATTTGGAGTATCCCGTCTGTGACATTCCAAGATGTTTGGCAATTTCCGCTTGTGAAAGGTCACGGTCCTTGCGCAATTCACGAATTCTGGAATACATATGAATCACCTCATGCCTACTATAATATAACCTGAAACAGATTGTTGACTTATAACCTGAATCAGGTTATAATCTGAAAGAGGTGATTGCGCAGATGAGAAGAGGACCCAAAAAAAGTATTAGTGTCCTGATGCCGGTGGAGTTTCTATATCGAATTCGGGTGCAGGCGGAAAAAAGAAACCGCTCTGTGTCATCCTATGTGCGGCAAGTAATGAGATGTTATCTGTGGCATGAGGAAAACGACCCAGAGAGCCTGATTGATGAGTGGAGAATCTTATGATGGACAGGCTCCAGAACAGAATAGGCTTGCCTTTTCCAGGAAAAGACGGTACAATATGTAGGGCAAGGGCAGAGCCCTTGCCCTACTGTAGGGGCGGCTATCAGCCGCCCGCGGGTGCATGACATGCGCCCCTGCAAAGGGCAAAACCCAGGCGGAGGGAGGGAAAGGCCATGTTTGAGGATTTATTGTATCTGCTGCGGCGAAACGGGCTGAAGGTCTCGCTGACCGAGTGGATGGCTCTGATGGAGGGGCTGCACAAGAACCTGCACGACGCCAGCTTCACCGGCTTTTACCATCTGTGCCGCTGTCTGCTGGTGAAGAGCGAGGCGGACTTCGACGCCTTCGACCGCACCTTTTTAGAGTATTTCAAGGACGTCCCCTTTCAGCAGGAGGTATCCAAGGAGTTATTGGACTGGCTGGATAAACCAGACGTATTATCCGAATACGCCAACTGGGACGAGGTCCAGGCCCTGAAAAATCTGGGTCTCACCGAGGAAGAGATTGAGCAGATGCTCAAGGAGCGGATGCTGGAGCAGAACGAGGAACACAACGGGGGCAGCTACTGGGTAGGCACCCACGGCATGTCGGTCTTTGGCAACTCCGGCCTGTCCCCCAAGGGCATCCGGGTGGGTGGCCAGTCCATGTACCGCCGGGCCTTCCGGGTGGCGGGGGAACGGAAATTCCGTGATTTCCGCCGGGACAACACGCTGGACACCCGGCAGTTCCAGGTGGCGCTGCGCCACCTGCGGCAGTACTCCGGCCTGGTGGACCTCCCCCCCACCGAGTTCGACGTGGACAGCACCATCCGGGACACGGCGGACAACGGCGGCGTTCTGAAGGTGCGCTACAGGCGGCCCCGGGAGAACACGGTAAAGGTGCTGCTTCTGATGGATTCCGGGGGCTCCATGGACTACTACGCCCAGCTGTGCTCCGCGCTGTTCCAGGCGGTGTCCAGATCGGGGCACTTCAAGGACCTGAAGGTCTACTACTTCCACAACTGTCCCTATGGCCGGCTGTACAACGCCCCCACCCTGCTCTCCCGGGACAGCGTGCCAACCGACTGGGTGCTGTCCAACCTCCCCGGGGACTACAAGCTGATCCTGGTGGGGGACGCCCAGATGGCCCCCTATGAGCTGATGGGGGGCTGGTACGGCCGGGAGAAGGACGGTCCCCGGTGCGGCATGGACTGGCTGCGGCAGCTGCGGGGCCGCTTCCGGCACACGGTCTGGCTGAACCCCAGCCGCCGTCCGGACTGGGGGGCCTACTGGTCCCAGACCTACGACGAGATCGCGCGGGAGTTTCCCATGTTCCCCCTCACGGTGGACGGCCTGGAGGAGGGCATGAAGAAGCTGCTGTCCAGGTAGCAGGGACCGGTTTTCAGGTCTGTTTCATAAAATGCGGAAAGCCTCTGGAAATATCCGCCGATACGTCTTGTAGGGCAGGGGTTCTACCCCTGCCTATCCCCGCAGGGTATAAAATGGGATCAGGTTAAGACAAGCGAAGCCCGATTTCCACGTCCTATTGACGCGGCCGGAGGTCGGATGTTATAATGAAAAAAGGGATTCCGGCTGATTTGTCCCATTTATGGGACAGCATTTGTGGTATAACGGAAGAGAAGCCAAGAGAGACAAGGGGGGGCAGACTATGACAGCACAGACCGCGCCATACAAAACCACCCTTATCAACAACCGCCGTTATCTGGGCAACAAATATAAGCTGCTGCCCTTCATCACCCAGGTGGCCGGGCGGGAGTGCCAAAACATTCAGGTCGTGGCCGACCTGTTCGCCGGAACCGGAGCTGTGGCCTCCGCCTTCGCAGACCGCCGTCTCATCACCAACGACATAATGTTCAGCAACTATATCTGCAATTTCGCCTGGTTTGGCGCGGACACCTATGACCGGGGCAAGATTGAGCAGTCCGTCATCCACTACAACGCCCTCAGGGTGAACGAGGAGAACTACATGACGGAAAACTTTGCCGACACCTATTTCAGCCGGGCCGACTGCGCCAAAATCGGCTATATCCGGGAGGACATCGAACGCCGCTTCCATCAGGGGGAGCTGAACCGGCGGGAGCAGGCCATTCTGATCACCTCGCTGCTGTACGCCATGGACAAGATCGCCCTCACCTGCGGCCACTACGACGCCTACCGCCGGGGCGCCCGGTCGGACCAGCCCCTGGAGCTGCGGGTGCCCCTCCCCCCTGTGAACAACGACCCCGCCAACCAGTGTTTTAACGAGGACGCCAACAACCTGGTAAAGCGGATCGCGGCCGATCTGGTATACATAGACCCCCCCTACAACTCCCGGCAGTACTGCGATACCTACCATCTGCTGGAGAACGTGGCCCGCTGGGAGAAGCCGGAGGTATTCGGCGTAGCCCGGAAGATGGACCGGAAGGCCCTCAAGAGCCGCTACTGCACCCGGGATGCCGCCGCCGCCTTCGAGGCCCTGGTGGCCGACCTCCACACCCGCTACATCCTGTTTTCCTACAACAACATGGCCGCCAAGGGCAACGACCGCTCCAACGCCAAGCTCAGCGATGAGGATATTTTGGACATCCTGGGCTCCCGGGGGGAAGTAAAGGTGTTTTCCGAGGCATATAAGGCCTTCAGCGCGGGCCAGTCCGACATTGAGGACCACGCCGAGCGGCTGTTTCTGTGCATCTGTGACGACGGGGAGGGGTAAAGGATGATTGCCTCTCCCCTCAACTATACCGGCGGCAAGTTCAGGCTGCTCCCCCAGCTGCTCCCTCTGTTCCCTGGGGACACCGATACCTTTGTGGACCTGTTCTGCGGGGGGTGCAACGTGGGCCTCAACGCCCCGGCCCGTCAGGTGATCTACAACGACATTGACCCCCACCTGATCCGTCTCTACGACACCCTGCGGCGGCTGGACCGGGAGACGGTCTTTCAGGAGCTTGAGGGGATCATCGACCGCTGGCAGCTGTCCCGGGTCAGCCGGTACGGCTATGCCCACTACGGCTGCACCGGGAGCGGCGGGCTGACCGACTATAACCGGGAGCGGTATCTGGCGCTACGGGCCGACCTGAACCGGCGGCTTCTGGCAGGGGAAACAGATGATTTCTTCTATCTGATGTTCTACGTAGCCATTGTGTACGCCTTTAACAACATGATCCGCTATAACCGCAGGGGGGAGTACAACCTGCCTGTGGGCAAGCGGGACTTCAACCGGCGGATGGCGGAGAAGCTCTCGGCCTTTCTGGAGCGGATCCAGGCCCAGGACTGCCGGTTTACCTGCCAGGACTTCCGGACCTTTGACGCCGGCGGGCTGGGCCCCGGAGATTTCGTCTACGCCGATCCCCCCTACCTCATCACCCGGGCGGCCTACAACGAGCGGGGGGGCTGGCAGGACGGGGACGAGCGGGACCTGCTGGACTTTCTGGACGGCCTGGATGCCCGCCGGGTGCGCTTCGGCCTGTCCAACGTCCTGCGGAGCAGGGGGCGGGAGAACCGGATCCTGCTGAACTGGCTGGAGGACCGCCGGGACCGCTACCAGGCCCTCCGCCTGCGGTACAGCTACGCCAACTCCAGCTACCACATCAAGGACAGGAGCCTTGTTACCGAGGAGGTACTGATTGTCAACTTCACCCCGGAGGGGACACAGCGGAACCTGTAGGAATTAACGGGCCGGGCGGGAGGAATCATCCTCCAGCCCGGCCCGTTTAAGGTTTTGTGTGCCGCCGTACCGAGGCGGGCCTGTTTACCGGAGGTAATTCAGCGGGTTGACGGCGGAGCCGCGGACCCGGACCTCGAAGTGGCAGTGTACGCCGGAGGAGTTGCCGGTGGAGCCCGCCCGGGCGATCACCTGACCCTGGTAGACCTTCTCCCCCACCGAAACCACAAGGCTGGAGTTGTGGGCGTAGTAGGTCTCGATGCCGTTGTCGTGCTTGATGACCACCAGATAGCCGTAGCTGTTGTGCCACCCGGCGCGGGTGACGGTGCCGCCGTCGGCGGCCTTGATGCCCTCGCCGTAGGTGGCGTGGATATCCAGGCCGGAGTGGTAGTCGTACCGGCCCCACAGGTTTCGTCCGCCGAAGTAGGAGTTGATCCGCCGGCTGCTGGTGGGCCAGTTAAAGTATCCCTTGGAGGCGGTCTTGGGCTTCTCCTTGGTGCCCACGGCCTTCACGGTGGTGGTGGGCTCCCGGAGGGTGGTGGTGCCGGTCACATCCCGCTCCCGCTCCCGGCCGTTGATATAGGTGATGTCGGCCTCCACCCGGGCCTCGCCCTCCTCCCCCTGGGTGAGGATCTTGGAGTCGCCCTTATACATGGAGCTGTCCGCCACCTCCTCCACCGGGCACTGGATGGGCTCGGTGTAGGTCACGTGTTCGGTGGTCTGGACGGAGAGGGTGGGGATTATCTCCTTCACGTTGAGCACATCGCCCACCATCAGGCGGTTGATGTTGGCGTCCGGGTTGAGGGCCATCAGATCGCTGAGGGACATGTCGTTGCGGTAGGCGATGCCGTTGTAGGTGTCCCCCTTGACCACGGTGTAGGTGGTCTCGCCGGTGGTGTTGGCCTTCAGGGCCTCCTCCATGTCGTTGACGGTCATCAGGTCGTCCACGGCGTAGACGGGGGAGATGGACAGCTCCTCCACAAAGTCGGCGTCCACCGTGCTGTCGGTGACGTACTCGGCCTTGATGCTGTCCAGCATGGCTTCCAGCTCGGTCTCGTCCTTGACCACGCCCACGACCCGGCCGTTGACGGTGACCTGAAAGGCCCGCAGCTGGTCGCTGACCTCATTGAGCTGGCTGTAGAAGTAATCCCGGATATCCTGCTCCCGGCTCAGGTCGCTCTTTAGGGTGAGGGCAAAGCTGTAGTCGATATTGCCCTCCACCTGATACTGGTAGCCCAGCAGCTCGCTGCCCCGGCTCTCCACCGTCCGGATGGCCTGGTCCACCACGCTCTGGTCGGCCACCACACCCACCTCCCGGCCGTCCACAATGACGGCGTAGCTGGTGGAGTAGAGGGTGGTCAGGGTGAGGGCGGTGCCCAGGGCCCCCGCCACCAGCAGAAAGGAGACAGGCCCCACCGCCAGGGTGCCGGCGGAGGCGCCGTGGAGCAGATGTGCCCAGCGGCGCAGATGGATGCGGCCCCACTCCCCCGCGCCCTTCAGATAGAGCCTGAGCTCCTGACCTTTGGAGAGGGGGGCCTCCGGCTGGGCCGGAGGGGGGGGAGTCGGGGCCTGCCGGGCGGCTTTGATCTGATCTTGTCCCACCACAGGGAGCCGGGCGGTCCAGCCCGGGTCTTGTGGTTTATTCATGGAAATCACCTCTCGTCCTGAGGAGAAAATGACAATTGTGCAATAAGAGTTACAAAACGGTAACAATAATATACACATTTTCCCTCAGCCCGTCAAGCCCCTTTTTGCTGAGAAATTAAAAATTTTCTGTAAAAAGTGCAAAAAAGCGGAACGCTGGAGGAAAAACCCCAGCGTTCTCATATAAATTGTGTATATTTCAACAAAAAACCCAAGATATTGTGGCGGCCGTTACAGCATAACCCGCAGGGCAAAGACCAGCGTCATCAGCACCACGGCCAGGCTGGCGCAGGCGTCCAGGGTCCAGGCCCGGCGCTGCCGCCGGGCGCGGCGGCGCTCCTCGGGGGTGGAGGACAGCACCACCGGCTGAAAGGCGGGCTCCTCGGGCCAGAGGGCGGCTTGAGGCTGCCGGGCCAGGCTGTCCTGCTGGAGGGAGCTGCTCTCCCGGGCCAGGGCCGCCTTGCGGCGGTACTCCTCCAGGTCCACCACATTGCCGGTATGCTGAATAAAGCTGGAAGTTTTGTAATACATGGTCTGCATATATGTCCCCTCCGAGTTTTGATGATAGGGTGAGTATAGACCAAAGGCTGTCCCAAAAACCGGACTATTGCGGGCCGGTCCGGAGAAGAAACGTTTGTTCCAACAACAATATACAACGTATGTTCTGGAATGTCAAGGGAAATCGGAAAATTTGTTCGACTTTATTTCTCCGCGAAGGAAGTCCCCCCCTGTGGCGGAGCGGGACTGAGGACGAGCCTTCAGGCGGTGAGGATGAGGTCTTTACTATAATATACAGACGCAGAATAGGAAAAAAGGTTCCCTTTGTATGTGTTTTTTTATAGGCTGTGTTGATTTTTTGGGAAGATAGGGGTATAATGCTTTGGCTTATTGAGAAATCCACAGATTTGAGGTGCAATCCCCATGAAAAATGAGAAATTAAGAAATATCGCCATCATCGCCCACGTAGACCACGGCAAGACCACCCTGGTGGACGAGATGCTCAAGCAGTCCGGGGTCTATCGGGAAAACCAGGCGGTCACCGACCGGGTGATGGACTCGGGCGACCTGGAGCGGGAGCGGGGCATCACCATCACCGCCAAAAATACCGCGGTGCAGTACGGCGATGTAAAGATCAACATTGTGGACACCCCGGGCCACGCCGACTTTGGCGGCGAGGTGGAGCGCATTTTAAAGATGGTCAACGGCGTCATCCTGCTGGTGGACGCCGCCGAGGGCCCCATGCCCCAGACCCGGTTCGTGCTGTCCAAGGCCCTGGAGCTGGGCCACAAGGTGATCGTGGTGGTGAACAAGATCGACCGCCCCGACCAGCGGGTGTATGAGGTGATCGACGAGTGCCTGGAGCTGCTGCTGGACCTGGACGCCACCGACGAGCAGCTGGACTCCCCCATGCTCTTCTGCTCCGGCCGTCAGGGCACCGCCTCCGTTCAGCCCGACGTGGCGGGCAGCGACCTGCAACCCCTCTTCGAGACCATTCTGGACTATATCCCCGCCCCCGACGTGGACCTGGAGGCCCCCTTCCAGATGCTGGTGTCCTCCATCGACTACAACGAGTTTGTGGGCCGCATCGCCATCGGGCGCATCGAGCGGGGAAGGGTCAAGCAGAACCAGGAGATCGCGGTGTGCAACTACCACCACCCCGATGCCGCCCCCATGAAGGCCAAGGCCACCGCCCTGTACGAGTTCGACGGTCTGGCCAAGGTCCCGGTGCAGGAGGCCGCCGCCGGCAGCATCGTGGCCCTGAGCGGCATCGGTGACGTGACCATCGGAGACACCATCTGCGCCCCCGAGCAGGTGGAACCTATTGAGTTTGTCCAGATCTCCGCCCCCACCATTGAGATGACCTTCTCGGTGAATGACTCCCCCTTCGCCGGCCGGGAGGGCAAATATGTTACCAGCCGCCAGCTCCGGGACCGGCTCTTTCGGGAGACGCTGAAGGACGTGTCCCTGAAGGTGTCCGAGGTGGAGGGGGCCACCGACTCCTTCAACGTGGCCGGCCGGGGGGAGATGTCCCTGTCCATCCTCATCGAGACCATGCGCCGGGAGGGCTATGAGCTCCAGGTCTCCCCTCCCCGGGTGCTCTACCAGGAGATCGACGGCGTGAAGTGCGAGCCCATCGAGCGGCTGGTGGTGGACGTGCCCGCCGACTGTGTGGGCGCGGTGATGGAGAAGATCGGCTCCCGGAAGGGGGACCTGCTGGAGATGAACCCGGTGGGCGACCGGATGAAGATTGAATTTCTGGTGCCCGCCCGGGGCCTGTTTGGCTACCGCAGCGAGTTTTTAACCGACACCAAGGGCGAGGGCATCATGGCCTCGGTCTTTGACAGCTACGCCCCCTTAAAGGGTGAGATCAGCCGCCGGTCCACCGGCTCTTTGGTGGCCTTCGAGACGGGGGAGGCGGTCACCTACGGCCTGTTCAATGCCCAGGAGCGGGGCGCCCTGTTCATCGGGGCGGGCACGCCGGTCTACGGCGGCATGATTGTGGGCGAGTGCCCCAAGGCGGAGGACATCTCGGTCAACGTGTGCAAGAAGAAGCAGCTGACCAACATGCGGGCCTCGGGCTCTGACGAGGCGCTGCGCCTGACCACCCCCCGCACCCTCTCCCTGGAGCAGTGCCTGGAGTTCCTGGCCGACGACGAGCTGCTGGAGTGCACCCCGGAGAACCTGCGGCTGCGCAAGCGCCTGCTGGACCACGGCGCCCGTATGCGGGAGGCCTCCAAGAAAAAAGGTTAAGTACCATTGCGGCCCTTCGAGTGTTCGGAGGGCCCGCTTTATAGGAGAAGGACATGGAGCTTTTGCGCATACGCTGTCCCGGCATTGAAGGCGGGAAATTTCTTCTGGACCACACCGGCCGGGGGCGGGACCTGTCCCCGGAGCTGCTTCTGGAGAACCTGTCCCCGGAGGCGGTCACCCTGGCCGTCACCCTGGAGGATTTGAGCCACCCCATCAAGGGCTTTACCCACTGGCTTGTCTGGAACCTGCCCGCCTCCGGCCGGGTCCCGGGGGCCATCCCGGCGGGCAGGACGGTGTCGGGCGGCGGGGTCCAGGGGGTGGCCTACGGCCTCCACCGCTACGCCGGCCCCAAGCCGCCCCGGCACACGCGGCACACCTACCGCTTCACCGTCTACGCCCTGGACTGTGCCCTGGACCTGAGCAGCAGCGCCCGGAAAAAGGCGTTTCTTCGCAAAGCGGAGGAGCACATTCTCCAGAGCGGCAGCATCACCGGAACCTTTCAACTGTGAAAAGGTGGGTAGAATATGGATCAATTTATTGCCAGAGATATCCTGGAGCAGCTGTCTTATCGCTCAACTCTGGGGCAGAGCCTGAAACAGATCTCCCTGCGCGGGACGCCTCTTGCGCTGATTCTGGACGACATTTCCAAGTACCGTTCCAGCTACATTGACGTTCTGGTTCAAGAGAATCTGATCGGCTCCCGTTTTAAAAGTGAGGACTCCATCATACGCAAATATAAAAGGACTCTTCAATCGGGCGGCGGCTTCAAGCAGTGCTTTAATGATGTGCTGGGTTTCCGGCTGCATTTTGACAAATATCCGGAAGAATACCCCGATTATTTCCGTGTTGTTGATCTCCGGCAGGGAAAACTGGTGGATGACGGCTACCGGGCGGTCCATCTCTACTATCAGCGGGATAATCTGGCCTACCCCATTGAGGTGCAGCTCTGGTGCGGGGCAGACTACTGGTTTAACCTCTGGAGCCACCAGTATGTCTATAAGTATAAATCCCCGGAGATGGGCAGGAAATTATATTTGGAATTCCGCAGCGGTGTGATCCGCTCCGAACAGGACTTTTTGACCTATTTGAACGATTGGGAGGCGGAAAGCAATGGGTGATAAGAAGATATATATTGTGGCAAAGGTCTTTGACCGGCCGGGCTGTCTCGCTTACCGCTGTAGAACGACGAATGAGGCCCGATGTCTGCCAGGAACGCTGGAGGCCATTCGGGCGGACGGTGTTCAGATCGTAATTTTGGATTCCCCGGAAATTTATTCCGAATACGCGCCATACACCTATGTTGAAGATATGAAGGAATTCATTGACCGCGTCAGCCAGCTGAATCGGGCCGCCTGAGCCCAGGCCGCAGAATCTGAAAAGGACGAACCCCGCCTTGGAAAAACCAAGGCGGGGTCTTGCTGTTAGGACCAGGGCGCCATCTCGAACCGCACAAAGTACCCCTGGGGGTGGCGGCAGACGGGGCAGTGAGCGGGGGCGGCGGTGGCGTCCAGCACGAAGCCGCAGTGCAGGCACATCCACTGCACCTCCACATCGGAGAAGAAAAGCTGATCCTTCTCCATGAGGTCGGCAAATTTCCCGAAGCGGTCGCCGTGGGATTTCTCCACCCGGGCGATGTTCTCAAAGAGCTTACCCACCAGGGGGAAGCCCTCGCTCATGGCGGTCTTGGCGAAGTGGTCGTAGTCGTGCTCCCACTCCTGATACTCGTTGTGCTGGGCGGCCCGGAGGTAGTCCAGCATACCGGAGCAGATATCCACCGGGTATGTGCCGTCCACCTTGATGGTCTGGCCGGCGCAGTCGGCCAGCGCGGCGTAGAACTGCTTGGCGTGGACCCGTTCCTGTTCGGCGGTGAAGAGGAAGACCCCCTGGATGACGGCCAGGCCCGCCTTATTGGCCACTCCGGCGGCAATGGTGTAGCGGTTTCGGGCCTGGCTCTCCCCGGCGAAGGCCCGCATCAGGTTTTCTCTGGTCTGACTGTGGAGAAAGGCGTCGGTTTTGTCGGACATAATGAACCCTCCTGTTATGATTCCCGCCTCAGAGGAGGGGGAAATCGCTGTAAGCACAGTATGTCCTAAAATTTGGCGGTTATTCGCCGGAGACAGGAATCCTCACATCGCCGAAGGCCACATAGTCCACCTGGGACAGGTCCAGGGGCTCGTCAAAGGTGATATAGCCCTGGGTGTCCTGGCCGGGCCCGCCGGACAGGGGGAGAACATCCTCCGGTCCCATGTTGTAGTAGCCTTTCAGGTAGTCGACAATCTCCTGAGTAGTGTCATAGCCGGGGATAAATTCGGTGCCGTCCTTCAGGGCGATGGAGATAGAGACGGCAGGGCCGAAGTACTTGTTGTCCGGCAGGTCGGTGTGGTAGCAGTAGGACAGGCTCAGGGGGGAGAGGGTCATATATTCCAAAGTATTGGTGTAGTTCAGCACCTGGTCGGTCCAGGAGACCCCCTTGGCGTCCAGATTCACCGTCTGGGACTGGAAGTTCAAGCCGATGTCAAACTGGAACTCCCCGGTGAACACGGGGGTGTACTCCTTGTACTTGTCCTGAATCCACAGGCCATGAATGGTGAGCACCTTGGACACGCCGTCATTCAGGGCGATGCCCTCATAGCTGTGGTTGGTGAGGGTGATGACAAACTCCTTCCGGTTGTCATTCGGCTCGTTGTCGGGCAGGATGGTGAAGGTCTCCGTTACCCCAAAGGCGTGCTCCGGGTAGGCCCCCTCGGCCGGCTCCACGGTGAGACCGCTCCTCTCAAAATCTCCGCTGTCGAAGAACTGATAGTAGTGCTCCCCGTCCAGGTCAGGCAGGGCGGTCCCCTCCGGGGCCTCCACCCGCAGCCGGAGGTAGTAGACATTCTCGTCCGCGATGGCGGCGATAGGGGTGATGGTGGCCCCGTTGCTGGTGACGGCGGCGGGAGCGGGACCGCCCTCTCCGTCGAATACCTGGCCCAGCTGGTCGATCACGTCCAGCTGGTTCTGGGACAGGGCCCCGTCCTCCGGGGTGAAAAAGTTCTGAAACGATTCTCCGGCCTTGAAAAAATGTCCCGCCGCCAGGGCGGAGACGGACAGCGCCGCAATGACCGCCGCCGCAAGGAGCAGGCGGGCGGGCTTGAACCGCTCTGGGCTCTGATTGGGTTTATACTCTCTGGTTTCGATGTTGTTCATAGTCATCTCCTTGATCCGTGACGGGGAATAGGGGACTCTCCCGCCCAGGTCCAGGTCCTCCGCCGGGTACTGGTCCAGCAGGTCCGAAATGTTACGCTTCAATGGCAAAACCCTCCCTCGTCAGCACTTCCTTCAGCTTCATCCGGCCCCGCCGGAGCTTGGTCTTCACCGTGGATTCGTTCAGCTCCATGCGGCGGGCCACCTCCGCCACCGTCTGGGCATAAAAGTAGTGGCGGAGAAAGACCTCCCGGTCCGGATCAGGCAGGGAGTCCACCGCCTGGCGCACCAGCTGCCGCTCCACCGCCCGCTCGTACTCCCCGGGGGGGTCGTCGGGACCTGGAATCTCCAGGGCGTCCTCCTCCAGGGGCAGGTACCGGCCCGCCTGGCGCAGGCGTTTTTTGGCCTTGTTCCGGGCCACCGCCCCCAGCCAGGCTTTTACTGAACCCTGCCGCAGGTCCGCTCCCTGCCGCCAGGCGGCCAGGAACACGTCGGAGACCACCTCCTCGCCGTCCTCCCTGGGCATGGCGTCCCGCAGGACGCTCCACACCACCGCGGAGACGTAGGGCAGGTAGCGCTCCATCAGGGCCTCCAGCCCGGCGGGGTCACCGGACCGTATTTTTCGCAATATTGTCTCTTCCCGCATAACTGAACTCCTCAACAGATCTTGAAAGCCGCTTTCACCTATCATATCCCCAAAAGGGGTCCTTTGGTTTCAAGCTGGAAGGATAAATGGCGGCGTGGTCAGCCGCCCCGCCGCGGGAACCCGGAAGTCCGGCGGTCAATATTAAGGCTTTGCGCAGGGTTTTCCGTGGATAATCTCTATAATCTCCTGAAGGACCTTTGAGATTGGCTCCTGATACTGTGGATCAAGCTGGGTTAATTTTTCAAAGACCTCGGCCCAGGGGGGTCTCTCCCTCCTCCTTGTCAAACAGCAGATAATCGCTGCTGCATGACAGGATGCGGCAGACGGTCATCAGGGAATCCAGGCTAAAGGTAGAGTCTCCCAATTCAATATTTGCGATAAAGCGGGGGCTGAGGGAACACAGCTCCCCCAATTTTTCTCTGGTATACCCGGCCTGCTCCCGTTTTCTGCGTAACCTTCGGCCGATCTGAATTTTCGCCTCGGCTGTCATTGGCACCACCTCTTATCACAATCTTATAAGGAAACCGACATATTTTTTGGCGTGACTGCCATCGAATATGCCGGTTTCTTTTAGATTATCGCGTTTTTCCGGAGTGTCTTAACCCTTGTCGGGCGGGATCTTCAGGGGTGCTCAGTAGGCCAGCTTCTCCTCCAGCCAGGCCTTCAGCCCGCTGATGGGCACCCGGACCTGGTCCATGGTGTCCCGGTCCCGGATGGTAACGGCGTGGTCGGCCTCCTCGGTGTCGGAGCCCACGGTCTGGAAGTCCACGGTGATGCAGTAGGGGGTGCCCACCTCGTCCTGGCGGCGGTAGCGCTTGCCGATGGAGCCGGCGTCGTCGTAGTCCACCATGAAGTACTTGCTCAGCTCGGCCTGAATCTCCCGGGCCTTGTCCCCCAGCTTTTTGGACAGGGGGAGCACGGCGCATTTAAAGGGGGCCAGGGCGGGGTGCAGGCGCAGGACGGTGCGCACGTCGTTCTTCTCAGCGTCCACCACCTCCTCGTCGTAGGCGTCGCAAAGGAAGGCCAGGGTGACCCGGTCGGCGCCCAGGGAGGGCTCGATCACATAGGGGATATAGTGCTCGTTAGCCTCCTGGTCGAAGTAGGTCTGGTCCTTGCCGGAGGTAGTCTGGTGGGCCTTCAGGTCGAAATCGGTGCGGCTGGCCACCCCCCACAGCTCGCCCCAGTCGGTGAAGGGGAAGGCGAACTCGAAGTCGGTGGTGGCGTTGGAGTAGTGGCTGAGCTCCTCGGGGTCGTGGTCCCGGAGGCGCAGATTCTCGTCCTTAATCCCCAGGTCCAGCAGCCACTGGTGGCAGAACTTTTTCCAGTAGGCGAACCACTCCAGCTCGGTGCCCGGCTTGCAGAAGAACTCCAGCTCCATCTGCTCAAACTCCCGGGTACGGAAGGTAAAGTTGCCCGGAGTGATCTCATTGCGGAAGGACTTGCCCACCTGGCACACGCCGAAGGGCAGCTTGCGGCGGGTGGTGCGCTGGACATTCTGGAAGTTGACAAAGATGCCCTGGGCGGTCTCGGGGCGGAGGTAGACGGTATTTTTGGCGTCCTCGGTGACCCCCTGGAAGGTCTTGAACATCAGGTTGAACTGGCGGATGTCGGTCCAGTCAAACTTGCCGCAGGAGGGGCAGGCGATCTGGTGCTGGTCCACGAACTCCTTCATCTGGCTCTGGCTCATGGCGTCCACGCTGTGGCCCAGCTCAAAGCTGTTCTCCTGGCACCAGTCCTCAATGACCTTGTCGGCCCGGAAGCGCTCCTTGCAGGCCTTGCAGTCCATCAGCGGGTCGGAGAAGCCGCCCACATGTCCGCTGGCCACCCACACCTGGGGATTCATGAGGATGGCGGCGTCCAGGCCCACGTTGTAGGGATTCTCCTGGACAAACTTCTTCCACCAGGCCCGCTTAATGTTGTTCTTCAGCTCCACGCCCAGAGGGCCGTAGTCCCAGGTGTTGGCCAGGCCGCCGTAGATCTCGCTGCCGGCGAAAATGAAGCCCCGGCCCTTGCACAGGGCCACAATTTTTTCCATAGTCTTTTCGCTGTTTTTCATGTCAGATAGACTCCTTTTCATTTATTGGGGGTCGATGGTGCGGAAAACGCTCTTTAATCCGCCGTTTTCGTATAAAAACTCAAGCTGTAATGTCAGATAAACCAACTCGCCGCCGGAGGTCAGCTCGTAGTCCACCGCGAAGCCGCTGCCGTCCTTGTACTCAAAGAACATAATCTCGTGGTGGTACTCATACTGAGGCTTAAAGTTACAGGGGACGCCGTACTCGTCAAACACGTCAAAGTCGTTCATCTCCAGGGTGCCCTGGATGCACTCCCGGATTACCTCGGTGTCGTCCCACTCCATCTTGTCCACGCAGGAGGGCAGGGCCTCATACCGCTTCTCGTGGAGAACATGGCAGATACTTTTCACCACCTGAATGGCCTGCTCCTTGTGCTGTTCGGTCATAAAATCCCCCCTTTCCAAACAAAAACGCCCCGAGCCTCATCGGCTCAGGGCGAACAAAATGTCCGTGGTTCCACCTGAATTTCCCCATGGGGGACACTCTGACCCGGTAACGGCGGAAACCGGCGGAGCATTTCCTCCCCGCGCTCCAGGGGGCCTTCCCGTCGCGGCTTCGGAGGATTTTCACCGGCCATCCTCTCTCTAAAACTCCGCCGCGGGGTACTGTTCCCTGTCGTTGCTTTGTGATTTCCTATTGTATGCCAGTTTTTCTCCCCTGTCAAGTGGGATTTTCGGGATTTTCTGCCCTGAGGTAATAGGCCGTCCCATTTTGGCAAATCTGAGACAATCTGCCGCTGTCCGCCAGAAATTCGATAAAGAAGCGGACATTGCGCTCAAACCGCAGGGCGCGGCGGGGCTTGTGGGTAAGGAGCTGATAACGGGTGCAGGCCCTCTCGGAGATCTGGCTGGCCGTCATGGGCCGGTCCACCAGGCTTAAAATCTCCTCCGCCCGGCGGCGGATGAGGGCCTGATTTGCGTCGATAAGGGGGCCGATTTCCTCCCCGGAGCACACCCCCCGGTGGGCCATGATGTAGAAGTCGCAGCCCAGTCCCCGCAGCTTCTCCCGGCTGTGGATGGCCATCTCCTGGCTGAGATTGTAGGGCAGCTTGGCGTTGAGCAGCTCGCCGCTGAGCAGGGCGTCGGCGGTATAGCACACGTTGTCCGGGGTAATGACGCAGATATGTCCGGCGGAGTGGCCGGGGGTCTGGACGACCTGAAACCTCACCCCGCCCAGGGTAAAGGGCCCGTCGTTGGGGGGAATAAAGTAGTCGGGCTCGTGGACCATGCAGGCGGACTCCCGCTCCACCGTCCCCGGGGAGAGGGTGAGAAAGTAGCATTTCAGGGTGAGGAGAGAGGCGCACATCCCCGCCTCGGGAAAGGTGAGGGCAATTTTTGTGCCATACTTCTCCTGAAAATACCGGTTGTTGGCGCAGTGGTCCACGTGGGCGTGGGAGCAAAGCACCCTCGCCGGGGTCAGCCCGGCCTCTGACAGGGTGCGTTCCAACTCCTCCCGCTCCTCCAGCAGGCCGGTGTCCAGCAAAATACACCGCTTCTCATCCAGCTTGTACAGCGGGATCAGCTGGTTGGCCTCGATGACCCAGGTGTTTCCCTTTACTTGTGTCAGATTCATGTCAATACCTCCAGGGGATGTTGTGTAGGGCGCGCCGTTTTTAGGAATAGGGTGGCCTGCGGGAGACGGGCCGCCGAGGTCGTCGGCCCCTACGCAAGGTGATTTGTAGGGGCGCATAGTATGCGCCCGCTGTTCTACATTCTGCATACGGGCGGATAATATCCGCCCCTACAGGCCCAGTTCCTTTTCCAGGTCCTCCGCCAGTCGGATCACCGCCCATGCCTGGGGATTGGTGGTTCGAGTGTCCTTGATCTGCTCATAGACCTGGGCCTGATAGCCCATCTCGGCCAGCATTTTTGCGGTGCCGTAGTGCATAACGATTGTGTAGGAGTACTGCTGGACTGTGCCGTCTAAAATCATGTCTATTGTGGACTGCCGGCTCTCGAAATGGCCGAACCAGTTCAACACATCCTGCATGGACTGCTTTAAGTCCTGATACATGGCCTCCATGTCGGTCCGCTTGAAAATATACCAAAACTGCTTGTTATAAGAAAATTCCTCACCCTTTTTTCCGTATATGTCGGTAGGGGTCGGGTTGTCCCCAGTACTTCTGATTTGGCAGTCGTATTCCTTGAATTTTCGATTTTTAATGGCCGGTTCCGGCTCAAAATATACGCCGGTATAAATTAAGAACCCCAGCCTGCGGTCCTTCTGATTCCATTTGTCCTTTCGGAAGTTGACGATCTTTCCCAACCCGTCCGGGGCAATCTGGCGGAAATTCTGCCCATCCTTTTTGAATCCCAGGGGCTTCAAGATTTCCTCATGGGCCCGCCGCAGTAATTCCTGATATTTGTCCTCGATCGGTGTGGGGTTGATAAATTCCTGCACTTTTCCAAGTAAACTCATAGACTGCACCCCTCACTGCTCTCTCTGCTTCAAATACACCATCAGCACCGCCACGTCCGCCGGGGACACTCCGGATACCCGCCCGGCCTGGCCCAGGTTTTTGGGGCGGATGGCGGTCAGCTTCTGCCGGGCCTCCAGCCGCAGTCCGGCGATGGATTCGTAGTCGATATCCTCCGGCATGGGGCGCTCCTCCATCCGGCGGACCTCCTCCACCTGACGCAGCTGGCGGTCGATGTAGCCGGCATACTTGATGGTAATTTCCGCCTCGCTCACAATCGCCGGAGGCAGATCGGGCCGGTCCGGGTCGAAAGGGGCCAGATCCTGATAGCTCAGCCTGGGCCGGCGGAGCAGATCGGCCAGCCGGGCGCCATTCCTGACAGGGGACTCCCCCCGCTCCTCCAGCAGGGCGGCCAGCTGGGGTGTGGGGGGCGTGCCAGTGTGTTCCAGCCGCCGGACCTCCCGGTCCACAGCGGCGTACTTCTCCTCCACCCGTTCATATTGTTCCCGGGAAATAAGCCCCAATTCGTACCCGATGGGTGCCAGCCGCCGGTCGGCGTTGTCCTGGCGGTGGAGCAGCCGGTACTCGGTGCGGGAGGTCATCATGCGGTAGGGCTCATTGGTGCCCTTGGTGACCAGGTCGTCGATGAGCACCCCGATGTAGCCCTGGTCCCGCCGGAGAATGAGGGGCTGCTTTCCCTGTATCTTCAGGGAAGCATTTACCCCGGCCACAAAACCCTGGACGGCGGCCTCCTCATAGCCGGAGGAGCCGTTGAACTGCCCCGCCCCGTACAGGCCGGGGACAGCCTTGGTCTCCAGGGTGGCCTCCAGCCCGGTGGGGTCCACGCAGTCGTACTCGATGGCGTAGGCGCACCGGGTCATCTCCGCCAGCTCCAGGCCGGGAATGGTATGGAGCATCTCGATCTGCACCTCCTCCGGGAGGGAGGAGGAGAAGCCCTGGATATACAGCTCCTCCGTGTCCAGGCCCATTGGCTCGATGAAGAGCTGGTGCCGCTCCTTGTCGGGAAAGCGCTCCACCTTGGTCTCGATGGAGGGGCAATAGCGAGGCCCCACCCCCTCAATGGTGCCGTCGTAGAGGGGGGAGCGGTCCAGGTTGGCCCGGATGATCCTGTGGGTGTCCTCATTGGTGTAGGTCAGCCAGCACACCGCCCGGTTTTTCGGAGGTGCCTCCGTCTGGAAGGAGAAGGCCGGATTGTCGGCGTCCCCTTCCTGACGCTCCATTTTGGAAAAATCCACGCTGCGGGCATTGACCCGGGGGGGCGTGCCAGTCTTGAACCGGCGGATGGTCAGCCCCAGCTTTATCAGCGCCTGGGTCAGGGGCAGGGCGGCGGACAGGCCGTCGGGACCCGAGTCCCTTACCACCTCCCCCACCACGATCCGGCCCCCCAGGTGGGTGCCGGTGGCGACGATGGCGGCCTTCACCCGGTAGACCGCCCCAGTGTGGGTGACCACCCCGGACACCGCGCCGCCCTCGGTGAGGATATCCACAATTTCCGCCTGCTTCACCCACAGGTTCTCCTGCTTTTCCAGGGTGTGCTTCATGATTTTCTGATACTCCCGGCGGTCGGCCTGGGCCCGGAGGGACCAGACGGCGGGGCCCTTGCTCCGGTTGAGCAGCCGGTACTGGATGCAGGCCCGGTCAGCGGCCTTAGCCATCTCGCCCCCCAGGGCGTCCAGCTCCCGCACCAGATGGCCCTTCCCCGTGCCCCCAATGGCCGGGTTGCAGGGCATATTGCCCACCGCGTCCAGGTTGACGGTGAAGCAGAGGGTTTTCATCCCCATCCGGGCGGCGGCCAGGGCGGCCTCGATGCCCGCGTGGCCCGCCCCGATGACGGCAATGTCGAATTGTCCGGCAAAATAGGTTTTCATAGACAGCCTTCCTTGATTGGATTCGCCGCATATTTTATCACGGTTTGCGCTCCGGGGCAAGGGGTTGCGGAAATCCCGCAGCCGCGGTATACTGTGTAGGGCGCGACGACCTCGGCGCGCCGCGTCCAAAATTGCTATGATTACGGCGTGCCGGGTCGTCACGCCCTACGGAAAGGACGGCATACGGAATGAAGAAATACGAATATAAAATGGTGGAAATCAAGACCAAACTGGGCCTTGATTGGCAGAAGAAAATCCGGGAAGCAGAGGAACGGTGGAACGAGCTGGGCCGGGAGGGCTGGCAGTTCTGTATGCACGGAAACAGTGTTCTGGTTTTCATGCGGGAAATCGAAGCATGAACCACGAATATTTTATGGCCGAAGCCCTGTGCCTGGCCCGGGAGGCCATTGCGGACGGCGACGTGCCGGTGGGCTGCGTTATCGTGAAGGACGGGGAGATCATCGGCCGGGGCCGCAACCGCCGGGAGGCGGACGCGGACGCCACCGCCCACGCGGAGGTGGAGGCCATCCGGGAGGCCTGCGCCCGTCTGGGGAGCTGGCGGCTCCAGGGCTGCACCCTCTACGTCACCCTGGAGCCCTGCCCCATGTGCGCTGGAGCCATCATCAACGCCCGGGTGGAGGAGATCCGCTATGGGGCGAGGGAGGAGAAGTCGGGCTGCTGCGGCTCGGTGCTCAACCTCTTCGAGGAACGGTTCAACCACCGCCCCCGCATCTACCGGGGCCCCCTGGAGAGGGAGTGCGAGGCGGCGCTCCAGGAATTTTTTCAAGGTCTGCGATGATATTTAAATCTTTTGTAACAACTGGCGTGAACTTTTGTAAAATCTATTGGCTATACTCATACTTGCAAGGCAAGAACATCTTTTCATTCTATCCTCCATTTTTGGAAAGGCTGGCGGGTCGCTCCGCTGGCCTTTCTCCCTTTTTTGCGGGCTGTCCAATTATTCCAAAAATTTTCCTGTCAGCCGGAGGATTTTTAGCGGATTTAATCCTTTTGTAACAACTGGTGTTGGAATTGTTAATAAGTTTCCTGTAATATAAAATCTGCAAGAGACAGTTCGTTTCATTTTAATCCTCTTTTTCAACGGGAAGCCCCGGATACCTTGGAGCAGGTATCCGGGGTTTTTCGTCGTCGCAAGCTACATATCCCTCACTTCCGGCTAAAGAACAAAAAACCGGCCCGGAGAGCTTCTCCGGGCCGACTGTATATTTAACAGATTAGCACTTCTCAAAGATGGTGGCAACGCCCATGCCGCCGCCGATGCACAGGGTGGCCAGGCCCTTCTTGGCGTCGTCCCGCTTGGCCAGCTCGTGGAGCAGGGTGACGATGATCCGCGCGCCGGAGGCGCCCACGGGGTGACCCAGGGCGATAGCGCCGCCGTTGACGTTGACCTTGCTCATGTCAAAGTTCAGCTCACGGGCCACGGCGATGGACTGGGCGGCAAAGGCCTCGTTGGCCTCCACCAGGTCCATGTCCTCGATCTTCAGGCCGGCCTTATCCAGGGCCTGACGGGAGGCGGGCACGGGGCCCACGCCCATGATCTTGGGGTCCACGCCGCCCTGGCCCCAGCTGACCAGCTTGGCCATGGGCTTCAGGCCGTACTTCTCCACGGCCTCCTTGGAGGCCAGGACGATGGCGGCGGCGCCGTCGTTGATGCCGGAGGCCTGGCCGGCGGTCACCCGCTGGACATGCTTCTTGGCGTCGGCCTCGTGGACGCCGGTGAGCTCGAAGGTGTGGACAATCTCATCCTCCACGCCCTCGGGGCCGCAGGGGAAGGCGCCGCGCAGCTTGGCCAGCTTATCCAGGGGGGACAGGCGGGGGAACTCGTCCACCTTGAACTCCACCATCTCCTTCTTGACCTTAATCATCACGGGGACGATCTCGTCGTCAAACTTGCCGGCGGCCATGGCGTCGGCGGCCTTCTTCTGGGAGTTGTAGCCGAACTCGTCCAGCTCCTCACGGGTGATGCCCCACACGTCGCAGATGTTCTCGGCGGTGGTGCCCATGTGGTAGTTGTTATACACGTCCCACAGGCCGTCCTTAATCATGGTATCCACCATCTTGTTGTCCCCCATGCGGGCGCCCCAGCGGGCGGCGGGGAGGGCGTAGGGGGCGGCGGACATGTTCTCGGTGCCGCCGGCCACGATGATCTCAGCGTCGCCCAGGGCGATGGTCCGGCCGGCCTCGATGACCGACTTCATGCCGGAGCCGCACACCATGCCCACAGTGTAGGCGGGGACGGAGGTGGGGATGCCGGCCTTCAGGCTGGCCTGACGGGCCACGTTCTGGCCCAGGCCGGCGGTGAGGATGCAGCCGAACATGACCTCGTCTACGTTCTCGGGCTTCACGCCGGCCCGGTTCAGGGCCTCCTTGATGACGGTGGCGCCCAGGTCGGCGGCGGGGGTGTCCTTCAGGGACCCGCCGAAGGAGCCGATGGCGGTGCGGCAGCAGTTGACGACGTATACTTCTCTCATGATGTGTGTACCTCCTGAATTTTAATAGGGCGCTCCGGGGAGTGCCCGGGATAACCGCTCTTGCACCTCATTATACCGAAGACCCGGCGAAAATGCAATAAGATTTTCTGGCATTTTGAGGTGGGCCGCGAGCCGCCTCCGGAGGGGCGGGAAAGTGTCCGCCCGGGGCGGACTTCTATACAAATGGTATTTTTAAGACGAAATAATACACCCGTTAAGGGCCGCTTTTGGGCACTTAACGGGTGAAAAAGGTGGTTTTAAGGGGGGAAAAGGGTGCTGTCCACCGCTGGCGGACAGAGGGGCGGAGGGTGGCCGCCGCTCAGGGCTCGGGCCTGTCGAGGGTGTAGCCCTCCGCCCAGATTCCGGTTTTTTCCAGGGCGGCCAGGGTGTGCCTGGCCTGGTCGGTGAAGGCGATGGACAGGGTGCGGTCTATGTTGTAGCCGCCGGGGCTGACCTGGACGGAACCGGAGCCGTCAGTCCTCTGGTAGGCCGTGACGCTGAAGACCAGCTCGGCGGTATTTCCCAGCGAATCGCGGTCAAAGAGACTGCGCACGCCAATATTGCCCTCAGCGAAGTCGGCCTGCACCGCATCCCACAGCTCCTGGGCGTAGTCGTCCACATAGACATGATAGACCGACTCGCCTCTGTAGTCGAAGATCTGGTCCAGCCAGGCGCCGGTGAGGCGGCCGTCCTCCAGGAAGGAGTCAAAGTGGTAGGCCAGGGCCACCAGCTCCCGGTCCTCAACGATCTGCTCCATGGCGTGGGTCACGGTGCCCGGGACGTTCAGGTCTTCGACAGAGATGGGCACGCCGCGGTAGCGCCGATTCACCTGGCTGCCGTTGGGCAGGCGGTAGAGGAAATCGGCGGAGATCAGCTCCAGCTGGCCGGGGTCGCTGATATCGGCGCTGAGGGTCTGCCCGTGGTCAAAGGGGTAGCCCATGTCGATATTCACCAGCACCGACTCCACCTGGGCGGGGTCGGGCACCCGCTCCACCACGCCGAACAGGTCCAGGAAGCAGGCCAGACACAGGACCAGCATGACAGCGGCCATGGCCGCCGCCCCCCTCCAGGCCTTAAACACCCGGAAGGACTTTTTCAAGAGCATCTCGGCGGCGAAGCAGCCGGTCACCGTCCAGAACAGGATGCAGGGGATGAGGGCGGGCAGCTCCGCCCAGCCGAAGAAGGCGGAGGTGAACATGCCGAAGGCCAGCCCGGCGCAGAAGGACACCCCGTATTTGAACAGGGGCCGGACCAGGGCCACCGACACCACGTCGCCGGCGGTCTCCACATGGCGGCGGCGGTAGACATACAGGGAAATCAGGGCCAGGCCCACCCCGATGGCGGCGTAAACCGCGATGACGCCGGGGGCCCGGAGACTGGCCGGCTCGCCCCACCAGTCGGACGCCCGGGACAGTATGATATAGGGGGCGAGGCACTCCACCACCTCCAGCGCCCCGGGGATGCCCGCGTAGCCGTAATAGAACTCGCTGAGCAGGGCGTCTATGAGGAACCACAGGCCGTATGACAGGCAGTTGAGGATGATATAGAAGGCGGGCAGGGCCAGGATGTGGCCGGTGAACATGGCGCAGAAGGCGGCGAAGGAGAAGAAAAACAGGGAGAGACCGCTCTGGGCCAGGGCCAGGATGAGCAGGGGCGGCAGGACCGCGCCCCAGTCCTCCAAGGGCAGGAAGCTGAGCTCCACAATGGCGGCCAGCAGGCAGGCGGCCAGCTGGGGCAGGATGAGCATACTCAGGCCCGCCAGGTACTGGGTGGTGAACAGGGCCTCCCGCCGCATGGGCAGGGCGTGGGTCCAGCAGGCGGAGCGGTGGCTGTACAGGTAGCCGAAGACCGCCATGGCGCACAGCAGGGCGAACAGCAGGGTAAAGGCCAGAAGGGGGCGCAGAAAGTCAGGCAGATGGAGGGCCATGGACAGCAGCCGCCGCTGGGGGGCGCTGTCTAAATAGCGGGAAAAATAGTCGCTGAGCATATTCAGAGGCAGGGCAAACAGCCACATTACCCCCCACAGCCCCCACAGAGGCCAGAAGCGGGCCAGGGTCTTGCGGTAGAGGGGGCCGTTAAAGTACGATGTCGCGGACCGCATAGTCCTCACCTCCCAATTCATAGATAAAGATTTCTTCCAGGGTCAGGGGCAGGGCCTCCATGAGGATGGGGCTGTGTACCGCCATGCGGGTCTTGATCTCCGCCGGGTTGCCCCGAATAATGAGGGTGAACACCCGGCCGATCCGGGAGGTGTGGAGCAGGTTCAGGTCCTTGGGCAGCTCGGGCAGCTCCCCGTCGGCAAAGGCGATCTGGAGTTTTACCACGTTGTCCTGCAAATCGGTGAGGGACCGCTCCAGCAGCACCCTGCCGTGGGACAGGATGCCCACGTGGTCGCACACGTCCTCCAGCTCCCGCAGGTTGTGGGAGGAGACCAGCACCGTGGTCCCCCGCTGGGCCACGTCTCCCATGAGCAGGGTCCACACCTGGCGGCGCATCACCGGGTCCAGGCCGTCCACCGGCTCGTCCAGCACCAGCACCTCCGGATTGCAGCACAGGGCCAGCCGGAAGGCGGACTGCTTCTGCATCCCCTTGGACAGCCGGCGGATGGGCTGCTTCTCGTCCACCTCCGGGAAGGCCTCGGCCAGGGCCTCGTACCGCTTCATGTCAAAGCCGGGGTACATCCCCCGGTAGAAGCGCATCATGTCCCGGGTGGAGGCCGAGTTGAAATAGTACAGCTCGTCGGGAATGGCGGCGATCTTGGCCTTTACCGCCGGGTTCTCGTAGACCTGATCGCCGTCGATCAGCACGGAGCCCGAGTCCGGGCGGTAGATGCCCATGATGTGCCGCAGGATGGTGGACTTGCCCGCCCCGTTGGGGCCCACCAGCCCGTAGATGGAGCCCCGCTCCGCCGTCATGGTCAGGCCGTCCAGCGCCTTGAAGCCGTCGAAGGTCTTCACCACGTTGATTACCTTAATCATTTGTCTCTCCCCCTTCCAGTGCCCGGATGCGGGCCCAAAGCGCCTCCCCGCCGACCCCCAGGAACAGCAGCTCCCCCGCCGTCTGGTCGAAGGTGTGGAGCAGGTCGTTTTTCCGGCCCTCGTCCACACCCGTGTTGGGCGCGGCAAAGGAGCCCTTGCCGGGGACCGAGTAGACGTAGCCCTCCGCCTCCAAAGCCTCGTAGGCCCGCTGGATGGTGTTGGGGTTGATGGCCAGCGTCCCCGCCATGGTGCGTACCGAGGGCAGCTTCTCCCCCTCCTGGATGACACCGGTGACCATCAGCCGCCGCAGACCGTCCTTCACCTGTTCGTAGATGGGACGGGCGTCTCGATAGTCTAAATTCAGCATAACAGTTCCTCCTTTCTGGATACTGTACTAACTGTATTAGTACACATAGTATATAGTACGGAAGGGAGAAATACAATTAAGAACTTATTAAGATTTTTTAACGGGGAAAAAATCTGTACTATCCCGAGGTTCCATGGTATAATTAAAAAAAATCCAAACATGAGGAGGATGCGTTTATGTATCAGACAATCGGCTTTATCGGCACCGGCAATATGGGGTCCGCCGTGGCCCGGGCGGCGGCCAGAAGTACGCTGGCGGAGACTATCCTGCTGTCTAACCGCTCCGCAGCCAAGGCGGAGGCCCTGGCCGCGGAGCTGCCCTGGGCGGTGGTGTCCACCAACGAGGAGATCGCACGCACCGCCCAGCTGATCTTCCTGGGGGTGAAGCCCCAGATGATGGGGCTGGTACTCTCCCCCCTGGCCGCCATCCTGCGGGAGCGGGAGGACCGCTTCGTGCTGGCCAGCATGGCCGCCGGCCTGGCCTGCGACCGTATCCAGGATATGGTGGACCTGGACTGCCCCGTCATCCGCATGATGCCCAATACCCCCGCCGCCATCGGCGCGGGGGTGGTGCAGTACTGCGGCCGGGGAGTGACCGTGGAGGAGCTGGACGACTTCGCCGCCCTGATCGCCCCCGCCGGACTGGTTGACCCGGTGCCCGAGAGCCTGATGGACGCGGCCAGCGCCGTGTCCGGCTGCGGCCCCGCCTTCGCCTACCTGTTCCTGGAGGCCCTGGCCGACGGCGGGGTGGCCTGCGGCCTGCCCCGGGACAAGGCTGTAGCCTACGCCGCCCAGATGCTCGCCGGCTCCGCCCGGATGGTGCTGGAGAGCGGCGGGCACCCCGGCGCCCTCAAGGACGCTGTCTGCTCCCCCGGCGGCACCACCATCCAGGGGGTGCGCACCCTGGAGGAGCGGGGCTTCCGGGCCGCCGCTATGGACGCGGTGATCGCCGCCTATGAGAAGACCCTGAAGCTGCGGTGAAGTAGGGCAAGGGCCCTTGCCCTACAGGACGAAACGCCGCAAAAATCGTAATATAGAAGGAGAATATAACCGTGCGTATTGTAGTGAAAGTGGGCACCTCTACCCTGGCCCACGCCACCGGGCGGCTGAACATCCGCCACGTGGAGGAGCTGGTCAAGGTGCTGTCCGACCTGAAAAACGCGGGCCACGAGATGATTCTGGTGTCCTCCGGGGCCATCGGCATGGGGGTGGGCAAGCTGAACCTGCCCGGCCGGCCCGCCGACATGCCCACCAAACAGGCCGCCGCCGCCGTGGGCCAGTGCGAGCTGATGTATACCTACGACAAGCTGTTCTCCCAGTACAACCACACGGTGGCCCAGATCCTCCTCACCGGGGAGGACGTGGACCACGACGACCGGCGGCAGAACTTTGAGAACACCATGGCCCGGCTGCTGGAGCTGGGCGCCCTGCCTATCATCAACGAGAACGACACGGTGGCCACCGCCGAGATCAAGGTGGGGGACAACGACACCCTGGGGGCCATTGTGGCCTGCTCGGTGGGGGCCGACCTGCTGGTCCTCCTCAGCGACATCGAGGGGCTTTACACCGCTGACCCCAGAAAGAACCCCGATGCCAGGCTCATCCCCACGGTGGAGGCGGTCACCCCCGAGATCCAGGCCCTGGCCGGCGGCAAGGGCAGCGAGCTGGCCACCGGCGGCATGGAGACCAAGCTCCGGGCCGCCAAAATGGTCACCGCCCGGGGCTGCGACATGGTGATTACCAACGGGGAGCACCCCGAACGGCTCTACGACATCGCCGAGGGCAAAGCGGTGGGCACCCGGTTCCTGGGGGTGCGGCCATGAGCCGGGAGCAGCTGCGGGAGCTGGCCCGGGAGACGGTGGAGATCAGCCGGGCGGGCCGCTACACCGTGGACGGCCAGGTGATTCTCTTTGACGCCGCCCGGCCCACGGAGCTGTGGACCGCCCAGGACCTGGACCGGCTGGTCCGGGAGACCGTCCGCCCGGCGGAGGGGTCCTCCGCCGCCATTGAGGTCCGGGGAGAGGGGACGGTGGACGCAGTCTTTCGCATGGCGGGCGGGGAGGCCCCCAAAATCGGGGTGCTCAACTTCGCCTCCGCCAAAAACCCCGGGGGCGGCTTCCTCAACGGCTCGGTGGCCCAGGAGGAGTGTCTGGCCTTCTGCTCCAACCTCTACCACACCCAGACCACCGGCCAGGGACCCCGGTACTATGAGATCAACCGGGCCAACCGGGACCCGGTATACACCGACACCATGCTCATCGGGGATGTGACCTTCTTCCGCACCGCCGGCTATGCCCTGACGGCAGATGCCGTCACCTGCCCGGTGATTACCGCCCCCGCCGTCAATATGGGCATCGTGGTCCGGGACGGGGGGGATGCGGACCGGGCCAGGAAGGTCATGAGGGGCCGGATGGAGAAGATTCTGGCCCTCTTCGCCCGCTGGGGCTGCTCCCGGCTGATTTTAGGGGCCTACGGCTGCGGGGTGTTCCGCAACGACCCGGTGGACGTGGCCCGATTCTGGCAGGAGCTGCTGGTTGGAGAGGGCTGGGGCCGGCTGTTTGAACAGGTCTCCTTCTCCATTCTGGAGCGGCCCGGCCAGGGCGGCAACATCGCCCCCTTCCGCCAGATATTCGGCGGCCCTACAAACATTTGAGGTGACAGATATGACAACACAGGAACTGCTCCAAAGGGCCAGAGCGGCCAAATGGGATATTGCCGCGGCGGACACCGCCGCCAAAAACCGGGCTTTGCTGGCTATGGCCAAGGCCCTGGAGGAGCACAGCGGCGACATTCTGGCCGCCAACCGCCTGGACCTGGAGGCGGCCCGGAGGACCATCTCCGAGGTGATGCTGGACCGGCTGGCCCTCAGCCCCGACCGAATCTCCGGCATGGCCGCCGGACTGCGGGAGGTGGCCGAGCTGCCCGACCCGGTGGGGGCCGTCCTCAGCCGGGTGGAGCGGCCCAACGGGCTGGTGATCGAGAAGACCGCCGTCCCTATGGGGGTGATCGCCATTATCTACGAGTCCCGGCCCAACGTCACCAGCGATGCCGCCGCCCTGGCCCTGAAGGCGGGGTCGGCCTGCGTCCTGCGGGGGGGCAAGGAGGCCCACCGGTCCGCCGCCGCCATTACCGACGCCCTCCGGGAGGGGCTGGCCGCCGCCGGACTGTCCCCCGATGTGCTCCAGCTGGTGGAGGACACCTCCCGGACCTCAGCCAATGAGCTGATGGCCGCCCGGGGACTGGTGGACCTGCTTATCCCCCGGGGGGGCGCGGGGCTGATCCGGGCCTGTGTGGACAACGCCGCCGTCCCCGTGCTGGAGACGGGCACCGGCATCTGCCACGTCTATGTGGACGCCTACGCCGACCTGGACATGGCCCTGGATATTGTGGAAAACGCCAAATGCTCCCGGCCCAGCGTGTGCAACGCCGCCGAGGTCTGCCTGGTCCACCGGGAGGTGGCCAGGGAGTTTCTGCCCAAGCTGAAGGACCGGCTGGAGCACAACCGCTTCGGCCACCCGGTCCAGCTGCGGCTGGACCCGGAAGCGGCCAAGATCATCGACGGCACCCCCGCCGGCCCCACCGACTTCGACACCGAGTTTCTGGACTACATCCTGGCCGTCAAGGTGGTGGACAGCCTGGAGGAGGCTGTGGGCCACATCGCCGCCCACTCCACCGGCCACTCCGAGGCCATTGTCACCGGCGACGAGAGAGCGGCCCACGCCTTCCTGACCCGGGTGGACAGCGCCGCCGTCTACTGGAACGCCTCCACCCGCTTCACCGACGGGGGGGAGTTCGGCCTGGGCTGCGAGATGGGAATTTCTACCCAAAAGCTGCACGCAAGAGGGCCTTTGGGCCTGGGAGAGCTGTGTTCCTTCAAATTTGTGATAAAAGGCCAGGGACAGACCCGGTAAAATTGTAAAAATTTCTCAGATGACATTTTGAGAAAGATAGTGTATGATGGGCATGGAAATGACGCGGGGGAGACCCTGTAATTATGAGGAAAGGACTGATTCCAATGAGCTGTTTGAGCCGGAAGCTGCGGGAACGGGAATTTGTTGAGCTGACCAGAGAGCTGCTGGACTCCGAGCAGGTGCGGATGATGGGCCGGTGGAAGCACCACGGTCCGGTGACCACCCTGGACCACTCCCTCTTTGTGGCCTTCAGCACCTATCGGGTGGCGCGGATGCTCCATATGGATGTGCGCGCCGCTGTCCGGGGCGCCCTGCTCCACGACCTGTATCTCTATGACTCCAAGGACAGGTCCGCACACCCCGGAAACCAGTGCTTCGATCATCCCCGGTTCGCCGCCCGGAACGCCGCCGCGATTACCTCGCTGAGCGAGAAGGAGCGGAACATCATCCTCTCCCACATGTGGCCCCTGGGGGGCGCTCTGCCCCGCTCGCTGGAGGCCTGGATGGTGGATCTGGTGGACACCATCTGCGCCGGGCTGGAGATGTCCCGGGTCTGCCGGCCCTCCCGGCTCCGGGAGCGGCTTGGGGTGCGTCCGCTGATTCCCGCCGTGTGACCAAGGATAAAACCGCCCTCCCGGAAAACGGAGGGCGGTTTTTGTCAGCTTTGGGTGTTTTCGGGCGGAAGACAGATTTTCTTGCCTTTTTGAAAAATATTCCCGAATGGTGGAAAAATGGAAAAATGTGTGTTATAATGCCTGTGGAACGGTATGTTATTTTGAGGAGGAGAGCGATGAACGATTATTCTGCCCCGCTTCAGGCCAAGCGGGAACAGCTGCTCCAGGCCGGCGTGCTGATGATGGACCCGGCGGCGGTCTATGTGGAGGATGAGGTCACCGTGGGGGCGGGCACCCTGCTCCTGCCCGGCACCATCCTCCGGGGGAGGACGGTCATCGGTCCGGACTGCTGCATCGGCCCCCAGGTGATGCTCACCGACTGCACGGTGGAGGAGGGCTGCACCATCAACGCCTCCCAGTGCGAGGAGAGCACCATTGAGAGGGACTGCCAGATCGGCCCCTACACCCACATCCGCCCCGGCTGCGTGGTGGGGGCGGGGTCCAAGATCGGGGCCTTTGTCCAGCTGAAAAACTGTAATCTGGGCCGGGGCACCAAGATGGCCCACCTGACCTATGTGGGGGACAGCGACGTGGGCGAGGGCTGCAACTTCGGCTGCGGCACCATCACCTGCAACTATGACGGCTTTAAAAAGCACCGCACCACCATCGGCAGCCGCGTGTTTGTGGGGTGCAACACCAATTTCATCCCCCCGGTGACGGTGGGGGACGGCTCCTTCATCGCGGCGGGTACCACGGTGACGGAGGACATCCCGGAGGACGCTATGGCCATCGGCCGGGCCCGCCAGGAGGTCAAGGAGGGCTGGGCGGAGGAGAACCGCCGGAAAAAAGGGAAAAAGTGAGAAAAGGGAAGCACGGAAGGGAACCGAGAGAAAAACGGCCGCGGGCCGATAGAAAAAACGGGAGGATATAGCAAATGATTGCACATGGGAAGGACATCAAGGTTATTACAGGCAACTCAAACCCGGGGCTGGCCAAGGATATCTGCAAGGAGCTGGGAATCCCGCTGGGCAACTCGGAGGTGGGGGCTTTCTCCGACGGGGAGAATTACGCCTCTATCTATGAGACGGTCCGGGGCTCCGACGTGTTTGTGGTCCAGTCCACCTGCTCCTTCGTCAAGGACGAGAAGGCGGGCACCGTCAACGATGCGCTGATGGAGCTGCTGATTATGCTGGACGCCCTGAAACGGGCCTCCGCCGGGCGGATCACCGCCGTGATCCCCTATTTCGGCTACGCACGCCAGGACCGGAAGACCAAGCCCCGTGACCCCATCTCCGCCAAGCTGGTGGCCAACCTGATTACCACCGCTGGCGCCGACCGGGTACTGACCATGGACCTCCACGCCAACCAAATCCAGGGCTTCTTTGATATCCCGGTGGACAATCTGCTGGGCTCCCCCATCTTTGTGGACTACTTTAACCGCAAGTTTAAGGACGACCGGGAGAACACCATGGTGGTCTCCCCCGATGTGGGCTCGGTGGCCCGGGCCCGGGCCTTCGCCCAGAAGCTGAACATGCCTTTGGCCATTGTGGACAAGCGCCGACAGAAGGCCAACTCCTCCGAGGTCATGAACATCATCGGCGACGTGGAGGGCAAGCGGGTCATCCTGCTGGACGACATGGTGGACACCGGCGGCTCCCTGTGCCACGCCGCCAAGGCGCTGGTGGAGATCGGCGGGGCAAAGGACGTTACCGCCTGCGCCTCCCACGGCGTGCTCTCCGGCCCAGCCATCCAGCGGATTCAGGACAGCGTGCTGGACGAGGTGGTCTTCCTCAACACCATCCCCACCAAGCCCGAGGTGAATTGCAGCAAAATCCGCTACATCTCTGTGGCCCACCTCTTCGCTGAGGCCATCAGCCACATCTATATGGAGACCTCCGTGTCTCCCCTGTTCCTGTAAAGCGCGATCCGGCGGGGCGGGCCTTGGCCCGCCCTGTTTTTTGAGGTGAATGCCATGTTTTTCAAAACGGATGCCGGGGGCGTCGGCTGGCTGCTGGTCTGCCTGGGCAATCCCGGGGATAAGTATGTGAATACCCGGCACAATGTGGGCTTTATGGTGGCCGACGAGGTGGCGGAGCGCCAGGGAAAGCCTATCCAGCGGCTGAGATTTAAGGCGCTGACCAATGTCCTGGCCATTTCCGGGGAAAAGGTGCTGGTGATGAAGCCCGTCACCTATATGAACCTCTCCGGAGAGGCGGTGCGCCAGGCGGTGGATTTTTACAAAATTCCCCCCGACCACGTGCTGGTGGTGTCCGACGACACTGCCCTGCCCGTGGGCCGGCTGCGCATCCGGGTGAAGGGCTCCGCAGGGGGGCACAACGGGCTGAAAAATATCATTCAGCACCTGGGCACCGACCAGTTCCCCAGACTGCGGGTGGGGGTGGGCGAGAAGCCTCACCCCGATTACGACATGGCCGACTGGGTGCTGGGGAAATTCGTGGGGGAGGATAAAAAGGCCATCGACGCCGCCGTCAAACGGGCCGCCGACGCCATCGAGTGCATCCTGGCCCAGGGTATCGACCGGGGTATGGGGAAATTTAATGGATAATAGCGGCCGGCGGGGGTGGCTTGCCCCGCCGGTCATATTTTAACTTGTTGTGCTGCCCAACAATTACCCAATCTGTGGCAACAGAGAACCGAGGGGTCAACAAATATCCTGAGTTTCTTTTGATATATAGTACCGGCATGCCTTTGTGTCGTTATATCTGGGTTTGCGCCGGGGATAGACACAGTGCCCGGAACCACATTCCCGATACCGGTCTTCGCCCCATTTCACATAGTGCTGGCGAAAATGCTTACAAGTTTGACAGATGTGTTTGTCTTCCATTATTACCACCCCCTAATAGGGTACTACATAGTCACTACTAAGTCAATACGTGGTGAGGAATTGACGAAAAATTTTTTTAGTGGTAACCTAATTGCATCATAATAGTAACTATATAGTGCATAAGAGGTGAGCATATGGCTGGAACAAATCTTGTAAACAGAACAAAATTAATTTCTTCTCTGGCAAATGAGTTAGTGGAGCCATTTAATGAGCTTTCAAAGAAAACCAGGGTCCCCAAAACGCGTCTTCTGGACGAAGCGGTGGAGGACCTTCTGAAAAAGTATGAAAAAAGGATGGCTGAATAAGCCATCCTTTTCCGCTATCTTGTGATGATGATTCCCGGCACCGGCTGGTCCAGAAAATAGCGCAGAAGAGCGTGCTCCGCGCCGCCGTCCAGAAGGGCGGCCTCCTCCGCGCCGGCGCGGAGGGCGGACAGACAGCGCTCCAGCAGGGGGACCAGCGCCCCGGAGAATCCGCCGGAGGCCAGCAGCTCCTCCGCGCGCCTGACGTCCATGGGGCCCGGACCCGGGGCGCCCAGCTCCCCCGCCGGGACGAGGCACACCAGATAGTCGGCCTCCCCCGGCCCGGTCAGGTCCACCTCCATGCCCACCGTCCGCAGAGCGTCGGCATCCTGGCGCAGGTCCTCTCCGGTGAGGGGGCTCCAGACCGCCGCCCTCTTTCCCCGGTATTGCTTCAGGGCGGGCAGAAGGTCCAGCAGACCGCGGACCTTGACCAGGCTGTCCAGCCCCCGGGCCCCGTCGTACTCCCGCAGAAAGCTCTGGACATATTCCGCATCGGTGGGGGTCTCCACATATTCGTCGCCCCGCTTCTGGTAGGTCTCGTCCCCTTTGCCCGCCACGAGGAGTATGGTGGGCTCCCGGCAGCCCAGGACCGCCTGGCGGATGGCCTCGCCCCGGTTGAGCTGGATGGCGCAGGGACAGCCCTGCTCCTCCACATAGGAGGCGATCTCCCGGCAGATGGACAGGGTGTCCTCTTCGCCGCTGTCGTCCTCGGTGACGTATACCAGGTCGGAATACCGGCCGCCGATCTCCCCCAGGTCCTTCCGGCGGTCCAGGGCCTTGTCCCCCACGCTGCCGAAGACCGAGACCAGCCGCCGGCCCGGGTACTCCTCCCGGGCGGAGCGGCACAGGCTCTCGAAGGACATGCGGTTGTGGGCGAAGTCCACAATGGCGGTTACCGTCCCGTCGGCGCTGGAGTAGACCTCCATCCGGCCGGGGACCCGGGCCCGCTCCAGACCCGCGTAGATGTGCCGCTGGGGAATTTGCAGCCCCTCGCACACGGCGATGGCCGCCAGGGCGTTTTCCACGTTGAACAGCCCCGGCATGGTCAGCCGGAACTCCCGGGTGTACCGACGGGTGCGGACCTGAAACAGGATGTCCTCCCCGCGCTTGCGCACCTGGGAGGCGTAGACATCCGCCTGGTCGTCCCGCCGGGAGAAGGTATACAGCGGACGGCCCGCCGCCCGGGCCGCCGCCAGTACCCGGCCGGCGTGGTCACAGTCCAGGTTGACGCAGTTGACCGCCCCCTGCCGGAAGATCCGCAGCTTGGAGGTGAAATAGTCCTCAAAATCCGGGTGCTCGATGGGAGAGATATGGTCGGCGCCGATGTTGAGAAAGACGGCGGCGGCAAAGTCGGCGCACAGTGTGCGGTGGTACTTCAGCGCCTGGCTGGAGGCCTCCATCACCAGGTACTCCATGCCCGACCGGACCGCGTGGGCCAGGTGGCGCTGGAGCTCCAGGGGCTCCGGGGTGGTGATGTGGGACTCGAAGCGCTCTACCCCGTCGCAGGTCTCGATGGAGGAGATCAGGCCGCACTCCACCCCCCCGGCCTCCGCCATGCAGGCGTCCAGGATGGATTTCAGATAGTAGGCGGTGGTGGTCTTGCCCTTGGTGCCCGTCAGGGCGATGACCTTCAGCCTGCCGGAGGGGTGGCCGTAAAACAGGTCGGCCAGGGGGGCGATGGTCAGCCGCATGTCGGACACCTGGACGCAGGGCAGGTCCACCTCCGGGTAGGGGCGCTGGCTCACATAGGCAATGGCCCCCCGGTCTCGGGCCATTTTTAAAAATTCCACCCTGAAGTGGGCCCCCTTGCACAGAAACAGGGCGCCGGGCACCACCTCCCGGGAGTCGTAGGACACCAGCTCCACCGGGGCGGACCGGTCCAGCTCCGCCGGAACCGGGGCGGCCAGCAGATTTCGCTCCTCCAGCAGGGCGATGTAGTCGTTAAGGGGTTGTCTCATAAAAAGCACCTCAAAAGTACATGGACTCCGGGTCGGGCTCTGCGCCGTCACAGCCGTCGTTGACGGGGAGCATCAAGTGGGCCTCGCCCTCCTCGTCCCAGGTGTTGAGGGCGAGGGCGGAAGAATCCATAAAAATAACTCCGATCTGTATTATTTGATGAAAATATGCCGCAGAGGC
>CAJUSG010000008.1:0-1277 GCA_910589085.1 uncultured Oscillospiraceae bacterium | reverse complement strand
AATCCATAAAAATAACTCCGATCTGTATTATTTGATGAAAATATGCCGCAGAGGCTTGTGACAGGCCTCTACCGCACGCTCGGCCAGGACGGCCATGGCGTCGGTGTAGTAGGGAGGCAGGTGGTGCTTGTCAGCGAAGACCGACAGCTCGGTGCAGGCCAGCACCCCGCAGTCACACCCCTGGGCCAGCAGGTCCTCGTGGATGGCGGCGAATTTCTGGGGGTCGCCGTCCCGGCCCGCCTTCACGTCGTCGTAGATGAGGGACATGACCAGCTCCTGGGCCTGCGTCGAGGGGACCACCGCCTCAATTCCGGCGGCGGAAAATTCCTTCTGGTATAATCCGGTCTGAATAGTACCGTCTGTAGCCAGAATCCCGGGGCGCTTCAGCCCCTGGACCGCCAGAAGACGGGCGGTCTCCCGGATCATGTGGAGGATGGGGATGCCGATCTCCTCCTGCACCCGGTCCAGAAAAAAGTGGGACGTGTTGCAGGGGACGGCGATGCAGGTACACCCCGCCCCCTCCAGCAGACGGGCGTCGGCCAGCAGCCGCCGGTACACCCCCTCCCGGGCCTCTCCCCCGCTGAGAATGGCGGAGGTCCGGTCGGGCATCTCGCTGTCGGACAGGATCAGGGCGTTGACATGCTCCTGGTCCGTCTGGGCGTCGGTGCGGTCGATGACAAATTGATAGAAGGTATTGGTGGCCTGGGGGCCCATCCCCCCCAGAACGCCGAGACGGTACTGCATCATAAGTCACTCCTCGGCGGGCACCTTGTTGTACCGGTCAAACCGCTTGATGTTGCCCAGGTGGTTTTTGCACACCCGCAGGCGGCGCTTCAGGGAGCTGTCCCCGGTGTAGACCAGGGAGTGGTGGTCCGCCCCGGCCTTGATAAGCTGGCGCATCTCGGCGTGGTACTTTTTCGGGGTGAACTTGAAGGCCACCCTTTTAGGCACCATCCGCCACAGGGAGCGCTCCTTCACCATCTGGAAGGGCAGCTCCTTCTCCTCCACCAGGTCCTCCACCAGCAGCCTGGCGATGCTGTGCCCCGAGCCGGTGACATAGTAGTTGCTCCGGCCCTGGCGGCAGTTGATCTCAAAGGCCTTGTATCTGCCGTCCCGCCGGTCGTACTTGATATCGAAGTTGGAGAAGCCCACATAGTTCAGAGCCTCCAGCAGGCCCTTTATTTTCAGCTCCAGCTCCTCACAGCACTCGGTGAGGATGACCGCGTGGTTGCCGATGCCGTGGGGGGAGTGCTCCTCCAGCAGCACGTGGCCCAGGC
>CAJUSG010000007.1 GCA_910589085.1 uncultured Oscillospiraceae bacterium | reverse complement strand
CCCACGGCCAGATTTTCCAGAAAGAACAGCCGGGCCACCTGCCGGTTCTCCAGGCCGATGAGCAGATAGGTGCCCAGCTCCCGGCCCCGGCGCAGGAGCATGAACCGGGTGGCGTAGGCCACCAGCCAGCCAAAGACGCACACCACAACCACGGTGGCCAGGGCGATCATCACGGGCAGCATCTCCATGGATTTGGACAGGGTCTTGATCTCCTGAGAGAAGGTCAGGGCGTTGAAGGAGTAGAGCAGGGCGGCGGCCATGACCACCGTGACGAAATAGACCAGATAGTCCTTTGCCTGGCGCTTGGCGTTGCGTGCGGACAGCTTAGATAACGTCACTGACATCACCCCCCAGCGCGGCCAGCACGTCCAGAATCTCGTGGTAGAACACCGGCCTGCCCCGGTTCCCCCGGAGCAGCTCGTTGAACACCCGGCCGTCCTTCAGGAAGAGCACCCGCTTGGCGTAGCTGGCGCTGTAGGCGTCGTGGGTGACCATGAGGATGGTGGCCCCCAGGTCCCGGTTCATGACGGACATGATCTCCAGCAGGTTTTTGGATGCCTTGGAGTCCAATGCCCCCGTGGGTTCATCCGCCAGCAACAGGGACTGCCCAGCCACCATCGCTCTGGCGCAGGCGGTTCGCTGCTTCTGTCCGCCGGACACCTGGTAGGGGAATTTTTCCAGAATGTCGGTGATGCCCAGCTTGCCGGCCACCTCCCGAACCCGGCTCTGCACCGCTCCCGGGTCCTGGCGGTTCAGAGAGAGGGCCAGGCCGATGTTCTCCTCGATGGTCAGGGTGTCCAGCAGGTTGAAGTCCTGGAAGACAAAGCCCAGCCGCTCCCGGCGGAATTTGGCCAGCTCCGACTCTGACAGGTCGGCCACGCTCACCCCGTCCAGCAGGATTTTTCCCGCGCTGATGGCGTCGATGGTGGAGATGCAGTTGAGCAGGGTGGTCTTGCCCGAGCCAGAGGCCCCCATGATAGCCAGGAACTCCCCGGCCTCCACGTCGAAGCTCACCCGGTCCAGGGCCTTGGTGACGTTGTTTTTGCTCCCGTAATATTTTTCAATGTTTTGTACTTGCAGCATAGCGGTCTGCCTCCTTTGCTTGTGGTCCTATGGTACACCAAAAGCGAAGGCTGTTGTATCGAATTAATATTGAATTTCCTTACAGTTTTGTAAGGTTCTCCCCTGTGTAGGGCGCGACGACCTCAGCGCGCCGTGTTTTCATTTGGGATGCATCCTTGGGAAGGCGGGCTGCCGGGGTCGTCAGCCCCTACAGCGCCTCCTTTGCGGGAAAGGTCAGGGTCACCGTGGTTCCCCGCCCCTCCTCCGAGGTGACTTCCAGCCCCAGCTCCAGAAAGACGGCCAGCTTTTTGCACAGATACAGCCCGATGCCGGTGGAGCCGCCCCGGGCCCGGCCGTTGCTGCCGGTGAAGCCCCGGTCGAAGACCCGGGGCAGCTCCTGGGCGGGGATGCCCAGGCCGTTGTCCGCCACCGTGAGCTGCACCTGTTTTCCCAGCGGCCGGGCGGAGATGGTGACTACCGGCTCCGGCCCCCGGTAGCGGGCGGCGTTTTGCAGGAGCTGGCCCAAAATGAAGGCCGCCCACTTCCCGTCGGTGTAAACGGAGCGGTCCAGACCGTCCGTCTCCACCCGGACGCCGCTCTGAATCAGAAGAGCGCGGTGCTCCCCCACCGCCTGGGCCACAAGCTGGGACAGCTGGGTCTGGCGGATTACGCAGTCCCGCTCCGGGCTCTCCGCCCGGGCGTAGAACAGAGCCCGCTCCACGTGGGCCTGGACCTGGTCCAGCTCGCAGATAAGCCGGCGGCGGGTATCGCCGTCCAGCTTTTGGCAGATGAGCCGGGCGGCGGTGATGGGGGTCTTGATCTCGTGGACCCAGCCCTCCACATACTCCCGATATTCCCGCTGGGCCGCCCGGGCATCGGACACCGCCCCGGTCATGTCCCGGCCCGCCCGGCGGGTCAGCTCAAACAGCCGCCGCTCATAGAGGCTCCTGGGGGTGGGGACGCACTCGGCGAAGAGATACTTCTGGTCCAGGCCCTCCAGAATGGCCTCCAGCTCCCGGAGCCGGGCCCGCTGGCGGAGGAAGTCGGCCAGCTGCGCCCCGGCGAACACCAGCAGCAGGGCCAGAAGCAGGACGGCCAGCACCCCGGACTGGGTGCCGGTGGCCCGGAGGAAAAAGGCCGCCGCGGCAGCGCAGACGGCCTGGATCAAGATGCGGTCCAGCCGGTCGGACAGAAATTCCCACAGTGTCATAGCTGATACCCCATCCCCCGCCGGGTCTTGATGAAGCCGGGCAGGCCGATCTCCTCCAGCTTGGCCCGCAGGCGGGTCATGTTTACGCTGAGGGTGTTGTCGTCGATGTAGATCTGGCTGTCCCACAGCGCGTCGATCAGGTCGGCCCGGGAGACGATCTGGCCGGCGTGGGCCATAAGGTGGGCCAGAATCTTCAGCTCGTTCCGGGTCAGCTCCGCCGACCCGCCCCCCGCCGACACCGTCCCCCGGGTGAGATGGAGGGTCAGCCCCTCCGCCTCCAGGGTGTCGGACTCCGCAGGGCCGCCGGCCCGGCGGAGAACCGCCCGGATTCGGGCCAGCAGCACCGGGATGTTGTAGGGCTTGGTGATGTAGTCGTCGCCCCCCAGGCTCAGGGCCCGCAGCTCGTCCGAGGCGGAGTCCCGGCTGGTGACAAAGATGATGGGCGTCCGGCTGACCTTGCGGATATCCAGGCACAGGGACATGCCGTCCCGCCCCGGGAGGCCCAGGTCCAGCAGAATCAGGCCGGGGGCGGCGGCAAGGACCTGCCTGGGTACGTCAGAAAAATCGGTGACGGCCGTCGCCTGATAGCCCTCGTTCTCCAGCAGGAGGGCCAGCTCCTCCCGGATGGCGGGGTCGTCCTCTATGATGATGATTTTATCCATGGGGTTCACCTCCCCCACATTTTAGCACGGAGAGAGGGCTGTGTCTACCGGGGGGATTGTCAGCCCTCCGGCTGCATGGCGCTCAGGACCCGGGCGGTGACGGCACTCAGGACCACCGCCGCCCCCAGCAGGCTCAGGGCGCCGGGGCGCTCCCCCAGGGTGAGAAAGACCCAGACCGGATTCATAACCGGATCGATGATGGGCAGAAGGACGGTCTCCAGGGCGGTGAGGCCGGTGCTGGCCCTGGCGTACAGGGCATAGGTCAGGGCGGAGAGCCCCCCAGCCAGCAGAAGGAAAAACAGGCTGGCGCCGTCGGGCAGTCCGGCGGACAGGATGATGGGCAGGCCGATCAGCGCGGAGAGAAGGTTGCCCAGATACATGGACATCACCGGGTTGCCGTCCTTCTGGAGGCGGAGGAAGATGGAGATGCCCGCGAAGGTCACCCCGTTGAACACCGCGATGAGGTTGCCGATGGGGGTGCCGCCCCCGGTCTCGTCCAGGAAAAACAGCACCATGCCGCCAAAGACAAAGGCCATGCAGAGCAGGTCGGACCGGCGGATGCGCTCCCGCAGGAACACCCAGGACAGCAGGGCCACGTAGATGGGGGCGGTGTATTGGAGCATGATGGCGTTGGCCGAGGTGGTGAGCTTGGTGGAGACAATGAAGCAGTAGTTGAAGGCGGCGTAGCACACCGCGCCGCCTATCACGGGAGCGGTGACCCTCCGGCAGGGGCTGCGCAGCACAAGGGGGGTCAGCAGTGCCGCAGCGATCAGGCTGCGGCCCCCGGCGATGGCCGCCCCGCTCCAGTGGATCATTTTAATGTTCAGGCCGGCCAGGCTCCACATCAGCGCCACCGCGCAGGTGATTAAAACGGCCTTTTTGTGGCTCATGGAATCAGATCCTCTCATAATAACAGGCAGGGGCCCTTGCCCCTGCCCGCTGCGTTGACCTACTGTCCCCGGGTGAGCTGATACACGTCCGGGCGGCGGTTTTCCAGTGTGAATATCTGCCGGCGCACCTGGGCGAGGTAGTCCAGGTCGATGACGGCAGTGATGACCTCGGGCCGGTTGGAGGCGCGGGCAATGACATTGCCCCAGGGGTCGATGACCATGGAGTTGGCATAGGCCTGGAACTTGGGCTTGACCCCGCACTGGGCCGGGGCCACCACATAGCAGCCGTTCTCAATGGCGCGGGTGCGCAGAATGGCCTCCCAGTGGTCCTTGCCCGTGGGCATGGTGAAGTCGGCGGGGGTCATCAGAATCTGGGCCCCCTCCAGAGCCATGATCCGGTACAGCTCAGCGAAGCGGATATCGTAACAGATGGACAGGCCCAGACAGCCCACCTCGCCGGTGTCCACCGTGACAATCTCCCGGCCGGGGCAGATGCGGTCCGACTCCCGGTTGACCGGGCCGTCGGGGATGACCACGTCGAAGGGGTGGATCTTGTGGTATTTGGCGGCCAGCTCCCCCTCCGGAGAGATGACCATGGTGCAGTTGTAGGGCCGGGGGTCGGAGCTGTTTTTTTCATAGATGCTGCCGCAGTGGAGCCAGACCTTGTGCTGCCTGGCCAGCCGGGACATCAGCTGGAAGGTGGGTCCCCCGGGGACGTCCTCCGCGTGGGCGGCGCTGTCCAGACCCACATAGTGCATGTTTTCCGGCATGGCGATGAGCTTGGCCCCCCGGGCCGCGGCCTCCTCAATGAAGGCGGACGCCGTGTGAAGGTTCTGCTCCACATTGTCCTGGGAGTCCATCTGGAGCACCGCAACGGTAAATTTATTCAAGGCTTTATGCCCTCCTTTTCAAAGATACCCCTATTATACCAGATTTTTGGGGAGAAAACTTATTTCGCGGCCCGCTTTTTCCGGCCGAACAGGATCTCTCCACCGACCAGGAAGAACAGCAGCAGGGCGGCCGAGACGATGGTGGTGACGGTGGGGGCGGTGAAGATGGCGATGGAGCCCACCACCATGTAGGGAATCTGCCAGGCGTAGCCCAGGGTGCTGGAGGTGGAGATGCAGGTGGCGGCGGTGGTCTCGTTGTCGGGGTCCATCACCTTGGTGAGCATGAGGCCGGTGGCCAGAACGCCGCAGGCCATGCCGAAGAGACCCACGCCGGTCTCAAAGGGGTTGTCCTGGAGCCAGCGCCGGCCCAGCACAAAGCAGACAAACAGGTTGACCAGCACCATGGCGGCCGAGATGGCCACCAGAGGCAGGGCGTAGTCCACAAAAATCTGACGGGAGGTGGTGGCGATGGCGGCGGTAATCATGTACTCCAGAGAGGTGCCCGTGATGCGGCTCATCAGCCGGCGGTCGATCCGCTCCTTCAGGGCGGTCTTGTTGATGACAAAGCCTAGGATCATGCTGGACACCAGAACGGCGCCCACCAGGGGAAAGCGGCTCATGATGGGGTGAATTTTCATCAGCAGGGCGCGGATCACCACGCCTACGACCACCACGGCGCCCACAATGGCCACCTGGAAGGCCAGAGGGTCCAGGGAGGACACGTTGGTCACCCCGCTGCCCACGGAGGTTCTGTGCTCCGGGCGGATGTAGCCGGTGCGCTCGGCCTCGTCCATCTCCTCAAAGGACATCTTGATGTGGGTCAGCCCCCGCTTGGCGCCGAAGTTGATGATAACCATGCCCAGGATGATGCCGCACAGGATGCCGATGGTGGAGAAGGTGACGCCCACCCCCACCGCGTCGTCCCACAGGCCGGCGTCCTGGATGATGTTGCCCACCGTGGTGGCGTTGCCGTGTCCGGCGTAGAAGCCCCAGACGCCCATGTAGCCGAACTGGTAGGGCACCGCCATAAACAGGCCGAAGGCCGCGGCGATGGCCAGACCGACCATCATCTGGCCCTGGTGGGCCGCACCGGCCAGGAAGGTGGTGACCATGCCGTCACGGCCCACCTTGTTCAGCTCAAGGCCCAGGAACATGGTGGCGCAGACCACGATGACCAGCACCCCCGACCACTGGCCGATGCCGGCGCTGAAGGGGATGTACACCGGGGCGACCTCCCCCAGCCAGCCCTGGCTGAGAAACATGCCGATGGTGCCCGCGATCAGCGAGGTGGGGATGAAAAAGCGCTGGAAAAGGACGATTCGCCTGCGCAGCTCAAAGCCCACCAGAAGCAGGACGCTCAGATACGCAAAATCCTTTAAAACATCTGTCAATGTCATGATTTGCCTCTCCTTTCTGTTTACAAAACGGCGGAGTCAGAGGGTGTAGTAGGGGGCGTACTTCTCTACCAGGGCGGTCTGGCCCATCATGTTGTGGATACGGGTGGGGGGATCGGTCATCTTGTCCCGCACCGACAGGGTGGACCCCCGGTCGGCCAGCGCCCCCATGACCTCGATCATCCCCTGGGCGGCGGCCAGCATGGAGGAGATGGGGAACAGGCCGATGGAGTAGCGCAGGGCCTTTACCTCCTCGATGGGGACGTTTCCGCCCACAAAGCCCTTCTCGTTCAGGTTGACCATCAGGGGGATGGCGGCTTCGTCAGAGATCCTCTTCAGCTCCTCCATGGACTTGATGCCGTCCACATAGGCGTAGTCGGCGCCCCGCTCCCGGGCCAGGTTGATGCGGCGGATGGACTCCTCCACCCCGTAGCCGTACAGGTTGGCGCAGGTGCGGTAGACGATGACAAAGTCGTCGGACACGCTGTCGCGCACCGCCTGGATCTTGGGGCCGATCATCTCCCAGTCCACAATCTCGTTGCGGGCGGGGTGGGAGGCGGGCAGCACCTTGTCGTCAATCTGAAGGCCGGCGGCCCCCAGCTGCTCGTACACAGCCCCGGTGTTGGCGGCCTGAATGGCGTTGCCGAAGCCGTTGTCCGCGTCGGCCAGAAGAGGGGCGCGGCAGGCGGAGACAATGTGCTGGATGGCGTCGCCAAACTCGGCCAGGTTCAGAAAGCCGAAGTCGGGCTTGCCCAGCACGCTGTAGGCCAGAGCGCCCCCGGAGAGGAAGAGGGCGGGAAAGCCGGCCTCCTGGGCGATGCGGGCGGACAGGCAGTCGTACACGCCGGGCAGAGTCAGAAATTTGTTCTCCGCCAGAAGCCGGCGGAGTTCCTTCGCGTAGTTGTTCATGGTGTATGTCCTCCATCATTTAAAGTATGCCGTCACTTTGACGGAAAAGAAGGGGAGAGGGAGCGCTGCCTTTGGCTATCATTATAAGCGCTTCCCGCCGCTGCTGTCGAATACCAGTTCTGGTATGACCATATATCAAAAAAGGGATGGGCAAATTGGACGATTCGCTTTGTGTTCCGGCGGAAGATTTGTTATAATCAGAAAACAGAGGCGTTATACAGCGCGGAGGAAAGGCGGTGCGGACATTGGTAGACAACCGGCGATGCAAGTACATTCGGACGATTGCGGAGTGCCACAGCATCTCCAAGGCGGCGCAGAAGCTGTATGTCTCCCAGCCCTCCCTGAGCAGGCTGGTGAAGAAGGTGGAGGAGGAGTTGGGGGTGTCGCTCTTCGACCGAGACACCACCCCCCTGGGCCTTACCGCCGCCGGAGAAAAATATCTGGACTATATTGAGCGCTTTCAGCAGCTGGACAAGGAGATGCAGCTGGAGTTTGCCGCCATGGGGGCCGGCATGACCAGCCAGCTGGTGATCGCCACGCTGAGCCTGCTGGGGATCTATGTCCTGCCGAAGATTGTGCCGAATTTCGCGGAGCACTACCCCTCGGTGGACCTGCAGATTCAGGAGGACACCAGCCTGAATGTGCTGCAGCGGGTGGAGTGCGGCACGGCGGACCTGGCCATCACCAACCTGAAGCCGGACTCGGAACAGCTGCAGTACCATCTGCTGTGCAAGGACCCGATTATTCTGGCCGCCCCCTACAACGACCGGATGCGCCAGCGCTTTCCGGATTGGAACGGCGACCTGAACCACCCCATTCCGGCGGACCTGCCCCTGCTGGAGGCGGAGACCCTGATTGTGCTGCGCCCCTGGCAGAATATGCGGGTGGCCGCTGAGGCTGTATGCCGGCACTACTCCTTTGCCCCTCAGCGGGTGATTGAGGCCCCCAGTCTGGCCTCCGCTTTGAGCCTGGCCGGCAGCGGACGGGGGATCACCTTTATCTGCCCCTCCTATGTCCGCTGCCTGGCCCCCAGTACCCCGCTGATCTATTTCTCCCTGGGAGAGATGGAGGATATTACCAATATCCTGGCGGTGTCCAGAAGGGACACAGCCAACCCCCTGGTCAGCAAGTTCTGCGCCTGCGCAGCCCGGAGCCTGCTCTCCTCGGTGCCGTCCCCCTGACAAAGCGCAAAAACGCCCTGGAGCGGTAAGCCGCTCCAGGGCGTTTTTCTGTCTGCCGGTTATGAGACGGGCGCGGTGACCCGGCTGTGCCAGGCCTTGAGCTGGGCCTCCACGTGGGTGGTCCAGGCCGTGGAATCGGGTACGCCGTCCAGGGCGGTACAGGCGTCGTACAGCTGGCGCATGTCGGCGCTGCACACCTTGTAATTGGCATCCCTGGCCTCCTTCACGCCCTCCAGAAGATGAATCAGCTGGCGGATGGTGAGGGGGACGATCTTCTGCTTCCGGCCCTCATACTCGTGCTTTATGGACATCCAGAAGGTGTTCAGCGTGTCGCGGTGGAGGGTGGGGGCCACGAACAGGCAGTAGTTCTCCTGCTCACTGTGGCTGTCCTCGAAGTCCCGCAGGTGGCGCATGACGGGCTGGCCCTCGTTGAACCACTGGTCCCGGCCGGTGAGCATGGTAACCTCACAGATGGCGCCGAAGTTTTGGTAGAAGCACTCGATGTCCGGCACCCCGGCGGGGGCGGTGAAGGTGGGCTCGTTGTCGTCGCCCAGAGGGGCGTTGGGCTGGATCAGCTCGGCGTCGTCGATGATATTCAGGGCGATGCTGCTCCACTTCTCCAGCTCTATGGAGGGCTTTCCGCCCAGCCTCCTGATATTCCCCAGGGCGTTGATGGCCTCGTCGATCCGCTGGGCCTGCTGATAGTCCAGCTTCAGCTTCTGGTTGTGCAGGCGGACGCGCTGCTCCCGCAGGTCTCTGATCTGGGCCTTGAGAGCCCGGACCCCGGAGGCCAGAGCGAAGGCGGTGGGCGGGAGGCCCAGGGCGCTCTCCAGAGAGGCGACCTCCGCCGCGACCCCCTTGGCGATGGCGGCCAGCTGCTCCGGCGTCTCGAAGGGCAGCTGATAGGCGTTCAGGTCGGCCATGTACCGGGTGTACTCCTGGCGGGTGAAGGGCCTGGCGGAGCCGTCGTCGTGGGCCAGAAGGGCGTCGATCTCCACCCGCCTGCGAGGCTCCAGGTCCACGTAGTAGCCGCCGCCCCGGATGTAGATGTAGCTGGTCAGACGCAGATAGCGGATGATGTTGTCCGCGTATTCCCGGGTGTTTTTGGCGGGCTGCTGGAAGGTGGGGAGGTAGTTTTGAACAAAGTCAGTCCGGAAGGCCTCCCGCTCCTCCTGGTCCCGGATGGCGCCCATGGTCCGCCGATACTCCAGGAGGTCCTTTGCCCGCTGCTCCACCTCGGTATAGGTGCGGATGGAGAGGACGAAGATGCCGAACTCGTCGGCCGACACGCCCTTCTCCTTCTCGCCCCGGTCCCGGCACAGCTCATTGACCCGCCGGATGAGCCGCAGAGTGTTGATGAACGGCTTGGTGTTGTAGTTTTGGCAGCAACGGCTCAGCGGGTTGGGTAGCTGGAATTTGAGCAGGAAGGACAGGGTTACCTCCCCGAGGCTTACCTCGCCGTTCAGGAACATCCGGCCCAGCTCGGTGAGCTGGATCCGGTTTCCGTTGTCCAGAGTGGCCAGGCCCAGCTTGACCAGCGGACTGAAGGAGGTCCGGCCACGCATAGGTGGGTCGGTGTACCCCTTGCTGTCAAAGATATCCCTGGCCTCGTCGTAGGTCATCTGGCGGGAGTAGTCCCCCAGGAGCTCGAGCTGCGCCTGGGTCAGACCGTCGGCCGTGGGAACGTAGAACCGGCGCTGAATCAGCAGGGTCTGAAGCCGGCACTGGGTCTCGTGGGTCCACACCTCCCCCTCGAGCTCGGCGGCCACCTGTAAAAAGAATTGCGTGCGCTCCGGGTTGCGCATGGTCGTCGAGGCGCTCCATAATTGATCCATAGTGATCCTCCTTCTTTTTGTTTATATTGCAGTATATCATATACCGTTCTGCGGGGCAAGTGATGTGCAATTTTTTTAAGAGGTTTCCTGGAAAAGACCTGCACAAGGCTCTTGAAGTATGGGAAAAAATAGGCTATACTACCCCTTGGGGACGGGGCCAAATCGCGGTGAGGTTCGGCAGCCGTGGCCCCGACATGTGGGGCGGTTTCGGCCCTGAACTTTTTCCTATGGAGGGAAGTTTGTATGCGATTCATGGAAAACAAAAAGCTCGCCGCGCGCATTGGGATTGCTACAACTGTTATCACCCTGGTGGGGATGCTGCTGCTCTGGCTGGTGGTGTCTACCAACGCCGCCTCTGTGGTCAAAAATGATATTACCAACCAGATGACCGACGCGGTGGAATCCAGAGCCGCCATTATTGACGCCTATGTGCTCTCCGCAGAGGAATACATGACCGCCTTCGCCCTGAGCAGCGAGGTCCGGGACCTGCTCCGGGACCCGGAGGACCCGGTGCTTTTGGCCCAGGCACAGAAATATACGGAGGATTTCGCCGCCGTCAAGGGGGTGTTTGAGGGGCTGTATATCGCCACCCCATCCACCTATGTCCTGACCCACACCTCCCAGGGGGCCATCGGCATCACCACCCGGTCGGGCGACTCTTTGAAAACCTTCCAGGATACCATTTTGGCCCGGCAGAGCCTGACCAATCTGGGCATTATGAAGTCCCCAGGCACGGGCAGCATGATTCTGTCCATGTACTACCCCATCTTTGAGGGCCAGCGGTGCATCGGCTATGTGGGAGCCGGCGTCTACGCCAGCCACCTGATGGACTCGCTGCTGAATTTGAACATCAAGGGCCTGCCCGACAGCGAATACGCCTTCCTGAATGTGGACACAGGGGTCTATCTGTACCACGAGGACGAGGCCCTTCTGAACACCGAGACCACCGACGCCGGCTACCGGGAGATCATCCAGCGGATTCAGGCGGACGGCGGCACACAGGCCAATACATACTCCTACCGGGATGAGAACGGGGTCAAGCAGCTGGTGGTGTACAAGTATCTGAAGGACCGGGGCTGGGTCTTTATGGTCCGGGACAACGCCACGGAGGTCTACGGCACCGTGACCAATGTGCGGGTCCTGGTGGGCGTGCTGTGCGCGATTACAGCCGCCGCCGTTATCCTGCTCACCCTCCGGCTCCTGCGGCGGGAGGGCCGGGAGCTGATGGTGGTGGAGCGGGCCATTGGCCGGCTGGGCGACCTGAACCTCTCCGCGGACCAGGAGCTGGAGCCGTTTTACGACCGTTCGGATGAGATCGGCATGATTGCCCAGACCACCCACCGGGTCTGCGGCTGCCTGAGACAGACCATCGACGATGTGGGACGTATTTTAGGCGAGATCGCCAACGGCAACCTTGCTGTGGATGTCACGGCGAATGAGTCCTATTATATTGGCGACTTCAAGGTCCTGTCCGCCAGCCTGCAGTCCATCCACGCCAACCTGGTGAATGTGATCCGGGATATCTCCCAGGTGGCCGGCGAGGTGGGGGCCAGCGCGGTGCGCGTGTCCACAGACGCGCAGGCCCTGGCCCAGGGCACGACGGAGCAGGCCGCATCGGTTGACGGGCTTGTGACCAATGTGACGGCCATCACAGCCCAGATTCAGACCAGCACCGTGCGCTGCGGCAGCGCCAGCGAGCTGGTGGGCCGGGCCACCGGCTACGCGGCCGAGGCGGACACGAAGATGGAGCAGCTGACCGCCGCCACCCGAAATATTGACCAGTCCTCCACCCAGATCGGCACCATTATCAAGACGATTGAGGACATCGCCTTTCAGACCAACATTCTGGCGCTGAACGCCGCCGTGGAGGCCGCCCGGGCCGGAAGCGCGGGAAAAGGCTTCTCCGTGGTGGCGGACGAGGTGCGCAATCTGGCCGCCAAATCCGCTGAGGCCGCCCAGAATACCAACGACCTTATCAGCCGGTCTATCCAGAGCGCCAAGAGCGGGACGGAGTCTACAGACCTGGCCGTCTCTGCCATGCAGGATATCAACAGCTGTATCCAGTCCATCAAAACGCTGATGGATGAGATTGCCGCCGCCAGTATTCAGCAGTCGGAGATGATCTCGCTGGTAGAAACCGGAATTAAAGAAATCTCGGCGGTGGTGCAGGACAACTCCAACGCCGCCGAAAAGAGCGCGACGGTTTCCAAGGAGCTGTCTCAGCAGGCGCGGACCTTGAACGGCCTCATCAGCCGTTTCCGCATCTAATTTGCATAATTGGCGAAAAAACATGTCCGACCGGCAGGTCGGACATGTTTTTTTGTCCTGTACAGTGTCGGGAGCTTCCAGCCGGGGCTGCCCCGGTCAGGGCTCGGGCTGGACGGCGGGGGTGTACTGATGGCAGGCGACAAAATGTCCGGGCCTTACCTGGACCCACTCGGGCTGGACGGAGTCGCACAGGGTGCACAGCGGCCGGCTCCGCTGCTTTTCAAAGCACCTGGTCTGGAAGCGGCAGCCGGAGGGGGGATTGACCGGGCTGGGGATATCCCCCTCCAGAAGGATTCGCTTGTTTTCCGCCAGAGGGTCCGGCACGGGAATCGCGGAGAGCAGCGCCTGGGTATAGGGGTGCAGCGGGTGGCTGAACAGCTCGTTCTTTTCCGCCAGCTCTACAATTTTCCCCAAATACATCACGCAGATCCGGTCGCTGATGTGTTTTACCACACTTAAATCGTGGGAGATAAAGATATAGGTCAGTCCCAGCTTCTGCTGAAGCTCAGCCAGCAGATTCAGGACCTGGGAGCGGATGGATACATCCAGGGCGGACACGGCCTCGTCACAGATGATAAGCTGTGGATTGAGGGCCAGGGCGCGGGCGATGCAGATCCTCTGCCGCTGGCCGCCGGAAAATTCGTGGGGATAGCGGGAGCTGTAATTGGCGTCCAGACCCACCAGGCACAGCAGCTGCTCCACTCGCTGGCTCCGCTCGGCCGCTGTCATGTCGGTGCAGCAGACCAGCGGCTCCGCGATGATGTCGGCCACGCACATGCGGGGATTGAGCGAGGCGAAAGGGTCCTGAAAGACCATCTGCATCTCCCGGCGCAGAGCCCGTATCTTAGAGCCGCTGAGCTTTGAGATGTCCTCCCCCTTGAAGAGGATGCGGCCCGATGTGGGCGGGATCATGCGCAGCAGAAGACGGGCGGTGGTGGATTTGCCGCAGCCGCTCTCCCCGACAATGCCCAGGGTCTCGCCTTTGAAAACGTTGAAGTTGATATCCTCAATTACCCTTACCTGACTTCTGGAGGGGCCCGGGAAGTATTTGACCAGATGCTCTACACGCAGCAGCTCCTCAGCCATGCTGTTCACCTCCACATGGAATGTTTTCCCCGGCCCGCCAGCAGCAGACCCGATGGCCGGGCGCGATGGTCTTCAGCGCCGGGCTTTCACTGCGGCACCGGTCGGTGGCGTAGAGGCAGCGGGGATGGAAATAGCAGCCGCCCGGCACCTCGGAGGGGTGGGGGACTGTCCCCTGAATGGTGTAAAGCTGGGGCTTGTCCTCGTCAATCCGGGGAATGGAGGCCAGAAGTCCCTGGGTGTAGGGGTGAGCCGGGTGGTGAAACAGCTCCACGACTTCCGCCTCTTCCACCACATATCCGGCATACATGACCGCCACCCGGTCGCACATCTCGGCCACCACCCCCAGATCGTGGGTGATAAACAAAATGGCGGTGTCAAATTCCTTTCTCAGCGCCCGCATCAGGTCCAGAACCTGGGCCTGGATGGTGACGTCCAGGGCGGTGGTGGGCTCGTCGGCGATGAGGAGCTTGGGGCGGCAGGCCAGGGCCATGGCGATCATAATCCGCTGGCGCATTCCGCCGGACAGCTGAAAGGGGTAGGAGCGGAAGGTGCGCTCCGGCGCCGTAATGCCGACTACCTCCAGCATGGTCATGGCCTGGGCGGCGATCTCTTCCTTGCTGTGCCCCCCGTTGTGCAGGCGGATGGCCTCCATGATCTGCTGCCCAACTGTGAAGACCGGGTTGAGGGATGTCATCGGTTCCTGAAAGATCATAGAGACCTTTTTGCCGCGAATTTTGCGCATCTGTGCCTCGCTGCACTTGAGGATGTTCTCTCCGTCCAGCCAGATTTCTCCGTTTTCAATGACCCCTGGCGGGGAGGGAACCAGCCCCATGATAGACAGCGAGGTCACGCTTTTGCCGCACCCGCTCTCTCCCACAATGCCCAGAATTTCACCTTTGCCGATGTGCAGCTCGATGTTGTTCACCGTGCGAAAGCGCTTTCCGTGATTTGAAAAGGATACAGCCAGGTTTTTAATCTCTAAAATATTTTCCGCCATAGAAGCCCTCCACAATAGATCCGTTTGGTTTATGCCCGGGCGCCGGGCTGCCTATATCATATTTTGGGGATAGTCCATGCTGTCAAGCTCGTTGATGTAATTGTAGATGGTGAATTTGGAAACACAGTAATACTTGGCGATGACATCGACCGCGCGCTGAATTTTCAGCGCGCCCCTGTCACGCAGGATTTTGATGCCCTCCATTTTGTTCTTCTTTGTCATCTGAGAGACAGGGATTCCCACGGAATCAATGGATTCCTTAATCATCTTCAGCAGCAAATTGTCGATGTTGCCGTCTACATACTTGTCCGTGTCGTACAGGGATTCCTTGTCAGAGGTGTTCAGAAATTCCAGCAGCGTTGTGGACGCCCGCTGCAGGTCGGTAATGTCATAATTTACGCATAAGGAACCGATAATATTTTTGTTGGAATCCCGCAGATAGATGGTGCTGGATTTTAAGATGCGCCCCGCCTTGGTCTGTGTCATGTAGTTGAAAATGCCGTCTGTCGTGCCGCTGTTTGCCGTGATGCCCTGGCTGACGCGGAGACCGATGCTGGTTACAGAGTCTCCGATCTGGCGATTGGTCACATTTCCGTTGACAATGCTGACAATCGTCTTTAAATTTTCGCTTTGGTAATCGTGAATGACAAATTCACAGTTGATACCAAAGTGTTTCCCCAGTCCCTCTAAAATTGGGTTGAGAATGGGTAGCAGCTCGCTGATATTATCCATAATGCCCCTCCAAACGAATTACAGTCAATTTCTATTTTACCGTATTCTCCAGAGAATTGCAACAAAATTTTTGTATATTAAAAATTTTTTCAAATTACTAAATAAATAGTTGAAATTTCGCACGAGTCGTGCTATTATGTCTAATACCATAGTATTTGAGCGATATCAGACCGTTTAACCCTCTGCATTCGCGGACTTCTATAGTGCCTTGGAGCGGCGGTTTCTCCAGCGGCCTCGAAACTTACAAAAAAATTTTAGTATAATACGGGGGGAGGACGGCACTTGCGTGCAGAAAGGAGAGAGATTTCTGTGAGACAAAATACAATATCTTCAAGGTCTGATTACATAGGGGTTTGAAACGATAACAAGGAGGTTTCACTGTGGGGAAGTATATTGTCAAGCGGCTGCTTCTGATGATTCCAATTTTATTTGGCGTCTCGCTGCTGATCTTTTTTATCCTGTCGTTTGTGCCCGGAAATCCCGGCCAGATCGCCCTGGGGCAGGACGCCCCCCCGGAGGTGATCTATGAGTATAACGAGAAGCTGGGCTTTTATGATCCCTTCCCGACGAAATATGTGAAATACATCAGCGGCGCGGTGCGGGGAGACCTGGGCAATTCCTGGCGCACCGGACGGCCTGTGGCGGACGAGATCGCCATGAAGCTGCCTGTTACGGTGAAGCTGTCCGTGCTGAGCGTGATCACGGCGGCGGCCCTGGGGATATCGCTGGGAATATTGTCGGCCATTAAGCAGTACAGCGCATTGGACGTGATCTGCACCTCGGGGGCGATTGCCTTCGCCTCTATGCCCAGGTTCTGGCTGGGAATGATTCTGGTCATTATTTTTTCGGTCAACCTGAAGTGGCTGCCCTCCAACGGAATTGGAGACTGGCGGTTCTATGTGCTCCCCACCCTGACCCTGGCCCTGCCTACCGCCGCTCAGATTATGCGGCTGACCCGCTCCACCATGCTGGAGACCATCAAACAGGACTATATCCGGACGGCCAAGGCCAAGGGCGCGCCGTCCTCCAGCGTGATCTGGAAGCACGCTTTAAAAAATGCCCTGATGCCGGTGGTCACGGTGATCGGTATGGACTTCGGCTATCTGATGGGCGGGACGGTTCTGGTGGAGACCGTGTTCTCCATGTCGGGGATTGGGACGCTGATGATTACCTCAATTCGAAATCAGGATGTTCCGCAGATTCAGGGCACCATCCTGTTTTTGGCGGTCTGCATCTGCGTTACCATGCTGTTGGTGGATATTGTATACGCCTTTATTGATCCGAGAGTGAGGTTGAGGTACAGCAAATGACGAAAAAACATACAAAATTCGGCCGTACCCTGGAAAAGGAATCCAGACTGTGGAATGTCTGGCGGAAGTTCCGGAAGAACAAGCTGGCTATGGTGGGAATGACAATTCTGATTTTTTTGCTTCTTGTGGCCGTTTTTGCCGATGTCATTGCCGATTATGACACCCAGGTGATCTATCAGAACCGGCGGCAGCGCCTGGTGGAACCCTGCGCCCAGTTCTGGTTCGGCACCGACGCCCTGGGAAGGGACGTTTTGGCCCGGGTGGTCCACGGAAGCCGCCTCTCCCTGTCCATTGCCTTTGCCGCCACCACGGCCTCCACCCTGCTGGGGGGAACGCTGGGGGCGCTGACGGGCTATTACGGCGGACGCATCGACAACATTATTATGCGCCTGATTGACATTGTGATGAGTATTCCCTCCATGCTGCTGTCCATCGCCATTGTGGCCGCGCTGGGCTCTGACATCAGAAACCTGCTCATCGCCATGACCCTGGGGCAGGTGCCGCGGTTTACCCGGGTGGTGCGCTCGCTGGTCATCACGGCCGCGGCCGACGACTATGTGGAGGCGGCAAAGGTGTGCGGCGCCTCCAACGCCAGAATCATCATCCGGCATATTCTGCCGAACATTGTGGGGCCCGTCATTGTTCAGGCCACCATGTCGGTTGCCAGCATCATCCTGACTACAGCCGGCCTGAGCTTTATCGGTCTGGGGGTTCAGCCCCCCGCCCCGGAGTGGGGCACCATGCTCTCGGAATCCCGCGACTGTATGCAGACAGACCCCTATCTGGTAATCGCTCCCGGCGTGGCCATCGCCCTGGCGGTGTTCTCCCTCAACACCATTGGCGACGGCCTGAGAGACGCGCTTGACCCCCGCTCCGGGGATTGAACCGGTTTCAACAGGCAGCTTGCCTGGTGTAACGCCGCAGGACCAATATCTTTAGAAAAAGGAGAATCAGAAATGAAAAGGACATTAGCACTTGTACTCGCGACAGTCATGGCAGCAGCCATGCTGGCCGGCTGCGGACAGAAGCCCCCGGGCACCTCCTCTGTGCCCAGTACCGGGAGCTCCTCCTCCGCCACCCCCACGATCCCCACCGGAACGGGCAAGCTCAGCGCCGGGGAGAATCCCCTGGTGAAGGACCGGGATACCGTGGTGTTCTCACTGGCCGGCGACCTGGAGAGCCTGAACCCCATTACCACCAGCACCATCGTGACCAACGAGGTGCAGAAAAACGCCTATGAGGGGCTTGTCAATTACGATCTGGAGGGAAATGTGCTGCCCGGCATCGCCCAGTCCTGGGATTATGACGCGGACAGCTACACCTATACCATCCACCTGAGAGACGACATCTACTTTCACGACGGAAGCAAGCTGACCTCGGAGGACGTGGCCTTCAGCATGGAGGTGGGCAAGGAGACGGGCCGCATGTCTCTGAGCTGCAACTATATCGACCGGATTGAGATTGTGGACGAGACCACCTTGACCGTGACCCTGAACGCCAATTACAGCCCCTTCCTCTACTTCCTGGCCATAAATCTGCCCATCGTGTGCAAGAGCTCCTATGAGGCGGGGATTTTGGATGACCACATCAACGGCACCGGCCCCTACAAAATGGTGTCCTACGCACCGGGCGACCGAGTGGTCTTTGCCGCCAACGATCAGTATTACGGGGAGACGCCGGCCATCAAGAATCTGATCTTTAAAATCGTGCCCGACGCCAACACCCAGTATATCGCCCTGGAGTCTGGAGAGTTGAACCTGTCCCGGGATTTCTCCATGAACAACATTGCCAGTATTTTGGAGAATCCACAGCTTGACATATATCAGGGCGAGAGCGGAAACGTCTATTATATTGCCCTCAATCAGAGCTATGAGCCGCTGAAGGACGTCCGTGTGCGCCAGGCCATCAACTACGCCATCGACCGGGAGTTCATTATTGAGGTCTGCGAGGAGGGCTACGCCGAGGTGGCCAACAGCATCGCCAACAAGGGTATGTTCGGCTATACCGAGGACGCCAGGTACTATGAGCATGACCCAGAGCTGGCCAAGAAGCTGCTGGCCGAGGCCGGCTACGGGGAGGGCCTGACCATCGACGTGCCGCTGCTCTGCCGGGACGGCAAGTACCGCAAGGCCGCCGAGGTAATCAAGGAGGATCTGGCGGCTGTGGGCATCAAGATTGAGATCGGTGTGAAGGACTCCTCCGGCTTTACGGACGACTTCAACAAGAGCAATTTTGCCCTGTGCGTTACCAGCATCAACCTGAGCCAGGACGCCCACCACGTTACCATGTGCTTCAATTCCACCGGCTATCTGAACCGCTCAAAGATCAGCGACCCCGAGCTGGACGCGCTGTCGGAGCAGGCCGCCCAGGAACAGGACACAGAGACCAGAAAGCAGCTGTATCACGATATTTTGTGCCGGGTGGCGGACGACGCGCTGTTTGTGCCCATCTACTACCCCCAGAAGGTGTGGGCGATTACCAGCGGCCTGCACAACAGCACCTATGACCGCTATGTGGGCGTGCTGGCCAAATATATGACCTGGGAATAAGGCGCGGCCCCCTTGAATCAATGCGCCGCCGCGTGGACGCCGTAGCGGGAGCTTTCAAACAGGAGGAATCATTATGCGTGTTCTGATAACCGGCTTCTGCCCCAGTGAGAGCCACCCTGTAAACACCTCATATGAGGTAAAAAATGCCCTGAAGCCCAATATAGAGGGTATCGAGCTGATTTGTGAGGACCTGATCTCCTCATACCAGCACCCGCTGGACTATATTGAGATGCTGATCGAAAAGCACCATCCTGACGTTTTTATCTGCATGGGACAGGCCCTGCGCCGGGAGGTGATCTCGCTGGAGAAGGTTGGCATCAACTATCAGGATGAGGACCGGGACTGGGCGGTGGACGAGGATGGGTTTGTGCCCAAAGACCGCCCCATCATTGAGGGCGGCCCGGATGCCTTCTTCACCAACCTCCCCATCCAAAATATGCTCCGGCATATGAAGGAGGAGGGCTTCCCCTGCGAGATTTCCCTGACAGCGGGGGCAATCGGCTGCAACAATGCGCTGTACAGTGTGCTGTATCTGATCCGCACAAAATACCCCGACATGCTGGGCGGCTTTATCCATGTGCCTGCCCACCACCAGCACCCCAGAAGAATCGGGAAGTCCTATGATACCGAGTATCTGGCGAGGGGTGTGGAGGCCGCCCTGAAGGGGCTGCTGGACTGACACGACAAAAAGTTGAATGAGACCGGAGGGTATATTATGCTTGATGAGACACGGGGCGCGCGCTACCAGCGCTGCAAACCCCACATGGAGCGGGAGGATCTGGATGTTCTGGTCGCCCTCTCCCCGGAGAATGTGCTGTATTTCGCGGAGACATATATTCAAACCCAGGCCTCGATCCGGGAGCGGCTGGCCATCGCGGTGCTGCCGCTGGAGGGTGAGCCGGCTATAATCGCCTGTCAGATCGAAAAGCCCTCGGTGGAGGCGGAGACCTGGATTGCCGACCGCCGGTACTATGTGGAGGCCCAGCGCTCCCCTATCGCGATGCTGGCCGAGGCTTTGAAGGAAAAGCACCTGGAGGACAAGCGGATTGGGATTGAGCTGAACTATCTCATGGCCACCTACTACTGTGAGCTGGTGCAGCTTCTCCCCCGGGCGCAGCTCATCCCCTGCTCCCGGATCTTTGACCAGGTCCGGGCGGTGAAGGAGCAGCGGGAGATTCGTCTGCTGTCCTATGCGGGACTGCAGACGGTGCGCGCCGTGGAGGCCGCGGTCAGGATGACCCGCGTGGGCGACTCGGAGAATGATCTGGCTGTCCGCATGATTAAAAATATGTTTGACGGCGGGGCGCAGTCCCTGGAGTTTATGTGCCTGGGAAGCGGACTGCGCTCTGAGATGGCGCACTGTGCCCCGGACCCCAGGGTGCTTTTGGAGGATGAGAGCGTAATCCACCTGGACTTTGGCGGGAAATTTGACCACTATAACTCAGACATTGCCAGGGATATCCTGGTGGGCAGGCGCAGCGCTAAGCACGAGGACATCTATAAACGCCTGACAGACTGCTATGTCCGGGGGATTGAGGAGCTGAAGCCGGGCGCGCGGGCCTGCGACATATATCAGTTTACCAAGGAGCAGTTTGAGCGGGCGGGCCTGCCCTTTACCATGAGCCTGGTGGGACATGGGCTGGGGATCGGAGTGCACGAGCTGCCCATGCTGATCCCCGGGGAGACCAAGGCCCTGGAGGAGGACATGATGCTCTGCTATGAGATTCGTACAATTGTAGACGGCTACCGCTACCACATTGAGGATTTGATTCACATTACCTCCTCTGGCCATGAGGTGCTGTCTCAGCCGGAGCTGGATACCACCATGCTCTGGATTCAGCCAGATCTGTTTTAACAGGGAAGGTACAGCTTGCGTTTCCGGCTGGAGCGAAAGAAATAAGGAGATTTATTATGGTTGAAACGGTTTATACACCAAACGCACCGGTAAGCAAATTCCCGATTTCCCAGGCGACAAAGGTGGGAAACCTCTATTTTCTGTCAGGACAGACCGGGGTTGATCCCGTTTCCGGCCAACTGGTCGGCGAGACCATCGAACAGCAAGCCGAGCAGACAATGAGAAATATCGGTGCGATTTTGGAGAGTGAAGGTCTGGATTTTACCGACGTGGCGCGAGTGACCTGCTATATGAGCGATATGAGGAACACACCGAGGTTCAACGCCGTTTTTGAGCGGTATTTTATCAGCAGACCGGCCCGTTCCTGCTTTGCTGTTCAAGAGCTCCCGCGGAATTGTCTCTGTGAACTGGAAGTAATTGCCGCCGCAAAGTGACCCAACCGCAGAATCCGAGCCTCTCTCCTGAGGCTCGGATTTTTTTGTTTCCAGGTGCTTCCCTTAACAGGAAATCTGTGCTATACTGGTCGCAAAGTCTGTCACCCACCGGTTTGAAGCGGCTGCCGCCGCCGACCGGCGGATTGAGCGGCTTTTATTCTGTCTATCAAAAAAATTATCCGGAAAAGGAGCGACAGGAACGTGACGGGAAAGCGAGCGGACTCCCCCGCCAATCGGGAGATCAAAAGGAACCTAAATGGGCGAATATTAAGAAATACTATGCTCAATATTGTAATTTTGGTGGTCATATGCTGCGTGATTATGGCCCTCTCGCTGCAATCACTTGCCAACAGCATACTGCTGGACAGCCTTCAGCCCATGGCCCGGCAGTCGGCCAAGACGGTGGAGGCCAACATTCATATGCTGGCCGACCGTATGATGACCATCGCCGGCGACTCCAGGATGAGCACGGTCTCCTCCGCCTTGGACGAGACCGGAGTGTCACGTCCGGACCCCAGAGCCACTGCAGAAAACCGCAGAGCGGTGCTGGATGAGGCGGCGGAAATTTATGAGCTGTATACAATCGCCCTGTACGACCTGGACGGGGCGCTGATGCAGGGCATGGACGGCGCGCCGGAAAAGCTGGACAGCGGCTTCTTCAAGCTGCTGCAGGAGACGGATAATCTAACGACCGACGCCTCCACCATCTTTCAGGGCAAGCTGGGCATTACCATGGGGATGCCGGTGAAGGAGAACGGCGAGACCGCCCTCTATGTGATGGGGGTGTACAAATACGACCTGCTCAACGATGTAATCAGCAGCATCAATCTGGGCAGAAGCGGTATGGCCTATATGGTCAACCAGGAGGGTGTGGTTACCGGCCACCCCGACCAGTCGCTCGTCCTGAACCGGAGCTCGCTGGCGCAGCTCAGCGGCGGCAGTGGGGACGCGGCGAAACGGATCACCACCGGCGAGACGGGGGCGACCGAGTATACCGTCGACAGGGAAAAGATGCTGGTGGCCTTTTCTCCGATTCGGGGAACCCAGTGGTCGCTGGTCATCCAGATTCCCAAGTCGGATTACAGCCACTTTATTAACGGGGCCATGCTGATCTCTGTCCTGGCCACCTTGGCGGGGCTTGTGATCTCTGTGCTGATGATCCTGCGGTTTGCACGCTCCATCTCCCGCCCAGTGAAGCGGGTGACCGACCGGATGGTGGCCCTCTCCAACGGCGATCTGCACACGGAGGTGCTCCATGTCAGCACCGGGGACGAGCTGGAGGTTATGACCCGGACACTGGACGAGACGCTGGAGAGCGTGAACCGGTACATATCCGATATTCAGCAGGTGTTGACCCATGTGGCGGGCGGAGACCTGCGTACCGGGCCCCAGGTGGACTACAAGGGCGATTTCGCGCTGATCCGCAGCAGCCTATACACAATTACCCAGTCGATGAACGAGACCCTCCTGGGCTTCCGCTCTGCCGCCGACCGGCTTACCGCCATGGCGGAGCAGCTGAGCGGCCAGTCCGTGCAGCTGCACCAGGCCTCTCTGGAGCAGAATGAGTCCACCGAGGAGCTGGTTCAGGAGGTGACCCATGTAAAGGCGCAGCTGGCCGATGTGGCTGAGAGCAGCGGCCAGACCCGCGCGCAGACGGAGGAGATCACCCGGCGCATCCAGAGCGCCAACGACCAGATGGACGCCCTGTCCTCCGCTATGGATGACATCAGCGCCAACGCGCAGCAGATTACAAAGATTGCCAAGGACATTGAGGACATCGCATTTCAGACCAATATTCTGTCCCTGAACGCCTCGGTAGAGGCGGCCCGGGCGGGTGCCGCCGGAAAAGGCTTCGCGGTTGTGGCCAATGAGGTGAAGCAGCTGGCCGCCAAGAGCGCCGAGGCCGCGCAGAGCGCTACGGCGATGGTCAACAACACCAAGGCGATTATCCAGACCGGCGTGGCGCTGACCGCGGATACTGCGGACTCCCTCCGGGCGATTTCCGACGTCTCCGCCCAGATCAGCACGATCTCGGATCAGCTGGCGGCGGCGGTGCAGGGGCAGGAGCTGGCACTGACCGTAATGGAGGAGCGGATCGCCACCATCTCTGACATTGCGGACCGCAACCTGCAGAACGCGGGAGAAACGGAGCAGTCCAGCGGCTCGCTGGCCAGAGAGGCCGAGGCCCTCCAGTCCCAGGTGAAAAAATTTGTTTTAAAGGAGAGAAGCGGCGTATGAGACGAATGATTGCCATGCTTTTGGGCCTGACGCTGACGGCGTCGCTGCTGGCGGCCTGCGGAACCGGGACCGGACTTCAGGATGGATATTATACCGCTCAGGCCGCTGAATTCAGCCACGGCTGGAAGGAATATATTACCATTCTGGTGAGGGATGGGAGCATCATCTCGGTCGAGTATAACGCGGAGAACGCCAGCGGCTTTATTAAAAGCTGGGATAACGCGTATATGCAGACCATGCTTCATGCCCAGGGCACCTATCCCAATGAGTATACCAGATATTACGCCAATCAGCTTCTGGAGGGCCAGGGCGAGGGCAGTATCGACGGACTGGCGGGAGCTACCTCCTCCCATGGGTCCTTTCAGATACTGGCAAAGGCTGTGCTGGAGCAGGCGCGGAAGGGAGACTCCAGCATTGCCTTTGTAGACACGGCCCACTGAGAAGAAGATCAAGCCGCGGGCCGTCTGCCGGATTGGGGCGGATGGCCCGGGCTTTGAAAGCTGTCCCCGGCAGGGGCGCGGGGACAGCCGGAAGCGGGCAAAAAGGTGTTGTCAAATGGGGCGGCTTAGTATATAATTTACCCGTGAACATGTCACGGGGGGAAGTGATTACGCTGGATGACACCAAAATGCGAATCATTGCCGCAGCCATCAAGGCGGTGCGGCAGTATGGCCTGGAGGGGGTGCGCATCCAGAATGTCAGCGAGCTGGCGGGCATCTCCTCGGGCGCGATTTACCGCCACTTTGAGGGCAAGGACCAGCTGCTGGTGGAGTGCTTTACCTATGTGGACAGACAGGCGGCGGCGATTTTTGAGCATTTGAGGTTTAATCCACTGCGGATGCTCACCGACCCTATGGGGGCGGTTAAGGCGCTGTGGCTGCCCTATTTTCGGTTTTGGACGTCCCACCCGGACGAAACCGTGTTCTACCACCGCTTCCGGGACAGTACATTTTTCCCGAAATATGACAAGAGCCGGGATGTGACCTATTTCAAAACATTTTTGGGAATGGTCCAGGCGTTTAAAAAGGCCTTTCCCAGTTTGGACAGAATTAATCAGGATCTGCTGTGGCTTCACGTCCTCACATCCACTGTGATGTATGCGAAGTATGTGGTGGAGGAAACGCTGCCGAACGATCAGGAAACTGAGGACACGGTGTTTCAGCTGCTGACTACCGGGCTGAGCGGCTACTTGAAGCCGGATCAGCCCCAAAAATCAGGGCGGAAATAAAAATGTGCCGCTGTAAGGCGGTTCATTTTTTGCTGTGTGATAGTGAATATTCACTTCTGTCCGGGCGACCGTTCAAGGCCAGAACAGAAAGATTCAGAGACCGTTACAGTAAACATAGTGAGGAGCGCAGGTATGGAAAAGATACTAATCGTGGATGACAGCCTGGTACAGGCGACACAGCTAAAGTCTATCCTGGAGGACGAATACGATGTCACCGTGGCGCAGAGAGCGGAGGAGGGTCTGGCCGCCGCCAAAGATGGTCAGTTTTCGCTGATTCTGCTGGATGTGGTGATGCCCGGTATGGATGGCTTTACGCTGCTGAAAAAATTGCAGGAGGAGATCGTGACCCAGAGCGTCCCGGTGATCCTGATTACCAGCCTGTCCGGGGTGGCGGATGAGGAGCACGGCCTTATTTTAGGGGCGGTTGACTACATTACAAAGCCCTTTGAGCCCTTGATTATTAAGGCGAGGGTTGACACCCACATCAAGCTGTACCGCTATCGCAGGCAGATTGAGCAGCAGTCTATGACAGACCAGCTGACCGGAATCGCGAACCGGCGCAGATATGAGCGGTACAGCGTGGAAAAATGGAGCGAGGCGATCCGTCTGCGTGTTCCGATCTCCATCTGTATGTTTGACATTGACCACTTTAAAATGTATAACGACACGTTTGGCCACCCCGCCGGGGATAAGGTGATTGCCGCCATAGCCAAAACAGCCGCCTCCTACCTGCAGCGCAGTACGGACTTTCTGGCCCGCTACGGCGGGGAGGAATTTGTGGCATTGTCGATGGGCGACCCCTCAAAGCAGATATTTGAACATTGGAAGAAAATCCGCCGGGCGGTGGAGGACCTCCATATTCCCCATGAGCCCTCCGTGGGGCAATGGGTGACGGTCAGTATAGGCGGGGTTACTGTTATTCCGGATAGAGAACGCACCTATGACTTTTACCTGAAAATCGCGGATACTATGCTGTATGACGCCAAGAAAAGCGGCCGAAATCGAGGCGTTTGGGCCAATGAACAGTTAAAACAGGTATTTGAAAAATGACGCTTGATTGCCGGGGGAGTCAAAAATGACCGCCGGGAATCAGGTTTGGAAAGACGGAAAAACGCCCTCTGATTTGTGGCAAATCAGAGGGCGTTTGCCTTGGCTTTTCGGAGGCAGAGGCTTTTTCTTGATTGATGGCAGCTTGCTGGAAATACTGGTTTTCTCTGATGGGTGAATTTGAAGTATTTGCGGATGTCTATGAGTGAAATATGGAGGAAAAACCGCCAGAATGGACAATACAGACACCATTATGGTTTATTTTTCCTGATTGCAGCAAATCGTACATGCCCCAGAATGTCTTTGCGTTATATACACGGTCCAGGAAAATTCCTTCATGTTTTGCCATGTAATGGATCATTTTATCGGATTCTGGTGTGGGAATGCTCCAGCCGCCGCCCCGATAGGCATCATGAATGGTCATGGCCTGTTCTAAGGGGACGGATGCGGAACACCCCAAACGTGTTTCCATTGCGGCAATCAGTTGATAAATAATTTGTGCTAATTCCTCTTTTTCATGCTCCACAGTTATTACATGGACATGAAATGGCACATTCAACAGTGCGGCGCCAAAGACTACCCCTGCGGCAAGGCCGCCGTTTCCGCCTGGAACGAATAGATCAGAGATGGGGCACTCCTCCATAGTCTCCATTAATTCCAGCACCAAATGAATATACCCAATGGCTCCGTTGGGTACTGTGGCCCCATTCCCTATGACATAGGGCTTTTTTCCCTGTGCCGCCAGCCGCCCGGCAAGTTCCTGAACATAACGATCCCGAGTGCTGTCGGGCATGGTTCCAATGTAATGCTCCTCAACCTGGGAGAGACGATTCAACAGAATATTTCCTGTTGCGCATTCGGGCTCTGGGTTGTTATGGACTAAAATACACTCCAGGCCGAAACGACAACAGGCAGAGGCCGCAATCGCACACAGATTTGAGTTTTGCTGGCCTGAAGCAATGATGACATCGCATCCTTTTGTGATTGCTTCACCCAGCAGATATTCCAAAGGTCGGACCTTATTTCCTCCCGGGCCAATTCCATTCAGGTCGTCTCGCTTAATATAAATTGGCCCGGTTCCCAGATCAGCCTCCATATTGCGCATTCGATACATCGGAGTGATAAATGAGCATAGAGATTTATGTGGCAAAGCCTGTAGTGCTTCCTTGATTGTGGTCATTGCTGCCATAGCCTTCTCCTTTCCATACTGTATGAATTTCTATGTTTCAATCGTTTTTGCGGGAATTATATGGTCATTATAGATGGTACTCCTCAAAAAGTCAATAAGCAAGATACTTGCTACCAAATAAAATAATTGCTAATTTTTAGCCAACAAATTTTTGCCTGAACAATTTGAGATTTATTACAATGTTATGGTTGACAGGCTGCTCATTCTCCCTATATAATATTTGCATATAAATTATTTAAATACTAATTTTTAGAGCACAAGATTCAGACGCTGTTTTGAATGTGCAACAAGGAGGCACCTTTATGAAAAGGTATTCTTCCATTTTTTGCTTTTTTACTGACCGGTTAAGACGCTGTATAATCGCTTCGTGCGGTCTGTTCCTGTTTTCGTTTGGCTACTATTTGCAGTTGGTTGCAGATATTGGATTGCCGCCTTGGCAGGCGCTGAATCAGGGGCTGGCCCAGCATCTTCCCATCACATTTGGACAGGCATCTATTTTGATATCGGTTCTCATTGTCTTTACAGATATACTGCTGAAGGAGGCCATTGGTCTGGGGACCATTTTGGATGCGTTTATAGTGGGCTGGGGCGCAGATTTTTTTATTTGGCTTGATCTGATTCCCCATCAAAAGAACTTTTGGTATGGTATTCTGGTGCAAATTGCCGCTCTGGTTATTATGTCCTTTGCTGTCAGCATCCAAATGAAGGCTGCGCTTTCCTGCGGACCGCGCGATGCGCTGATGGTGGCTATCGGAAAACGTCTGCCCCGTGTGTCTATTGGAACAATCAGCATCAGCGTATCTTTGATTGTCCTTTTAATCGGATTCCTGCTGGGTGGATCGGTGGGCGCCGGCACAGTTATCAATTTAGTGTTGTCCGGTATCATTCTTGATTTTGTATTTACTTTGATTCATTTTGAGCCGCGCGCTGTTGTCCACGAAAATCTGCTCCAGACATGTTCGGAATTTATCCGTGCGGTTCGAGCTTAAAATGAAATGAAACATCTGATTAAAAAAGAAAGGACATTGTGGAGATGAAGGCAGAACCCTTTGACCCTGAAAAGGAACGAGCGGCCTTATTTGGCCTGACGGAAGAGAGCAGTGATGAAGAGCGCAGACAGGTCACCTTTGAGGCCGCTGCAAAGGCACGCACCCTCAGCGTTACAACAATTTCGCCGGACCAGCGCACAGCCCACGCCAGAATTCTTTCGTTTTATCTGCTCTCAGATGGAAACCTGTATACCGGAACCGCAATGGGAAAGGCTGTCTATGCGGATTTGCAGACGAATCCCCGGGTTACCTTGACAACCGCTTTTTATGAGGAGGAGCGTTTGCGCGCCTATGGCATTCATATCACAGGCATGCTGGTGAGAGCAAGTGACCCAGCGATGATTGAAGAATACTGGCGTATCAATCCTGGCACCAGACAGATGTACATCAAAGGCTTGGAGCTTTTTGAGGTTTTGAAGCTGGAGAGCGGGAATGGAGAAATACAGCATGTCTATACTGCCGGCCACATAGCCCGCCTCCGCTTTGGCTTTGGCGGGGAACCGGCGGAACCGGCCCGCTATTCGATTGGGCCAAATTGTACACAGTGCGGCATATGTGAAGAGGCCTGCCTGACAGGGACCATTCACAGAGGAGTAAATGGCTGCTACATACGTACGGTTGACTGCCTCGGCTGCGGTAAATGCAGAGAGGTCTGCCCCGTACCAGGCGGGATTCAAATTTATTCAGACGGTGTGTACCATTGAACTGTATTTTATGAAAAACAAAAGGACTGCGTTTTAGGCCGCAGTCCTTTTGTTCATCTTTGCCGGAGGGCTCAATTATCGGGAACGGGCGTTTTCTTTCATCAATCCACACTGATCTTTTAGCCGCTGGATCTCTTCTGCGGTCATGCCATTCATGATTGCCGCATTGGCTTCAGAAATAGCTTCCTCAATCTCATCCTGAAGTTTACGGCCCCCCTCTTCCAGACATACGAAAACGGAACGCCGGTCCTCCTGACTGTAGCGCCGGACAATCAACTGTTTCCGTTCCAGCCGCTCCAGCAGGCCAGTGACAGTGGATGAGTCCACCTGAAGGGTTTGGGCCAGCTGGGATGGGGTCTGTGTATCCTCCTCCCACAGGCACTTCAAAAGGGAGTACTGGATCGGCGTTACTCCAAAGGGCTGCAGCTTATCTCGAAAATAGGAATGAACCGCATTTTGAGTGCTGTTCAAAATAAAATTAATACAATCATACAGTTCCATAAAATCTCTCCAAATCGTGATCTTTTTTCCTATTCTATAGGAAAGAATCCTGGAAGTCAAATACAAAATATTATTTTTCTTTGTGAGGTTTCCTTTTTGCATTGATAGTTCTAAACAAAATTTTAAGCGAATATTTTGCATAAAAACTATTTTAGAGACACGCTCATTAGAATACTTACAACTTTTTGACCATGATTCCATCTTTTGATCGAAATGTTTTTGTCTATTTTCGTCAAAAGGACGAAATATTTATTTTGGCAAGAAATATGTTGACAAAAATTTTGTACACAAGTAAAATGGAGACAAAGTTATTTTTTGGCCATTTGGTAAATAAAATGCCAGATTTGCAGGAGGTAGTTATGGACTTCAAATTAAGTAAGGCACACTTGCTTCAGCAGGAGCTGTACCGCAGATTCGCGGAAAATGAAATTCGCCCACTGGCCAGAGAAATGGACGAATCAGAATCCTACAACATGGAATTGTTGGCGAAAATGAAGCGATATGGGTTTTTTGGAATCCCCTATGCCCGTGAGTATGGCGGTGCAGGCTCCGACACATTGGCCTATACGTTGTGTATGGAGGAGATCTCCAAGGTTGATGCCAGCTCGGGAATTACAATTTCGGTTCACACCTCTCTGTGCTGCTCCTGCATCAATGATTTTGGTACAGAGGAACAAAAGCGTAACTATCTTACCCCGTTGATTAACGGCGAAAAAATCGGCTGTTACGGACTGACGGAGCCGAACGCCGGCAGTGACGCAGCGGGTCAGCAGACAGTTGCGGTCCGGGACGGCGATGACTATGTCATTACAGGCTCAAAGGTATTTACTACGAACAGCGGGTTTGCGGATACCTTTGTCATGTTTGCCCTGACGGACCGTTCAATCGGCACCAAGAGTATGACCGCTTTTATTGTTGACCGGAACGCGCCGGGACTGACGGTCAGTGCGGATATTCCCCGTATGGGCATCCGTGCCGCCAGCAACTGCGTGGTCACCTATGACCATGTGCGAGTTCCCGCCGCTAATGTATTGGGCAAAGAGGGACAAGGGTTTAAAATCGCCATGAAGGCGCTGGATGGCGGCCGCATTGGGATTGCGGCGCAGTCGGTTGGCATTGCGCAGGGCGCCTTAAATGAGGCTGTGAAATACGTCAAGGAGCGTAAGCAGTTTGGACGGCCTATCGCGGCGTTTCAGAACACGCAGTTCAAACTGGCTGAAATGCAGACTAAGATTGATGCCGCCCGTCTGCTGACCTGGCGTGCCGCTACCGCAAAAGACGCACACGAAAATTATTCGGTCTACGCCGCTATGGCAAAGCTGACTGCCTCCGAAGTTGCCAACGAAGTGACCCGGACCTGTGTGCAGCTGCTGGGCGGATACGGATTTACCCGGGAGTATCCGCTGGAACGGATGATGCGCGACGCTAAAATCACCGAGATATATGAAGGTACCTCGGAAGTGATGAAAATTGTAATCTCCGGCTCCATGAACCTGAGGTAAGGAGGGGTAATGATGAAAATAGTGGTCTGTATCAAACAGGTACCGGATACCGCCGAGGTCCGGCTGGACCCCAAAACCAACACGCTGATCCGTGATGGTGTTCCAAGCATTATTAATCATGATGACAAAACCGGCTTAGAGCTTGCTCTGCGGCTCCGCGAGAAAGCGGGGGGGAGTGTAACTGCGGTATGCATGGGTCCCCCGCAGGCGGACACGGCTCTGCGGGAAGCCTTGGCCATGGGCTGTGATGAGGCGGTCCTTGTGAGCGCTCGTGAATTTGGCGGCTCCGATACCTATGCCACCGCGACAATTCTAGGCGCGGCCCTGCGAAAGATCGGGTATGACCTGGTCATCACCGGCCGCCAGGCTATCGACGGCGACACCGCTCAGGTTGGTCCGCAGGTCGCCGAACAGCTGGGGATCCCTCAGATCAGCTATGCGGAGGAGGTGGATATTCAGGGAGATGCGCTTACAGTCAAGCGCCAGTTCGAGGATCAGTACCACATTCTGAAGGTAAAAACTCCGTGCATGATTACCGCCTTAAGTGAGCTGGCGGAACCCCGCTATATGAGTGTGGGCGGCATCGTGGATGCCTATAATAAGGAAGTTAAGGTGCTGGGATTCTCGGATCTGAAGGAGGGGCTGAACCCAGACTGGATCGGTTTAGCGGGTTCTCCGACCAATGTGAAGCAGTCTTTTACCAAGCAGCCTAAGGCGAGCGGAACCGTTCTGAGCGGTCTGTCTGCGGATGAGGCGGTAGAAGCCATTATGAGCAGCTTGATTGAACGTCACATCATTTGAGGAGGCAGCTATGAGCAAGGATATTTTTGTTGTGGCAGAGCAGCGCGGCGGAACGGTTCAGAAGGTAAGCATCGAGCTGTTGGGTGAAGCCCGAAAATTGGCCGCTGAACTGGGGGAGAAGGTTGTCGCTGTTCTCATGGGAAGCGGAGTCTCTAGGCTGACTGAAATGTTGTGCCAGTATGGTGCGGATAAGATTTTGGTGGTAGACCACCCTGTGCTGGAGCACTATACGACCGAACCCTATACAAAGGCTCTGACCCATATCATCCGCACATACGATCCCAATATTGTGCTCTTTGGAGCGACCAGCATTGGCCGGGATCTGGCGCCCCGTGTGGCGGGGCGTGTGCATACAGGGCTGACCGCCGACTGTACCAGCCTGGCAGTGGAGGAGACATCCCATCTGCTTCTCATGACCCGCCCCGCGTTTGGCGGAAATATCATGGCCACAATTGTCTGTCAGCACTACCGACCCCAGATGGCCACTGTCCGACCAGGCGTCATGGCTCTGCCGGAAAAGGATGCCTCCCGCGTTTGTGCGGTGGAGATGGTGGATGCCGGCCTGTCAATAGAGGACCAAAATGTAGAAATTCTGAAAATCAGCAAAGATGCGAGAAAACATGTGGACATGACAGAGGCCAAGATTCTTGTCTCCGGCGGCCGCGGCGTGGGAGGACCTGAGGGCTTTGCCCCTTTGCGTGAGCTGGCCGATGTGCTGGGAGGAGAGGTTTCCGCTTCCCGTGTGGCGGTTGACAGCGGCTGGATCGAGAAGGAACGCCAGGTAGGCCAGACCGGGAAGACAGTTCGACCCAGTCTGTATATCGCCTGCGGTATCTCCGGAGCCATCCAGCACCAGGCTGGGATGGAGAATTCTGAATTTATTATTGCAATAAATCAGGACCAGGATGCTCCCATGATGAAGCTGGCAGATCTGGGTATACAGGGGGACCTGTCCCTCATTGTCCCGAAGCTGACAGAGGCGATCAAGGCGTATCGCGGCAGTCAGACGGTTTAATTGGATCAGTTCAGCACATGAAAATGAGCTTTTGTTAGGCCCCTCTCCCCCTCTTTTGCAGTTGATATGGCTGGTTTATCTGAATATAAACCAGCCATATCAACAAAAAGGTTGGTTTATATTGCGTGTTCAATATTTAAAAGTGCTTTCAGAAGGGAGTGTAGTGCCATGGTATAATTGCCGCCTTGGCAGGTAGTATAAACAATAAGCTAAAGCTGATTCGAGAGGAGAGTACAAAATGGCAGATATTATTACCAATCCAATTATTGTGTCTGTGATTGTAATGGTCGTTCTATGTATGCTAAGGATGAATGTCTACCTGTCCATCATTGTGGCGGGTCTGGTGTGCGGCTTTATGGGAGGCCTCGGCTTTGTTGAGACAATCAAGCTCTTTATGAGCGGTATGGGCGGAAATATTACCTCGATGTTTAGCCGCTTGCTCCTGGGTATGCTGGCCGCCGCACTTACGATGACTGGCGTAGGCGACGTCCTTGCGCCCCGTGTCTCAAAACTCATGAATAAAAGCCGCTGGTTCCTGTTCATTGGATTTGTGCTTGTTGCTGCCATGTGTGAGACGCTGATAACACTTGGCGCGGTCTTCACCACCATTATTATTCCTCCCCTGCTGGCAACGCTGAACAAATATCGTGTTGACAGGCGTATCATCTGCACTATGATTATGTGCGGACTGGAGCTCGGCTATGTTTGTATCCCCATCGGCTACGGCGCGCAGTTTATGGAGATTGTTTCCGGCGAATTGAGCAATAACGGGGTTGAGGGGATTGGCTTAACCGATATCGCAATGGCAAATATCCCTATTGTTATCGCACTTACTGTTGGCGTCGTTATGGTTGCCATCGCGTTCCACAAGCCCCGTGATTATACACCGGTCCCGGGCATCACCGCTCCGGCGGAAGGTGAACCTGAGATTCTGGAGGGTGAAATGCCAAAGTTTGAACGCAAACATATCTGCGCGCTGATTGCCGCTCTGTCCGCCGTTGTGTTCCAGCTGATTACAGGCTCGCTGCAGGCTGGCGCTCTGATTGCTGTCGGGATTCTGATGGCGATGCATATTGTCAAGTGGGTCGAGTTCGATAAGCTGGCCAATACCGGAATGCTGAATTTTGCGATTGTAACCTTCGTCCTGATGGCTGGCTGCGGCTTTGCCACCGTCAGCAAGACGGTCGGCAACGTTGAGGGTCTGGTTAACGCCACTGTGTCTCTCCTGGGAGGCAGCAAGCTGATGGGAGCTTTTGTGATGCTGATGCTGGGCCTGTTTGTTACCATGGGCATTGGCTCCTCCTGGGGCACTGTACCCATCGTTGCTGTGATTATGGTTCCTTTGGGACAGCAGATGGGCTTCAGTATTCCAGCCATCATTATGATGATCTGCGTCTCCGCCGCCCTGGGAGACGCCGGCTCCCCCGCTTCCGACCAGACTCTGCTGCCTACTGCCGCCTTTAACGTGGATGGCCAGCATGATCATATCTGGGATACCTGCGTACCTTCCTTTATCTGTGTCAACGGCCCGCTGCTGGTGGTGGGCACCATCGCCGCCTGCCTGATGTAATAGTCTGCCTTCGTGATAATTCAATTTGAGAAAGGGAGTTTGCCTAATATGTACGAGTACAAGAAGTATGAGCATCTGGCCATTACAAAGAAGGGAAGCATTGCCAAGCTGATGCTGAACCGCCCCAAGAAGCGCAATGCCATCAGCGATGTAACACTGGTGGAACTGGAGTCTGCTATCCGAGAGCTTGAGCTGGATGATGAGGTAAAAGTCATTATTTTTGGCGGCGAGGGGGTTGCCTTCTGCTCCGGTGTGGATCTGTTTGCCCATGCCTCTGAGATTAAAAACCATGTCCCGAGTGAATGGCTGGTCCATTTTGACCGCTTCACACGGGTGGGGCTGGCCATGTTCCACTGCAAGAAGATGCTGATTTGTGCGGTTCAGGGAGCTGCTTACGGCTTTGGCTTCGATTTGGCTCTGGTTGGCGACTTTACCATCATGGCCGAGGGGACTACCGGCGGACTGACGGAGAATGATCGCCTGTCGGCGGATATGATGATGCTGCTTCCCTACCTCACTGGGATCAAGAACGCCAAGCGGCTTATGTTCCTGTATGAAAAGCTGACGGCCGAGGAATGCCTGGAAATGGGACTGGTTAACAAAGTAGTGCCCGCCGATCAGCTGATGGAGGAGGCGGAGGCTCTGGCGGCCCGCCTGGCTGTGGTCCCCTCCATTACTCTGGAGCAGAACAAACGGGCACTGACACACGCCTATGATCTGATGGGTGTTCGGGAGGCTTTTGAGTTCAACATGCAGAGCGGCGCGCTCATTGAACAGAGTGCCGACCCGGTAGCTCGTGCGGAGCGCAACGCGTTTATTTTAGAGCATGGCGTCAGTGCCTGGCTGAAAGCCCACGACGCCGAGATGGAACAGAAGGCGAAAGAGGTGTGAGGGTTTGCCTCGGCGTGTATCCATAACATAGTGTGTCGTTGCGGCCGGGCACCAGTGTGGGGAGAGCGGGTGCTGGATGGCACCTGACTCCCCACACACGGCTTCTTTTGCCAAAAAAGAATTGATTGACCTGTGAGGTGGAAATAAATGAAAGCATTGGATGGCATTACTGTCATTGATCTGACAGATTCAGTTGCAGGCCCCTACTGCACGATGATGATGGGAGACCTGGGCGCCAAGGTCATTAAGGTCGAGCAAGCCGGAGAAGGGGATATTATTCGCCGTTCCACACCTATAATTCACGGGGTTGCTCCTGTATTTACCGCCTATAACCGCAACAAAAAGAGCATTGCGCTGGACCTGAACAGGGCGGAAGGTGTTGCTTTGGTGAAGAAAATGCTGGCAAAGGCTGACATACTGGTTGACAGCTATCCGCCCGGTACAATGGAGAAGCTGGGGCTGGATTTTGTATCACTGAAGGATGCCTTCCCCAAGCTGATTTGCGCATCTCTGACGGGATTCGGCAGTAGCGGTCCCTACGCAGACCGCCCTGTCTATGAGGGGACAATTCAGGCTGAAACCGGTATGACCCAGTCACTGATTAATGACAGCCACGGCACCCCCTATATGGTGGGCGGCAATCTGGCCCAGACCTCCAGCTCCTACTTCTTCTTGGCTGCTATTTTGGGCGCTCTGCACCAGAGGAGAAGGTCTGGCTGTGGACAGAAGGTGGAGACCAGCATCTACAAATCCATGCTGGCCATGTTCAGCCTGCCGATCAATGATTACCTGTTTAACGGTGTGGAGTGTCCGGTCGATGGCAACGCTCCAGAGGGCTTTATCCGCTCAAAGGACGGCTGGCTGCGGATTTCCTTCGGCGACCAGCCTATGTGGGAGCGCGCCATCAAGCTGATTGACGATCCCGTTCTGCATGACCCCAGGTATGCCACAGCGGAGGTGCGCAACCAGAACCGTGAGCTTTTGCTGGAGCGTGTGGAGCAATGGACGCAGCAGCGCACTTCTGCCCAGGCCATTGAGGAGTTTACTCAGGCCGGCCTTCCGGGCGGGATTGTGCGTACCATTGCGGATCTGAGGAGAGATCCGCATATGCTGGCGCGGAACCACATTGTTGAAATTGAGGTGGAGGGCAATGGAAAACTTCCCTTTTTCGCCAGCCCGTTCCGCATGAGAGAATCTCCCATCGAGTACCATCCCGCCCCTGGACTGGGGGAGAACGGGGAGGAAATCCTCTCCGACCTGTTGGAAATGAGACCGGAGGAAATAACAGAGTTGAAGCAGTCCGGCGTATTGGCGTAAGGAGGAGCAGAACATGAAAAAAGCACTGGATGATTTGGTGGTCCTTGACTTTACACGCTATATTGCCGGTCCCTTTGCCGCCTATCTGCTGGGACATCTGGGCGCTTATGTCATTAAAGTGGAGAAGTCGTACATTGGTGAAGACTTTCGTATGTATCCTCCGATGTACAAGGGGGAGAGCCTGGCCTATCCCTCCTATGCCTCCAATAAGCACAGCTTGTGCATGGATCTGCGTAATGACAAGGCTAAGGAGCTCCTGACTAAGCTGCTGCCTCATGTGGATATTCTGATACAAAATTTTAGGGCCGGTACGATCGAAAAGATGGGCTTTGGCTGGGAGACGGTGCATAAGATCAATCCCCGCCTCATTATGGCCAATAACTCCGGGTTTGGACAGTACGGCCCCTACAGCAAGCGCGTCGCGTTTGACAGCATTATTCAAAGCGAGGCCGGGCTGATTGATACTGTGGTGGAAGAAGCAGGCAGGCCCTATTACCCAGGCGGCAACAACAGCGACCACACTGGCGCGCTGAGCTTTGTCTGTGCCATCCTTGCGGCCCTGAATGCCCGGGATTGTACAGGAGAGGGGCAGTATTTGGAGGTGGATATGATGAGCGCGGTGTCGTGTGTACAGTCGCCTGCGCTGTGTCTCTATGGTGCCTCCGGAGAGAGTATGTGGATTCATGATATGGCACCCTATGGCTTTTACCCCGACAGGGACGGCAGGTATATCCAGATTTCCTGTCCGGACCGCTTCTGGGAGGCGTTTCGGGATACTGTCGGTATAGAAGCGCTTGCTTCTCCAAGTTTTTCCACTCTGGAGGCCCGCCGTGCCAACAAGGAGGCTCTGGACGCATTTGTAAAGGAATGGACCTCGATGCGCACCGGAGAGGAAATTTGCGGTGCGCTGGAGGCGCGCGGCATCGGCGCCGCGATTGTCCGCAACTTCAGGGATATCGTTGAGAATGAGCATGCAAAAGCGTCAGGAAGTTTTATATCTCTGGATGTGCCGCATATCGGTCCGGCACCCTACCCCGGTGTCCCCTTTGATTTGTCTGCATCTTCCGTCGAGTATGGAAAGGTTGCCAAGATCGGCGAGGACAACTATGAAGTATTGCATAAATTCCTGGATATGTCAGAAGCGGAGGTGACTGCCCTGCAGAAGGAGGGGGTACTCTATCAAGCCGAACACGCAGTCTGGAGATAGTGGCGGGCCTTGGAAGGTAAGAATAAGCAATAAAAAATCCTCTGATTTCAACCGAAATCGGAGGATTTTTAGCTGTGGGGATAGGGCCCGAAGCTGGAGACTCCGGGCTGTGTGATGTGTTTAGCTGGCCGGACGGCTGTCGGCTCTTTCTGTCCCATCAAGTGGACTCTTTGGCATAATGCTTTAGAATGACCTGGACAAATTCCATGACGCTCTTGCGCGCAGCAATGCTTTTTGATACAAAAAAGAGCTGCTTTCTTCGGATGGAAGGGGTTATGGGAACGGAACAGACGGAAAATCCTGCTTTTGATATGGAATTGGGTAGAAACGCCACGCCGGTATTGCTGGAAACCAGGCCCAGAAGGTTGTCCACGACATTGCACTCAAAGGCGACCTTGATATCGGCCGCGGCGTTTTGAAATTCCTGGCGTATAAAATGGCTCAGGCTGTAGGATTCGTCAAACATCAGCAGAGGCTCATCCTTCAGATCGGACCAGGTGAGCTGCTGCCGTCGGGCCAGGGGGTTTTCCCGGTTGATGATTGCATAATACTGGTCGTCATTCAGAGAATAGTAGTCGTAGCTGGACAGGTTGTAGCCGTCAATGTTGGTCCGGCTGCCGTCTCCGCTGATGACCTGATTAATAATGGCCAAATTGATTGTTCCGTCCCGCAGCTGCTCCATCAGGTTCCAGGTGTGGTCCAGCTTGACCGAGAGCTGAACATTGGGGTGTGTGCTCATGAAGTGGCCGAGGGGCGCGGCGAGGCCCATCCGCCCGATGTTTTCAATGCAGCCAAATTGGATGGAAATATCATCGGAGTAGCGCTGCATAGTGGCCTTCATGGAGTTGTACTCGGCCAGAAGGTTCTGCACATGGGCATAAAATCTCTCTCCGGGTTCCGTCAGCTCGAAGGGGAGCTTTGTCCGGTTAAACAGCTGTAAATGGAGCTCTTCTTCCAGCTTGGCAATGTGCTTGGATATGGAGGACTGTGAAATATACAGTATGTGAGCCGCCTCGGAAAAGCTTTTTGTTCGTACAATCGCGGCGAAGCATTCGAGCTGAAAAAAATTCAAGGTGTAATCCTCCCAAAGAGTGTTGCGGACATCCTCTTCTAACAAGGCAATCTTACTCTTTTTCCCTGGAAAAGGCAAGAGAAATTGTGAGAGGGCAGGCGGCGCGGGCCCCTGGAGTACAGGGCCCCTGTCGCTCCGGCGCCGGTGGTGTGCCTGCTTGATATCGCGGACATTCCATTTTGGAAAATCCCGTTTCCACAACTGAATTGCGTTCTCAGTCGGATATATGGTATAAAGAAAGTGCCTCAAAAATCGAAAAAGATGGCAAAACAGCACAAGAAAAGGAATGGAGGTTTTTGTTTGTGGCACTATTCGTATTACTGATTTCCTTTGTGGTCCTGATGGTGCTGGGGGCCCCGGTGGCGGTGACCATGTTTGGGTCGTCGCTGATGTACATTCTGGTTGACCCGGCCCTCAGCTTTTCCAATGTGGCCACCAAGGTGGTGAACGGTGTGACCGGCACCTCTCTGCTCTCGCTGCCCCTGTTTATTTTGGCCGGTGAGATTATGAACAGCGGAGGGGTGACCCAGAGGCTGTTCCGCTTTCCGCTGTCCTTCATCGGACATCTCAAAGGCGGCCTGGCCTATGTCAACGTGGCGGCCAGTATGCTGTTCGCCGGCATGAGCGGCTCCGCCATCGCGGACACCGCCGGCTTGGGCAAAATCGAGATGGACGCCATGGACGACGCGGGCTACGAAAAGGAGTTCTCGGTGGCGATCACCGCCTCCTCGTCCACCATCGGCCCCATCATCCCGCCCAGCAATACCATGATTGTCTATGCGGTGGCCGCCGAGGTATCGGTCGCCCGCCTGTTCATGGGCGGCTTCATCCCGGGGATCTTGATGGGCGCCGTGCTGTGCGTATACATCTGGTTCTACGCGCACCGCCACAATTTGCCTGCCCAGCCCAAGGCCTCCTGGAGGGAGCGGGGTCATGCCACGATACAGGCGTTTTTCCCCATCCTGACGCCGGTTATTCTGATTGTGGGCATCTGCACCGGCGTCTGTACTGCCACCGAGGCGGGCGCGCTTGCGGTGATATATGCCACCCTCCTCAACTGTGTCTACAACCGCGGCTTCAAGCTGGCGGAGATGCACACCTGCTTCTACAACGCGTTTGTGTCCATGGCGCAGATCTGTTTCATCGTGATGGCCTCCGGCCTCTTTGGTTGGGTGGTTACGCTGGCCAATATCCCCAGCATGATCGCCAACGCGCTGTATACAATGGGGGCCAACAAATATGTGATCCTCCTGCTCATCAATCTGATCTTCCTGGTGATGGGGATGTTCCTGTCCATCAACGCCTCTCTTCTGATTATGACCCCGGTGCTGGTGACTCTGGCGAACATGTACGACCTGAGCCTGGTGCAGATCGGCGTTATGGTGACGCTGAACCTGACCATCGGCCTGCTTACCCCGCCGGTAGGCTGGAACCTGTATATCATGTCCGCCGTGTCGGGACTGCCCTTTGAACGAGTGGTGAAAGCGATTGTGCCCACGCTGGTTCCGCTGGTGATCGCCCTGCTGCTGATTACCTACATCCCCGGTCTGGTGACGTGGCTGCCTGACTTCCTGATGGGTCCCGGTATCTCGTAGAGCTGCAATATCCGAAAATCAAATGAAACAATGAAAAGGAGCGCTAATTATGAAAAAGAATCGAATCGCTGTCCTCGCCCTGTCCCTCGCTATGACGCTGGCTCTGGCCGCCTGCGGCGGGAAGCCCGGCACACCCTCCAGCGCCAGCGGCGGAGCCGGCTCCGACGGACAGACCCAGCAGGCCGTCACCCTGAAGCTGTCCAGCACCATCGCGGTGGGCGCCCCCGGGGACTTGGCCGCCAATGACTTCAAGGCCATGGTGGAGGAGCGCACCAACGGCATGGTCACGATTGACTACTACCCTGCCAGCCAGCTGGGCTCTGCCGATGAGACCAGCGAGCAGCTGCTGGCCGGCACCATCGATATGAACTGGCAGACCCTGGACTGGTATATGAACCTGCAGAAGGATTGGAACGTGCTGGGCCTGGGGTTTGCCGTGGGCAGCAAGGAGCAGGTGCAGCGCTTCCTGGACAGCGATAAGGAGGCCGAGATCGAGCAGAAGCTCATCGAGGAGGATGGCATCCGCCTGATTGCCAACAACGGCATCGCCACCCCCCGCGTTTTGGTCTCCACCATGCCGGTGAATGCCGCCGGCGATCTGGACAAGGTGAATATGCGCGTTCCCGCCATCACCCTCTACACCAAGACCTGGGAGGCCGTCGGGGTCAACTGTATCACGCTGGGCACAGGAGACGTGTATATGGGCTTTAAGGACGGTATGATTAACGCCACCGAGTTTCCTCTGGGTTCCGTCTACAGCAACGCCTACCACGAGGTGGCCAAGTATATCACCTATACAAATCACCTGTATTCCATCTATGTTATGGGCGTGAATGAGGCCAACTGGCAGAGCAAGCTGACCCCTGAAACCCGGCAGATTATCCAGGAGTGCGCCCAGGAGGCCTGCCGGAAGTACATGGAGTATGATGCCGAGGCCGTCCAGACCGGCGTGGACGCCATGAAGGAGGCGGGGGTCACCATCAATGAGACGCCCGACCTGGACTCTTTTGTGGAGCGGCTGGCTCCCGTGGCGGCCGAGTGTGAGGCTGAGGGGCTGTGGAGCGAGGGCCTGTTTGACTACCTGACCAGCCTGGCATGAGGACAATAGTATGATTCCCGCCGCGGAGGTGGAAAAGGAGGCAGCTCAATGTATCAGATCTACAAAAAAATTCAGAGAGCCGTTGTCTGGCTGTTTATGGCAATCGTATATTTTTCCGAGGCCTTTATTCCGATCATTCTCTGTGCTCAGGTTATTGGAAGAAAGTTCCTGCGCTCCCCGATCCTGGGGGCCGAGGAGCTGGCCGGCTTTGCCTTTACCGCTATGGTGCTCTTTGGCTCTGCGGCAATCTGCTACCATAAAAAGTATATCGTGGTAGATGTATTTATCAAGCGATTTAAAGGCCGTACAGCCAATCTGCTGGCCGCCGCCGTGGACCTGCTGACACTGGCGGTCTATGGCGCGCTGATCTACTGCTTTTACATCGCGATCCCTGTCCAGGCGAAGTTTGTCTCCGGTATTTTTGGCGTGCCGAAGAGCGTCTATGCGGTTGCCATGATTATTTGCTTTGCTTTCATGTGCTGCTGTACCATTGAATATGTCGTCCTGGATATTAAGGCGGCCATTGAAAACAAATCTGTGGAGCAGAAGGGGGAATTCGGATAACATGGAACGCAACTTTGACGTCGTCGTAGTAGGCGGCGGATGGGGCGGCGTGGTGGCGGCGGTGGCCGCCGCCCGCCAGGGCGCCAAGGTGCTGATCTTAGAGAAGGGAATCTGCTTTGGCGGTACCGCGACCTGCAGCCAGGTGTGCGAAATCGACGGCGGCTACACAAAGGACGGCCGCTGCGTTCTGCCCAGAATCGGGAAGGAAATTATTCAAAGGCTCATAGACCGGGGGGCGGCCCGGCGGGACGGCTATATCCCCATGAGCTCCGACCCGGACCACGGCTGTGACAGGATCCGCTTCAATCCGGAGGAGCTGAAGCTGGTTATGGACAACGTGGTGCTGGAGGCGGGGGTGACAGTCCTGTTTAACACCGCCCCCCAGGAGATCAAGCAGATTGGCGGCGGTGTGGAGATTGCCATCGGAGCCCCCTACAACCGGATCAGCGTAATCGGCAAGGTGCTCATTGACGCAACCGGCAATTCCGAGGCGGTCTATCTGCTGGACCCGGAGGCCACGGAGAAGACCGACCGGAACGCCCTGCAGGGGGTCACCATGATCTATCGTCTGGGCAATGTGGATATGGAGCGGTATATGTCCAATATCAACACGGAGAAGCTGACCCAGGTGATCGAGAAGGGGATCGCGAAGGGGGAGTTGTCTGTGCGCATCCTGGCGACCTGCCCCCTGCCCGGGATGAATGAGGTGTCGATCAGCGTCACCCGGGCCGCGGGTGTGGACGTGGAGGACCCCCAGTCCTTCACCCGGGGGATTTTGGAGACCCGGGCACAGATCCAAAAGAGCCTGCCCTTCCTGAAGGAGAATATGGCCGGGCTGGAAAATGCCCATCTGTCCAGCGTGGCCACTACGCTGGGCGTGCGGGAGCGGCGCAGGATTGTGGGGATGAAGGAGCTGAAAGGGGACAGCCTGATTGCCGCTCAGGATGTGGAGGATGCCATAGCCTTTGGCTGCTACCCGGTGGACATTCACCGGGCGACCAAGGACAAGGCGGTGCAGTTTACCAGGATCAAAGGAGACGGGATCTATTCCATCCCCTACAGCTGCATGGTATCCACCAAATACCCCAATGTGATCGCCGGCTGCAAGGCGGTGTACAGCGATGTGGTGGCCTTCGCCGCCCACCGCACGATGCCCAGCGTGATGGGCATTGGAAACGCGGCGGGAGTCGCGGCCGCAATCGCGGCCAGAGAGGGCACCGACCTGCGTATGCTGGACCCCAGGCAGATTCAGGACATCATAAGGGCGGACTATCCGGACTGTTCCAGCAAGTTTTAAGCTGAAGTGAGCTTGTCCTGGCGGCGTTCAGCCCCTTACATCAACGCGGCAAGGAAAATTGATAAAATCCCTCTGATTTCCATTGAAATCAGAGGGATTTGCATATTTCGGCTTCCTTTTCCTCGTTACGACATTTTTTATAATATCACAGAATTTTCTCAGGAGTATGGAGTTTTTATCTCCTCGGCGGCATAAAAAACAAACGGCGCATGACCGTTGGCCCCCCGCGGCTTGACCGCTCCGGACGCCATATCTCAATTTGCAGCTGTTTTTGCGGGATATGCCTTGAAATCATCTATATTCCCTGATATAATAGATTAGTTATTATACTATTGCGCCCGGTGTTCTGCGGTGTGCGGCCAGACAGGAGGTGACCGCCGGTGAAGTATAAGCAATGGCAGGTGGCGGCCCCCTGTCCTGAGGGACAACTGGCTCTGGAGCGGGCGGGACTGCCTCCGCTGCTGGCCGGACTGCTGGCGGTGCGGGGAGTTGTCAGCCCGGAGGAGGCCCGGCGGCTGCTCAGCCCGAAGAGTGAGCCAATCCCCGACCCCATGCTGCTGCGGGATATGGACAAGGCTGTGGCGCGGGTGCGCCGGGCCCTGGAGCGGGGAGAACGGATTGCCGTCTATGGCGACTACGATGTGGACGGCATCACCGCCACCTGTCTGCTGACACAGTTCCTGTCCGCCCGGGGCGGCGCTGTGATCCCCTATATCCCCAGCCGCCTGGGGGAGGGCTATGGCCTGAATCAGGAGGCGGTCCATGCGCTGTCGCAGCAGGGGATCAACCTGATTATTACCGTGGACTGCGGCATCACCGCCGTGGAGGAGACAGCTCTGGCCAACAGTCTGGGGATTGACGTGGTTATCACAGACCACCACGCCTGCAAGGAGGAGCTGCCGCCCGCCGCCGCGGTGGTGGATCCCCACCGGCCGGACTGCCCGTATCCCTTCAAGGGACTGGCCGGGGTCGGGGTGGCCCTGATGCTGGCGCTGGCGGTGGCCGGGCCGGAGAGCGCCCGGGAGATCATGGAGGAATTTTCCGATCTGGCCGCGGTGGGCACGGTAGCCGATGTGATGCCCATGACCGGAGCGAACCGGGCCATTGTCAGCCTGGGCCTGGCCAGGCTGGAGCCGCCCCGCCGGCTGGGCTTTGCCAGCCTCATCCAATGTGCCGGCCTGGCGGAGAAGCAGGTCACGTCGGTGTCCGTGGGCTATACGCTGGCCCCGCGGATCAACGCCTCCGGCCGGATGGGTATGGCGGAGGTGGCGGTGGAGCTGTTCCTGACCCGTGACCCCGTCCGAGCGGAGACGCTGGCGCTGGAGCTGTGCGAGCTCAACCGGGAGCGCCAGGAGATTGAGGGCGAAATCTTTCAGCAGTGTGTGCGGTATCTGGAGGAGAACCCCCAGCGGAGCGCCATTGTACTGGCGGGCGGCCAGTGGCACCAGGGGGTGGTGGGCATTGTGGCCTCCCGCCTGGCGGAGAAGTACGCCTGCCCCTGCTTTATGATCTGTCTGGACGGCGGCATGGGCAAGGGCTCCTGCCGCTCCTGGGGGGAGCTGAATCTCTTCGACCTGCTGTCGTCCTGCTCCCATCTGCTGGAGAATTTCGGGGGGCACGCCCTGGCCGCCGGCTTTACCGTAAAAGAGGATAATATCCCCGCTCTGGCCCAGGCCCTGCGGCAGGCGGTGGCGGAGAGCTGCCACGGAAAGGAGCTGCCCTCCGTCCTGGAGGTGGACATGGCCGTCTCCCCCCAGCATCTGGTGGTGGAGGCGGTGGAGTCCCTGGAGCTGCTGGAGCCCTGCGGCACAGGCAATCCCCGGCCGGTCTTTCTCCTTCAGGGGGCCCAGGTTCACACCATGTCCCAGGTGGGGCGGGGGAGGCATCTGAAGCTGCGGCTGGAGTCCCGCGGGATGCCGCTGGACGCCATCTTCTTCTCCAACCAGGGGGCGGAGCTGGGGCTGTATCCCGGCTGTCGGGTGGATGTGGTGTTTTACCCCCAGATCAACGACTTCCGGGGGGGACGCACCGTTCAGCTTCAGGTGATCGACCTGCGGCTGGCCCCCTCCCGGGCTCAGCTGGAGCAGGCCATCTATGACAAGTACCACCAGGGGGGGAACCTCACCTGTGAGGAGGCCCGGTTTCTCCTGCCCAGCCGGGGGGACTTTGTGGGTCTGTACCGGTGGCTGGAGCGGCAGTCCACCCTCTGTACCGTGGTGGAGGATACTCCGGCCCGCATCGCCCGGTCGGTAGCCCGGGCGACCCGCCAGCGGGAGGTGCCCGCCCGCACCATGCTCTGCCTGGAGGTGCTGGAGGAGCGGGGGCTTATCGACCTGAACCGCCGCACCGACCGCATCCAGATCACCCTGCGCCGGGTGGAGCAGAAGGTGGATCTGGAGGCTTCGGAGATTATCCGGCGGCTGAGAAAGATATTGGAGGGCGGCCTGTAGGGGATGCCGTTGGAATCAGGCAGCAATGCGGCGGGCCGAGTCGTCCCGCCCTACAGAGGGCTCAAAATCCTCGTATGCTCCGCATATTTTGGCTTCGCCAAAATGCAATCCTCCGTCATCCGCTTTGCGGATGCCACCTCCTTTCGAAAGGAGGCTTTTCCGCTGCGGCGGGACGAGAGATCATTACCTGAAACCGAGGTGATCCAAATGGACCCCATTTTAGAACGCTATCACAGCCTGGAGAAAAAGGTGCTTACCTATATGCCCGGCCTGGATACCCAGAAGCTGTTTGATGCCTTCACCTACGCCGACACCGCCCACCACGGCCAGCTGCGCAAGAGCGGGGAGCCCTATATCATCCACCCCATTGCCGTGGCGGAGATTGTGGCCGACCTGGAGCTGGACATGGACAGCGTGGTGGCCGCCCTGCTCCACGACTGTATTGAGGACACCGCCTCCACCCACGAGGAGATCGCCAAAAAGTTCAACCCGGCGGTGGCCGAGCTGGTGGAGGGCGTCACCAAGCTGACCAAGATGCAGTTTGTCACCAAGGAAGAGGAGCAGATGGAGAATCTGCGCAAGATGCTCATGGCCATGAGCCGGGACATCCGGGTGATCCTCATCAAGGTGTGCGACCGGCTGCACAACATGCGCACCATGGAGTACCAGTCTCCACGGAAGCAGCGGGAGAAGTCCCTGGAGACCATGGAGATCTACGCCCCCATCGCCCACCGCCTGGGTATGCAGAAGATCAAGTGGGAGCTGGAGGACCTGTCCCTGCGCTATCTGGACCCGGTGGGCTACAAGGAGATCGAGGACGAGCTCGCCGAGCGCTCCTCCACCCATGAGGAATTTTTGGCCGGCATCCAGCACAAAATTGAGCAGCGGCTGTCCCAGGAGGGCATCCACTGCACCATCTACGGCCGGGTGAAGCACATCTACTCCATCTACCGCAAGATGTTCGCCCAGAACAAGACGCTGGACGAAATTTTTGACCTGTACGCCTTCCGGGTGATCGTCAGCGACATCCCGGAGTGCTACAACGTGCTGGGCTGCATCCATGACATGTTCAAGCCGGTGCTGGGCCGGTTCAAGGACTATATCGGCACCCCCAAACCCAACATGTACCAGTCCCTTCACACCACGGTGATCGGCCGGGCGGGCATCCCCTTTGAGGTGCAGATTCGCACCTGGGAGATGCACCAGACCGCCGAGTACGGCGTGGCCGCCCACTGGAAGTACAAGCAGGGGATGGCCAACCGGAATCTGGGCACCGAGCACGAGTTTGAGTGGGTGCGCAAGCTGCTGGAGGGCCAGCAGGACACCGACGCCGAGGAGTTTGTCAGTACCCTGAAGGTGGACCTCTTTGCCGATGAGGTGTTTGTCTTTACCCCCAATGGGGACGTGAAGAGCCTGCCCAACGGGGCCACCCCCATCGACTTCGCCTACAATATCCACTCCGCCGTGGGCAACCACATGGTGGGGGCCCGGGTGAATGGCCGGATGGTGCCCTATGACTACCAGCTGTCTAACGGCGACATTGTGGAGATTATCACCTCCAAGAGCGCCAAGGGCCCCAGCCGGGACTGGCTGAAGCTGTGTACCTCCAACGAGGCCCGGAACAAGATCCGCCAGTGGTTCAAGAAGGAGCGGCGGGAGGAGAACATCGCCACCGGCCGGGCCGCCTTCGAGGCGGAGCTGAAGCACGCCAAGCTGACCCTGGCCGCCGTCACCGCCGAGGACGCCCTGCCCCACATCCTCCACAAGCTGCGCTGCGGCACCCTGGATGAGCTGTACGCCTCCATCGGCTACGGCGGAACGACCGCCGCCAAATCGGTGGCCCGCATCCGGGATGAGATGCTGCGGCTGGGCAGGCTTCAGGCCGAAAAGGCCGCCGCCGCGGCCCGCTCCCTGGAGGAGAGCGTCATTATGCCGGGCAGCGCCTCCCCCTCGGAGGTCCACGGCCCTGTCAAGCCAAAACACTCCGACACAGGCATCATTGTGGAGGGGCTGGGCAACTGCCTGGTGAAGTTTGCCAAGTGCTGCACCCCCGTCCCCGGCGACCCGGTGATCGGCTTCATCACCCGGGGCTACGGCGTGTCGGTCCACCGGGCCGACTGCCCCAACGCCGTCCCGGACAAGCGCAAGCCCGAGGAGGCCGACCGGTGGGTCAAGGTGTCCTGGGTGGAGAGCAAGCTGCCCAACTACACGACCTCACTGGAGCTGTTTGCCAAGGACCGGAACGACCTGACCCTGGATGTGGCGATGGCTTTGTCTACTGCCAAGGTGAGGGTGTCCGCCCTGTCCGCCCGCTCCATGCCCGACGGCCACGCCACCATCGGCATTGTGGTGGATGTGAAGGACAAAAGCGAGCTGGAGGGGGTCATCAACAAGCTGAACAACATTCAGGGGGTCTACCATGTGGCCCGGGCCTCGGGAAAATAGACGCCTGTAGGGGCCGACGACCTCGGCGGCCCGATGTTCAGGGCATAGAGGGCAATAAAGGCGGCGCGCCGGGTCGTCGCGCCCTACAAAATTACCAACAAAGGACGTGATCCCATGCGAGCGGTTGTTACCCGGGTGACCTCCGCCTCCGTCACCATCGACGGGGTGGTGGAGGGGGCCATTGAACAGGGTTACCTGATCCTGCTGGGGGTGGGGCCCCAGGACGACGAGGCCGTCTGCGACAAGCTGGCGGAAAAAATCTGCAACCTGCGGATTTTTGAGGACGAACAGGGCAAAATGAACCGGAATCTGGAGCAGGTGGGGGGCGCGCTGCTGGTGGTGTCCCAGTTCACCCTGTACGCCGACACCTCCTCCCGCCGGCCCGGCTTCTCCCACGCCGCCAAGCCCGAGCTGGCCATCCCGCTGTATGATCGCTTCATGGATCAGTGCCGTCAGCGGGGGTTTACGGTGGAGCACGGCCGGTTCGGGGCCGATATGCAGGTGGCGTCCGTCAACGACGGGCCGGTGACCATTTTGTTTGACACGGATAAGCCGTAGGGGCGGATCATATCCGCCCCTACAGACGAATATGAGGAGGAAGCGCGATGAAGGTGAAAATGATGCAGGTAGGCCCCATCGGCACCAACTGCTATATTCTGGAGGACGAGGGGGAGAAGCGGGCCGCCGTCATCGACCCGGGGGACGAGGCGGGGCGCATCCTGTCCGTTCTGCGGGAGATGGACAGCCAGGTGGACTACATCCTCCTGACCCACGGCCACTACGACCACACCACCGCCGTGCCGGAGCTGCACGAGGCCCTGCCCGACGCGAAGATTTATATCCACAAGGCCGACGCCAACGGAACGGGGAGCCGCATCTTCCCTCTGGCCGGCCAGGTGAAGGACCTGCTGTTCTATGACGAGGGGGACGCCCTCCCCCTGGGCGCCCTCACCGTTGAGGTGCTCCACACCCCCGGCCACTCCAAGGGGTCGGTTACGCTGAAGGTGCGGGACGTGCTCTTCACCGGAGACACCCTCTTTGCCGGTGACTGCGGCAGGACCGACCTGCCGGGGGGGAGCTATGAGGAAATTCTGGCCTCGCTGGGCCGGCTGGGGAGGCTGGAGGGCAATTTCCATGTCTGCCCCGGCCACGAGCAGACCTCCACCATGGACCGGGAGCGGGAGATCAACCGGTATCTGAGAGAGGGCATGGGGCTGAAGTAACCCCTTGGGAAATTACCCCGCCAGCCCCTTCAGGACCTCCTGGCGCAGGCCCAGGCCGAACAGGTAGTAGGCCCGGTGCTCAAATGACATGTGCAGGGTCAGCGCCTCCTCGAAGCGGGCGTATCGCTCATAGCCGATGAGGTCCATCAACTCCCGGGCCGCGCGGTTGTAGGCCAGCTCCGCCTGGACGTATTCCGGGATATGATTACAGAAGCTGGAGATTTCTACGGGAATTTCCGGGTTGTCCAGGAATAGAGTTTGTAGTATAGTTTGATTCATAGGATGCAGCCTCCTTGAATTTTGTATTCGTGTTTATTATACTTGAATTTTATATTCTAGTCAAGGGGTTTTTATGGATACTTTAGGTAAACGATTGAAAATGCTCCGCAAGGAGAAGGGCTTGACGCAAGTGCAGCTTGCCGAGTTTTTGATGCAGACTCCGCGTGCTTATCAGTACTGCGAAGCAGGAGAGCACGCCCCCGAGCTTCCGAATCTGATTGCTCTGGCAGATTTTTATAACGTCAGCCTGGACTACCTGGTGGGCCGCAGCGAGACAAGGGAGCGGCAGCCGTGAAGCTGTATTTTGAGACCTCCAATTTTCCCTGGGCCCCGGAGCGGTATCACTATTCCGCCGAGCAGATGATGCTCACCCTCTTCCCGGAGGAGCGGCCCGAGTACCCGGAGGGGCTCCTGCCCCGGGACATGAGCGGGGAGAAAAACGCCGCCGTCTTTACCCTCCACCGGGGGAAGAAGCTGACCAATCTCAGTGTTCTGGTTTTCCGTCCCCAGGGATATTATAATGGTGTGGCCCGCTTTCCCTCCGAGGAGCTGGACCGCTCCCCCGAGGAGGTCTACCACACCGTGCAGCACGCCCTGAAGCTGGCCTTTTACAAGGCGGGCACCGCCCTGCTGGGGCGCGAGCCCCCCTGGGGGGCCCTCACCGGGGTGCGGCCGGTGAAGCTGCCCACCCGGGCCATTCTGGCGGGGGCCAGCCCCAAACAGGCCCAGAGGGAGCTGGAGAAGGACTACCATGTCTCCCCCCAGCGGGCGCGGCTGGCGGTGGACTGCGCCCGGGCCAGCGTGGAGGTCCGGCAGTCGCTGGAGCCCGGCGAGGTCTCGCTGTATGTCGGCATCCCCTTCTGCCCCACCCGGTGCGCCTACTGCTCCTTCGTCTCCGCCGACGTGGGCCGGACACTCAGACTGGTGGAGCCCTATCTGGAGGGGCTGCTCCGGGAGGTGGCCGAAACGGGCCGGCTGCTGCGGGAGCTGGGGCTGAGGGTCCGCTCCTTCTACATGGGGGGCGGCACCCCCACCACCCTGCCGGCGGACCAGCTGGACCGGCTGCTGTCCCGGTGTGAGGACTGCCTGCCCCTGGAGGGCTGCGGCGAATACACCGTGGAGGCCGGACGGCCCGACACCATCAGCGGGGAGAAGCTGCAAACCCTGGCCCGGCACGGCATCGGCCGGATCTCCATCAACCCCCAGACCCTCCAGCCCCACGTGCTGGAGGCCATTGGCCGGGAGCATACCACGGATGATATCCGGAAGGCGTACGGTCTGGCCCGGGAGGTGGGCTTTGCCAGCATCAACATGGATTTGATTGCCGGCCTGCCGCAGGATTCCCTTGACGGCTTCCGCGCCTCCCTGAATCAGGTGCTGGACATGGACCCGGAAAATATTACGGTGCACACCCTGGCCCTGAAAAAGGGCTCCGCCCTGATGGAGCGGAGGGGGAGCCTCCCCAGCGGGGATGAGGTGGCCGGGATGCTGGACTGGTCCCGGGAGATTCTCACCGCGCGCGGCTATCTTCCCTATTATTTGTACCGGCAGAAGTATATGTCCGGCTCGCTGGAGAATGTGGGCTGGGCCAGGCCGGGCACCGGGAGCCTGTACAACATTGTGATGATGGAGGAGCTGCACACCGTCGTCTCCCTGGGGGCCGGAGGGGTGACCAAGCTGATCGGCGGCGGGAAAATTCTCCGCCTCACCAACCCCAAATTCCCCCAGGACTATCTGTCCGGCCTGGATAAGGTGCTGGGACAGAAGGAAGAAATCAGAGCATTTTATCAGCAATAGGAGGGAGCGAGCAATGGCCTACCAACTGCAGGAGATCAACAGGCGCATCCGGACGGATGTGGCGGAGTTTTTGGCCGAATGCGACGAGAATTACGCCCAGCGGGTGTCCCTGGCGGCGGACAAGATCCTGTCCAATTTGGAGCACAGCCCTATTGTGCTGCTGTCCGGCCCCTCCGGCTCGGGTAAGACCACCACGGCCATGAAGGTGGCCGAGGAGCTGCGCCGCCGGGGGGTGAACTCCCACGCGGTGGCTATGGACAACTACTTTGTCACCATGAACCCCCGCACCGCCCCCCGCACCCCGGAGGGGGCCATCGACTACGAGTCCCCCCTGTGTATGGACATGGACCTGCTGGACCAGCACTTCACAGCCCTGTCCCGGGGGGAGGAGATCCTGGTGCCCAGATTTGAGTTTGCCCGCCAGATGCGCAACGACAGCCTGGGCACCCCGCTGAAGCTGGAGAAAAACGAGATCGCCGTGTTTGAAGGCATCCACGCCCTCAACGACGACATCGCCGGCCGCCACCCGGAGGCCACCAAGCTGTACATATCCGCCCGATCCAACATCAACGAGGGCGCCGTTCTGCGCTTCAAGGGGACCTGGATGCGGCTGACCCGCAGGGCCGTCCGGGATTATAACTTCAGGGGCACCGGGGTGGCCCAGACCCTGGACATGTGGGCCAACGTCCGCCGGGGAGAGAAGCTGTACATCTCCCCCTTCAAGAACAGGGCCGATATCGTCTTCGACTCCTCCCTGCCCTACGAGGTGCCGGTGATGAAAAATTACGCCATCCCCATCCTGCAGAGCGTCCCGGAGGACAACGAGCGCCACGACGAGATGCTGGACCTGGTGAGGGCCTTTGAGCATTTTGAGGCCATCGACCCCGCCATGGTGGCCAGAGACTCCCTCCTCCGGGAGTTTATCGGCGGCGGAAGCTATAAGTACCACTGAAAAGCCTCCTCTTGAACGGAGACATCAGATATCCTGATACTCGGAGTGATACCAATGCCATATTTGCCCACCTACGACTCCAGAGACCCGCGGTACAAGACGCCCTACGGGGCGGTGGCCTCGGGGACGCAGGTACAATTTACCCTCCGCCCGCCCCGCATTGAGGGCTACTCGCACGCCAGTATGTCCGTCCGGTTTGAGAGCCGGTACAATGAGATCCTTGTGCTGAAGCTGCCCTGGCAGGGCCATGACCTGGGCCAGGACCTGTTTTCCGCCGCCCTGGACACCGGAGGCTATGTGGGCCTGGTGTGGTACTCCTTCTGTCTGGAGCGGCTGGACGGCCGCAAGCAGGAGCTGGGGCCCTATCAGCTCACCGTCTACGATGGGACGTATACCGTCCCCTCCTGGTTTGGCGAGGGGGTCACCTACCAGATTTTCCCCGACCGCTTCTGCCGCAGCCGGGTGCCCGACCCGGAGGGCATGGTGGGGGGACGCACCGTCCATCAAAGCTGGGAGGAGTTCCCGGAGTATCTCCCCAACGACCAGGGGGAGGTGCGCAACCGGGATTTCTTCGGCGGGGATTTTCAGGGTGTGATCCGGAAGCTGGGCTACCTGAGGAGCCTGGGGGTGGAGACCATCTACTTCAACCCCATCTTCGAGGCGGCGGAAAATCACCGCTACGGCACCGCCGACTACAGCCGGGTGGACCCGATGCTGGGGACAAACGAGGATTTCTCCCGGCTGTGCGATGAGGCCCACAGGCTGGGTATGCGGGTGATGCTGGACGGGGTGTTTAACCACACCGGCTTTGTGAGCCGCTACTTCAACGGCGACGGCTTCTACCCCGAGTCCGGAGCCAGCCAGAGCTGGGACTCCCCTTACCGCCCCTGGTTCAACTTTACCCAGTGGCCCCATAAGTATGACAGCTGGTGGGGCATCTACTCCCTGCCTGCTGTGAACGAAAATAACCCCTCCTATCGGGATTTTATCTTCGGCAGTGAGGACAGCGTGGTCCGCCGCTGGCTCCGGGCCGGCGCGGACGGCTGGCGGCTGGATGTGGCCGACGAGCTGCCCGACGACTTTGTGGCGGGCATCCATCGGGCCGTCCGGGCGGAAAAGCCCGACGCGGTGGTCATCGGCGAGGTGTGGGAGGACGGCTCCACCAAGGTGGCATACGGTGTGCGCCGCAAGCACATCCTGGGGGGCCACTGCGACGGCCTGATGAACTACCCCCTGCGCTCCGCCATCCTGTCCTTCTTCCAGGGGGGCGGCGGCGAGGACTTTGTGGAGGGGATGGAGACCATCCGGGAAAATTACCCCGCCTTCGCTTTCTACTCAGCGATGAATTCCCTGGACACCCACGACACCCCGCGTCTGCTTACCCTACTGGGCGCGGGAGGGGAGTACAGAGATCAGACCAAGGCCTGGCGGGCTCAGTTTCAGCTCTCCCCCAAGCAGCGCTCCAGAGGGAAGGAGCTGCTCAAGGCCGCCGCCCTGCTGCTGTTCTGCTTCCCCGGTTCGCCTACGGTGTACTACGGGGACGAGGTGGGGATGGAGGGCTTTGAGGACCCCTTTAACCGCCAGACCTATCCCTGGGGCTATGAGGACCAGGAGCTGCTGGACTGGTACCGCGCCCTGGGTCGGCTGCGCAGGCGGCGGCAGGCCCTGCGCCGGGGCTCCATCCGGTATGTGTGCGGCAGGGGGCCGCTGCTGGCCTTCGTCCGGGAGACGGAGGAGGAGCGGCTGCTGTGCGTATTCAACGCCGGCAATGAGGCCCGCGGCCTGGAGCTGGAGGAGGGACGGCCGAGCCTGCTTTTGGGACAGGCTGAGCTCCGGCAGGAGGACGGCCTGTATACCGTCCTTCTGCCGCCCCGGTCAGGCGCGGTCTTCTCCATGAAATAAGGCGTTCCAGCAAACAACAGCCCCGCCAGGCTTCTGCCGGCGGGGCTGTGCTCTTAACTATTTTGCTGCCGGCTCCCGCTCGGGAGCCTCCTTCCTGTGTCCCGAGGACTTTGCGAGCTCACAGATGGGGATGGGAGCCATGGCAAGGGCCAGAACGGTGAGCCACTGGGGGGCGTTCATGGGGGCCACGGAGAACACCCCCTGGAGGGGAGGAATCAGCAGCACGGACAGCTGCATGGCGATTCCTGCCAGGAAGGCCCGGTTCATGGCGGGGTTGGACAGAACGCCCTGGGCGAACAGAGAGCGGTCCTCACTGCGGACGTTAAAGGCGTGGAACAGCTGGCAGAGGGTGAGGGTGGCAAAGGCCATGGTGTTGGCCGCGGCCCCCTCCATCCCCGGAGCGGCCAGACGGGTGAAGCCCAGGAAATAGGCCGCCAGGGTGAGGCCGCCCACCATCAGGCCCTGCCAGGCCAGCCGGAAGGAGAATTTTCTGTCAAAGAGCCCTGCGCTGGCCTCACGGGGCTCCTCCTCCATGGCCCCCTCCTCCACCGGCTCCAGCCCCAGCGCCAGGGCGGGGAGGGAGTCGGTCACCAGGTTGAGCCACAGCAGCTGCACCGGCACCAGAGGCATCTGCCCGAAGCCCAGCAGCGTCGCGGCGAAGATGGTAAAGATTTCTCCGATGTTGCAGGACAGCAGGTAGTGAATGGCCTTGCGGATGTTGGAATAGATCCCGCGGCCCTCCTCAATGGCGGCTACAATGGTGGAGAAGTTGTCGTCGGTGAGGATCATATCCGCTGCGCCCTTGGCCACGTCGGTGCCCGTCCGGCCCATGGCGCAGCCGATGTCGGCCGCCTTCAGGGCGGGGGCGTCGTTTACTCCATCCCCGGTCATGGCCACCACCTTGCCCCGCTTCTGCCAGGCCTGGACGATGCGCATCTTGTGCTCCGGAGACACCCGGGCAAAGACGGCAAACCGCTCAATGTCCTCCTCCAGCAGCTCCTGGGACATGAAGTCCAGCTCCGCGCCCGTTACCGTCCAGTCTCCGGGGCGGGCGATCTCCAGCTCCTGGGCCACCGCCAGGGCGGTGGCCCGGTGGTCGCCGGTAATCATCACCGGCCGCACACCGGCCAGGTGGCACTTGGACACTGCGGAGCGCACCTCGGGCCGGGGCGGGTCCATCAGGCCGAAGAGGCCCAGAAAGGTCAGGCCGCTCTCCACCACCCGGGGCTCCAGGTCGTGGGGCAGGCTGTGCGGCTCCCGTTTGGCCACGGCGATGACCCGCAGGGCCTTGCCCGCCATCTCCTCATTGGCGGCCAGAATCCGGACCCGGTCGGACTGGGTCATGGGCCCCCTCGGGGTGCTGGAGCACCGGCCCAGCAGCACGTCAGGGGCCCCCTTGACAAAGACGGTCCAGCCGCCCCCCTCCTTGGTATGTACGGTGGACATGAGCTTGCGGTTGGAATCAAAGGGGATATCGGCCACCCGGGGCCAGCGCTCCAGCTCCCGGCCCTGGTCCACCCCGTCCCGGGCGGCGGCCACCACCAATGCCCCCTCGGTGGGGTCGCCGGAGGCGGTGGGCGCCCCCGCCTTCCACTCCAGCCGGGCGTCGGAGCAGAGGGCGCCCGCCAGCATGGCCTCCCGCCGCTTGGCGCCGGGGGTGAGCCAGACCTGCTGCACCGTCATCCGGTTCTGGGTGAGCGTGCCCGTCTTGTCGGAGCAGATCACCCCCGCGCAGCCCAGCGTCTCCACCGCCGGCAGCTTTTTGACAATGGCGTTCCGGGCCGCCAGCCGCTGGACGCCCAGAGCCAACACAATGGTGACAATGGCGGGCAGCCCCTCCGGGATGGCGGCCACGGCCAGGGAGACGGCGGTGAGAAACATGTCCAGAAGCTCCTTGCCCTGAAACAGCCCGACCCCGAACATAATGGCGCATACCGACAGGCACAGAAAGGATAGGGATTTGGAGATCTCCCCCATCCGCCGCTGGAGGGGGGTGTCCCCCTCTCCGCTTTCCAGCAGCAGTCCGGCGATCTGGCCCATCTGGGTGTCCATCCCTGTGGCCACCACCAGGGCGGTGCCCCGGCCGGCGGTGATGAGGGTGCCCGAGATGAGCATGTTTACCCGGTCGCCCAGCGGGGTGTCCGCCGGGAGAGATTCCCGCGCCTCCTTCTCCACCGGGAGCGATTCCCCGGTCATGGCCGCTTCGTCGGCCTGGAGACGGCTGCACTCCAGGATGCGGGCGTCGGCGGGGACCTGATCCCCCGCCTCCAGAAGGATGATATCCCCCGGCACCAGGGAGGCGGCGGCCACCCGCCGGGCGCTGCCCTCCCGCAGGACATTGGCCTGGGGGGAGGACATCCGCCGCAGCTCCTCCAGGGCCTGCTGGGCGTGGTCCTCCTGGGTGATGGAGATGATGCCGTTGACCACCACGATGACCAGAATGATTACCCCGTCCAGCCAGTCCTCTCCGCCGCTGGCCGCCAAGGACAGGGCGGCGGCGGTGAGCAGCACCAAAATCATGGGGTCCTTCAGCTGGCCCAGGATGCGGACCAGCAGGCTGGGGGGCGCCGGCTGAGCCAGCTGATTCGGCCCCGTTTTCTCCAGGCGGTGGGCGGCCTCCCGGTTGGTAAGGCCCTGGGGGCCGCTGTCCAGTTCTTTCATTACCTGACCCGCCGGCCGGCTGTGCCAGTCTCCCATGCCGTCACGCTCCTTCCATTTTCTACCAGTATAAGTCGGGCCTGTCCCATTTTTGTGGGAATTTTGTCGAAGGATAAAAAAATCCCGCCGGGCTATATTCCGCCGCAAGAGAATAAAATCAAAGGGACATCTCCCGATGGGAGATATCCCTCTACCGGTCGCTGGCCAGCCAGCCCTCGCCCTGAAAGATCAGGTCGTCCAGGTCGGGCCTGCGGGGCGCCGGAGCGTCCGCGTTTTTGGGCAGCGGTGTTTTGTTGTCGTTCATGTCGGTTCCTCCCCGGTGTATGTTTCGATATACATATCAGTATATGCCCGGCGGGGGAGGATATGTGCTGTTTTTTCTGGAGGTGCATAAAAAATCTCCGGCCGGAAGCCCGGTCGGAGATTCTTGTCTAAACGGTGCCGAAGCGGTCCATGGGCCACAGGGCCAGCACCGCCTTGCCCAGGACATAGCCGGTGTCGATGGTGCCCAGCTGATTGTCCCGGCTGTCGGTGGAGTTGTTGCGGTTGTCCCCCATGACAAAGATGGAGCCCTCGGGGACCTCCCAGTGGGTCTGCTGCATGGTGGAGGCGAAGGGCAAATACATCTCCTCCGGCAGATAGGGCTCATCCAGAAGCTGGCCGTCCACATAGACGGCGCTCTGGCTGTAGTCGATATCCACCGTCTGGCCGCCGGTGGCGATGACCCGCTTGACAATGGCCCGGGGCTCGGGCCATCCGGGCAGGAGGACAGGGGTCTTGTTGAGCACCACAATGTCCCCCTGGGCCGGGGTATAGCCCAGGGACCAGATCAGCATGATCTCCCCGTCCTCCAGGGTGTTGTCCATAGAGCCGCCGTCCACCCGGGTGAGCCGGGCCACGCAGTTGAAGAGCACCACCGCCGCTACCACACAGCCCAAAAACATCTGGAGCCACTCATAGAGATCGGCCCCCGGCCTGCGGGTCTCCGCCGCTTCGTCTGTCTCCTCCTGGGGGAGCTGCTTGTATTCATCCATAGGGTCTCCTCTTTTCCTTGTGTCGTGGTGGTATTATAACCGGTTTGGCGGAAAAATGCAACTGTGGACCCTACAGTGTGATCCGCGTCACCCCCGGGGCCCCGCCCAGCACCTCTCCCTCCCGCTTCTGACAGGTGAAGAGGAGCATCTGCTGCTCTCCGGACAGCTCCCACAGCAGCTCCAGAGCGGCCTCCAGGCGAGCGTCGTCGAAGGAGGCCAGGGCGTCGTCCAGCAGGATGGGGGGCTTCTCGGGCAGGCACAGCCGGCATACCGCCAGCCGGACAGCCAGATAGAGCTGGTCTGCCGTCCCCCGGGACAGGCAGAGGGCGCTGCGGGGCAGGACGCTCTCCCCCTCACGGACAAAGCCCTCCAGTTCCCGGGTGAGGGATACCGCGGAGTACTTGTCCCCGGTGAGCCGGGCCATATACACCCCGGCCAGCCGGTTCAGCTCCGGGGAGAACCGCTCCTGGAGCCGGGCGTTGGCCTGGGTGAGGGTCTCCATCGCCATGGTCAGGGCGTCCAGCTCCAGCCGGCGGCGGGCCAGGCTGTCCTCCAGCCGCTCCAGCCGGGCAGCCAGGGCGGCGGGATCTCCCATGGCCTGAAGGCTGCCCCGGGCCTGATTCAGCTGGGCGCTGACCTGCTCCAGCCGGTCAGCTGTCTGGACCAGAGCCCGGTCGGTTTCCTCAGGGCTCAGCTCCGGGATAGGCGGCTCAACGGCGGGCAGCTCCTCCCGGACCGCCCCCTGGGCGGCCAGATCCTCCAGCCGGCGGCGGCGCTCCTCCGCACGCTCCCGGGCGATGGCCAGGTCGTGCTCCAGGTTCAGGGCTCTGGACAGGGCGGCGGAGCAGCCAAACAGGTCTTTGACCTCCGGGGAGAACTGGTGGACGAAGTCCAACAGGTTGGATTTGGCGGTATCCCGCTTGGTTTTCCGCTCGGCGACGGCGTTCCGGATGACCTCCGCCTCATGGGCGGCCTTGTCCGCCGCTTGACAGCGGTCCTTGTAATTCTGGGCCAGGGCGATGAGTTCCTCCGGGGTCTGGACGCCGTATTGGGTCAGTATGTCCTGAGCCCGCCGTCTGCGGGCGAGATACAAGAAACCGGCGGCCAGCGTCACAACGGCGACCCCTGCCAGCATACCGAGAATCGGGCCGAGCGGGGCGGCCTCGTTCCGCAGCAGGAGGCGTGCCGCCCAGCCGATACCGCCGCCAAGGGCTAAAAGCAGAAAGATCCAGATGCCTCGTCTGACTTTGCCCGCCGTTTGGGCGGCGCTTTGACAGGCGGCGGCATCTATTCCGGCCTTGGTGACCGCCTCGTCGCCCGACAGCTCGGAGAACAGGTCGTCCCTCGCGGCGGCTTTGGCCTTGGCGGAGGCCTCCTCCGCCTCCGTCAGGGCGGTCTCCCCCTGCTTGATCTCCTCGTCCAGCGCCTTGAGGTATTGCAGGTCCCCCTGGGCCTGCTTCAGGGCCTCCCGGTCGGGGAGGGGGCGGACGGCCTGCTCCTCCTCCAGCGCGTCCAGCTGCCGCCGGGCGGACTGATATTCCTCCTCCGCCTGGGCGTACCGGCCGGACAGCTTTTTCTGCGCCAGCAGCCGGTGGGCCTCCGCCTGCCGGGTCAGACTGTTCCGCTCCCGGGTCAGCTGGGCCCGTTCCCCCTCCAGACCGGCAATCTGAGCGGCTGCCTCCTCCAGACGGTCCAGGGCCTCGCGGGCCTGGTCCAGCTCCCGCTCCAGCCGGGGGATCTCACCCACGCTCTTGTTCACCTGGCGGCGGTTTTTCCAGTCCTTCAGCCTGGCCATGGCCTGGGAGTAGGACACGTCCTCCTCCCCGGAGCTCACCAGGGCGGCGATGCGGCGCTCCAGCTCCGGGGCGGTGGTGACCGTCAGATTGCCCGCCCCTAAGAAGGCCGACCGGGTGAATACCTCCTGGCCAACGCCGGTGAGGAGCTCGCCGCAGTTGGAGGCGGTGAGGCCGGGCACCGGCTGCTGGGTCTTGGTGTAGACCGCGGAGAAGCTCCCGAAGGGGGTGCTCCCCCGGGGGCCCCGGCGGATGGTGATGTCCCGCTTGCCGTACTCCAGGGTGATTTCCCCCTCCATGGGAGCCCCGGACCAGGGCTGATAGCGGTTTTTGTCCGCCAGATAGCCCTTCTTGTCCCGCTCGCGGGTGTCGATGCCGTAGAGCATGGCCCGCCAGAAGGCGGCCCAAGTGGACTTGCCCCCCTCGTTGGGGGCGTGGATGAGGGTGAGGCCGGGGCCCGGCTCCAGCCGGACCTTTTCCAGCCGGCCGAAGGTGGCGGTCATGGACTTGATCTTCATACCTCCTCGCCTCCTTCCAGGGCGGCCAGGCCGTACCGCGCGGCCAGCTGACAGACCGGATCGTCGGGCAGCTCCTGGCAGCGATCCCACATGGCCTGGAGAAACAGTCCGGTGAGGGTGTCCTCCTCCCGCCGTGCCCACAGGTCCCGGGGCAGGCGGGTGCGGTCTATGAGGGTCAGGCCGTAAAAGTCCGGGGCCAGCGCCCGCTCCAGGGCGGGCAGGCTGGGCGGCTGCCCCTCTCCAGTGAGGATCAGCCGGCAGATCAGGTTTTCAGTGTCCCCGGGCAGGGCGGCCCGGACCGCGGCCAGGGGGTCCGCCGCTCCGGTGAGGTCCACGGTGAGGATTTCATACCGGCGTTTGGCCAGGGGGACAAACTGGGCGGTCACATGGCCGGGGGCGACCTCGAGATAGAGGACGCCCTTCTCCCCCAGCTCATCAAAGCCCCGGCCCTCGGGGCAGCCGGGGTAGGCCCAAAAGGTGCTCCCCTCCCGCCGCAGGCCGCTGGCCCGGTGGACGTGGCCCAGGGCCAGGTAGTCCAGTCCGCTGGCGGCGATGTCCAGGGAGGATATGGGGCCGTAATCGCGCTCCGCCCCCACCGCCCCGTGGAGGCAGGCGATGTGAAGCGCTCCGTCGTTGGGGACGGCCAGCCCCTCCAGGGGGCAGCTGTCCTGGCCGGGGCCGGTGAAGGCCCGGCCCCAGAGGGTACAGCCGGGCAGCTCCACCGCCTCCAGAGCGCCGCCGGTAAAAATATGTACGTTGTCCGGCCAGTCCAGGGCGGCCCACACGGACCGGGGACTGTAGAAGTCGTGGTTACCCGGGGCAATAAACACCGGGCAGGGGATGGCGGCCAGGGCGCTCCGCAGGGATTGGGCGGTCTCCCGAAAGACCCGCTCCGAGTCCAGCAGGTCGCCGGCCAGAAGCACCAGGTCGGCAGCCTTCTCCCGGGCCAGGGCGGCCAGGCGGTCCAGCAGCTCCCGCTGCTCCTCCCGCCGCTGGGCGGCCCGCTCCGGGGTCAGGCCGGAAAAGGGGCTGTCCAGGTGGAAGTCAGCCCCGTGGATTATCTTCAGCATAGCGGCTCCTCTCTGTCTGAACGGACCCAGCACATAAGGGCCTCCCCCTCCCCGGAGGGGCTGTCCGTCTGCTCCTCCAGTACGGTGAAGCCCTCCCTGCGGTAGAAGGCGGCCGCCCGGACATTCTTTTGGTATACGCACAGGGTGAGCCGGTCCCGGTTTGCCTTGGCCCGGTCCAGCAGTTGGAGGCCCACCCCTCTGGACTGGGCCTCCGGAGAGACAAAGATGCCGGCGATGTGGTCCCCTTCCAGGCCGAGAAAGCCCAGAAGGTCTCCCCCCTCCTCCCAGACGTATACCTCCGCCTGGAACAGAGCCGGCCGGACATTTTCCAGCTGTCCCCTCCAATAATGGGCGGGAATAAAGCTGTGGGCCTGGAGATTGGCGGTCAGCCAGATGTCCAGAACCCGCTCCTGATCCCGCGCTTCAAATCCGCGAATCATGGCGTCACTCCTCAAGGTCCGTGCGGCGGACCGACAGGCATCTCTTTTTCTCGGTGTCGATGGTGAACAGGCAGGCGTTGAGCTTGCAGCGCCCCTCCGCCTCCTCATACCGCCGGGGCAGCCCCCCCAGAAAGAGATTCAGGGAGTTCTCCGGCTTGATGCCCAGCACGGAGTTGATGGGGCCGGTCATCCCCAGGTCGGTGACGAAGCCGGTGCCGCCGGGGAGCACCCGGCAGTCCGCCGTGGGAACATGGGTGTGGGTGCCCCAGACCGCCGCCGCCCGGCCGTCCAGGTGCCAGCCCATGGCCCCCTTTTCGCTGGTGGCCTCGGCATGGAAATCCACCAGCATCAGGTCGAAGCCCCCGCGGCTCCAGTGGAAATTGGCGGCTTTAAAGGGGCTGTCCAGGTTGGAGTTCAGGTCCACACGGCCCATGATGTTCAGCACCGCCAGCCGCAGGCCCTGGCACTGGTAGATGCCAAAGCCCCGCCCGGGCACCCGCCCGGCGTAGTTGGCGGGACGGAGGATGCGATCCTCCTTGTCCAGGAAGGCCCCGATCTGAATGCGGTTCCAGGTGTGGTTGCCCAGGGTGATAACATCCGCCCCGGCCTCCAGTATCCGCCGGGCCTGGGCGGGGGTGATGCCGACCCCGGAGGCGTTTTCCCCGTTTACCACGGTGAAATGCGCCCCGGTCTCCTTCCGCAGTTCGGGCAGACGGCGGGACAGAATGTCCTGTCCGCCCTCGCCCACTACATCGCCGACAGCTAATACATGAATCAGCATAGAATGTCCTCCTTGCTGGCAGTCCTTGTTTACCTACCCATTATAATGTATTTCCGTCAAAACCGCAACTGTTTCCGGAGCTCTGGCACATCCGTCTCATCAATTTGGAAAGCCTATGGAAAGACCGGACGATATGCCATGTAGGGCAGAGGTTCTACCACTGCCTATGCCCTACATTCGGAGCGTTTTGAATTTGGACACCCGCCGGGACAGAGCGGCCGGGAGACAGCCTAAGCCGTCCCCCGGGGCGTTTTCCTATACAGGGCCCGCAGCCTCTCCACCAGCCGGTGGAGCAGGAGGCCCAGCGCGATGTTGACGGTGAAGGAGAGCAGATAATACATCCGGTTGCTGGGACCAAAGGAGACAAACCGGCGCAGCAGCTCCACCTCAGAGAACAGGCTGACATTCAGCAGGTAAATCTCCAGGCTGTGGGCGCCCAGCAGGCGGAGGGGTTTTCGCAGCCAGTCCAGGGGCAGGCGCTCAAAGCACCAGCAGGCCGCCAGACACATGGGGATGGTGGTGAAGAGAAAGAGCCGGGCCAGCAGCATGTAGTGGCTCATCCCGGGGAGCCGCCGGACCAGGAGGTAGACCCCTCCCAGCACAAACCAGACGGACCAGAACAGAATGTCTCGCCGCCCCAGCCTCCGGTCCTCCAGGACGTAGAAGCCCATCAGGATGCCCAGAAAGAAGATGGGGATGCGAAAGACCAGGTCCATCACATACCAGTATTCCTCCCACATGAACAGCCGGCCCAGGGAGAGGCCCAGGAGTACCCCCGCGGCCGCCAGAAGCTCCCGTCTTCTGCTGTCCCGCATGGCCCGGAAGCAGGCGGGGGTGAGGGCGTAAAAGGTCATGGACCCGGCTACATACCAGTTGAAGGCCCCGGCGGAGCGCAGCCAGTAGTAGAGCAGAGAGGAATTCCATACCAGTGAGCTCCAGGGATTTCCCCGGTAGAGGATTCCGAAAAGCGTGTAGGGGAGCATCACCAGGTAGTACGCGGGCAGGATCCGGCCCGCCCGCCGGGCCATGAAGGCGGAGTAGTCCTGCTCCCGCCGGGACAGAGACATGGTGAGCCCCATGGAGGAGAGCAAAATGAAGATGTCCACCCCGCCAAACCCGGCCGCCCGGCCCCAGTTGAGTAGATAAAAGCCCAGGTCCAGGTCGAAGGCGTGAAACAGCATCACCCAGAGTATGGCCGCCCCCATCAGCTCGGTGCGGTATTTGCTTAAAACGTTGTAGCTCATGATGCTTCCTCCAATATCGGCCCGAGGTGCGGGGTAATACAGGGACGGCCACAGGCCGCCCCTACATTTTAGTACTTGCGGGAACTAAAATCAACACTTTTGCCGGAGTTCTGCTGTCATCTGACAAAATAGCGGCTGTAAATGCTGCCGGAGGGAGAGAGATTATTTGAATGAAGAGCGGGACGGTCTGAACCGTCCCGCTTTTAACATCACTTAATGGGCTGACCGGCCTCTTTCCGGGCCTTGATCTCCCGCAGGGCGTCCTTATAGGACAGGTTGACACGGCCCTTCTCGTCGATCTCGGTGACCTTGACCCAGATCATATCGCCGATGTTGACCACGTCCTCCACCTTCTCCACCCGGTGCTCCGCCAGCTTGGAGATGTGGACCATGCCGTCCTTGCCGGGGGCCAGCTCCACGAAGG
>CAJUSG010000006.1:2939-75065 GCA_910589085.1 uncultured Oscillospiraceae bacterium | reverse complement strand
CTTCGGGCGTGCCAAAACCTGATTTGCAATGGTTTATTGCAGATCAGGTTTTATTTTTATGCTGGTGCGATCTAACGCCGATCAGGCTTCGCCAATGGCTCGCCTTCTCGGGAAGGGACCCGCAGCGGCAAAACGTGCCCCCGGCACGTTTTGCTTCGCTTCGGCTTCGGGCGTGCCAAAAACTGCTTGAATTGTTCGTTTTGTGAACTTTTCAAGCGGTTTTGTGTCCTGCATGGGTTCGTCAGCTAGTCCCGCAATCAAGAGGCTTTACTTCCCTTGGAATTGGTGATTATGGTCAAAAGTTCGGTTTAGATTTGGGCAAAAATATCTAAAATTTATAATTGCTCTTGACAGGCAACTGATTCAGTGGTAATATAAATCCGAACATCAGATGATTTATTCAACAACTGGCAGATAAAAATAATAATTTCCGGCTTCGCATTGTATAGTGTGAACAGAGTTGAAGGGAGATCGTATACTAAGTGCCGTCAATCGAGCGTATAAATGCCACCTCGCAGGTCGTAAATTCAATCCGGGCTATGATTCGGAAAGGCGAATTAAAGGTGGGCGACAAACTGCCCAAAGAGGCAGATTTGGCAAGGGAAATCGGCGTGGGCCGCTCCTCCCTCCGGGAGGGGATGAAAATATTGGCTGCCTACGGGGTTGTGGAGCCCCGACAGGGTGAGGGAACCTTTATCGTTGACAATACAGCGCAGTGTATCTCTGAGTTCATGGGCTTTTTTCCCGATAAGGAGAATTTGGATAACTTTATCGAGCTCAGACGGGTGATTGAAGTAGGTAATATCATTTCAATTTACAACCAATTAGACCCGGTTACAATTAAAACGCTGGAAAAGACGGTTGCTGCCCTGAAGGAAGACAGGTCGGTAGACGACTATGTGGCAGCCGACATGGAATTTCACAGTATTTTGCTCTCTTACACCGGGAATCCCATGCTCAGACAGATTAATATTATGATTGAAGCGATGCGGAAAGATTTGCTTTACCGCCTGTTTTGTCATCGGGAAATTTTGGAGGACGCATATACTGCCCATACAGAAATCTTAGCGGCCCTGAAGGCCCAGGATTTTAATGGCTGTGTCGCAGCGGTTGTCGGCCATATTGACACAACAAAGGACCACACGAGGAAAATTGCGAGAGAATATCGATAATGAGGGAGGTGGAACAAATGGTAAGGAAGGGGCGTGGCGGACCGCCGCCAAAAGGTCTGATGATAAGACTTAATGAGGTGGCGAGTGAATCTATGCTGGATTTACAATAAGTCTGATGTTCGGATGAATTGAGGAGGGTGAGGTGTTTTCATGAGTGTATTCGATATTATTGGAGGTACCAAGATTCCAAAGATGGTGGCGGTGAGGCAGTCCTTTGAACGCAGGAGCATCCCCCCGGAGCAAATTGCCGGTGTGATTTACGAGCAGCTGAATCAACCTGGGCTCCGGGATCTGATACAGCCTGAAAAACGGATCTGCATCACGGCCGGAAGCCGGGGCATCTGCAATATTGTGGAAATTCTTCGGGCAATTGCGGACTACTGCAAAGAAAAAGGTGCCAATCCATTTTTGGTGCCTGCTATGGGCAGCCACGCCGGCGCCACAGCGGAAGGGCAGCTTCAGATGCTGGAACACCTGGGAATTACGCCGGAAGCGGTCGGTTGTCCTATTTTGTCCAGTATGGAGACGGTGGAGCTGGGGCATACCAAGGACGGATACCCGGTCCATATCGATAAAAATGCTTATGAGGCGGACGGAATTATCGTCTGTGGTCGGGTCAAGCTCCATACTGCGTTTCGCGGGCCGTACGAGAGCGGTTTGATGAAAATGATGGCGATTGGTCTGGGAAAGCAGAAGGGGGCCGGGACCTGTCACAGCGCTGGATATGGGGAACTGCCTAATATGCTGCCCAAGATGGGGGCGGTTATGATAGAAAAAGCCCCTATTCTGTGCGCGGTTGCCATTTTGGAGAACGCCTACGACGAGACCTATAAGCTGGTCGCGATGAGAGCGGAGGAAATTGCGGAGGAAGAGCCAAAGCTGCTGCGGGAAGCGGCCTCCAAGATGGCCAGCATCCCGTTTCCGTCCTGCGATGTGCTGATTATTGACGAGATGGGCAAGAACATCAGCGGCGAGGGGTCTGATCCCAATATTGCGGGGACCTTCGCGGTGACAACGGCCAGCGGCGGGATTCAGGCGAACAAGAGGGCCTGTCTGTCGCTGACGCCTGTCTCGGCGGGAAACGCCCTGGGAGTCGGCGCGCTGGATGTGATTACCAAAAGACTGTTTGACGCCATTGATTTATCCGCCATGTATCCAAATGTGATTACGACCCATGAGTTCAATTTTGGAAAGATTCCGCTGATTGCGGACAGTGATGAAGCTGCATTCAAAATGTGTATCTACGGCTGCGGAAAGGAGGATATGGAGTCGGTGCGGCTGGTGCGCATCAAAAATACATTGGAGCTGGAGAAGATATATGTTTCTCAAGCCATGGTTGATGAAGTGAGGAGCAATCCGAAGCTGGAGATGATGGGAGAGCCCGTTGCCTTTGCGTTTGATCAGGAGGGCTCGCTGCTCACCGGATTCTGAGCGGGGTACTCCGGAAGGAGGGGAAGCGGGGGATTGAATCAAAGATTTGCAGCAGAAAAGGAGGAGTAAAATCAGACATGGAAAAATACAAAAACGCATTATATGTAATTTTCAAGGTGTTTGTCTCAGTTGTCCTGATCAGTATGGTGCTGATGATCTTTGTCAACGCGGTTCTGCGCTATGTGTTCAACAGCGGAATCAGCGCGACGGAGGAGCTGTCCCGCTACGCCTTCGTGTGGGTTTCCGCGCTGGGGGCGGTTCTGGCCTACTATCAGAACAAGCATGTGGGAGTGGATATCCTGGTCAACAGCCTCCACGGAATACCCAGGCTGATTGTTCAGACTGCCGCGGAGCTGATTGTGCTGTATGCGCTGTATGTCATGGTTTTCGGCGGCTGGAACTATTTTGTCTCCACCCTTAATTTGGACAGCGCGGCCATTCCCATCCCGATGGGGATCATTACCGTTACTCCCTTTGTCATGGGGGCCGCCATGCTGCCCAAGACGATCCTTCTGATCCGGGACCACATAAAGGAGTATCTGGAGTATAAAAAGAAGCGTCAAAAGGAGGATGTAAAGACATGACAGCGGTGCTTGCGTTTTTAGGCAGTCTGGCAGTCCTTCTGCCGCTGGGCATCCCCATCTGTTTTGTTCTGGTCTGCTGCGGCATTGTGCTGATGCAGGTGCTCGGGATGACAGATTCTATTGTGATTGCCCAGAATATGGTGTCCGGCACAAACAACTTTGCCCTGATGGCCATTCCCTTCTTTATGCTTGCCGGTGAGATTATGGGCGCTGGGGGGCTGTCCCGCCGGATTGTGGACTTTGCCAATGTGGTGGTGGGCCGTGTGCGCGGCGGCCTGGGCTATGCGGCGATTCTGGCCAGTATGCTGTTTGCCGGGCTGTCCGGCAGCGCGGTGGCCGACGCCGCAGCGTTGGGCGGTATCCTGATTCCGCTGATGGTAAGCAACGGGTACCGGGCGGACCGTGCGACAGGCGTGATCTGCGCCGGCTCGGTCATCGCCCCGATTATTCCCCCCAGTATCCCTATGATCGTTCTGGCTACCGCAACCGGGCTGTCGGTATCAAAGTGCTTCATGGCCGGCATCGTCCCCGGTATCATCCTGGGCGTTATGCTGATGTGCGGCTGGTGGTATTTTGTCCGGAAAGACGGTTATGAGGACACCCGTACCTATACCCGGGCGGAAGCGATGAAAATTTTGAAGGAGTCCCTGCCCGCGCTGTTCATGCCCATCCTGATCGTAGGTGGTATCCGTTTGGGCGTATTTACCCCCACTGAGGCGGGCGCTTTTGCCACGGTCTATGCGGCGATTATTTCAATCTTTGTCTATAAGGAAATCGACCTCAAGGGGCTGCTGGAGGTCTGCGTTGCCGGCACGGTTAGCACTGGGATTACCATGATTATTGTGGCGGCGGCCACCGGTGTGGGATGGCTTATCACCATCGCGCAGATTCCCTCCATGGTGGTCCAGATACTGTCCCCGCTGATCGCCCACCCCCTATTCCTGCTGCTGAGCATCAATCTGTTCCTGTTCATCATGGGGATGGTCATGGATCTTACCCCCAACATCCTGATCTTTGGCCCTATTCTGATCCCCCTTGTCAAGGCCGCCGGAATTGATCCCATCGTCTTTGCTGTGATTATGGTGCTGAACCTCACCATCGGACTGATTACGCCCCCCGTTGGGATTGTAATCTACCTGGGGTGCGGCATATCCGGATTGGACTTCAAGAGCTGTGTGAAGGGTATTTTGCCCTTCTGCCTGATCGAGATCGCCACATTGTTCCTGTTCTGCTTCTTCCCCGACCTCATTAGAGTTCCGCTGAACTTTATCGCCGGCTAGTTCCATAGAACGATAAAAATTCAATATATTTAGAAAAGGAGAAGAATACCATGAAAAGACGATTTAGAGCCACTGCAGCGGTCCTTGTCCTGGCGCTCTCCCTCAGCTTGACTGGCTGCGGCAGCAATGGCAGTACCGCCGGCAGCAATCCCGGTGGCGGAAACAGCACCTCGGCCGAGACCAAAACCATTAAATTTGCCCACTGGTTTGCCGAGGATCATCCCCAGCACCTGTCCATGCTCAAGTTCAAAGAGCTGCTGGAGGAGCGCTCCAACGGCACCCTGAAGGTTGAGATCTATCCCAACAGTCAGCTCGGCTCCGAGGACGTCTACGATCAGTCCGTCTCCCAGGGCACGGTGGAGATGGGCTGCGCCGGCACCAATATCCAGATGTATCTGCCCAGAATCGCGGTGTCGGAAGCCCCCTTTTTGTTCAACGGCTGGGAGGACGCCGAGGAGATCCTGACCGGTGAGATCGGCGAGGCGTTGACCGACGGCCTGATTGAGGGCGGCAACATGCGCTGTCTGGCCATCACCGTGAACGGTTTCCGTCAGACGTCTTCCAATAAGCCTATGTACAGCATGGATGACATGAAGGGACAGAAGCTGCGTACCCCCAACATCCCCCACTTTATCCAGATGATGGACTGCCTGGGTGTGACCTCCGTTCCCATGGCCATGAGCGAGATTTTTAACGCGCTGGAGACCAAGGTGGCCGACGGCCAGGAGAACCCCTATCCTACGATTTATACATCCTCTTTCTATGAGGTTCAAAAGTACGTGCTGGAGAGCAATCACATGTTCAGCCCCAACTTCTGGGTCATCAACGAGAATTTTTATCAGAGCCTGAGTGATGAGCAGCGTGAGGCGCTGGAGTCCAGCATTGCTGAGGCCGCGGAGTACAACTGGGATATTTCTATCGAGGCGGACAACAACGCTAAGGCCAACATTGAAGCTGCCGGCAATACCACCATTATTGTCCCGGATGAGGCGTTTAAGCAGCAGATGCGGGAGGCAATGAGCCCGGTATACGACTACTTCTATGAGAAGAGCCCGGACATTGAGGACTGGGTCAAAATGGTCCGCGAGTACCAGGCTGCCCACTGATTCGTCTGTCAAATGGAGAGTTCCGACAGAGAATGGAGTGGGGCTGCCGCACTTGCACCGGCAGCCCCATTGAAAAAATCGGTTTGAAAGGAAGCGCATCCAATGAAAGATTTCAGCTTTACCATTCCGCAGGATGTAATTTTTGGGAAAGGGTCGTTTGACCGCCTGCCAGAGCTGCTGGCCAGGGCGAACTGCGGACATATTTTCCTGGTGTCCGATCCCGGCCTGAAAAAGGTGGGATTGGTGGATAAGGCGGCCAAGATTATCACAGACGCCGGCCTGCGGTATACGGAATTTTTAGACCTTCAGCCAAATCCGACCGTCCATAACGTGAATGAGTGCGTAAAGAATTTTAAGGCCAGCGGGGCGGAGACCATCATCGCCCTGGGGGGCGGCGGACCCATGGATGTGGCGAAGGCGGCGGGACTTCTGGCGACATACGGGGGGGACGTGATGGACTACGTCGGCGTTGAAAAGGTGGCCGGGCCTGTGGTCCCCATGATCGCCATCCCCACAACCGCGGGGACTGGCAGTGAGGTGACGGCCTCCTCTGTGATTACCGACTCCGATACCAACTTCAAAATGACCGTGATCAGCCATTACTTAATTCCGAGATATGCCCTGCTGGACCCCAACCTCATTATGACACTGCCGGCCAATATCGCGGCCGCCTGCGGAGTGGATGCGTTTATCCATGCCATGGAGGCCTATCTGTCTAAGCTGGGCAATGCCTTTACCGACGCGATGGCCGAAAAGGCGATGGAGTTAATTGGAGGAAATCTGCGCCAATTTGTCGCCTCCCGGGATAACGAGGAGGCCGCCTGCAATATGATGGTCGGCTCCAATCTGGCCGGCGTGGCCTTTGCCTCCGCACTTCTGGGCAATATCCACGCCATGAGCCATCCGGTGAGCGGATTCTTTGGCGTGGCCCACGGCGTGGCCAACGCGATCCTAATGCCTACCATTGTGGAATACAACGCCCTGGCCGACAACGGGCGTTACCGCAGGATCTATGACTATATCGCTCTCGGCAGGAAGTCCGACGAGAGCTTCACACCCGACATGCTGGCCGACGCCCTGAGAAAGCTGAACGCGGACCTGGGGATTCCGGCAAGACTCTCTGAGGTGGGGGTTACTGAAGATAAGCTGCCCGATATGGTCGCCGACGCCATGAAAAGCGGCAACATTTGGCGCAATCCCCGGCAGACCACCGACAGGGATGTGGAGATTCTGTACCGGAGGGCGCTGTAAAGCAATCAGTTTTTCTTTAAAGGTCTGAACATCATATTTTATCTCACAGAAAGGAACGTGCTTTTTTATGGAACCGCTCGACTATTTGAACAAGCTGGTGGAAAATGCCCGGACGGCCCAGCGGGAATTTGAAAGGCTGCCCCAGGAGCTGGTGGACACGGCGGTGCGGGCGATTGGAAAAGCGGTGTACGATCACGCGGAGGAGCTGGCCCGCATGGCGGTGGAGGAGACCACCATGGGCAGATATGAGAGTAAGATTGCAAAATGCCGCAACAAATCCAAGAGTACATGGTGGCGGATGAAGGGGAAAAAGAGCCGGGGCATTATCGAGCGGGATGAGACGGCGGGAATCGTTAAGGTAGCCAAGCCCATCGGTGTAATCGGCTGTGTCACCGCCACCACCAACCCGGTCATCAATCCTATGCATAACTCGATGTGCGCCCTGAAATGCGGCAACGCTGTTATCATCTGTCCCCACCCGCGGGCCAAGGGGGTGGGTATCCGGACGGTGGAAGTGATGAATGAGGCGCTGGACAGGCTGAACATGCCTAGGAATTTGATCCAAATTATTGAACAGCCCACCATGGAGCTCTCCGCCGGCCTGATGAAGTCTGTTGACCTTTGTATCTGCACCGGCGGCCCTACTCTGGTCAAGGTGACCTATTCCTCCGGCAAGCCCGCCTACGGCGTGGGCCAGGGCAATGTGCAGGTGCTGGTGGACCGGGATGTGAATTATGACGAGGTGGCCAAGATGGTCATCGCGGGGCGCACCTTTGACAACGGCGTGCTGTGTACCTGTGAGCAGAATGTTATCTGCCCAAGAGATAAGGCTGACGAGATGATCGCCGCCCTGGAGGCCAACGGCGCCTATTACATCGGCAGCCAGGCCGATGCCGAACGGGTCCGGAGCAGCGCCTTTCCGGATGGAGTGTTCAATAAGGAGTGGACCGGGACTACAGTTCAGCAGATGGCTCAGCTGGCCGGCCTGGAGGGGGTGCCCGAGGAGGCCAAGGTGATGGTATGCTGCACCAGGGGGTATGCCCGGGATGAGGTACTGGCAAAGGAAAAGCTGTTCCCTATGCTGGCCCTGTTTTTGTATGACAGCTGGGAGGAGTGTATGGAAATCGCCCAGGCCAACCTGGCGATGGAGGGGATGGGGCACAGCGTTGTCATCCACTCCAATACCACCGAGCATATTGAGGCGGTTCCCACCGTGGTCAATGTCTCCCGCTATGCTGTGAACCAGGTGGGCGGCACTGCCTTGGGCGGCGCCATGGACAACGGCTTGAATCCCACCACCACACTGGGCTGCGGCACCTGGGGCAACAACATTATCAGCGAGAACCTGTGGTATACCCACCTGATGAATGTCAGCCGCATTTCTTACAGAGTTCCGGACATGTACGTCCCCTCTGATGAAGAAATCTGGGCGGAGTGACGATCAAAAGTCCGGCTTGAAAAAGCCGGACTTTTCAGATAAAATTCGTTATATCGCACAGTACAAGGAGGAAAAGACATGCTGGCCGAGTACAGAAGCAAATTTGTCACACCGGAGGAAGCCGCCAGGGCAGTGCGCTCGGGGGACTGGGTGGATTACGGCTTTGGCGCGGGCTTTCCGGAGTTGATGGACCGGGCCCTGGCTAGGCGCAGGGACGAGTTGAGAGATGTGAAAATCCGGGGCGGGCTGGTCATCCGTCCCCGGATCGAGGTGGTGGAATGCGATCCGGAGCGCAGCGCGTTTACTTACTACAGCTGGCACATCGGCGACTACGAACGCAAGCTGCAAAGCCGCGGCCTGGTGCAGTTCCTGCCGGTGATGCTGCGCTCTCTGCCGGAGCTGTACCGGAATCATATCCGGGCAGACGTGGCCTTTGTCCCGGTCTCGGCCCCCGACGACAGGGGGTACTGCGGACTAGGGATCTCCAATTATGCCTGGCGCACCATCTTTGAGAATGCCCGGACGGTGGTATTCGAGATCAACGAGCGCCTGCCCAGACTCCAGGGTGTGGCCGGCTCCCACCGGGTCCACCTGTCCGAGGCGGACTACATTGTGGAGGGGGAGCATGAGCCCCTGCCGGTGCGCAGCTACAAGGCGGCCTCGGAGACTGATAAAAAGATTGCGGAGCTGGTGGTGGCCGAGATTCCGGACGGAGCGGTGCTCTCCCTGGGGGTTGGGGGCGTACCCTTCACAGTGGCCAACATGATTGCACAGTCGGATTTGAAAGACATCGGCTGTCATACCGGCACCATCAGCGACCCGTTTCTGGCCCTGTATCAGGCGGGAAAGCTGACCAATGCCCGCAAGGAGATGGATGCGGGACTGTCCGCCTGGAATCTCGCCATGGGCTCCCAGGAGCTGTATGACTGGCTGGACGCTGAGCCGGAGCTGTTTCACCCGGGCGACCTGGATTATATCCATAATCCGTACCGTATTGCCGAGATGAGAAATGTTATCAGCATCAACGGCGGCGTGCAGCTTGATCTGATGGGGCAGGAGAACGGGGAGTCGGCCGGAACCCGGCAGTTGTCGGGAATCGGCGGACAGATGGACTTTCTGGAGGGGGCCTTCCGCTCTCCGGGCGGCAAGGGATTTATCTGTATCAATTCCTCCCGGATGACCAGGGATGGGGTGCGCAAGTCCAACATTCTCCCCGCCATCCCCGGCGGCAGCACCGTATCCGCCCCCCGCACCATGGTGCAGTATGTGGCTACGGAGTACGGTGTGGTCAAGCTCTCCGGGCGGTCGCTCCGGGAGCGGGCCCAGGCCATGATCTCCATCGCCCATCCGGATTTTCGGGAGGAGCTGGAGCAGTATGCCCGGGAAAACTTCTGACAGGAGGGAACATATGGGATATCATCTGTTTGAGCCGGCCCGGCTGGGACCCCTCCAGCTGAAAAACAGAACGGTCCGTTCCGCCACCAACGAGCATGTCTCCGATCCGGAGGGACAGCCGACCCCGGCTTGGGTCCGGCTTCTGACGGAGCTGGCGGAGCACGAGGTGGGCTTGATTATCACCGGACATATGACGGTGGACCGGAGCCAGCGAGCCGATGAGGGGCAGATTGTTCTGGATGGACAGACCGACCGAAGCCTGCTGGCCCGGGCGGCAGACGGGGTCCACCGGGCGGGGGGCCGGCTCCTGGGCCAGATCAGCCACAGTGGCCTGAAGGGGATGGAGCGGGTGAACGGACGCCCGCCGAAAGGGCCGGATTGCTGGACCCATGAGGAGTTGGAACGGCTGGTGGAGCAGTTTGTCCAGGCGGCCCGGATATGCCGGGAGGCCGGGCTGGACGGGGTACAGGTCCACAACGCCCATGGCTATCTGCTGTCTAATTTTTTGAATCCCGGGGAAAATCACCGGACTGACGAGTACGGCGGCTCCCTGGAAAACCGGATCCGGCTGCCCGGCCGGATCCTGGAGGCCGTTCGGGCGGCCTGCGGCCCGGATTTTGCCATGCTGGTCAAGGCGGACGCCAACGGCTGCGGCGATCTGCACGGGCTGCTGGAGCGGTACCAAAGGGCCGGAGTGGATGGCGTGGAGATCAGCGGCGTGGATTTTTCTGCCCGTCCGGGGGCAAAGGAGCCCTTTTACCTCCAGGAGGCGCTGGCGGCCAGAGAGGGCATAGCTCTGCCCCTGATCCCGGTGGGCGGGGTCTTTTCCCGCACCGCAGCGGAACAGGTGCTGGAAGCGGGATTCCCCTTTGTGTCCTTCAGCCGCAGTCTGATCTGCCAGCCTGATTTTATTGCCCGCATGAGGGAGGGGCTTCAGGAGGAGAGTGCCTGCACAGCCTGCTGCGGCTGTTATACGGTCTATCGCCGCCGCCCAATGCGCTGTGTGCGGCATACCGTCCCGCTGCCGCAGCTGGAAAAAATATTCGGCCCTTACCGAGAAATATGACCCCTTGTCCGCTAAGTGACAGAGAGTGAGGGCGCACTGCAACAAAAGAACAGACCCAAGACAATCAGGAAGCCAGGGACACTTTTCCTTTGGCTGTTTCCGAAACTGAATTCAGTTCCTGACTCCCCGCAGCATCACATTGGCGGTGAAGACGCCGGAGCCATAGAGGAAGCGGCAGTAGCCCCTGTTTTTCCCGGCGACGCGGGCCACGGACTGCAGTCCCACCCCTGGTCCTGGCCGCTTGGTGGACTGGAGCACGCCATCCTGCTCGACCAGCTGGCCACTGTAGGCGTTCTCCACGGTGAGCAGCACCAGATTGTCCCCGCGCAGGGAGGCACGCAGGCGGATAAATCGCTGTCCCTCCGCCTTCCGGCTGGCCTCCAGGGCGTTCTCCAGCAGATTTTGCAGCACGACGCACACCTCCATCTCGGACACAGGCAGCTGAGCGGGCAGGTCCAGCTGGCAGGAGAAGGGCACGCCGTGCTGTCGGCTTAGGGAGGAGTACCGCCCGGCCGCCCCGTCCACCGCCGGGTTTTTACACAGGTTCAGCTCGTCGGCGGGGACGCTGTCTGCGGCCTGGGCCGGGTAGCGGCACAGCTCCTCCCAGGCCTCCTGCTCCGCCAGGGCGGACAGGGCAGTGGTGGCGCAGGTCGTGGCGGGCCCGGCGGGTCTCGTCGATGACGGAGCGCAGGGCCTCATATTGGGCGGTCTGCATGTGGAGGAACTGGTTTTCCTGCTTCAGCCGGGTGTTGATATCCAGCTCCCTGGCTACCAGGTAGAACAGCAGATAAAACAGCAGGAGTAGCCCCGTCAGCATCAGGGAGTGCAGGGGGTACACGTCCAGAAGCTGGCCGCTGTAAAGCAGCCTATCCAGATGGAAAGAGTGAAACAGGTTAAATAGGACAAACACGGCGGGGAGGACCCAGAGACATGAGTGGAATCAACGTAGAATATCCCTCGATATATTTGGATATTACCCACTGTCCCGCAGAACTGAAGGTCTTCCCAGCCGTGGTAATTGAAGACAGCGACCTGAAAATCGGGGGGCAAAAGAACAGCAATCTTGGATTCATACTCTATGTGGTAGACGGTGGTGCTGATATCATGATATCAAGAATTCGACACTCGCCGCCATAAACGACCGGATCGGGATTGCTGTCGCAGGCGGCACATTGAACATAGTTTTCGGCGTTTTAACAACATAAGGGCTATGAAAAAGCACCCCCCCACCTTTTACATTTTCAAAAGGTGGTGGGCGCTTTTTTAGGTACAGTTTCAATAAGCTGTATCTGCACTTGTATCCTTACCGCTCTGAAGCTGCGGGAAATTGGTATAAATTTGCACTAACTATACATAGCTGCTGGCATTGACGTATTCTCACATCATATGTTACAATTTTATTGTTTTGCGCTGGTTTATCAGACATATTAGGATTCTGCACGCTTTTTCACGCAGTATAAAAGGGGGCGGCCGCTATAAACATCTCACTCTGCGATGACGAAAGCACACAGCTCACACAGACGGAAGCCTTTTTACGTGAGTATTCCGACCTGCACCCGGATTTGAAACTGACAGTAACTGTTTTTTCCTCCAGCGCCGCCCTGCTGGAGCACCTGCGTGTGAGAGGCACTTTTGACATCTACCTTCTGGACGTAATCATGCCGGGGCAGAACGGGATTGAGCTGGGGTTAAGCATCCGGGAATTTGACCAGGGGGGACGCATCATCTACCTCACCGCCTCATCGGATTTCGCGGTGGATTCATACCGGGCGAAGGCTTCGGACTATCTGCTCAAGCCGCTGGACAAAAGCCGTCTGTTTCAGTCTCTGGACAACATTATCAAGAGCCTGGAGCTGGAGCCCCATGCCTGTGTTATGATAAAAACCAGGGAAGGACTCCGCCGACTTCCGCTCCACTCCATTGTATACGGCGAGCTGGTGGGGCGCTGTATCCAATACCATCTCTCCAATGGTTCGGTTATCACAGGCATGAGCCTGCGGGGCTCTTTTCAGAACGCGGTAGAGCCTCTGCTGGCGCACCGCCGTTTCGTTCTGTGCTCCATATCATTTTTTGTCAATCTGTCCTATGTGGAAATGATCGATTCCTCCAACATCCGGCTGACAGGGGATAAAACGCTCCCGGTGTCCCGCTCTCACCGCGCCGAAGTAACCAGACGATGGCTGGATTTTCATCTGGAAGGGGATACATGAAGTGACCAGTTCAAACCCACTTACTCAGCTTTCCATACTCTACTGCATGGTTCACATGTATATCTTCATGTTCCTCTTTTATGAGTACCGATGCTCCAGAAAAACCTTCAGAATTGCCGCAGTCATTATCTTTTTTGTTGTCAGCGCAGCCTGCATGTGGATATTTTTCACCCAGGGCCTTGCCGCTATGGGGCAATGGGGTGTTTTGATTGGCACAGTGCCTACCCTGATTTTCTTCTTTGTCATGTCACGGCAGCGTAATGCTCAATTCATTTTTATCTTCTGCTTTTCTGATACAGTATGCATATGGATTCAGCTGGCCACAATACTGATTGACTATGCTATGAAAGGCGATTGGCTTGTAGCCTTTATCCTTCGGCTGGTCGCCTTCCCCCTGCTGGAATACGTCGTGTGGCGCTGGCTCCGCCGCCCCTTCCTGGAGATCAGCCGGGTCGTCCGGAAGGGCTGGATGCTGTTCGCTTTATTGACGGGAATCAGCTACCTTATTCTGGTCGTCCTCAGCGTCTACCCCACTATGATTCTTGAGCGGCCCGGTGATATGCCCCTGGCCACTATGATATTAGCCCTGATCGCACTGGTCTATGGTACTATCTTTCATGTTCTGTTTGAACAGCTTCGCATCCTCGCGGCCCAGGAGCGCCAGCGGGTATTGGAGGCCCAGGCCATTGTGATGAGCCACCGGATTGAGGACATGCATCGGGCGGAGAAAATCATGCGGATTGAGCGCCACGATATGCGCCATCAGCTTCAGACCGTAGCCTCCCTGGTCCAAAGGGGAGATTCCGCCGCGGTGCTGGACTATATCGGCGCGTCTCAGGAGAGGCTGAGCTTCATCGCCCCCAAAAGCTACTGCTCCAATCCCATATTGGACGCCGTTCTGGTCAACGCCGCGGCGCAGTCAGAGCAGCTAGGCATCGCCGCAGAGATCACAATCGCCTTGCCCGAAGAATTGCCGGTAGGAGCCTTGGAGCTCTCCATCGTCTTTGCCAACGCGCTGGAGAACGCCATTCAAGCGGTCAGGGATCTGCCGGATGACCGGCGGCGCATTATCTGTAAAAGCGTGGCATATCCCCAGTTTATGGTTGAAATATCTAATCCTTATGTGGGAGATATCTCCTTTAACCAATTGGGATTCCCCATTACAGATAAGCCGGGACACGGCACCGGCACCCGGAGCATTGTCGCCTTCGCGGAAAAATACAACGCGCTTTGTCTCTTCCGCGCTGAAAATGGATTGTTTAAGCTGCAGATAGCGATGCAGAAGCCCTGAAACAGAGACGGAACCAAGGCGGTCTCATCCCGATGCGAAATCCTTTTTTGAAAACAACACATTTGGAAGCAAGCCGTCATCGCTTGCTTCCATTTTTTGTCTGACACTTTGCGCTAAAAAATTCCTGATCTCAGTTTATCAAAATTGTAAAGCACCCTTGACATAAAAAGTAAAGCGTGCTATACTACGATTAGTAAAGTGAGCTTTACATTTTTGGAAGGAGGTGGTCCGGTGACCAATCGAATCGCCCAGCTGCGCAAGGCCAGAAAAATCTCCCAGGCGGAGCTGGCCGACGGGGTGGACGTCACCCGGCAGACCATCATCTCCCTGGAGAGCGGCCGGTACAACGCCTCCCTGCTGCTGGCTCACAGGATCGCCAAGTATTTCGGACTGACCATCGAGGAGGTATTCTTATTTGAAGAGGAGGGGAGCACACTATGATCTATCGAAAACACACCTTATTTGACCAGGGACTGAGCTGTATTATCCTGCTGGTTTTGGGAATATCCAATGCCGCCCCCTTTATTTCCCCGTCTCAGCGGCGCACTCTGGACCCTTTCCTGATTCCAGTTCTGCTTCTTGTTCTCCTCGTAAGTTGGTATCACGAGACGAAACACGACAAAGAGAATATCCGGCGTGAGCAGCGGGACGAGCGCAACCAAATGATTTTGGAGAAATCCGTATGGTACTGCCACCAGGCGGAGAGCGGAATTTTGCTGGTACTGTACGCCATACTCATTCTGTTCCTGGATGAGTATGAAACTGCGAGCATACTGCTCTGGGTTTTAATCGGACGAAACCTACTCGCCTTTGTCATCCGCTGGTGGCTCAACCGGAAATATTAGGACTTGAGGTGTGAAAGATGAAAAACTGGTTCAAAAAAACGGCTCCCTATCTGATGTTCGGGACGGCCTGGGTTCTGATTCTGGCCGCGTTCCTGTTGGGAGAGCGGGTTCCAAAGCAGCTCAGCCTTGTTCTGTTTACCCTGGGCGGGGTCCTTTTGGGCTTCGGGGCGGTTGGAATCGCGCTGAGCCGCATCCGGATGTCCCCGGAACAGCTAAAAGAGTATGAGCGGGGCGAGCGGGACGAGCGAAACGTGTCCATCCGGGAGAAGGCCGCCATGTCCTCCTGGTACTGGACGCTGTACATGCTGTGGGCGGCGTTCATGGTGATTCAAATCTTCGTGGGCAGCCTGTGGGGCGTGGCGGTTTCGGTGCTGATCGTCCTCCACTGCGTCTTCTATATGGTCAACATCCACCGCTGGAATAAAAAGCTGTGAGCCGGCGGCTGGAGCTGACCATCACCCCAGAGCTGGCGGGGATCAAGGTGGACACCCTTTTGAAAAAGCACCTTGGCCTGTCCGGCACGGTGGTACGTCGGGTAAAGTGGCTGGAGGACGGCATTCTGGTGGACGGCCTGCGGGTGAACACTCGGTTCTGTCCGGGAGCGGGACAGGTGCTGTCGGTGCGGCTGTCTGACCCTCAGCATAACAGCGGCATTGTTCCCGCGCCGGGGCCGCTGGACATCGTCTATGAGGACGTTGACCTGATCGTCCTGAACAAGGCTCCAGGGGTGTCCGTCCACCCGGGGCCGGGGCACTTTGACGATACATTGGGTAATTTTCTGATTTATTATTACGAAAGTTCGGGGCAGGAGGCGGATTTCCACCCCGTCCACCGGCTGGACCGGGGGACGTCCGGCCTGCTGGTAATCGCCAAGCACCCCCACGCCCAGGAGGTGCTGAAGCGGCAGCTCCACACCTCTGATTTCCGCCGGGTCTATCTGGCGGTGTGCGAGGGGATTTTGGAGGATTGGACCGGCGTGATCGACGCCCCCCTGGGGCCCCGCCCTGGCTCCCTCATGGAGCAGATGGTCCGGCCCGACGGCAAGCCCGCCCGGACCAGATACGGGGTGCTGCGGCGCTGGGGAAGCCGGTCACTGGTGGCGCTGGAGCTGGAGACGGGCCGCACCCATCAGATTCGGGTCCATATGGCCCACGGCGGCCACCCCCTCACCGGGGATTTTCTCTACGGCACAGAGGACCGGGACCTGATCCCCCGGCCCGCCCTCCACTCGGGGTATCTGTCCTTCCTCCACCCCCTCACCGGAGAAGAAATGCGCTTTTCCGTTCCCCTGCCCCAGGATATGGCCCGGCTGAAGCTGTAAATTCTGACAAAAAAGCACTGGAAATCCCGTTCCCCTTGTGGTACAATGATAAATGTAAAAATTCTGCCGCAGGAGGTAATATCATTATGTCCTATCGTGATACGTATGAGGCCTGGCTGGCCAGCCCCGCCCTGTCCAACCAGGAGAAGGCCGAGCTGGAGGCCATCAAAAACGACGACAAAGAGATCGAGTCCCGCTTTTTCTCCCAGCTGGAGTTCGGCACCGCCGGTCTCCGGGGCACCATGGGGATGGGAACTTACCGCATGAACATCTACACAGTCAGCCATGCCACCCAGGCCTTCGCCCAGGTCATTCTGGCCGAGGGACCCGAGGCGGTGGCCCGAGGCGTGGCGGTGTGCTACGACTGCCGCAACCACTCCGACGAGTTCGCCCGGGCAGCGGCCCTCATTCTGGCCAACAACGGCATCCCTGTGCGTCTGTTTGACGCGCTGCGCCCCACCCCTGAGCTGTCCTTCGCCATCCGGGAGTACGGCTGCATCGCCGGCATCAATGTCACCGCCAGCCACAACCCCAAGGAGTACAACGGCTACAAGGTCTACTGGGAGGACGGCGCCCAGCTGCCCCCCAACCACGCCGACCAGGTGGCAAGGATTATGAAAGAGCTGGACGTGTTTGCCGGACCCAAGCTGAGCTGTCCCGCCCCCGCCCCGATTACCATGATGGGGGAGGAGACCGACGAAAAATTCTTGGCCAACGCCCTGGGGCAGGTCTACGACAGGGCTGCGGTGGAGCAGGTGGCCGACACCTTTAAAATGGTGTACACCCCCTTCCACGGCACCGGCTACAGGCTCATCCCCGAGGCCCTGAAGCGGCTGGGCATGAAGCATGTCATCTGCGTCCCTGAGCAGATGGTCATCGACGGCAACTTTCCCACGGTGGCCTCCCCCAACCCGGAGAACCCCGAGGGCTTCTACCTGGCGGTGGACATCGCCAAAAAGGAGGGGGCCGACTTTATCCTGGGCTCCGACCCCGACGCCGACCGGGTGGGCCTGATGGTCAACACCGGAAACGGGGAGTTCAAGGTGCTCACCGGCAACCAGACCGGCGTGCTGCTGCTGGACTACCTCATCGGCGCCATGAAGCGGGTGGGCAAGCTGCCCGCCAACCCGGTGGCCCTGAAGACCATCGTCACCACCGAGATGGCCCGGAAGGTGGCTGAGGTCAACGGCCTCAAATGCTTCGACACCTTCACCGGCTTCAAGTTCCTGGCCCAGAAGAAGGACCAGCTGGAGAGCTCCGGAGAGGGCAATGTGATTATGTCCTACGAGGAGAGCTACGGCTACATGCTGGGCTCCTTTGTCCGGGACAAGGACGCCGTCACCGCCGCCGTGGCCATGACCGAGATGGCCGCCTGGTATGCCGGCCAGGGCATGACCCTGTACGACGCCCTGCTGGCCCTCTATGAGAAGTACGGCTTCTACAGCGAGCGGACCATGAACCTGGTCATGCCCGGCCTGGACGGCCTGAAGAAGATGGCCGGGCTGATGGCGAACCTGCGGGAGAAGCCCCCGGTGGAGATTGCCGGCGTGGCCGTGAAGGAGCAGAAGGACTATAAGAACGGCAGCGTGGTCTGCGTGGAGAGCGGCAAGAAGTCCGAGATGGAGCTGTCCGGCTCCAACGTGCTGCGCTACGAGATGGCCGACGGCACCAGCCTGATCGTCCGCCCCTCGGGCACCGAGCCCAAGGTCAAGGTCTATATCCTGGCCAACGGCGCGGCTAAGGAGGAGTGCGACGCCAAGGTGGAAAAATACGCCGCCTGGGCCGAGAGCTTAAAGGGATAAAGAAGAGCCGCCCGACGGGCGGCTCTTCTTCTATGTATCAAGACAAATCGGTGTGGGCCTTGGCCAGCTCCTGGGCGATGTTCAAAACATGGTCGCCAATACGCTCAAAATCGGTCAGCAGCTCGGAGTAGAGGATGCAGGCCTCATCGGAGCAGGTGCCGTCCCGCATACGGACCAGCTGGTCCCGGCGGAAGCTGGCAGTCATATCGTCAATTTTCTGTTCCAGCTGCGCCACATGGGTCAGCCACTCCTGCTGGCCCCCCTCGCCGGACAGCAGCGCGGACACCGCCCGGATGGAGATATCCCGCATCTGCCGGACCTCCTCCCTGGCCCGCTCGGAGAAGACAATATCCTCGTCCACCAGCATTCTGGTATACCCGGCCAGGTTGTCAGCGTGGTCGCCGATGCGCTCAATATTTCCCGAGATGGCGAAGAGACAGCTGACAACCTTGGAGCCCCGCTCATTGGTCTCAATGGTGATGAGCCGGGAGATATAGCGGGATATCTCCCGATTCAGAAAGTCGATGTACAGCTCCCGCTTTTCCACCCGCTCCAGCGGAATGATGTCCTTATCCAGCACAGCCTTGAAGCTGGCATCCACGTTCTGCCGGGCCATCTCCAGCATACGGTGAAGCTCGTTGCGCAGCTGGTCCACCACAATGGCAGACACGCCCAGGCCGCCGTCCTTGCCCCCCGCGGTGACGGGGGTCAGATAGGCCAGCCGCATCCCCCGTTCGCTCTCCTGGTCCGGGGCGGGGCTCTCCTCGTCGGGCAGAATCCTGGTGGCCAGCCTGGCCAGGTAGTCGCCGAAGGGGAGCAGGAGCAGGGTGGTGGCCAGGTTGAAGATCACATGCATAACGGCAATCTGCGCCATCGGTCCCGGCACGGTGTTCTCAATCAGCTCAGTCAAGGGGAACACCATCACCACAGCGGTAAAGATCACGGTACCGATGACGTTGAACAGCAGATGAACGCAGGTGGCCCGTTTGGCGTCCCGGCTGGTGCCGAAGGAGGCCATCACAGCGGTGATGCAGGTGCCGATGTTCTGGCCAAACAGCACATAGACGGCCCCGGAAAACTGGACCGCCCCCGCCGCGGCCAGGGTCTGGAGGATACCGATGGAGGCGGCGGAGGACTGGATCAGGGCGGTGAACAGAGAGCCAAAGAGGATGCCCAGAACAGGGTTGGACAGGGTGGCCATCATGTTCACAAAGGCCGGAACCTCCCGCAGGGGCTCCATAGCGGCACTCATCATGTCCATGCCGATGAACAGAATACCCAGACCGGCCAGAAGCTGGCCAATGTGCTGCAGGTTGGGCTTTTTCAAAAAGACCATCATGGCCACGCCGATAAAGGCCACCAGCGGGGCCAGCGCCCCCACGTCCAGGGCGATGAGCAGACCGGTGGTGGTCTTGCCCACATTGGCCCCCATAATCAGCCACACCGCCTGGTTCAGATTCATAATCCCGGCGTTGACAAAGCCCACCACCATGACGGTGGTGGCTGAGGAGGACTGGACGGCGGCAGTAATCAGCGCGCCCACCAAAATTCCCATAAAGCGGTTGGCGGTCAGCCGCTCCAGAAAGGACTTCATCCGGTTGCCCGCCGCAGCCTCCAGGCCGGAGCTCATCATCTGCATCCCGTGCAAAAACAGCGCCAGACCGCCGAATACGCCTAAAAACTCCATCGGATTCATACTGCCATTTCCTTTCGCGGCCAGCCGCATATGTACAGTTTTGATCTATTTCCCGAAATTCTTCCATTTTCATTATAGCCGTATCACTTTCCCCTGTCAACTGACGATCTCTACAATTTTCTGCCATCTTTTTACTATTCCGGCCATGCGCTGCCCGGAAAGGCCGCCAAAATATTTCTCCAGACTACTAAAATAGTCTTGACAAGCCCAGACTATCGTGATAGTATATAATTAAACTATCGCGATAGTCTGAATAAGGAGGCCTGTATATGGAGCTGAAACTGTTTGATTCCGAGCGAAAGGTGATGGAGGTACTGTGGCAGGCGGACGCGCCCCTCACAGCCAAGGAGATTGCCGTCAGGCTGGACGAGGCGGTGGGCTGGAACAAAAATACCACCTACACCGTCATCAAAAAATGCATCGACAAGGGGACCATCCAGCGGCGGGAGCCCAATTTCCAGTGTCTCCCCCTGGTCCGCCGGGAGGAGGTCCAAGCCGCCGCCGCCGCGGAGCTGGTGGACAAGGTCTTTGACGGCTCGGCCAGCCTTCTCTTCGCCTCCCTTCTCAGCGGAAAGCAGCTGCCACCGGAGGAAATTCAGCGTCTCCGGGCGCTGATCGACGAGCTGGAGTGAGGTGGCCCCCATGACCATCTTTGAAATGAGTATGTCAGGCGGATTGCTGATTGCCGTCATCCTGCTGCTGCGGCGCCCGCTGCTTCACCGGGTGCCCAAGTGGACCTTTCTGCTGCTCTGGGCGGCCGCCCTGTGCCGTCTGCTGATCCCCTTCAGCCTGCCCTCTCAATTCAGCGTGTACACCGGGACAGAGCGGATGATTCAGGCCCTCCAGCAGGAGGATGAAGCCCCCGCCCATTTTGACACCTCCCCCTCCCTGTCCGTCACAGTCCACAGCCCGGCCGTGGTCGTGCCTCCGGCCATCAGTCCGCCAGCCACCGTTACCCCCGCCCTTCCCGAACCCGAAGAGTCCCTCTCTCCCGCAGCCGTTCTCTATGGGACGGGCGCGGCTCTGTGCGGGCTGTTCTTCGGGACCGCCTACCTGTGGAGCCTGCGGCGGTTTTGGGGCGCCGTCCCGGCGGACCGGAGCTTTATCCGCCGCTGGCAGGAGGCACATTCCACCCTGTTTCCCATTCGGGTCAGGGTAAGCCGGGCGGTGAACGCCCCCCTGGCCTATGGCCTGTTCCGCCCGGTGATCCTGCTGCCCGAAACCACCGATTGGTCGGACGAGGGCCAGCTGACCTACGTCCTCACCCATGAGTACATCCACATCCGCCGGGGCGACCTGTTCTGGAAGCTGCTGCTGGTTGCCGCCCTGTGCGTCCACTGGTGCAATCCCCTGGTGTGGGCCATGTACTTCTGCGCCAACCGGGACCTGGAGCTGGCCTGCGACGAGGCGGTGATCCGCGTCCTGGGTCTGAACAGCCGAAAGGGCTACGCCCTTTCCCTGCTCTCGGCGGCAGAGAGTGGATTTTTCCCGCTTTGTACCACTTACAACTCCAAAAACCAGACGGAAGAAAGGATTCGTGCCATTATGAAGACCAAAAAACAATCCCTCGCGGCCATTCTAATCGCCGCGCTGCTGGTGACCAGCGTGACCGCCGTGTTCGCCACCTCCAAGGCCCCGCCCGAGGACCTGACCCATCTGCCCCAGGCCGCCCAGAGCGACACCGACCCCAGGCCCGCCTCGGTGGACAAGTCCACCCCCGGCGGCCGCGTCCCAGTTACGCCTGCGGATACATCCACCCCCGATGACAGCCGTGCCGATCCCTTTATCGACCAGCCCGCCAGTCCTTCGGCAGACACCTCTCAAAAGCCTGTGGAGACTGTGTCTGCACCTGAGAAATCATCCGCATATCCCGTAAACAGTAAAGGACATACCTACGGCGCATGGACCGAGGCGGACGGGTATGAGGATGTTCCCGACCTGATTTATGTCCGCTGGAACAGCGAGACGGAGGGCTATTTGAACCGAAATGAGGTCTATCCCTACTCCTGGCCCATCAGCTCGGCCAGCACCCAGGCCGAGCTCCAGCGGTATGTGGACTGGTATCACAAGCTGACCCAGTATGACAACCCTAACGTGAACTATGTTCCTTATGAAGAAGCTTCCTTCTCTCTGTATGACCGGGAGGAATCCGGTGTAATTGGAAGCTGCGCTGGATTTGAGGCATATTCCCGTCCGGACGGACATAAGCTCAGCGACGAGGCCCTGATGGAGCTTGTGACCCAGGGGAATCCCGTTAAATGGTCGCTCTTTTTGGGAACTGCTCCCGTGGAGAACATCCCGGATGCAAGCACTCAGCCCTTCCGGGAGGTTCCGAAAACCGAAGAGGAGCGGGCGCTCCTGGAGCAGTGGACCGAGAACGGAGACTGGCGCAGAAACAGCAAGGGACAGACCTACGGTCCATACAGCCTTGGCCACTATGTGGGGTACTTCCCGGATCTGATTTGCAGAACGGCGAGCAATGGGCAGGAAGGCTATGAGCTGCTCAAGGACTTCCATCATAGCGGCTACCCCGGCGACATCCGGAGGCCGGAGGACACCCTCGACTATATGGAGTGGCTCGAAATGCAGCCCTACCTGATCCTGCTTCCGGTCTATGATCTGGAGTTCACCCATGTCATCGGGTATACAGAGGTACAAAATACCCGCAGCGAAGAGTATGTATGGCCGGAGGACGAAATTGAGTACCGGCTGAATATACTGGAAAACAAGTTCCGGGAGTGGGGCTTGAGCGACGAGGAGGTCGCCCGGCAGCTGGAGGAGTATAAGCAGTCCCAGGACTGGAAGTGAACAAAACCGGCCCCGTTTCTCAAAACGAGAAACGGGGCCGTCCACGCCTGTGATACATTAGGAAGAGCTGAGGAATAATTACAGGCATGTAGGGGAGCCGCTGAGCTTCGGCGCAAACGTCAAATAAATGGGAGTGTCCAATATAAAGATATTATGATATAAGTGTGAATCAATAGTAGAAATCAAAGAAAAATAAAGCCAGATGGTACAAAAAGGATGAGAATGGATTTGTGGAAAACAAACTCATCGAATTATACTGCACCATTTGCCAATGCAAGGGTTAACTATTTTAACTGTATCATATATGGCGAAGTTTGTCTATATAAACAAAAGAGATACCTGCCCTAAATTAAGCAAGTATCCAAATAATCAAAAAACATATATCGGTTACAGTGGTTATTGCGGTTACACTGGTTACATTTTCTAAACTAGTTGACTTCTACAGATAGAATAACTTATATGAGCATTTTTGTCAAGTACTAATTTCCTTACTCCAATTTTCACACAGGTGCGAAAAAAGTGAAACTTTTCCCCCACACTTACCAACAGTACTCAACATTTACCAATAGTAATTACAAATAATTCCAGTTAGTTTCAACTATTCTTAATCGCTCCAGTCATCACAGAAACACTGTATATTGTAATAAAATTAAGATATTACACAATATATAGTATAAAACAACAAAAAAGGAAGTAGAGATATCTAATCTCTACTTCCTTTTTTCTGGTTGCGGGGACAGGACTTGAACCTGCAACCTCCGGGTTATGAGCCCGACGAGCTACCAATTGCTCTACCCCGCGATATGGTGCCGGAGACCGGGGTCGAACCGGCACGGGATCGCTCCCACGGGATTTTAAGTCCCGGGCGTCTGCCAATTCCGCCACTCCGGCATGGGTGGCTTCCGGTCTTAGAATGCTTGAATAGAGTACCATAATTTTGACCATCTGTCAAGAAAAATTTTTTATTCATTTTTTCGTATTTTGTCAACGGATTTTTACAGACAAAACATGTTTTGAGAAAAACCGGCCGCTGCAACATCTCGTGACATCCAGAGAGCATTTCAATACAAAAGCCTTGAAGCGGTACTCTCTGTCCGATAAACTTTGAGAAGCGAGGTCCTGAAATCTGCGACAGAAAGGGGAAGAAAGATGAACATACAGATGATAGAGGGTCTTCTGGGTGCGAGTTCCAGCATTAAGCTGTCAGGTACGCCTATGAGTGTGTACCGGCAGGCCAGCGCCGAGGGCGACACGGAAAAGATGAAGCGGGCAATGGGCTACACCGGCGAGTGTGCGGAGGCCGCGGTCAGGTATCAGGAGAAACTGGACGAAGGTATGAAGGCTGAGGCGGAGTCCGAACGGAGAAGGACAAAGCTGGAGCAGGAGGCCGCCGTTAAAAAACGTTATGAAGAGCGCAAACGGGCAGAGGAGGAGCCGGACCGCCCCCGGGAGGCCGATCTGGTTCAGGTCAGCGAGGCGGCAAAGGCGGCGCTGAAAAACAAGCCTGTTGAGGCGGTGGAGCCCATTGACAGCGAGCCGGTCATTTATACGTCTGCCGGCGAGGTTGTCGCCGGGCTGGGGGAGCCCGAGCCTACGGTATCATTTACCGCATAAAACATTCAAGGAGGAATAACATATGGTGTCTGTTTCTGGTGTAAATACAGCAGCGGTACAGCCTTTGACAACGGCTGAGCGGGTCAGGGGTCAAAAGCCTGAGGAGGCCGGGGAGCGCCCGCTGAAGCCTGTGATGGATGAATATATTCCGGAGGAACCCCGGGAGCCCTCCGGCCGCTACTGGATGGACAGGGGCGAGGACGGCCAGCCCAGGATTTATTTCGACGATCCGGAGGCGGCGGGCTCGGACGGAAAGCCGGAGGAAGCGCCCGCTGCGGAGAGGCCGGAGGGGGAGAAGGAAGAAAAATGCATCTGCAATTCGGACAAGGTGGACCGGGAGATTGAAAAGCTGAAAAGGGAGAAAAAGGAACTGGAGCAGCGGATCAGCACCGAGACCGACGAGGCCAAAATCGAGGATTTGGAGCGCCAGCTGGCCCAGGTGGAGCGGGAGCTGAAGGAGAAGGACAATGATACATACCGGAGGCGGCACAGCACCTATACCTACGCCTGATGCCGGTACGCAGTCTCCACCCATTACGATGGGGGGAGAGGAACATTCAGCAGCACGCTTAAATAAAATTGGCGGCCTCGTTTTTCTGTCAGCACCGCTCCATGATATTGCTCCGCCGCCGCCTTGATGCTGGAAAGCCCGGTTCCCGCCGGGGGCAGAGGTCCGTCCACACAGGTGTTCTCAAAGATCAGCATATAGAAATCTCCCTGCCGCCTCCCGGTGATGCGGATGGACTTGTCCCCGACGCCTTCGCGGCAGGCGGTAATGGCGTTGTCCAGGGCGTTGGCAAAGATCACGCACAGGTCAAAGTCGTCAATCCCGCAGGGCTCGGGCAGGACCAGGGACACCTCCGCCGAAATATCCCTTGCCAGTCCCAGCTTTTCTCCCAGCAGGATATCCACCATGGCATTGCCGGTCTGGTAGGGGAAGGACAGGGACTCCGAGACAGCCCTCAGCTTTTTCAGGTAGGCTCTGCCCTCCTCCAGCCTTCCGCCCCGGAGCAGGCCGTCCAGCACGGACAGGTGGTTTTTCACATCGTGGCGGAAGGAGCTGGTCTGTTTGTAGCGCGCCTGGGCCTCGGCGATGTAGATCTTCTGCGCCTGAGCTGCCTGGGCCAGGGCCTGCAGCTCCGCCTGGGCCTGAAAGCCCTGGCAGAGATGACGGTATGCGTACAAGGTACACAGCAGCGCCGCCAGCCCCATAACCTGTAGAAGAAGCAGCGTGCTGTGTTTTCCGACCTCCTCCAGAGAGACGATGGGGGCAAAAAAGCTGTAGGCGGTCTGGAGGATATACAGCTCCGCGGCAAAGAAGAACAGCACAGGAAAGAGCAGCAGGCCCGCATAGGGCGTCTGGCTGTCCTCCGTCCAGGCCAGGAACCTCAGTACAGCATAGTAGCAGCCGGCGCACAGCGCCAAGAAAAGAACCTGCGCCGCCAAAAGCAGCAGATACAACAGAGGATTTCCCACAAATTGGGGAAAGAGCGCCGCCTCCACCGAATTGATGATCCCGAAGGAGAGCTGTGAAACGTAGTAGGCCAGCACGGCGGCCAGCCAGGACACGGACGGTTGATTTCCCATCCCAAAACGACTGACAGCATACAGCTCCAGCACACCTGCGGCAACGGAGAGTGTCCCGCTGAGGGAAAGCCCGACCGAGACCAGCTGTAGGGCGGCCAGGAGGAGAAGGTAGGCGGCAAAGTACCGTCTTTTCAGTTTTTTTCCGGTGAGGCGGCCGATAAAGACCATGTGCATCACCCCGTGTCCCACAAGGAGGCAGAGGCTGTCCAGAAACAGAGCGAAATAGTCCATATCAGATATCCCTCTCTTTCATGTGACGCAAAAGGGCCTGGGTCAGCTCCCGCTCCCGCAGCCGGGAGACGGGGATGGACTCCCCCGGGGACAGGGTGACCCGCCCGGCCTGACACCCGCGCACATAGTCCAGGTTGACCAGATAACTCCGGTGGCACTTGAAAAAGCGGCTGTCCACACGCCGCTCCAGGTCCTCCAGCTTGTCGTAGTAGTCGAGGACGGTCCCGTCATTTTGATGGAGGTAGATTTTTCGCCCCAGCACTTCGCAGTACACAATGCGGTCCAGGGGGACCACCTCACAGCCGGCCCCCCGCTGGATCAGGAGGTCCCTGGCGGTCCTCCGCTCCAGGGAGCGCAGAACCCGGTCCATGGTCCGGCGAAAGGCGGCGCGGTCCAGGGGCTTGACCAGATAGCCGCAGGCCTCCACGTCGAATGCGTCAAAGACCAGCTCCTTCAAAACCGTCACAAAGACCAGCAGGCTGTGATCCCCCCCGCCGACGGAGCAGCCGGGCCGTCTCCATGCCGTCGGGCGGGTCCATCTGGATGTCCAAAAAAATCACGTCAAAGCGGCCGGACCACTCCAGCAGGGCGTCTCCGCCTGAAAAGCGGCTGACCGAATAGGCCGTGATCTGCCGCTCCTCCATATAGCCTGCGAGGCGGGCGGCAAGGTCCTGGGACATCCGGGGCTCGTCGTCGCAGATCGCGAATTTTATCATGTTCACCACCACACTTTCGACCAGATTAGCAGAGGCGGACCGGTCGGGCAAGGTCCGTTGTAACGGAATGTCCAAAATATGTCACGAAATGCGAGCCCTTTGAAACGACCAGCGGAGCGGCCACGGCCGCCCCGCTTATCTTTGCCTGTAGTAATCTTCTAAATTACCGACAGCAATTTTGTAGGGGCGGGTATTACCCGCCCGTCCAGAAGAGCCGTGTTACCCTGCGGGCGGATGATATCCGCCCCTACCAGGCGTCACGTATTTTCATAATTGCTATAGGCGGGCGAAAAAGATAACCTGATTTCCAGCCTGTCCTCTGTGATCTGTGCGGATACCTGCCCGCCCATCCGCTCCATCAACTCCCGCACGATGGACAGCCCCAGACCGGCCCCGCCCTTTGCCCGGGCGGGGCTGCTCTGGTAGAAGCGGTCAAACAGATGTTCCGGGTCTGGCATGGGGCCGGGGAGCAGCTCGTTGGAGAAGCAGATCACCCCGTCCCCGCCGGAGACGGTCAGTCCCCCGCCGCCGTGGCGCAGGGCGTTGACAATCAGGTTCCGGTACACCCGGCCCAGGGCCTCCGGATTGGCCCGGACCTTCAAGTCCTCCCGGTCAAACCGCAGCTCCGGCTCCACCCCCGCCGCCTCCAGCTGGGGGTAAAGCTCCGCCAGGGCGTCCCACAGGGGCGGCAGAGCCGCCATGCTTTCACATTCCAGCGGCAGGGAGCCGCCCTGAAGGCGGGTATAGAGGAACAGCTCCTCCAACAGCCCCTCCAGCTCCTCCAGCCGCTTGCCCACGATGTCCAGATACTCCGCCTGACGCTCCGGCTCCCCCTCCAGCAGCTGCAAGTAGCCCATGGCCCCGGCCAGAGGGGTGCGGATGTCGTGGGAGATGCAGGCCATGGTGTATTTCAGCTCCTGCTCCCGCTTCTGGGTCTCCAGGCGGAGCTGCCGCCCCTCCTCCAGCCGGGCGTTCATCGCCCGGCACAGCCGCCGGGGCAGGGCGCCGGACATCCCCACCGTCAGGCGCAGATTGCTCTCCGCCGGGGTTTCCTCCAGCACCCGGGCCATCTCCAGCATTTGGGTACGGTAGGCCCACAGGCGGGTTACCGCGAGTCCAAGGGCGGCAAGGGCCAGGATCAGGGCAGGCAGCACGGAAATTCCTCCTTAAATATCCCGTTTCTCCATAGACAACAGGCTTCCGATTCCGTAAATGGCCGCCCATGTAAGGGTACAGGCCAGAATCATCCAACCCTGGGTAATACCATTCTGAGGTACATAGACGCTCTTTACCACAGAGGAGAGGAAAAACTGCTCCAGGGGAGGCCAGTGCAGCAGCTTGCCCAGCGCCCCCACAAAGGCGGCCGTCAGCCCGCTCCCGGCTACCAGAGACAGAATGATCCCCAGGGTGGTGCTTCTGGTCAGCAGAACCAGGGCCAGGGTCATCAGAGCAAACGCCCAATGGGGCAGCCACATCCAAAGGGTATACCGCCAAATCTGCGAGATGGAATCCGGCACCGGGTACATATGGATCAGCACTGGGGACAACAGTATCAGCAGGACGGATAAAACGGTAATGATCCCACTGTAAATGCCTGCCAAAGCAACTTTTGAAAGGACATAATCCCGGCGGCGAGGATTGACACAACAGATATTTTTGATAAATCCGCTGGAAAAATCGCCGTTTACAAACAATGTCATTCCAATCCCGGTCATGACCAGCAAAAAGCCGCTGCCCAAACTTTCATGCATAAAGTCCAGCTGTGACATATTTTGGATGTACTCGCTCATCATACGGTCGGACTCGTCGATTTCTGCCCCCTGTTCCTCCATAGCGGCCAGGGTCTCCGGGTCGGAAAGGGAGCGGGCCATAACGGTCACCAGAATCAGCAGCAGCGCCGTAATGCCCAGTACAATGTAAAAGCTCCGGCTTTTGAACAGCCGCCGCAGGTCCATACGCAGCATATTAAACATGATCCGTTCCTCCCATCCGCTCCAGAAAATAGCCCTCCAGGTCCTGCCGGTGCAGGCCCATCTCCTCTACCGCAATCCCCGCCTGGGCGAGAACCTGCCCCACCGCCCTGGTATCCGCGGCTTCGTAGATGCGAATCTCACCCTCCGGCCGCATCTCCCAGCGCTTCAGATGGAGCTCCCGCTCCAGCAGGGCCGCCGCCATCTCGGGCTGGCTCGGGCGCAGGTGCAGGTAGTCGGTGCATTTCTGCTCCAGTTCAGCGGCGGTGATCTGCTCCACCATCCGTCCCTGCTGGATGATTCCATACCGGGTGGCAATTTTGCTCAGCTCCCCCAGAATGTGAGAACTGACCAGAATGGTCAGGCCCCGCTCCCGGTTCAACCCCAGGAGGAGCTCCCGCATCTCCCGGATGCCCTCCGGGTCCAGGCCGTTGATGGGCTCGTCCAGCAGGAGCAGGTCCGGCCCGCCCAGCAGGGCCAGAGCCACCCCCAGCCGCTGCTTCATGCCCATGGAGTAGTGGCGCACCGGCTTTTTTTCCTTCGGGGACAGGCCCACCGTCTCCAGGATCTCGTCAACCTGCCGCTCCGGATTGTCCAGCCCCAGCAGGGCGGCGTAGAGCCGCAGATTCTCCCGTCCGCTCAGGTCGGGGTAGAGCCCCGGCTGTTCGATGAGGGCCCCCACCCGGCGGCGGGCCACCGAGTCCCGGACCGGCTTGCCGAAGATCAGCGCCTCCCCCTGGGTGGGCCGGGCCAGGCCGCACAGGAGCTTTAGCGTGGTGGACTTGCCCGCGCCGTTCTGGCCGATAAAGCCGTAGATGTCCCCCTGTTCCACCACCAGCTCCAGGCGGTTCACCGCCCATCTGTCTTTGTAGCGCTTGGACAGGCCCCTTGTCTGTATCACTGACATGTAAAAACCTCCTTTTTTGCGCTCAGTCTAACAGACGAGTGCCCAAACGTCGCAAAGAAAAGGTAAAGAAAGTATAAAGTTTAACCTTCTGATAATTTGAATCCAATCCCCCACACGGTCTGGATGTAGCTGTCCGTGCCGCTGGGCCGCAGCTTGGCCCGGATGTTGCTGATGTGGACGGTGATGGTCTTGTCCTCCACGGCGCAGTCCTCCTGCCAGACCGCCTCGTAGATCTGCTGCTTGGTAAAGACCCGCTTGGGCCGGCCCGCCAGCAGCTCCACAATCTTGAACTCGTGGGCGGTGAGGCTGACCGGCCGGCCGGCGGCGGTGAGGGTCATCTCCTCCGGGTTCAACACCCAGTCCCGGTAGCGCAGAAGGGCCTGGGCGGGGGTGGCGCTGGCGTGGCGGAGCTGCACCAGTATCCGAGCCCACAGCTCCTCCAGCTGGTAGGGCTTGGTCAGGTAGTCGTCCGCCCCCAGGCCCAGCAGCTCCACCTTGTCGGACAGCTCGGTTTTAGCCGACAGCACAATGACCGGCGTCCGGCTGGTTTTGCGGATCTCCCCGATCAGCTCGCTGCCGGACAGCCCCGGGAGCATCAGGTCCACCAGCAGCAGGTCAATGCCGCCCGCCTGCCACAGCAGCCGGCCCTCGGTGCCGGAAAAGGCCTGGCTGCACTGGCAGCCCTTCCGCCGCAGGTACTCGGCGGTGGAGTTGTTAATATCGGTATCGTCTTCAACAATCAGGATGCGGGGCATAGGACGGCCTCCTCTCAGTTTTAAAAATTATACCGCATCTGAGGGGGTAAGAAAATACCTTTTGGTGAAAAGAGGGGGCTCATTGTAAGATTTCATGCAGGGACCGGGCTCCGTCCCGGCCCGTCTCCGGGAAAATGAGCGGAAGGGCGTGGGAGGACTTTTTCGGATTCGGCGGCTTTTTCGCTTTTTCTGCTAAAACGATGAAATCGGCCCCGCTGAAAGGGGGCGGGCTGTTCAATCCGCCGGAAAAAAACGTTTGTCTTCGGCACACAATACAGAAAGAGAGGGGGCAAAGACTTGCCGCCGGGGGGGAAATGGGCCGAAATATGCCTGCGGTCAATGGAAAAAGGTTGACAAATTGAGTATTTTTGCTAAAATGGGGGAGGTCGAAAAGGCGTACGCCTTTTTCTGCTTTGTACACAAAGCAGAGCTTGGTTCCCGCCTCGAGACAGTACGTTTTAGGAGGTATACAATGAAAAAGAGGATCAGCATGCTGCTGGCCTGCGCCATGATGCTCGCCCTGGCGAGCTGCGGCGGCAACAATGGCAATAACAGCGGCAACGCCGGCAATCAGAGCAATGCCGGCGGTAATACCAGCGGCAGTACCGGCGTCAACAGCTCCGCCAGCACTTCTCAGGGCGGCGGCGCGGCCGACTACCACATCGCCATCATCACCGGCTCCGTCTCCCAGTCCGAGGACGACCGCCGGGGTGCCGAGGCCTTCCAGGCCAAGTACGGCGAGGAGATGGTCAAGCTGGACATCTACCCCGACAACTTCACCGAGGAGCTGGAGACCACCATTCAGAAGATCGTCAACATGTCTGACGACCCCCTGATGAAGGCCATCATCGTCAACCAGTCCGTCCCCGGCACCACCGAGGCCTTCCGTCAGGTGAAGGATAAGCGCCCCGACATCCTGTGCATCGCCGGCGAGGCCCACGAGGACCTGCCTGAGATCGGCTCCGCCGCCGACCTGGTGTGCAACAACGACTTCGTCTCCCGCGGCTATCTGATTATCCGCACCGCCCACGAGCTGGGCGCCGACACCTTTGTGCACATCTCCTTCCCCCGGCACATGGCCTATGAGACCATGAGCCGCCGTGTGGCCGTCATGCGTGAGGCATGCAAGGAGTTCGGCATGGAGTTCGAGCTGGAGACCGCTCCCGACCCCACCTCCGACGTGGGCGTGCCCGGCGCGCAGGCCTATATCATTGAGAACGTCCCCGTCTGGGTGGACAAGTACGGCACCAACGCCGCCTACTTCTGCACCAACGACGCCCACACCGAGCCCCTGCTGAAGCAGCTGGTGGAGTACGGCGGCTTCTTCATTGAGGCCGACCTGCCCTCCCCGCTGATGGGCTACCCCGGCGCTCTGGGCCTGGACCTGACCCAGGAGGCCGGCGATTTTGAGAAGATTCTGGCCAAGGTGGAGTCCACCCTGGTGGAGAAGGGCGCCGCCGACCGCTTCGGCACCTGGGCCTACTCCTACGGCTACACCCTGTCCGCCGGCCTGGCTGAGCACGCCAAGAACGTCATCGACGGCAAGTGCGACATCACCGATATGGACGCCGTGGCCGAGGCCCTGAACGTCTACTCCCCCAAGGCCGAGTGGAACGGCGCCGGCTACACCAACGCCACCACCGGCGTGAAGTCCGACAACGTGTTCCTGATCTATCAGGACACCTATATCATGGGCAATCCCGGCCGCTTCATGGGCAACGCCGATGTGGAGATTCCCGACAAGTACTACACCGTCAGCTGATCTGACACAGAAGGCTTGATCCAAAACGGGGAGGAGGACCTGTCCTCCTCCCCGTTTCCGGTCCTTTAAAAAATTTGGCTTCCTGGCCCGGCGGGAAACCGGGGCAGACTAATAAAAACATAAATTTTCGGCGAATTGTGTACGAACGGATAGGTAGGGCAGATGTATGATAAATAACGGCACTCCCTTGCTTCAGATGCAAAATATTAAAAAGGACTTCTTCGGCAATCAGGTCCTCACCGACATCAACTTCACCCTGAACGCGGGGGAGGTTCTGGGCCTGTGCGGCGAGAACGGCGCGGGCAAGAGCACGCTGATGAAGATCCTCTTCGGCATGGACGTCATCCGGGAGACCGGCGGCTACGGCGGCGACATCCTTGTCAACGGACAGAAGGTCCGGTTTAATACCCCCTTTGACGCCCTGGAGGCGGGCATCGGCATGGTGCATCAGGAGTTCTCCCTGATCCCCGGCTTCACCGCCACAGAAAATATCCTCCTGAATCGGGAGCCTAAAAAGAAGAATGTTATTTCAGAGGTGTTCGGCGAGCGGCTGAATACCCTGGATTATAAGGAGATGGACCGCCGCTCCGCCGAGGCCATTGAGAAGATGGGCGTGGAGATCGACGCCAAGATGGTAATTAGCAGTATGCCCGTGGGCCATAAGCAGTTTACCGAAATTGCCCGGGAGCTGAGCAAGGACCAGCTGAAACTGCTGATTCTGGACGAGCCCACCGCCGTGCTCACCGAGAAGGAGGCCGAGGCCCTGCTGGACTCCATCCGGGGCATGGCGGCCCGGGGCATCTCGGTCATCTTCATCACCCACCGCCTCCACGAGATTCTGTCGGTGTGCGACAAGGTGGTGGTCATGCGGGACGGCCGTGTGGTCCGGGATGTGCCCGCCGGGGAGTCCAGCGTGGAGGATATCACCCGCTGGATGGTGGGCCGGGATGTGGAGCGCGCCGCCGCTCCGGCCCAGGCCAGGGCAGAGGCCGAGGCGGACGCCGAGGTCATCATGTCCATCCGGAACCTGTGGGTGGACATGCCCGGCGAGACGGTGCGCAATGTGAATCTGGATGTCCGCAAGGGAGAGATCCTGGGCATCGGCGGTCTGGCGGGCCAGGGCAAGCTGGGCATCCCCAACGGCATCATGGGCCTGTACGAGGCCGGCGGCACCGTGGAGTTCAACGGCCAGGCCATCCCCCTGAACAGCCCCCGGAAGTGCCTGGATGCCTCGCTGGCCTTCGTGTCGGAGGACCGGCGGGAGGTGGGCCTGCTGCTGGACGAGAGTCTGGAGTGGAATGTGGCCTTCCCCGCCATGCAGATCCAGAATAAGTTTTTGAAGAACCTGCTGGGCGGCCTGGTCAAGTGGCGGGACGAGAAGGGCATCCACCGGGTGACCCAGAAGTATATCGAGGAGCTGCAGATCAAGTGCACCAGCTCCAAGCAGAAGGCCCGGGAGCTGTCGGGCGGCAACCAGCAGAAGGTCTGCCTGGCCAAGGCCTTCGCCCTGGAGCCCAAGTTCCTCTTTGTGTCGGAGCCCACCCGGGGCATCGACGTGGGCGCCAAATCCCTGGTGCTGGAGGCGCTGAAGCAGTTCAACCGGGAGAGCGGCGTCACGGTGGTGATGATCTCCTCTGAGCTGGAGGAGCTGCGGCAGACCTGTGACCGGGTGGCCATCGTCTCAGGCGGACAGATTGCGGGCATTCTGCCCGCGGCCTCCTCCTCGGAGGAGTTCGGCCTGCTGATGGTCAGCCAGGTCATATAAGGAGGGTAAGGATATGTTAGAGGCAATCGTATTACCGCCCGTACTGAAAAAGATGGGCTATCCCCGGCTGATTATCTCCGGATTTCTGCTTATCCTGTTTATCATGACCCCCTTTGTGGGCATCAGCCTCCCCATGCAGATCACCAACATCATCAACCGCTTCAGCTGGAACGCGGTGCTGGTGCTGGCCATGGTGCCTATGATTCACTCGGGCTGCGGCCTGAACTTCGGCATCCCCCTGGGTATTCTGGCCGGCCTGCTGGGCGGCACCATTTCCATCCAGCTGGGCTTTGAGCGCTTTGGCGGCCCGGTGAGCTTTTTGATGGCGGTCCTGATCGCCACCCCCTTCGCCGTCCTCTTCGGCGGCGGCTACGGGACCCTGCTCAACAGGATCAAGGGCGGCGAGATGATGATCGCCACCTATGTGGGCTTCTCTACCATCTCCTTTATGTGCATGATGTGGCTGATTCTGCCCTACAGCAGCCCCACGATGGTCTACGGCTTGTCGGGCAACGGCCTGCGGCCCACCATCTCCCTGGACGGCTTCTACAACCAGGTGCTGGCCAGCTTTCTGGAGATCGACTTCGCCAAAATAGCCAGGGCGCTGAACATCAGCCTGGGCGCTCTGGAGGACATCAAGATCCCCACCGGCTCGCTGCTGCTGTTTGCCCTGCTGGCTTTCCTGATGTGGGCCTTCCTGCACACCAAGACGGGCACCGCCATGACGGCGGTGGGCTCCAACCCCAATTTTGCCCGGGCGGCCGGCATCAACGTGGATCGGATCCGCACCCTGTCGGTTATTATGTCCACCTGGCTGGGGGCTGTGGGAATCCTGATCTATCAGCAGGGCTTCGGCTTCCTTCAGTTGTATAACGCCCCCAACAATATGACCATGCCCACCGTGGCCGCCATCCTCATCGGCGGCGCCCTGGTGAACAAGGCCTCTATCGCCAACGTGATTATCGGAACCATTCTGTTCCAGGGCATGGTGACCATGACCCCCACCATTATGAACGCCGTGATCCATACGGACATGAGCGAGGTCATCCGAATCATTGTCTCCCAGGGCATGATTCTCTACGCGCTGACCAGAAAGACGGAGGGATCGAAATGAGCAATAAAAAGAGCGCATCCTCCGGCAGAACACTGCTGGATACGGCGCGCAACCACGCCGTGCCCATCATGTTTATCATCATCTGCGCCATCTTTATCCCCATGGCGGGCTTTTCCCCCAGCTATCTGCTGAATGAGATCATCACCCGTATGGGCCGCAACCTGTTCCTGGTGCTCTGCCTGCTCTTCCCCATTATGGCGGGCATGGGCCTGAACTTTGCCATGACTCTGGGGGCCATGGGGGCGGAGATCGCCGTCATCCTGGTGGCCGACTGGCAGATCTGGGGCATCCCCGGGGTGGTGCTGGCCATGATCCTCTCCATCCCCTTCTCCGCCTTCCTGGGCTTTATCTGCGGAACCCTCCAGAATATGGCCAAGGGCCGGGAGATGATTACCAGTTATATTATGAACTACTTCATCGGCGGCTGGTATCAGTTTGTCGTGCTCTATGTGATGGGTTCCGTCGTTCCCATTATACACGCCAGCATCATGCTGCCCCGGGGCTACGGCATCCGGAACACCGTCAGCCTGCTGCATATGCGCCAGTGTCTGGACGATCTGCTGGCCGTCCGGATCGGGGGCGTGAAGATTCCCGTGCTCACCTTTATCCTGGTGGGGCTGCTGTGCCTGTTCATCGTGTGGTTCCGGCGCACCAAGCTGGGCCAGGACATGCGGGCTGTGGGCCAGGATATGCAGGTGGCCAAGGACGCCGGCATCAATGTGGACCGCACCCGGGTGATCTCGGTGGTGATGTCCACCGTCTTCGCCGGCTTCGGCATGGTGATTTACCTGCAGAATATGGGCAACCTGCCCACCTACACCGGTCATGCCCAGATCGGCATGTTCTGCATCGCGGCGCTGCTCATCGGCGGCGCCTCGGTGGAGCGGGCTTCCATCGGAAACGCCTTCCTGGGGGTCGTCCTGTTCCATCTGATGTTTATCGTGGCCCCCAACGCCGGCGCCTTCATCACCGGCGACACCATGGTGGGCGAGTATTTCCGGGTGTTCCTGTCCTACGGCGTGATTACGGTGGCCCTCATCATGTATGAGGCCAAGAAGCGGATGAACAAGAGCAGAGCCGGCCGGGAGCTGGCGGAGGCCCAGACCCGGATGAGAGAGGAGGCCGGGAGATGAAATCCAAACGCAGAACGCTTTTTATCGCGCTGACCGTGCTGGCGCTGGCTGCGGTTGCCGCCTGCATGATGGTCATCGGCCGGGGCCACGAGATCTACCTGGACAACAAGACGCTGGAGGGCTACGAGGGCCAGGACTACAAGGCCTTTGACCGTGTGGTGGTCACCGTAAAGGGCGAGGAGGTGGCCAAGCTGGGCAAGCGGGAGCGGGGATCGGCCATCTGGATCGGCCAGAGCTTTAAAATGACCCTGGAGATTACCGAGAAGAAGGGCGAGGAGCCGGTGGTGAAGGAGATCAGCCTGAAGCTGCCCTACGATATGGACGGCATTGTGGTCAATCTCCCCGCTCTGCTGGCCGGCCTGCCCGAGGAGGCGTGGCTGTCGGAGTTTGTCCCCGCCGTGACGGAGGCCCCCGTGGAGGAGGACCCGGTCATCGACGACGGCTTCGGCCTGGAGGGCGATCTGGGCCTGGAGGGCGACCTGGGCGCGGACGGCATCTGAGAGCAGCATCGTCCCTGACGTGACGGCGAACGGCCCGCCCCTTCCGGCGGGCCGTTGTGTAATTTATTGATAGAAGGAGGAGGCCCTATGGCCGTTTTATCCAATCTGAAGCCCCAGAAGGTATTTGAATACTTTGAAAAGCTGTGCTCTGTCCCCCACGGCAGCGGCAACACCAGACAGATCAGCGACCTGTGCGTGTCCTTTGCCCGGGAGCTGGGCCTGAGATACCGGCAGGACGAGGTCAACAATGTGGTCATCTGGAAGGAGGCCTCCCCCGGCTATGAGGGGGCGGCCGCCGTGATCCTCCAGGGCCACATCGACATGGTGTGCGTCAAGACCGAGGACTGCCCCAAGGACATGGCGAAGGAGGGGCTGGACCTGATCACCGACGGGGAGTGGGTCTGGGCGGACCGGACCTCCCTGGGGGGCGACAACGGCATTGCCGTGGCCATGATTCTGACCATCCTGGCCGACGACAGCCTGCCCCACCCCCCGCTGGAGGCGGTATTCACCGTGGACGAGGAGACAGGGATGGACGGGGCCTTCGCCCTGGACTGCTCCGACCTGAAGGGCCGGAAGCTGGTGAACCTGGACTCGGAGGAGGAGGGGGTGTTCACCGTCTCCTGTGCTGGCGGCCTGGTGCTGGACTGCTTCCTGCCGGGGAAGCGGGAGGAGCTGGCCGGGGAGACGGGCTATGTCCTCACCCTGGAGGGGCTGCTGGGCGGCCACTCCGGGGCCGAGATTCACAAGGGCCGGGCCTCGGCCAACCAGGTGATGGGCCGGGTGCTGTACAGCGCCATGGAGCGCTTTCCCGGCCTGCGGCTGGCCGACATCCGGGGGGGAAGGTTCGACAATGTGATCTGCCCCAAAAACCAGGCCAAGGCCGCCGTCCCCGTCGGCAGTGAGGCGGCCTTTGAGGCCTTCGTCCGGGAATTTGACGGCATACTGAAAAACGAGTACGCCGGCTGTGACGGCGGGATTACCCTGACCTGTGCCCGGACCGCCCTGGACGGCGCCCTGCCGCCCGAGGCCACGGCCAACATCCTGCGGGTGCTGCTGGCCATGCCCCAGGGGGTCCAGGCCATGAGCGCCGACTTCCCCGGGCTGGTGCAGACGTCGCTGAACCTGGGGACCGTGGGAGTGGAGGAGGACGGGCTCCGCTTTGCCCTGTCCATCCGCTCCTGCATCGCCAGCCAGAAGGACATGGTGGCCCAGCGTGTGGAGGCCATTCTGGCGCTTGGGGGCGGCACGGCCGTCCCGAAGAGCGCTTACCCCGGCTGGCAGTACGCCCGGCAGTCCGTCCTGCGGGAGGATGTTCTGGCGGCTCACCGGGCGGTCAGCGGGCAGGAGGGCCGGATTGAGGCCACCCACGGCGGCCTGGAGTGCGGCCTGTTTCTGGAGAAAATCCCCGGCCTGGATGCGGTGTCCTTCGGCCCGGAGCTCCACGACGTCCACTCTGTGAAGGAGCGGCTCAGCGCCCCCTCCACCCTCCGGGTGTATGAGGTGGTCTGTGAGCTGCTCAGGCGGAGCAAATAGCACGGCGGGACCCGGCTCAGGCCGGGTCCCGGTTTTTCCCCTTTACTTTTTTTCTCCGGTCATATATAATAAGCTGACTAACAAGAAAGCGTGGGAACAAAATGCTCCAATTCGATGAATATAAGGTAAAGCTGAACAATCTGGCCCCGGCGCTGAAAGAGCTGGCCCAGGCCCTGGACCTGGAGGGGGCGGAGCGGGAGCTGGACATGCTTCAGGCCGAGTCGGCCGCCGACGGCTTCTGGGACAACCTGGCCAAGGCCCAGAAGGTGCAGCAGCGCATCAAGAACCTCCAGGACAAGGTGGACAGCCAGCACAGGCGCCAGTCCCAGTGGGACGACCTGATGGCCCTGTGCGAGATGGGCAACGAGTTTGAGGATGAGAGCCTCATCCCCGAGCTAGCGGAGGGCTTTTCCGCCCTGGAGGCCAACATGGAGACCGCCCGGCTGGAGACCCTGCTCACCGGGGAGTATGACCGCTCCAACGTCATTCTGACCATCCATCCCGGGGCTGGCGGCACCGAGGCCCAGGACTGGGCCCAGATGCTCTACCGGATGTACACCCGCTGGACCGAGCGCCACGGCTTCACCTACCAGATCATGGACTATCAGGAGGGGGACGAGGCGGGCATCAAGTCGGCCACCATCATGGTTGAGGGCCCCAACGCCTACGGCTACCTCCGGGGGGAGCACGGCGTCCACCGGCTGGTGCGGGTGTCCCCCTTCGACGCCAACGCCCGGCGGCAGACCTCCTTCGCCTCGGTGGAGGTCATGCCCGACCTGCCCGAGGACGTGGAGATCGACATCCGCCCCGAGGACATCGAGATGCAGGTCTACCGGGCCTCCGGTGCCGGCGGCCAGCACGTGAACAAGACCTCCTCCGCCGTCCGGCTCATCCACAAGCCCACCGGGGTGGTGGTGGCCAGCCAGCAGGAGCGGTCCCAGTTCCAGAACAAGGACAACTGTATGAAGATGCTCCGGGCCAAGCTGGTGGAGCTGCAGATGCAGGAGAAGGCGGAGAAGATCTCCGATCTGAAGGGGGTCCAGCTGAAGATCGAGTGGGGCAGCCAGATCCGGTCCTACGTCTTCATGCCCTACCAGATGGTGAAGGACAACCGCACTGCCTTTGAGACCAGCAACATCAACGGCGTAATGGACGGCGACCTGGACGGCTTTGTCAACGCCTACCTCACCGCCGAGGCCACCGGAAACTGGGCCACGAAATAACGGGTAAAGAAGCGCCCCGGCACAGAGAATGTGCCGGGGCGCTTGGCGTTACAGATATTCCACATAGGTCTCCAGCTGGGTCCAGGACAGCTCCAGCGTTTCGATGGACTGCCAGCTGGGAAAATTCTCCTCCAGCTCCGCCCAGGTCAAGAACCAGAAATCGTATTCAATCCCCAGGTGGGTGGGCAGAATGTCCTCAATGATTTTTTTCAGCTCGGAAAAGCCCTGGGGCTCCCCGGCCACGCCGGGAAAGGAGACGGACACCTGTCCCGTCCCCAGCTCCTTCACCACAGCGGGGATGCCGCAGCCCGTGATGGTGTCGTTGATGGCGTCCAGGGTGAAGCTGTCCCCGCCGATGCGCAGCAGGGCGGCCAGGGCGGAGGCCAGCTTTCTGGGGTCGGAGGCCACCGGGCGGCGGACAAAGAGCCGGGCGGTATTCTCCAGCCCCCAGGTCTCCGCCGTGACCAGCGAGACCTCCCGCTGCACCTCCTCGGCCCGGTCCATGACCCCGTCGAGGGCCGCGCCCTGGGCGTCCAGCTCGCTGCCGTTGAAGGGGGCCGACAGATCATATACGCCCAGAGGGCGCAGCAGCTCCCGCAGATACCGGGCGTGGCTCATGGCTTCTCCTCCACGGTCAGCGTGCCCAGGACGGGCAGCGTGTCGTCGTTGACGGGCAAGTCGGCCGCCGGGGCGGTGATGGCGTAGTTGACCACCCCGTCGCAGTGATAAATGAGCTCGCCCAGCTTGGCCCGGAGGATATCCTGACCCAGCAGGCGGCCGGTGAACCACTCCCGCAGGCTCTGCTCCACCTGGGCGAGCACCTGGGCCTTGTCCCGGCCCTCCCCGTGGGCCACCTGGACGGCGATGTCCACCGTCACCGTCTCCGGAGCCCGGACCCGCAGGTCCACGGCAATCTCGCGCCGGGCGTCAAAATAGGCCTGCAGCTCCTCCAGCAGCTCCTGGCCGGGCAGACCCGCCAGGGTGGCGGGCACCACGTCCACCGAACCCACCCCCCGGGGCCGGGGGATGACCGCGGCGGCGGCCACCTGGTCAAAGGACAGGGCACCCTGCTGGTAAAAGGCGGTATTGGCCCCGTTGGGCAGGCGCTTGTAGGTGTCCAGCACCCGGGCCCGAAGGGCGTCGTCCGTCTCGCCGTCCGCACCGCCGGCGCAGGCCTCCGGGTTTTTGCAGGCGGAGATGCCCATAGGGGCCACCGCCATGGAGAGGATGGTCCCGGCGGACACATTGCCCGCCGCTCCGGCCTCCAGGGCCCGGACAGGGACCTGCACCTGGAGGGCGCCCGCCTCCAGCACGGCGTCGCTTACCGTCTCGAACCGCACCAGCCCGGCCGTCATGCAGACCGTCCCCCGGGGAATCTCCCTGGGGAGGGGGGCGGCGTCCAGGGCGGTAAAGACCACCTGTCCCTCTGCGGCCACCGCCGACTTGCGCTCCAGCCCGCGCAGCTGGGCGTGGTAGTCCAGATACAGCCCCTCGGCCGTCTGGGGAAAGGCCTGCCGGGCCACCCAGTCGGCCTGGATGTACAGGGAATAGACCTGGGCCGCCAGGGCGTACAGCCGGGCGGACAGGTCGCAGCCCTCCCGGGGCTCCAGCCCCGTCCGCGCGCCAAAGCAGGCGAGCATCTCCTGATAAATTTCGTCAATGGTTTTCATCTGTTGTCTCCCATATATCAGCTTTGTTGTAAAGGAGCCCCTACCGCACCGATAGCTGCGCGGTGAGCTCCTGGCCCTGCCAGTCCAGCTGGACCGTGAGCAGCCCTGTCTCCCCGGTCTGGACCAGCTCCACGGCCCGCACCGTCAGCTCGGGCTCCTCCCCCAGGGCCTCGGCCACATATTGGGCCGCCAGCGCCTGCCGGGCGGCGGGCTTCTCACGGCCCAGCTGATACAGCCGGCTGCCCAGATTGGGCAGGAAGGGGAGGGCCCCCCGCCGGGCGGTAAGCCGGTACAGCACCCGTGCCAGCACCTCCTCTCCGCCGGACAGGGCGGTGAGGCCCCCCATTCCGTCGGGAACGTAGTCCCCGTCCATCAGCTTCCACTCCATACCGATTCCCCCTATCCCAGCAGATCAATCAAAATATCCCGCACCACATCATACAGGGGGCGGCCGTTGAGGTAGAGGTCGCCGTTCAGCTCCGCCCGTCCGCCCTTCAGCTCCAGGCCGCCGGCTCCGCCGGTCAGCTTCACGCCCTCGGGTCCCAGCAGGGCGGCGCTCTCTCCACCCGTCAGCCGCAGCCCCTCCTGGCCCAGCAGGGCGGAGCACACCCCGCCCGACAGCTCCACCTCTCCGGATTTCAGCTCCCCGCCCTCCTGGGCGGTGCCCAGTATACAGGGGGACTCCCCCTCGGCGCCGGCCTTCAGCACCAGCACCTTGCTTCCCGCCGAGGGCCGCCAGCGGTAGCCCCCGGGGCCGTATACAGTCAGCCACCGCCGCTCGCCCCCCAGGCTGACGCCGGCGGGGTCTCCCCCCAGCGTGACGCTTCCCAGCTCCGCCGCCGCCTCCCGCAGGGGCAGGTTTCGGTTCCGCTCCGATGTCCACATAACGCTCACCTCACAAAAATTTTGCAGGGGCCGCCTACGGCGGCCCTCCTTTTCAGACCACAAAGTCCGGCGGAGCCAGCTCGAGCCTGCTCCAGCAGCCCCCGGCGTCCATGCCCACGGTCACCTCCGCCGCCCGATACCGGCCATTCCAGTCCCAGCCGCTGCGCTGCAGGGTAACCAGGTCTCCGGGCCAGGCGCAGAAGGCCTCCCCCAGGGTCACTTCCACCCTCTCCAGCCCGGCGGCCGACTTATCCAGCTGAAACTGTCCGGAGTACCGCATAGCCTTGTAGCTGCTGCGGGCGGGCATGGTGACCACCCGGCGGGCCATGCCTCCGGCGGCCTGGAACGGGGCATTGCTCACCGTCTCCACCCGGCCGCTCCACCGGTCCCGCACCAGCACCTGAGACAGCGCCCCGTACCGCCGGTCCCGGCGCGCCAGGGAGATCAGGGGGGCGCTGTCGTCCACCACCCGCTCCCGGCTGTCGTTCCAGCCGGTGAGCACCAGCCGGCCCTCCCGGTCGAACCGGGGAGCCACCCCGCCGTAGTACCGGGCGAACTCATAGATCACGGACCACTCGCTGCTCCCCGTGGGCACCGACAGCCGGGATACCGGCGGAAGGCTGGCACCCGGGGCGGCCTCGATGCCGTAGGGGGCGGCGTGGTTTTGCAGGATGTCCGCCTGGGTGGCGGACTGGTAGTCCTGGCCCAGGGCCTCGTTGTCCAGCAGCAGGGCGGCCATTCCCCGGCCGGACACCTCCAGCAGCCGGCCAGCGGCGGAGAGGGACACCTCACACTCATCCACCACCCCGGTAAACACCCGCTGGCCCTCGTGGTCCGCGGCGAACCTCACCCAGCTGCCGGGCAGGGTGGGGTTGTTTTGATCCCAGGGACAGCGCAGCCAGAAGCTGTCGCAGGGCACCCCGGCGGTGTACTCCATCCGCCAGGCGGTGGGGGAGGGGAGGGCCCATCGCCCGCCGGCGGAGTCGGTCACATAGGCTGTCAACCCACCCGCACCTCCTCGCCCACCCGAATCAGGTTGGGGTTTTTGATCTGCGGATTCAGGGCCACCAGCGCGGTCAGGGACAATCCATACCGTCGGGACAGGGTCCACAGGGTGTCCCCCTTCACCACCCGGTGATAGCTGGCCTGGGCGGCTGGCTTTGGGGGGGCCTCCGCAAGGACGCTCTCCGGGAGGCTCTCCCGCCGGACGGCCTCCACACTCCGGGTCGCCAGAGCGCCGGAGGCGCCGTTCTCCTCCCAGAAGGAGAAGGAGTAGCGCAGGTAGTCGGGCCGCGGGGCCTGTTCCAGCCGCAGAGAGACAAAATAGGTGTTGGCCGCCTGCCACAGGGGATGGACCAGCAGTCCCGGCCCCCGCTCATAGAACACGCAGGCCAGCCGCTGAAACTCGCTGTAGGCCCCCTGGCCCACAAACTCCCCCTCGCCCTCCATCACCCGGTGGGCCTCCCCCAGGTCCTGGAGCTGGCAGCGGCCGAAGGGGGCTTTGTGTACCGCCATAGTTCTCCGGTAGTCGATGGAGTACACCCGGGGGTTGTGGGGCCAGGTGTAGCTCTTATAGCGCATAGGTGATAACATCATCTGTGTGTTCCTCCTTAGTAGAGATAGAAGCCCCCGTCATACCGGCGGCTGTCCCGGCGAAAGACCCGGTCGGCCTGTTCCGCCCAGCCCAGCGCCCCGTCGGGCGGGGTCCCGCTCTCTCCGAGGCCGGGGGAGCCTCTCTGATCGGGCGCCGGGCTGCCGGCCGCGTCGGGATAGCCCGCCCCGGAGGGGAAAGTGGAGGAGAAGGGCGGGCTCCAAGTCCTCTCCTGCCGGAGGCTGGCCCCGCCCTCCGGTCCGGGAGAGGCCGTCCCCAGGGGGAGAACACCGGTCCGCTCCAGCCGCTTCAGCTGGTTCAGCAGGGGCGGGACAGTTTCCTCCCGTTCCGGGGAGATGGCCAGGGGAGATACCGGAATTTCGCCCGGCTCCCTCCCGGCATCTTCCTCCTCAGCCAGAAGGGTGTGGGCCCGCCGCGCCCGGTTCTGACGGGCGTCCCCGCCCTTGGCAGCGGCCCACTCCCCGAGGGAGGGGAGCTCTGGAGCTCCAGTGGTCTGCCAGGAAAGAGCGTCCCGCTCCCGCCGCAGGGGAGGGGAGGGCTGTGCCGGCGAGGCCGGTCCGGTCTGTCCTCCGCTCCGCTCCAGCCGGCGCACCTGCTCCAGCAGAATGTCGGTGTGCTCCAGAAGTGCCTCCAGATAGTCGGTCAAGCCCCGCTCCCCTCCTTTAACTGCATAAAGCGCCCCAGGTCAAACGCGGCATTTTCCGCCCCCCACTGAGGCGCGGGCTGGCCGCATAGGGCGCAGCGTTCCTCCAGCGCCCTGGACCGGCAGGCGGGGCACAGCCCCTCCAGGGCCTCCTCCCGGTCCAGAATACCGTTGGCCAGGCACCAGAGGTAGTCCCGCCCGTACATGGATCTGACCCGCTCCTCGGTGGGCAGGGCCTTGAACTGCCTCAGCACCCGCCAGCGCAGCCGCTCGCCGGGGCTGTCACGGAGTTTTTTTTTACCTCCTCCAGCGCCTCCTCGGAGAGGTCCAGCCCGGGGTCGTTCTCCCGGCTGAACCGGCTCCACCGGGCGGCCAGGGCGGCGATCTCCTCCGCGGTCAGTCCGGCCAGCACCGCCTGTCCGTCGGAAAAGACCGGTTTCCGGTCCTCGCTTCTCTCCAGCGCCCGGGCCAGCAGGCAGGCGTTGGAGCACAGGGCCAGCTCCCGGTCGTCTCCGGCCAGCTCCATCCCCTCCCGGCGGGCCTGGAGGGTCTCCAGGGCGGACAGCAGCCGCAGGTCGAAGCCGTTATCCAGCGAGAGCCGGTCCCGGCCGGCCAAAATAGAAAGTGCCAAGGTCTACACCCCCGTCTCAATCCGCCGGGAGGCCACCAGGGTGACCTTTTCCAGCACCATGCTGCCGATGCTGGCGCTCTCCTGAATGGAGCTCCACTGGCAGTCGGAGTAGATGATTTTCCGGTCCGGCTTGCAGATCACCAGGGAAAAGCCGGACAGGCTGTAGAAGTCGATGCTGTCCCTGATGGCCTCGTCCGTGGCGTACAGCCGGGTGAGCTCAATGACATGGGCGGCCTGACCGGGGGCGGTGGCCACCGGCTCCGCCTCGCCGAAGGCCTCCACCGCCGTGCTGCTCTTGGTGGTTTTGGCGGTGTAGCTCTGCACCACCGCCACCCGGACGCCGTCGGCCTCCAGATAGATATCGCTGCTGGTGGGAAATCCTGCAATGCTCATAAAATGGCAATACCTCCTTATCTTCATGCGGCGCAGAGCGAACCGCGCCGCCTTGTGCCGCAGTTACAACGCGTTATGTCTGCGGAGCTCAAACTGTAATATGGGCCGTCAGCCAGATCTGGTTCAGCCCGTGGGCCACAGAGAAGGAGAAGTCTACCAGGCACCGGGTGGGGTCCTGGAGGTCGGCGGCCACGGCCACCCCCTCGTACCCGGTAATGATCTCCCGGGCCAGCTTGTGCTCCAGCTCCAGCACCACCTGAGCCCGGATGGCGCCCCGGCTCTGGGCGGTGTTTTTGGCCCGTCGGAATTTGGCCCGCAGGGCGGCGCGCAGGCCGGGAATCACGTCGTCCACCACCCGGATGGCGGACAGATCCCGCCAGGTGGCGTCCGCCGTCCCGCCGGAGGTGGTCCGGGTGGTCACCCCCCGCACCACGCTCACCACGCCGCCCAGGCTCTCCACCGGGGTGACGCCCCCCAGGATGAGCCGGTCCACGTCCCGGTCCTCCAGCCGGGCGGACAGTCCGTCCAGACCCAGCAGCTCCGCGCCCCCCAGGGGGAGGGCGGGGTCGCTCTCCCCGGCGATGGCGCCGGCCACGGCGGCGGCCAGGGTCAGGCCGGAGAGGGCCGTCCCCTCGCTGTCCACACCCCCGGGGGCCACCAGCACCACACGCTCGTGGTTCAGCTCCCCGGCCCGGGCGATCAGGCCGTCCACGTCCTCATCTCTGGCCCCGGCTGCCACACACAGCCGCTCCCGGCGCAGCTCGGAGGCCTCAATCACGCTGTCCCGCAGCAGCTTCTGCACGGCCAGGTCGGTGCTGTCACAGATGACCAGGGCGATGTTCTCCACCCCGGCCAGCTGGGCGAAGGCGGCCTCATAGCCGCTCTCGTCAGCCACCGCCACCGCCGCCACGGCGGCGGCCCCGTTTTTCAGGGCCAGGCGGATAAGCTCCGCCATGTCCTCATCTCTGCCGGAGCCGAACACGGCCGCCGCCCGGTCATAGCTGGTGATGGTCTGCACCACCCCGGCCTGGGCCTGGGTGCTGATGCCCGCCAGCCCCACCACCCGGCCCGAGCCTCTGCCGCTGACCACCGCCGATGCGTCGTAGGAGGAGTAGACCCCCGGACGCTGATGTACTGAAACATTCATTGTTTTACCACACCTCTCAAGTTAAAATCGATAAACCCGCCGCCCTGGTCGGCGACGGCGCACAGCCAGGCGGTGCATACCGCCTCCACCGGCCGCTTCAGCCGCCGGCGCTCCCCATCCCAGAGGGTCTGCCCGCAGGAGAACTCCCGCAGGTCCATCCCCTGGGGCCCGCCCAGGAGGAGGGCTCCGGCCAGGGCGTCGAAGGTCTCCTGCACCGCCTCGCCGCCCCCCTTCTCCGGGGCGTAGATGTCCAGCCCGAAGGTGAGCTCGGCCTTTTTGCCATAGCGCTCCTCCCAGCGTCCGGTCTCCTGGTCAAACCGGTCCCCCAGGTAGTTCTGAAAGCTGGCCGCTCCGGCCCGGCACCCCCGGAGGGAGACCACCACCACCGGCTCCTCCCGCTCCTGCCGGGGGGCGGCGGGCCAGGCGGTGATGGCCCGGACCCCCTTTTCGTTGAGGTAGTCCGCCATTGCCCGGCGGACAGACTCCAGCCCCGCGCTCATAGTGCCTCCTCATCTCTGGGGGACAGCATGGCCCACCAGTGGGGGCAGATATCCTCCCCCATCAGGTGGGCGGACTGTACACGGTACGCCTGGCCCTTCCACTCCACCACCATGTCCGGGTGAAGGGGGTGCTCCGCCGGACCCATATACCGGAAGCGCTCCTGTCGCTCCAGCCCCAGGGGGCCGGGGACCTCCTGTCCTCCGCTCCGGTGGGGACAGGGCTGTATGATAGCCCTGCAGGTCACAGCCTCCTCCCCCCGCAGGGTCACCTCCTGTCCGAAGCGCGTCAAAATATCGTCCCACAGCTGTCTCATCATCCCGCGACCCCCTGAAAGACGAATCCGGTGTCCCCCAGCCAGGGGGCCAGCAGCTCCTCCGCCTGGGCGGACAGGCTCCTGCCGCTGCTTCCGCTCTCCCTGCGGATGGTGAGGTCCCCGGCGGTAAAGGAGCTGACCTTGCCGGCTCCGCCGCCGGCGATCCCGGCCAGCCGGTCCATCACCAGCATAGCCGCCGCCAGGGGAAAGGCGGTGCCGCAGTCCTCCGGGACCGTCCCCTCCCTGAGCCGTCCGGCCAGCCGGCGCTCCACCGCCTGGGCCAGGGGGAGGAGCAGCTCCTTTCGGTCCTCCCCGGCCCCCATCGCCCTGCACATGGATAAAATCTCCTGGGTCATGGTTACACCTTCAGCACGCGGCTGGCGCTGCTGAACACCTTGGCGAAGCCGCTGATGGTGGTGATGGCGGCCCGCTCCAGCTGCCGGTCGATGAGCTTGTCATACTCCACCAGCACGTCGCCGCTCTGCACCATCTCCAGGGCAAACCGCCGGTCCAGGCCCACGGCGGTCTTAACGGGCAGCACCGAGGTGCGCAGCAGGGTGGCCCCCAGGGGGGTGGTCAGCTTGCCGGTGCCCTGGAAGTTCAGCCCGGTGAGGGGATTCTGGAATTCGGGCAGCTTCAGCAGCTGGAGCATCACGTCGCCGGACACCAGCAGGGTGTTCATCACATAGGGGTCAAATTTGGCCCAGAAGTCCACCAGGGCCTCGTAGTTCAGGCTCTGGCCCGCGGCCAGGGCGGTCACCTGGGCGGCGTTCTCGTTGCCGTCCCCGTTGATGAGCACGCCCACCGCGTCCTCCAGATGGGTCCGGGCGATGTGCGCGCCGATCTGCCGCAGGGTGACGGAGAACAGGTCCAGCTTCTGGAACCTTACCGCCTCATAGCTGGCCACCAGCATCCGGCCCCGCTTCTTCAGCTTCACCAGGTTGGCCTGCACCTTGATGGTGGTGGAGGGGATGGCGGAGCCCTCGGTCACGGGCTTGAGCTTTTTCTCCTCACCCCCGGCCTCAGAGGAGATGGAGCGGTAGTCCATCCCGTCGATTTTGGTGACGGCGGCGGTGATGTGGGGGAGGATATCCCCCTCCTCCATCCCCTGGCGGACGGTGCGGGCGATGTACTCGGGGAAGAGCACTGCGGCGTCGGAGGTGCGGAAGAAGGCCTCCACCGGGTCGCTGGTCTCCCCCTTCACCTTGATGTCGAACCGCTTGAGCTGCCGCTGAAAGGCGTCCAGCCCCTCCAGGCTGGTGCCTCTGTACCGCTCGCTGGGGTCCTCCCGCTCCAGCACCTGGCTGAAGGACCGCCCCGCCTCCCGGTACATCCCCTTGTCCAGCTTCAGATTGTCGTAATAATATGCCATAATAGTCCACACTCCTTCTGATTATGTTGCCTCTCTTCGTAGGGGCGGATATTATCCGCCCGTTGAAACATGTCTGCTGTCTGTCCGGGGTGGGAGGGCCCCGCCCCGCTGTCCTTGGCCTGTTTTTGGCGCGCCGGGTCGTCGCGCCCTACACAGCCCCCATACCCCCGGCGTCTTGGCTCCACCCTTGTGGGGGAGCAGTCAGCGGCATAGCCGCTGACTGAGGGGCGTCCCGCCCGCAGGCCGGACTGAGGTAACTCACCCCAAAAACGCCCTGTTTTCCTCATCAAAGGGGACGTGCTTTGTCTCATAGCTCAGCTGCGTCCGCAGAGGAAACCGCTCCCCGGCCTGTCGGGCGTAGGACCTGCGCAGCTCCTCCAGCTCCTGGTGGGACAGCTTGCCGGCCAGCGACTTCATAGCCCTGCCGTCCAGCTCCCGGTCGGCCAGCAGGGCCAGCCGGACTACCTCTCCCCGCAGGTTTTCCAGGTACTTCCGCCCCAAGGCGGCCTCCTCCTCCAGCTGGCCGGAGGTCCCCCGCCGGGCCCCCTTCACCACTCCGGCGGCGGGCTGGGCGGGGACGGCCACAAAGGAGAACTCATAGGCGTCCCCCGCCCCCTCCAGGTCGGCCCAGCAAAGTTGTCCGCCGTACTCCTGCCCCTTCTCGTGGCCGCAGTCGGTCTGGGTCCGGTCGCAGCCGCACACCGAGCAAATGGCGTGCTCCACGGCGCAGCCCACGCTGACCTCCTTTTTGATTCCCCCCTCGATCTCGGCAATCAGATCCCGATTGCTCTCGGTGCGCACCATGTAAGCATAGCCCTTCAGCCAGGCGTACCCGTCCCCGGCCCGGGTCACCTGTCCGGCCTCCCGGACCACCTCGGTCCGGTAGATGCGGGCGGCCTGTCCCCGGGCCGACCACTGGTGGTCGAAGATGCCCGCCTTGCCCACAAACAGGGGGGCCAGCTTCTCCAGGGTCTGGAGGGTAAAGCGCTCAAAGTCCCGGTCGATCTCGTTGTCACACAGCCGCACCGAGAAAGTATACACCTCCTCCGCCCCCAGGGGCCGCCGGGCCAGCGCCCCGATCAGCTCCAAATCCTGAGCCGTCACCGCCGTGTGCTCGCCGCCCACGGCCTCCTTCACAATTCTCATAATTCCCTCCTCAATTTTTCCGCCTGGGCCCTGTAGAGCTCAGCCCGGGCCTCCTCCACCATGTCCTGGAGGTTGATGTCCTCCCAGACGATCTCAGGCCGGCCGGCAAACCCGTGGAGCCGCAGCCAGAGCTCGGCCGTCCGGCACAGGGCGGGCTCCACCGACCGCCGGATGGCGGTGATCTCGGTGGTGAGCAGATCGGCCTGCTGGGTGCTCATCCGCTCGGTGGAGGACCAGGACAGCCCCAGCATAAAGGGGGGTATCCCCGTCCGGGCCACCAGCTGCTCCAGAATCTGCCGCACCGGCGTCTGACTGTCCAGAATGGGGCCGTCCGCCCCGATCACCTTGATGTCCACGTCCCCCACCGCCACAAAATCCCGGACGGAGCCCTCCCGACCGGCCTGCATGGCGGTCGACCACTCCTGGGCCACCTGACTGCACCGCTCCTGGGCGAAGGCCTCCTCCCCCTCGCCGGGCTTACACACCACGGCAAAGCGGAGATTGCCCGCCCGCTCCCAGTTCTGCCCCGTGGCCTGGAAGATTTTCAGCAAAATCCCCGCCAGAAAGGGCATGGACCGCAGCAGCGACACCCCGCAGGGGGCGTCCCCGGTGGGCTGGAAGGGGGTAAAGAGGAGCAGCTCCTGCCAAGGCAACTCCCGCCCCTCACCCAGCCCCGCCCGGCACAGGGTAAAATCCAGGGGGCTGTCCCCGATCCGCACCTCCACCTGCTCCGGGTCGGCGCACAGCAGGGCGGCGATCTCCTTCCCCTCGGGGTCCAGCACAATCTCCCCCAGCCCGTGGCCGCAGGTAAACAGGTCGTCCAGATACCGGTCCAGAAAGGACTGGATGCCCCGCTGACCCCAGCCGGTGTCCACGGTGCGGAAAAACTCCTCCAGCCCCTTCTGTGCGGTGGAGTCGGCGCATTTCACGCCCACTCCGCCGCACAGCCGCACCAGCTTCCAGATGGCGGCGTCCAAAATGGGCACCCCCTCCCGGATGGCCCGGTACAGGGCAATCTCGCCGCCGCGCAGGGGGACGTACCGGTCCAGCACGCCGAAGGGCTGTTCCTCCCCCCGCCGCACCTGCACCACGGCGGCAGGGGGCTCCCTGCGCTTCTGCTTCCACCATTTCATGCAATTCCTCCTCTATTTTGTAGGGGCGGGTATTACCCGCCCGTTTCGATTGTGATCCGTACAGGTATCGTGCGGGCGGATGATATCCGCCCCTACACGGCAGGCACGCGTGTAGGGCGCGACCGCTGGGCGCGCCGCCCTTTCCAGGGAGAGAACGGCGGGCCGAGCCGTCCCGCCCTACATCAGGGGTCTAAAATCTCCCTCTCTCCACGCACCCGGCGAACACGCCGCTCCGGCCCTCCTTCCCGGCCACGGTGGCGGCGAAGTAGCGAATCTCATCCATAGCGTGGTCGTGCTCCTTGCGCACCTGGTCCTGGCCCTGGGCCTGGTCGTCCCAGCGGTAGAGGGCAAACTCCCGAATGGCGTTGCCGCACCCCCTGCAAATGACGATCCGCCCGCTTTTCAGCAGCCGGGCAGTAAGCCGGATGCCGGACAGGACCTGATTGTCCGCCTTTTTCACCCGCCAGCCCCGCCTGCGCAGGGTCTCGCAGAAGCTGGCGGCCGACGGGTCAGCGATCACCGCCCGCACCGGTCGGTTTCCGGCCAGCCTGGCCAGATCGTCGGCGTACTCCTCGTCGGTCTTCTGCCGCCGGGCGGCCCGGCCGTCGTAGTAGTACTCGCCCGTCCGGTACCACACCCCGTCCTTCCTCCCCCACAGTCCCATAGACGTGGGGTTGGAGGTGCCGTAGTCCACCGACACATACCACTCCTCAAAGGGCCCCGCCGGCGCCTCCCGGACAAAGCTCCTGTCGAAGAAGTCATACACCAGCCCCTCGGCCACCGCCCACTCCCCCAGCACAAACCGGCGGTAGAAGGCACCCTGGAAGGTGCCGGCGTACCGCTCCCGCACCTGCTTGGACAGCCCGGGGTTGTCGTCCATGGTGAACCGCAGGCGCAGGACCTTTTTCTCCTCCGCCTTGCAGACCCACTCCTGATAAAACCAGTGGGCCGGGGACTCCGGGTTGCAGGAGAACCACAGCCGGCTCCCGGTAACGGAGCAGCGGGCAATGGTCTGCTCCACAAAGGACCGGGGCATGAGGGCCACCTCGTCCAGCAGGGCTCCGGCCAGAGTGATGCCCTGGATAAGGGCGGCGGAGCTCTCGTCCTTCCCTCCGAAGAGGTAGAAGGTATTGCTCCGCCCTCCCAGCCGCACCTGGATCACGTTTTTACTCACCCGGTCCTCACACCGGAACCCCATCCGCTCCAGCAGGGGGATCAGCTCCGAGAGCATATTCCGCCGCACACTCTGGATGGTCCGCCCGCACAGGGCAAAATTCCTCCCCTGGAAGGAGCGCATGGCCCAGCAGAAGAAGGACAGGCCGGTACACAGGGTCTTGCCGCTGCGCACCGCCCCGTCGCAGAGGATGGCCTGCCGCTCCCGGTCGGGGGAGCCGGGCCGCCACCAGGTGAGCACCCGCCTCTGCTTCTCCGAAAAAACCATCTAGCCCTCCCCCTCCATGGCCTGGAGGAAGCGGTCCACCTGGTCCTGGCCGCTGTGGTCCACGGTGTCCAGCAGCCGCTCCAGCAGCCGCCCCCGGTCCACAAACTTCAGCTCCACCACGCCGTTGCTCCCCCGCTTGAACTCGGTGAGAGCGTCCAGCTCCAGCTTGTCCACCCCCTGCCACTCCTCCGGGGGGAAGCAGGCCAGCCTCACGGCGTCTCCCGCCCCGGCGTTGGCCAGCCTCCACATCTGTTTGATAATCTGCTCCCTGTCCGGGAGCCTTAAAGTCTTTGCCACTTCATCCCTCCTTACACCCATAGGGGTTTGAGGGCAAAAGTTGCACATTTGCGTGCAACGAACAAAAAATTTTTTCTCCCCTTCTTTTCGCTCCCTTTCTTGCCCGGGGGGCGATATAGTCTAAGGAACGCGCCTTCCATGCCAAGAAAAAAATCCCATCTTCTGCGGCGCATAGAAAAACCTTCCGCTCCACATCCTGACCATACCCGACGTTCTCAATTAATATTGTTGTCCCGCCCCCGGCGGAGACAAAATTGGAACGATAAGTTCTGGATCAGGAGGAATCCTTATATGAAAAAATCTCTGTCGTTTCTGTTAGCTCTTCTTACGCTCACGGCCGCCGTCCCGCTGGCGGGGGCGGTCCCGGCGGACAGCGGGCTGTCCCTGTCCTGCGCGTCCTGCGTCCTGATGGAGAAGGAGACGGGCGCCATACTGCTGGAGGACAACGCCCACGAGAAGCTGGAGCCGGCCAGCGTAACCAAGATTATGACGCTGCTTTTGGTGATGGAGGCGGTGGACTCGGGGCAGCTCGGCCTGGACGACCCGGTTACCGTCTCCTCCTACGCCGCCGGCATGGGGGGCTCTCAGGTCTACCTGGAGGAGGGGGAGCAGATGCCCGTCTCCGAAATGATAAAGTGCGTCACCGTCGTCTCGGGCAACGACTGCGCCGTGGCGCTGGCCGAGCGGGTGGCGGGCAGCGAGGGGGCCTTTGTGGCCAGGATGAACCAGCGGGCCCAGGAGCTGGGCATGGAGGACACCACCTTTTTAAACTGCACCGGCCTGCCCGCCCAGGGCCATGTCACCTCCGCCCACGACATCGCCCTCATGTCCCGTGAGCTGATTTTAAACCACCCCTCCATCCGGGAGTACACCACCATCTGGATGGACTCCATCCGAAACGGGGAGTTCGGCCTGACCAACACCAACCGGCTGGTCCGCTTCTACGAAGGCACCACCGGCCTGAAGACGGGCTTCACCAGCTCGGCCCAGTACTGCATGTCGGCCACGGCGGAGCGGGACGGCATGGAGCTCATCGCGGTGGTGATGAAGTCCCCCAGCACCAACCAGCGTTTTGACGACGCCAAGGCTCTCCTGGACTATGGCTTTGCCAACTATACGGTGGTCTCTGTCTACCCGGAGGCCCCCCTGGCCCCCATAGATGTCCTTCTGGGGACCCAGGGCCAGGTTCAGCCCAAACTGGAGCGGGACTGCCGTCTGCTGGTCCGCCGGGGGGAGGAGGGCCAGGTATCCACCGGGCTCTCTCTGGCTGAAAACGTAGAGGCCCCGGTGGAGAGCGGCCAGATCCTGGGCCGTCTGGAGGTCTATGTGGGCGGCGAGCTGCGGGACACCATCCCCATTCTCTCCGCCCAGCAGGTGGACCGGCTGTCTGTCCCCGGCATCTTCAGCAGGATGCTGTCCAGGCTGCTGATGGCGGGGTAATCCGCCGCCTGCCGAGGCGTATCCCATTCGCGGCCTTATGCAGGGGCAGCCGCGGGCTGCCCCTGTATCTCCCACCCCTTGCCGCTCTAGGAAATTCTTTTTTATTTCTCCCTGGATTTCCACTATTTTACTTGACGGCTCTGTCCACTTGTTGTATAATTTTGATAAATATACCCGAGCGCATATCATACTCCCTTGTTGGTTTTAGCTGACGAAGGAGCTTACAAAAGACTCCACGAGGTGATAAATATGTCTAAATATCAAGAAAAACTCTCATCCAGCGACCTTTTCTTGGAGCTTGAGGCATTTACCGAGGGCCGCTCCACCCACGCCTGGAGGTGCTTCGGCGCCCATCCCGCCAAGGACGAGGCCGGCACGGAGGGATATCTCTTTCGGGTCTGGGCCCCCAACGCCCCAAAGGTCACCGTCATCGGCGACTTCAACGGCTGGGACCTGGAGGCCACCCCCATGGAGAAGGTGGAGGGGGGCATCTGGGAGGCCTTTGTCCCCGGCCTGAAGCGCTACGACGCCTACCAGTACGCCATACATAAGGCGGACGGCTCCTCCTTTGTAGGCAAGGCGGACCCCTACGGCTTCCACGCCGCCACCCGGCCCGACGTGTCCAGCAAGATCTACGATCTGGACACCGGCTACCAGTGGGGCGACCGGGACTGGTTTACCTTCCGGGCCAAAAATCCCCTATACCGCCGGCCCATGAACATCTACGAGTGCCACCTGGGCTCCTGGCGGCGCACCGGCGAGGGGGAGTTCCTCAGCTACCGGGATATCACCACCTACCTGGTGCCCTACGTGAAGGAGATGGGCTTCACCCATGTGGAGCTGCTCCCCGTCACCGAGCACCCCCTGGACGCCTCCTGGGGCTACCAGTGCACCGGCTACTTCGCCGCCACCAGCCGCTTCGGCACCCCTGACGACCTGAAATACCTCATTGACCAGCTCCACCAGGCGGGCATCGGGGTGATTATGGACTGGGTCCCCGCCCATTTCCCCCGGGACGCCTTCGGCCTGTACAATTTCGACGGCACCCCCACCTACGAGTACGCCGACCCCCGGAAGGGGGAGCATAAGGAGTGGGGCACCGACGTGTTCGACTTCGGCCGGCCCGAGGTGCGCTCCTTCCTGTTCTCCTCGGCCATGTTCTGGCTGGAGGAGTACCACATGGACGGCCTGCGGGTGGACGCGGTGTCCTCCATGCTCTATCTGGACTACAACCGGAAGGCGGGGGAGTGGATGCCCAACGTGAACGGCGGGCACGAGAATCTGGAGGCCATCAAGTTCTTCCAGGACCTGAACACCGCCGTCTTCGCCGCCCACCCCGACGTGCTCATGGTGGCGGAGGAGTCCACCGCCTGGCCCAAGGTGACCAAGCCGGTGGACGACGGCGGCCTGGGCTTCAACTTCAAGTGGAATATGGGCTGGATGAACGACATCTGCCACTATATCAAGCTGGACCCCTATTTTCGCCAGTTCAACCACCGGGACATCACCTTCTCCCTGATGTACGCCTTCTCAGAGAACTATATCCTGCCCCTCTCCCACGACGAGGTGGTCCACATGAAGGGCTCCTTCTTCGGCAAGATGCCCGGCGACAACCCCCAGAAGTTCGCCGGCGTCCGGGCCTTCTACGCCTACATGATGACCCATCCGGGCAAGAAGCTCACCTTCATGGGGGCTGAGCTGGGCCAGTGGAACGAGTGGCACTACGAGTATTCCCTGGACTGGCATCTGCTTCAGTACGGTCCCCACCGCCAGACCCAGGACTTCTTCAAGGCCATGAACGCCTTCTATCTGGAGAACGCCCCCCTGTGGGATCAGGACGACTCCTGGCAGGGCTTCCAGTGGCTGTGCGCCGACGACAACAACGCCAACACGGTGGCCTTCCTGCGCTGGGACCGGAAGGGGCAGCCTCTGCTGGTGCTGTGCAACTTCTCGCCGGAGCATCGCAACGGCTACCGGGTAGGCGCCCCCTTTGCCGGCTCCTGGGCGGTGGCCTTCAACACCGACGACGCGGCCTACGGCGGCGTGGGCCGGGGGGACAAGGCGCCCATCAAGACGGAAAAGATCCCCTGTCACGACCAGCCCCAGTCCTTCACGGTGGACCTGCCCCCCATGTCCACTGTGATCTACCGGTGCGTGCGCAAGAACCCCGCCCGCAAGCCCAAGGTGGAAAAGGCCAGCGAGGCCGCCAAGGCGGAGAAGAAGCCCGCCGCCAAGAAGACGGCCAAAGCCGCTCCCAAGGCGGAGAAGGCCAAAAAGACGGCCAAGGCGGAGAAGGCCCCTGCCGCCAAGCCCAAAAAGGCGCCCAAGACCTAGGGGGCGGCCTCCGCACGACCCTCCGGGCACCCTCAGGGCTTGCCGGCCCTGGTTTCCAATAGATGCCACCGCAGCCAAAAAAGTAAGAGGTGAACACCATGAAGAAAGAAGTTGTCGCCATGCTGCTGGCCGGCGGCCAGGGCAGCCGTCTCTACGCCCTGACCAGCAACGTGGCAAAGCCTGCCGTCCCCTTCGGCGGGAAGTACCGAATCATCGACTTTCCCCTGTCCAACTGTGTCAACTCCGGCATCGACACGGTGGGCGTCCTTACCCAGTACCGCCCCCTGGAGCTGAACGCCTATCTGGGCAACGGCCAGCCCTGGGACCTGGACCGGTCCGACGGCGGCGTCCATATCCTTCCCCCCTACCAGCGGGAGGGGGAGCAGGGCACCTGGTACAAGGGCACGGCCAACGCCATTTACCAGAATATCGGCTTTCTGGACCTGTATGATCCCGAGTACGTAGTGGTCCTCTCGGGCGACCACATCTATAAGATGGACTACTCCGAGATGGTATCCTTCCATAAAAAATCCGGGGCCGCCTGCACCATCTCGGTGCTGGAGGTCACCATGGAGGAGGCCAAGCGCTTCGGCATCCTGAACGTGGAGGCCGACGACAAGGTCTATGAGTTTGAGGAGAAGCCCCCCCAGCCCAAGAGCAACCTGGCCTCCATGGGCATCTACGTATTCACCTGGTCCAAGCTGCGCAAATACCTCATCGACGACGAGGCTGACCCCGATTCCTCCAACGACTTCGGCAAAAACATCATCCCCAACATGCTCCACGCCGGCGAGAAGCTGATGGCCTACCGCTTCGCGGGCTACTGGAAGGATGTGGGCACCATCGACTCCCTGTGGGACGCCAACATGGATATGCTGGCGGGCAGCAGCAGCGGGCTGGACATGTATGACGACAGCTGGCCCATCTACGCCCGCACGCCCATCCGGCCGCCCCATGTCACCGGCCCGGCGGCGTCCATCTCCCACTCTCTGGTCACCGGCGGCTGCCGGGTGGAGGGCGTCGTGGCCAACTCGGTGCTCTTCAACTCGGTCACGGTGGAGAAGGGGGCCGACATCCAGTACTCCATCCTCATGCCCGGGGCAACCGTCAAAGAGGGGGCCAAGGTCTACTACTCGATCGTGGCGGAAAACGCCACGGTGGAGGCGGAGGCCGTTGTGGGCTCGGCGCCCGACGGCGGCGAGAACTGGGGCATCGCCGTGGTAGCCGGCGGGGTTACCGTGGGGGAGAAGGCCGTCATCCCGCCAAAGGCCATGATCCGCGAAAATGTGAAAGGAGGTGAGCAGGCATGAACGATCTCCACGGAATTTTGTTCGCGTACCGCTCTGACGCCAATCTGGGCGAGCTGACCCGTCCCCGGAACACCTGCTCCCTGCCCTTTGGCGGCCGTTACCGCCTGATCGACTTCATGCTGTCCAACTGCGTCAACGCCGGCATCACCGACGTGGGCGTGGTGGTGCACCAGAGCTACCAGTCCCTTCTGGACCACCTGGGCTCGGGCAAGGACTGGGACCTGAGCCGCAAGCACGGCGGCCTGCGCATCCTGCCTCCCTTCAGCTATACCGAGCTGGGCCACGGCGAGTACCGGGGCAGCATGGAGGCCCTGGCCGGGGTCTATGACTACCTGGAGGACATCCGCCAGGACTATGTCCTGCTGGCCTGGGGCGACACGGCCATCAACCTGCCGGTGGCGGAGGTATTTGAGCAGCACCTGAACTCGGGGGCTGACATTACCGTGGTCTGCACCCCCACCCTGAAGGGGGCCCCCCAGTTTTCCGAGTATGTGGAGGTCAGCGAAGAGGGCCGGATTACCGACCTGTCCATCCATCCCACCTCCGCCGGCAAGGCTTTGGAGTCTCTGGAGATCTATATCCTGTCCAAGCGCCTTCTGATGGACATGGTGGACTACTGCTCCGCCCACGATGTGTCCAACTTCAGCCGCGGCGTCCTCCAGCCCAGGATGAAATCCCTGAAGATGATGCCCTACGTCCACAAGGGCTATGTGGGCCGCTTCCAGTCTGTGGGCGACTACTATCAGCGCTCTATGGACCTGCTGGACCCGGCGGTCCGGGCCGACCTGTTCAACCCCGCCCGGCCCATCCGCACCAAGGACCAGTCCAACCCCTCCACCTACTACGGCCCCAACTCGGTCTCCAGGTCCTCTCTGGTGGCCGACGGCTGTCAGGTCGAGGGCGAGGTGGAGAACTCCATCCTCTTCCGCGGAGTCGTGGTGGAGAAGGGGGCCAAGGTGTCCAACAGTGTGCTCATGCAGGGCACGGTGGTCAGGTCCGGGGCATCCCTGTCCTATGTCATCGCCGACAAAGACGTAACGGTGAACGAGGGCCGTATGCTCATGGGCCACGCCACCTATCCTCTGGCTATCGCCAAGGGCTCTGTTGTCTGATTTTTCCGGACGCCCTCCCCAATCCGGAGGGCGTCTTCCTGCGATCCCCGGCGTTTGTAGGGGGCGACGACCCGGCGCCCCGTCTGATGGCTCACAGCACCGCGGCGCGCCCAGTGGTCGCGCCCTACAACGAAAATCCCCCAATAATTTTTGGAAAAGGTGATTTCTATGAAAATTCTCTTTGCCACCCCCGAGGCGGCCCCCTTCATCAAAACCGGCGGCCTGGCCGACGTGGCCGGCTCCCTTCCCCAGGCTCTGGCGGCCGAGGGCCACGAGGTCAGGGTGATTCTGCCCCTCTACGAGGGAGTCAGCGAGGACTGGCGGGCCAAGATGACCTTTTTGAAGTACTTCAATGTCACTCTGGCCTGGCGGCAGGTATACTGCGGAATCTTCGAGGTGGAGCATCAGGGCGTCACCTTCTGGTTTGTGGACAATGAGTACTACTTCAAGCGCTGGCAGATCTACGGACACTTTGACGACTGTGAGCGCTTCTCCTACTTCTCCCGGGCGGTGGTGGAGGCCCCCGGCCAGCTGGGCTGGGCTCCGGACATTATCCACTGCAACGACTGGCAGACCGCCCTGGTGCCCGTCTACCTCCTGGAGGAGAAATACCGCATCCCCGAGCTGGCGGGGACCCGGACGGTGTACACCATCCACAATATTGAGTACCAGGGCCGCTACGGCGACCAGGTCCTCCAGGACGTCATCGGCCTGGACCGCAGCTACTTCAACGAGGGGATGCTGGCCTACCACCGGGACGTGAACCTGATGAAGGGGGCCATCATGGCCTCCAACTTCGTCACCACCGTCTCTCCCACCTACGCCCAGGAGCTGCGCACCCCCTTCTACGCCCACGGGCTGGACGGGGTCATCAACCAGCAGAGCGGCAAGCTGGAGGGCATCCTCAACGGCATCGACGTGGACCTCTACGACCCCGCCAAAATGGAGGGTCTGGCCGCCAACTTCACCGCTAAGGCCCCGGTGAAGGGCAAGGCCGCCTGTAAGGCCGCCCTTCAGCAGGCGGTGGGCCTGGAGGAGAACCCGGATATTCCCCTGGTTGCCTGCGTCTCCAGGCTGGTGGGGCACAAGGGCTTCTCCATGGTCACCGACGCCATCCACGACATCATGGGCCTGGGCACCAAGGGGGTGCAGATGGTGGTGCTGGGCACCGGCGACTGGCAGTACGAGGAGGCCTTCCGCTACGCCCAGGGGCAGTATCCCGGCCGCTTCTCCGCCCAGCTCACCTACTCCGCCCCCCTGTCCAACATGATCTACGCCGGGGCGGACATCTTCCTCATGCCCTCGGTCTCCGAGCCCTGCGGTCTGTCCCAGATGATCGCCATGCGCTTTGGCACCATCCCCGTGGTGCGGGAGACGGGCGGCCTGAAGGACACCGTTACCCCCTACAACAAGTTCGAGGGCACCGGCCGGGGCTTCACCTTCGGCAACATCAACGCCGGCGACATGGTGTGGGTCCTGCGGGAGGCGGTGGACCTGTACAACGACGACAAGAAGGCATGGAGAGGCCTGCAGAAGGAGAGCATGACCGCCGACTTCTCCTGGAAAAATTCCGCCCGGCAGTATCTGGAAATCTATAAGCGTATCCTGGCCTGAGTTCAGACGGTCAGACAGCCCCGGCCAAACCGGCCGGGGCTGTTTTCGTTCTCCTTGTAATTTCTCCCTTTTTCTCCCTTCCCGATTGTTGACGGCCCCATGAAAATCTGTTAAAATATTTCTTTGTGAAAGCTATTCCAGAGACTGTAATTCAAACAGGAGGTATTGTTATGGCAGACTATTCCCCTGAGTATAATAAGGAACAACTGATTGAGATGATTACCGGCAAGCTCCAGCGCAACTTCGGCTGCACGGTGGAGACGGCCACAAACACCCATATGTTCAAGGCCTGCGCCCTAGTCCTGCGGGACATCATGTCCCGTCACCGCATGGAAACCAGCAACGAGGTATGGGAGAAGCAGCAGCGGCAGGTCCACTACCTGTCCCTGGAGTTCCTGCTGGGCCGCTCCCTGGAGAAGAACGCCTATAACCTGGGGCTGCTGGGCACCATGAAGGAGGCGCTGGAGGGCATGGGCTTCTCCGCCGCCGACCTGTTCGAGTCCGAGCCCGACGCCGGCCTGGGCAACGGCGGCCTGGGCCGTCTGGCTGCCTGCTACCTGGACTCCATGACCACCCTGGAGATTCCCGCCACCGGCTACTCCATCTGCTACGAGCTGGGCATCTTCAAGCAGAAGATTGTGGATGGCAAGCAGCAGGAGCTGGCCGACAACTGGCTGGGCCTGGGCGACGCCTGGCTTATCCCCAAGATGGAGGAGGCGGAGGAGGTCCGCTTCGGCGGCCAGATCATCGACCGCTGGGAGAACGGCACCAACCACCCCGAGCACGTGGGCTACACCGCCGTGCTGGCCATCCCCCGGGACATGAAGATCGCCGGCTACAACACCCACCACACCAACACCCTGCGCCTGTGGGACGCCAAGAGCCCCCTGCCGGTGGACATGTCCCTCTACTCCCGGGGCGAGTACCTGAAGGCGGTGGAGCAGCAGGCCATGGCCGAGGTCATCGCCAAGGTCCTCTACCCCGACGACAACCACGCCGAGGGCAAGTCCCTGCGCCTGAAGCAGCAGTACTTCTTCGTCTCGGCCACCGTCCAGTCTATCGTCCGCCAGCACAAGGCCCAGTATGGCACCCTGCGCAACTTTGCCCGGAAGCACGTAATCCAGATCAACGACACCCACCCCACCCTGGTCATCCCCGAGCTGATGCGCATCCTGCTGGACCAGGAGGGCTACGGCTGGGACGAGGCCTGGCACATCGTCACCGACGCGGTGTGCTACACCAACCACACCGTGCTGGCCGAGGCCCTGGAGCGCTGGCCCCAGAAGCTCATCGAGACCCTCCTGCCCCGCATCTGGCAGATCCTCACCGAGATCGCCCGCCGCTACCAGGCCGAGCTGGAGCGCCGCTACGGCGGCGACACTGGCAAGGTGGGCCACATGGCCATCATCTGGGGGGGCGAGGTGCGTATGGCCAACCTGTGCGTCTGCGCCTGCCAGGCCATCAACGGCGTGTCCGCCCTCCACTCCGAGATTCTGAAGCGGGACGTCTTCCAGGACGCCTACCAGGCCGAGCCCGGCAAGTTCAAGAACGTGACCAACGGCATCGACCACCGCCGCTGGCTGTCTCAGATCAACCCCAGGCTGGACGCCCTCATCCGGGACTGCACCGGGGGGGACCGGTATCTCCTCCACCCCGAGGCCCTGCGGGACTTTGAGAAGTCGGCGGACGACAAGGCGGTGCTCCAGCAGCTGGAGGACATCAAAAAGGAGAACAAGCGCCGCTTCGCCGCCTGGGTGGCCCGGGAGTCGGGCGTCACCCTGAACACCGATGCCATCTTTGACGTCCAGGTGAAGCGCCTCCACGAGTACAAGCGCCAGCTGCTCAACGTGCTGCACATCATTCACCTGTACAACCAGCTGCGGGACAACCCCAATATGGAGTTTACCCCCCAGACCTTCCTCTTCGGCGCCAAGGCGGCCCCCGGCTACCACGTGGCCAAGCAGATCATCCAGCTCATCAACTCCCTGGCCGCCCAGATCGCCGCCGACCCCATCTGCAAGGATAAGCTGCAAGTGGTCTTTTTGGAGAACTACCGGGTCTCTCTGGCTGAGAAGCTGATGCCCGCCTCTGAGATCTCCGAGCAGATCTCCACCGCGGGCAAGGAGGCCAGCGGCACCGGCAACATGAAGTTCATGATGAACGGCGCCCTCACCATCGGCACCCTGGACGGGGCCAACGTGGAGATGCACCAGCAGCTGGGGGACGAAAACATCTTCCTCTTCGGCCTGACCACCGACCAGGTGAACCAGCGCAAGCGGGAGGGCTATCGCCCCCACGAGATTTACCTCCACGACCAGAACCTGAAGCGCATCCTGGACCAGATCACCGCCGGCTTTGCCGACGGAGTGGCCTACACCGACCTGTCCAACCGGCTGCTCTTCGGCGCGGGAGGCAGCCAGGCCGACGAGTACATGCTCCTGGCCGACTTCAACAGCTACTGCGACGCCCACCGCCGGGCCCTGGCCGCCTACGCCGACCGCGCCCTCTGGGACCGGATGTCCCTCATCAACATCGCCCGGTCGGGCATCTTCGCCGCCGACCGCTCCATTCAGGACTACGCCCGGGATATCTGGCACGTGCCCACCCGGAAGTAAGCACAGAGAACAAAAAAGCAAGGCAGACCGTACGGCCTGCCTTGCTTTTTCTGTTATGCCTTCTTCCGTGTCAGGAGGTATCCGGCGATTGCCCCGATCAGGGCAATGGGGGCCAGCCGGACAAACAGCCATTCACACGCGTGAAGCGCCACCCCTATAACGACGGTTTCCGGGGCGCTGTAATCCCAGCTCAGGTAAGGGCTGGGAAAAGCGTATAAGACCGCGACTGCTGCCACTATGGCTGCGCACAGGGCGAAGCACAGCCAATGGAGCAGCCTTCTTCTCCCGGCCTTCTGCCGGGCGAGCTGTACATTGATCCGCTCCAGCTTTTGAGCGATTGCGGCCAGATCGTCCGCCTCCGGCTCCGTCACGGTTTCACCAAGCAGGGTGCTTACCGGGGTTTCCAGCGCCTCCGATATGGCAATCAGCAGGTCCGAGTCGGGGACCGACAGGCCCAGCTCCCACTTTGAAATGGTCTGCCGCACCACATTCAGCTTGATGGCGAGCTCCTCCTGGGAGAGCCCCTTTGATTTTCGGATCGCTTTTATGTTTTCACTTAGCATTCGGGATGACCACCTTTCGATTTGCCGTTGTCCCGATTGTAGCAGAGACCGCCCGTTGCCGCAAGCAACGGGTATTAACATAGGCCTATTCAGGGGGTCACATTGATGAACAGGGCCCGTCCCCGTGGGGGCGGGCCCTGTTTGGCTTATTTTGTCCTGTGACAGGACCAGATCAGGGCTCCGAAGCCGCAGCCGCCGATGATGTTGCCGATGGTGACGGGGAGCAGGTTGGCAAAGAACCCTCCCAGGCTCAGGACGGCCAGGTCCACCCCTGCCTCCGCCGCCAGCTGGGCGTAGCGGGGCACGCCCGCCGCCATCAGCCCGGCGGGGATGTAGTACATATTGGCCACGCAGTGCTCAAAACCGCCGATGACGAAGAAGCTCACCGGCACGAAGGCGCCGATGGCCCGGCCGGCCAGGCCCTTGCCGCACAGGGAGCACATCACTCCGGCGCACACCAGCACATTGCACAAAATCCCCAGCACCACCGCCTTGCCGAAGGGGATGGCGCACTTGGCGGCGGCGGTGCGGATGGTGTGGACCGCCAGGGCTCCGCCGGACAGGTCCAGCTGGCCGCAGTAGACGATGGCCGAGGCCAGCATCACCGCCCCCAGCAGGTTGCCGATGTAGACAATCACCAGATTGCGTACCATCCCGGCCAGGGCGGCCTTCTTCTCCAGCAGGGAGATGGTAATCAGGCAGTTGCCGGTGAACAGCTCCGCCCCGGTGACGATGACCATAATCAGCCCGAAGGGGAACAGCAGGCCGCACAGCACCCGGGACAGCCCGGCGTTGGTGAGCAGATGGCCCGCCGTGTTGGCCACCACCGCCCCGGAGGCGATATAAAATCCCGCCAGCAGGGCCGACAGATAGAGCTTCTCGGCGCTGTTGGCGCATTTTTTGGCCCCCACCTGGGCATAGAAGTTGACAAATTCCGCCGGGCTCAGCATAAGCGTTCCGCCTTTCCATTCAAGTCAGCACAGCCCCAGAAGGTGCCGCACCTCGCCGATCATATACAGCGACCCGCAGGCGCACACCACGTCCTGAGGCCCCGCCGCCGCCAGAGCCCGGTCCACACCCTCCCGGGTGCTCTGGCAGGGGGTGGCCTGAGCCCCCCGGCCTTCCAGATAGGCCGCCAGATCGGACGCGGACATGGCGCGGTCGCTGTCCGGGGTGATGGTAAAGAACTCCTTTGCCAGGGGCAGAATCTCCCCCACCATGGAGTGGTAGTCCTTGTCGGCCAGCACGCCGGTGAGAAAGACCAGCTTTTTCCCGGGGTACAGCTCCTGGAGAGCCCTGGACAGAGCTTCCATACACTGGGGATTGTGTCCTCCGTCCAGAATCACATCGGGGGAGCGGCGGACCAGCTCCATCCGGGCCGGCCATACCGTTTTGGCCAGCCCCTGGGTGATGGCATCCTCCGAGAGAGCCCAGCCCCGGGTCCGCAGGGTCCAGAGGGTCTCCAGCGCGGCGGCGGCGTTATACAGCTGGTGGGCGCCAAGGAGCGGGATGTGGTAGGGGCCGCTGCCCCGGTAGAGGAAGGTCTGCCCGGTCAGCCCGGAGCAGAGCACCTCCAGCCGCTCGGGGTCGGTGCGGGTGAGGGGGACATTCTGCTCCCGGCAGGCCGCCTCCACAACCTCCTCCACCTCCCGACTCTGGCCGTAGAGGACGGCGTCGCAGCCGGGCTTGATGATTCCCGCCTTCTCGGCCGCGATGAGGGCGCGGGTATTGCCCAGCTCAGCGGTGTGCTCCAGGCCGATGTTGGTGATGACCGCCGCCTCCGGGGCGGGAATCACGTTGGTGGAGTCCAGCCGGCCCCCCAGACCGACCTCCAGCACCACGATGTCGCACTCCGCCTCCAGGAACCAGAGCATCCCCACGGCGGTCATCAGCTCGAACTCGGTGGCCGGGTCGTCCATCCCCTTTCCGGCAGCGATGACCCGCTCGGCGATGCGGCCCAGGGCCTCGTCGGGGATGGGCTGGCCGTTTACCTGGAAGCGCTCGTGGAAGGTCCACAGGTGGGGGGAGGTGGACAGCCCGGTTTTCAGCCCGGCGGCCGTCAGCCCGGCGGCAATCATGGCGGCGGTGGAGCCCTTGCCGTTGGTGCCGGTGATATGGACATATTTCAGCTGCCTGTGGGGATTGCCCACCCTGTCCAGCAGCTCCAGCGTCCGGCTCAGGCCGGGCTTGCGGCCCGTCCAGGCCTCCTGGTGAATCAGATCAACTGCCTGTTGTCCTGTCATGGTTCATGCCTCCTTGATGCAGGCCAGCATTGCGGCCCCGGCCTCACAGATCAGCCTGACGGCTCCGCCCTCGGCGCCCCGGCACAGCAGGGTCTGGCCGGCCCGGGCCTCCAGACCGAAATCGGGCAGGCGGACCGCCCCGGCGGCGCAGTAGACGGCCAGGTCCCCCGGCTGGGTGAGCCAATTCGTCTCACTGCCGCCCGACAGGACATTTACCGACCCCTGGGCCCTCCCCTTGCGGACCATCAGGTTGAAGTCCACGCACTGGCCCCAGCTCTCCACCGGCACGCCGCCGTCGAAGGCGACCACCTGCCCGGGGACCAGAGGGGCGGGCTCCTGGCCGTCCACCTTCAGCTGGATCTCCCCCTCCAGCACGGATAAAAACCGGTTGTAGTCGGGCAGGGGAGTGAAGTCGGAGTGCTCCAGCTCCACGGTGGCGGAGCTGAGCCGCCAGAGAAAATCCCGGTCCGCGTAGACCGCCCCCTCCGGAGCGATGGCCAGCTGGGTGGTGGTCCCGCCGGACCAGCTGGTGGTTACATAGTCCTCCCGGCGCAGAAGAGTCCATTCCATAAAGAGCCTTCCTTTCTATTGGGCCTGTCGGTCAAAATTTCCCGCCGGGGCGACCAGCCCGCTCCGGCGCAGCGCATGTACCAGCGGAATGGCGATTGTGGTGACAATAGCGGCGACAATCAGATCCTTGCCCAGGCGCAGCAAGGCGCTGCCGAAGATAAACGCGAAATTGTAGTAGCCATACAGCAGACTGTCCGCCCACAGCACCAGAGTGTTTACGCCGCTGGTCAGCACCGCGCATACTATACATGCGGCGTAGCAGGCCACGGGCCGGCGCTCCAGAGGCCGTCCCTTCCGCCACATGACGAAGGCTGCCAGTCCCACCAGCAGGCCGTTGACCGCAGGGGGAATGAGCCACAGCACCGTGTTGGGAGCCAAGCCGAAGGGGCCGCTCATCTGGGCCAGAAACTCTCCCAGCAGGGCCACGGTAAAGCCCGCGCCCGGTCCATAGAGCAGGGCGGCGGCAATTACAGGGAGAGAAATAAAGGTGAGCTTAAAGTTTCCGGTGTGGATGACCAGCGTAATGGACAGCAGATAATACAGGGCTACCAGCAGAGCCAGCTGGCACATGAGCTTGACGTCAAATTTTTTTACAAACATAAATACGCTCCTTTCACGGCGTGTTGCCATGAAAGGAGCATACTCCCCCATGGCAGCGGATGCGATACAGCAACGCGGGAGGAATTCCCTTCGTCCGCCGGCAACTTCCCATCCGACGGCACTTGACGCGCGGTATCTACTCTGGCCAGGTACTTATTTCAGTTACATTTGGCTGACAACGGTGCTGTAGATCTCATCGGCCAGGGGCAGAGCCTTGGCCAGCAGGGCCTCGCCCTTGGCGCGGTAGTCCTCGGCCAGGGCGGTGTCCTTCAGGCTGCCGATGTTGATGAGCACGTTGAGCCAGGCGCCCTGGATGGCGGCCCGCAGGGACAGGGCGGACACGCCCAGGTCGCTGGCGGCGCTGTCGTTGCTCTTGCCCAGGATGGAGGCGGTGAGCTCCAGGGTCTCCACAGCCAGCTCCATCATCTCGAAGGGGGTCTTGGTGCAGCCCTTCAGGCCCTCCTGGATGGCGGCGGAGCGGGCGGCCTTCTCCTCGTCGGTGGCCTTGGGCATACCGAAGGCGGCGCTGACCACGTTGAAGGCCTCGGTGTCCCGGTCCATCACGTCCACAAAGCGGGCCTTCAGGCCGGCGGCCTTTTTCTGGGCCCCGGTCACCAGCTCCTGATGGTCGGCGTATTTCTTTTTGCCGATGGTCAGGGAGCACACCATAGCGGTGAGGGCGGCGCCCAGGGCGCCCTCCAGGGCGGCGGCGGACCCGCCGCCGGGGGCGGGGGCGTCGGAGGCCAGCAGGTCTACAAACTCAGATGTCTTCAGCTCAGCCAGTTTCATGGGTGAACCCTCCTTATTCCATGCCCACCAGGTGGTACTCCATCACCTGGTTGTGGCAGTCGAAGTTCTCCAGCTTCAGGTAGTGCTCGGCGCAGTCGATCAGGGCCTTGGCGGGGGTGAGACCCACGACTTCGCTGCCCACAATGTAGGTGCCGTAGCGCTCGGCCAGGGACTTAATCATCTCATACACCACGTTCAGGGGGGTGTCCTCGTAGTTGACCATGTTCATGGAGACCTGGGCGATGCCCCGGTCCTCCAGCATGAAGCCCATGGCCTTGCAGCTGCGGAAGCCGCCGGAGGAGCCGCGGATGACCTTGGCGATCTTCTTGGCGATCTCCACGTCGGAGGTGGCCAGGTTCACATTGAAGGCCACCAGGGGCATACGGGCGCCGATGGCGGTGATGCCGGCGGTGGGGTGAATCTTCCGCTCGCCGAAGTCGGGGGCCCACTCCTCCTGAAGCAGCTTCTCGGGCATACCCTCGAACTGACCCTTGCGGCAGGCGGCCAGGTTGCGGCGGTGGGGGGCGGAGGCGGAGTCCTCATAGAGGAAGGAGGGGATCTTCAGCTCGTCCCAGATGCGCTGGCCCAGCCGCTTGCTGATCTCCACGCACTCCTCCACGGTGACGCCCATGGTGGGGACGAAGGGGATTACGTCGGTGGCGCCCATGCGGGAGTGCTCGCCCACATGCTTGGTCATGTCGATGACCTCGGCGGCCTTTTTGGTGAGCTGGAAGGCCACCTCCTCGATGGCCTCAGGGGAGCCGATCATGGTGAACACGCAGCGGTTGTGGTTGCCGTCGGTCTGGGCGTCGAAGAGGGTGCAGCCGGGCACGCTCTTGGCGACCTCTACCAGGGCGTTGTACGCGGCCTCATCCTTCTCCTTGCTGCAGCTGAAATTGGGGATACACTCGACAAGTTTGGCCATTGTAATTTCCTCCTAAATATATTATTCCCGGGGTGCTTTTTTTCAGGTGACACTATTATATTGGATAAGCCCCAAATAAGCAACAAGAGGACAAAGGTTTTTTTGACGGAACGCTTAAAATTATTAAGTGGAGGCCGCCAGCTCCAAAAACCGCCTGACGCAGCCGCTCTGGTAGGGGTCGTCCTCCCAGACCAGGATGGGGTAGGATTTGGCGTTGAACTCCAGCACCGGCTTTGTGTAGACCGGGGAGCCGGGATGGGCGGCCACAATGGATTTGGGCAGAAAGCCCACGCCGAAGCCCGCCTGAACCATCTGCATCTCCATGGGGGTGTCGTAGCAGTGGCAGGCTACGTTGGGGGTGAAGCCCGCCCGGCGGCACTCCTCCAGCAGGTCCCGGCCGTAGCCCCACAGGTCGTCGCTGCGCAGCAGGCACATGGGCACGTCCCGCAGGGCCTGGATGGGGACAGCCGCCTGTCCCGGGGCGGGGTCGGTCTCGGGGCACATCACCAGCTCCAGGGGGTCCTCCCCCAGCACCCGCTCCCGCAGGCCGTAGGACCGCCCCGACTGGCTGCGCAGGAACAGCACATGCAGCTCCCCCCGGCCCAGGTCGTCCAGCAGGTCTCCAGGCGCCCCCATCCGGACATAGAGCTCCACCTGGGGATATTTTTCGTGATAGCCCTTCAGCAGCTGGGTGGCGATCTGCACGTCGGAGTAGATGATCCCCAGCTTCAGCTGGCCCCGGGCCCCGGCGTCCACCTCCCGCACGCTGTCCGCCATGGTCCGCAGGCTCTGAAACATCTGGCGGCTGCGCTGATAGAGGCAGCGGCCCGCCTCGGTGAGGGCTACCCCCCTGTTGGTGCGCAGGAAGAGGGTCACCCCCAGCTCGTCCTCCAGCAGGGCCAGCTGGCGGCTGATGGGGGGCTGGGCCACGTGGAGCGCCCGGGACGCCCCGGAGATGCTCCCCTCCTCCGCCACGGCGGCAAAATACTCCAGCTGTTTGAAATTCATGTGCGGCACTCCCTTCCTGTCTCCCACCGGGAACTCTCCTGCTATACCATTCCGGTATGGCAAATATATAATACAAGTGCTTTTCATTTTATCAGGTTTTTGTTAAAATACAATACATAGAAAACAGTTCCCGGCTGTATACTGAAAATTTTTAAGAAAGGGAGGAACCATACCATGAATCTCGCAGACGCCATGACCATCAAGCTGGACTACGACCTGCCCGAGTACCCCGCCTTTGAGGAGGGCTACCGCCGGGCGCCCCGCCGCGAGTCCCACCTGTCCGAGGCTGACAAGGCCCTGGCCATCAAGAACGCCCTGCGCTACATCCACCCCGACCATCACGCCCAGATGGCCAAGGAGTTCGCCCAGGAGCTGGAGGAGCACGGCCGCATCTACGGCTACCGCTTCCGCCCCGCCGGCAAGCTCTACGGCAAGCCCATCGAGGAGTACAAGGGCAACTGCACCGAGGCCAAGGCCTTCCAGGTGATGATCGACAACAATCTGGACTTCGACATCGCCCTCTACCCCTACGAGCTGGTCACCTACGGCGAGACCGGCCAGGTCTGCCAGAACTGGATGCAGTACCGCCTCATCAAGAAGTACCTGGAGGTCATGACCGACGAGCAGACCCTGGTGGTCATGTCCGGCCACCCCCTGGGCCTGTTCCACAGCCACAAGCTGGCCCCCCGCTGCATCATCTCCAACGGCCTGATGGTGGGCATGTATGACAACCAGAAGGACTTCAACCGGGCCGCCGCCATCGGCGTGGCCAACTACGGCCAGATGACCGCCGGCGGCTGGATGTACATCGGCCCCCAGGGCATCGTCCACGGCACCTTCAACACCCTGCTCAACGCCGGCCGCCTGAAGCTGGGCATCCCCGAGGACGGCAACCTGGCCGGACGGCTGTTCATCTCCGCCGGTCTGGGCGGCATGTCGGGCGCTCAGGGCAAGGCCGCTGAGATCGCCGGCGCAGCCTCCATCATCGCCGAGGTGGACGACTCCCGCATTGAGACCCGCTACACCCAGGGCTGGGTGAGCCACCGCACTGGCGACCTGGCCGAGGCGGTGAAGATCGCCCAGGACCACCAGGCCAGCAAGGAGCCCTGCGCCGTTGCCTACCACGGCAATATCGTGGACCTGTTGGAGTACGTCTATGACAACAACATCCATGTGGACCTGCTGTCCGACCAGACCTCCTGCCATGTGCCCTACGACGGCGGCTATTGCCCCCAGGGTCTGAGCTTCGAGGAGCGCACCGAGATGCTGGACAAGGATCCCGAGGGCTTCGCCAAGCTGGTGGACAAGACGCTCCAGCACCACTATGAGATGATCTGCAAGCTCCACGACAAGGGCACCTACTTCTTCGACTACGGCAACAGCTTCCTGAAGGCCGTGTACGACACCGGCGTTAAGTCCATCTGCAAGAACGGCGAGAACGACCTGGACGGCTTTGTGTTCCCCTCCTATGTGGAAGATATCCTCGGTCCCTGCCTGTTCGACTTCGGCTACGGCCCCTTCCGCTGGTGCTGCCTGTCCCGGAACCCCGAGGACCTGGACAAGACCGACGCCGCCGCGGCCGAGTACATCAAGGCCCACAACCGCCGCTATCAGGACTATGACAACTATGTCTGGTGCCGGGACGCCAAGAAGAACAAGCTGGTGGTGGGCACCCAGTGCCGCATCCTGTATCAGGACGCCATGGGCCGCATGAACATCGCCCTGAAGTTCAACGAGATGGTCCGCAACGGCGAGATCGGCCCCGTCATGCTGGGCCGCGACCACCACGACACCGGCGGAACCGACTCCCCCTTCCGTGAGACCTCCAACATCAAGGACGGCTCCAACATCATGGCCGAGATGGCCACCCAGTGCTACGCCGGCAACGCCGCTCGGGGCATGAGCCTGATCGCCCTGCACAACGGCGGCGGCACCGGCATCGGCAAGGCCATCAACGGCGGCTTCGGCATGGTGCTGGACGGCTCCGAGCGGGTGGACACCATCCTGCGCATGTCCATGCCCTGGGACACCATGGTGGGCGTCTCCCGCCGCAACTGGGCGGGCAACCCCAACTCCATGTCCACCGTGGCCGAGTACAACGAGATGTATAAGGGCCAGGACCACATCACCATGCCCTACCTGGCTGACGACGCCGTCATCGCTGAGGCCCTTAAGAGCATCCAGGGCTGAGCATCGGACACCTCAAATAACGGCGCGCCGGGTCGTCGCGCCCTACCAAAATAAACCATTGTAAAAGAGGGGGCGTCCCACAACGCCCCCTCTTTTGGAAAACTTCCATCCTGTAGGGCA